>NZ_JACIBG010000001.1:0-1048127 GCF_014195185.1 Variovorax atrisoli | reverse complement strand
AGCACGTGAGCAGGTGAAGACGGCACTCATATCGCGCAGCGATGTGATGTGCCGGCAGAACCCTGCGATCCTGGAGCAGTTGTCGCAGACGAACTGATCCGGGATCCGGCCGCAGGCTGGTGCGTGCGAAGCACGTGAGCAGGTGAAGACGGCACTCATATCGCGCAGCGATGTGATGTGCCGGCAGAACCCTGCGATCCTGGAGCAGTTGTCGCAGACGAACTGAGCAGTAGTGCTGTAGGACATGGCCGTTTATGCGGCCATTTGCGCCGAACACGGCTCTTCGCTGAGGTAAAACCATCGGATCACCGTGCGCCTCGAAGCGCGCGGGTCCCAGATGTGTTCGATCTTTCCGAAGGAGGCCTGCAATGGGCGTGAGATCCGCTTTTCTTTTCGTCGTCGTGCTGCTCATCGTGGCGCTTGCCGCGCTCAACTGGGGCACGCTGTCCACGCCCACCGAGGTGTGGCTGGGCTTCATGACCGTATCGGCCCCGCTGGGCCTGATCATGCTGGGGCTGACCGCGGTGCTGGCGGCCTTCTTCCTCGTCTACGTGCTGTACCTGCACAGCTCGGTGCTGATCGACACCAAGCGCCACACCAAGGAAATGCAGGCCCAGCGCGAGCTGGCCGACAAGGCGGAAGCCTCGCGCTTCACCGAACTGCGCAACTTCCTGGAGGCGCAGGAAAACAAGCACATGGCGCAGAACGCAGAGCGCCAGTCGGCGATCCTCGCGCGGCTCGAGCAGCTCGAAACGGCGATCCGCCTGCGCTCGGACCAGACCGACAACACCCTGGCCGCGCACATCGGCCAGCTAGAGGACCGCATCGAGCGCCGGCCGGTGCCGGTGGACATCAACCCGCAGATCTGACGCGGCCGATGCCCGGGGGCGGGCTTACTTCGTCGACAGCACCCAGGCAGCGAGCTTCTTCGCGTCGGCCTCGCTGACCTGGTTGTTCGCCGGCATGGGCACCGGGCCCCACACGCCGGAGCCGCCCTTCATGATCTTGTTGGCGAGGGTGTCGACGGCACCCTTGTCGTCCTTGTACTTGGCAGCCACGTCCTTGAACGAGGGGCCGAGCACCTTGCGCTCGACCGCATGGCAGCTCATGCAGTTCTTCGACGTGGCCAGCGCCAGATCGGCGAAGGCAGGCGCGGCGAGCACGGTGAGGCCGAGGCCCAGGACTGCCGGCAGGAAGACTCTTTTCATGGGTGTAATTGTTAGGGGCTGAGTTACATTCGTCTCAACGCGATTGTAGGTAGTGCCGTGCACGGCACCGGATGCGTTGCCAATACAACCCCGAGGGATTCGCGATGTGGTTTCTGGGATTGGGCCTGCTTGCTCTGGCCCTCAAGTATTTCGAGATCGGCATGGTCGCCACCTGGAGCTGGTGGATCGTGCTGTCGCCGTTCGCAATGGCCATCGCGTGGTGGGCCTGGGCCGATTCGTCGGGCTACACCAAGCGCAAGATCGTCGAGCGCGAAAACCGCCGCAAGCAGGAGCGCATCGACCGGCAGAAGAACAACATGGGCATCAAGACCACGAACGGGCAGCGCCCGCGCCGTTGAGCGGCCTCTCTCGTCCCGGCCCGGGTCTTCGCACCGAATGCATCACGCAGGCGTGCCATGGACGAGGAAGCCACCACCCGCGCGCTGATCGTCTTCGGACTTTCGCTGGTGCTCGGCCCGGCCATCGGCGGGCTCGTGGGGTGGCTCAGGAACTTCTTCTGGGGTGTAGGGGTGGGCGCCTTGCTCATCGGCTGCGCGGGCCTTTACGGTGCTGCTTCGCTCGGCTGGAGCCGCTACCAGTCGATCGCCGGCACTGCCAGCGTGCAGGGCAGCCTGGTGGAGTTCGTCGACGAGCAGAGCAAGGACAGCAAGGGCCGCGTCACGGTGTCGCGCGCGCCGGTCGTCGAATACGTCACGCCCGATGGCCAGAAACGCCGCGTAAAAGGCCTTGGCGGCGGCCTGGCGGACAAGGAATGGGGCGACCCGGTCGAAGTGCGCTACCGCGTGGCCGACCCCGCGCAGGCGCTGGTGGCCGATTTCCAGAACATGTGGGGCGGCGTCTGGGGGCTGGGCATCTTCGGAGCCTTTCCCGCGATGTTCGGCCTGTTCTTCATCGGCATGGCGCGCACTGAAGCGCGCGAGAAGCAGGGCATCTACACCCGGCCGCAGCCGCGCGAAGCCACGCCCGGCCAGAAGCGCTGGCGCACGCGCGGTACCGTGCTCGCCAACCTCGTCTTCCTGGCCGGCTTCGCGCTCGTGTTCCTGTGGCCCGATCCGAGCCCGATGAAGCAGTTCGGCGCGGGTTTCACGACCATCGGCGTCGGCGCGATCCTGCACTTTCTCGTGCAGAGCCTGCCGCCGGCGATGGATTTCCAGTCGCGCAGCATCCTCGCGATCGTGGGACTCGGCTTCATCGCCTTCGGCTACGGTGCCTGGATGATGGCTTAGATGGGGTCGTCCCCAGGCTCCGTGCACTTCGCGTCACTTCGCCAATTCCCTCTGGGCGGCGACACCGAGGCCCAGCAAAGCCGGTTCCCCGGTGTTTCATGCAGGGGTCAGAACTTGTCGAGCACCGCGCCCGAGCTTGCGCTCGATGCGTTGAACGCGAACTTCGCCTGCACGCCGCGCGTGTAGCGCGGAGCCGGCGCCTTCCAGCCTTCTCGGCGCTTGGCGATCTCGGCTTCGGGCACGTTCAGCTCGAGCTTGAGCTGGTGCGCGTCGATGGTGATCGAGTCGCCCTCGTTCACGAAGGCGATGGTGCCGCCGGCAGCCGCTTCGGGCGCCACGTGGCCCACGACCATGCCCCAGGTGCCGCCGGAGAAGCGGCCGTCGGTGATGAGGCCCACGCTCTCGCCGAGGCCAGCGCCGATCAGCGCGCCGGTCGGCGCCAGCATCTCGGGCATGCCCGGGCCGCCCTTGGGGCCGAGGTAGCGCAGCACCATCACGTCGCCGGCCTTGATCTTGCCGTCGAGGATCGCCTTGAGCGCCGACTGCTCGTCGTCGAACACGCGCGCCGGGCCGGTGATGACGGGGTTCTTCAGGCCGGTGATCTTCGCGACCGCGCCTTCGGGCGAGAGGTTGCCCTTCAGGATCGCGAGGTGGCCTTCGTCGTACATCGGGTTGTCGATGGTGCGGATCACGTCCTGGTCGGCGCGCGGCACGTCCGGCACGTCCTTCAGCACCTCGGCGATAGTCTGGCCGCTGATGGTGATGCAGTCGCCGTGCAGCAGGCCCGCGTTCAGCAGCACCTTCATCACCTGCGGGATGCCGCCGGCCTGGTGAAGGTCGACCGCGAGGTACTTGCCCGAGGGCTTCAGGTCGCAGATCACCGGGACCTTCTTGCGCATGCGCTCGAAGTCGTCGATGGACCAGTCCACGCCCGCGGCGTGCGCGATGGCCAGGAAGTGCAGCACCGCGTTGGTCGAGCCGCCGGTGGCCATGATGACGGCCACGGCGTTCTCGATGGCCTTCTTGGTGACGATGTCGCGCGGCTTCAGGTCCTTCTTGATCGCCTCGATCAGCACCTTGGCCGATTCCTTGGCCGAGTTCTGCTTCTCGTCGTGCGGGTTGGCCATGGTCGAGGAGTAGGGCAGCGACATGCCCAGCGCCTCGAAGGCGCTCGACATGGTGTTGGCGGTGTACATGCCGCCGCACGAGCCGGTGCCGGGAATGGCGCGCTTCTCGATTTCCTTCAGGTCCTCGTCGCTCATGTTGCCGGCGGCGTTCTGGCCCACGGCCTCGAACACGCTGACGATGTTGAGGTCCTGGCCCTTGTACCTGCCCGGGAGGATGGTGCCGCCGTAGACGTAGATGGCGGGCACGTTGGCGCGCAGCATGCCCATCATGCCGCCGGGCATGTTCTTGTCGCAGCCACCGACCACCAGCACGCCGTCCATCCACTGGCCGCCCACGCAGGTCTCGATGCAGTCGGAGATGACTTCGCGGCTGACCAGCGAGTACTTCATGCCCTCGGTGCCCATGGCCATGCCGTCGGAGATGGTGGGTGTGCCGAACACCTGCGCGTTGCCGCCGGCTTCCTCGATGCCTGCGATGGCCGCGTCGGCCAGCTTCTGCAGGCCCGAGTTGCAGGGCGTGATGGTGCTGTGGCCGTTGGCGACGCCGACCATCGGCTTCTTGAAGTCGCCTTCCTCGTAGCCCATGGCGTAGAACATCGAGCGGTTGGGGGCGCGGCTCTTGCCTTCGACGATGTTGGCGCTGCGGCGGTTGATCTGGATTGGCTTGGTGTCCATGGTGTCTCTTCTGTCGTGGGGAGATCGGGGAGCCCAAGTATCGGACTTCTAATTGATTGCTTCCAATCCATTTTCAATCATCGATTGATATGCTCGGCATATGAATGAAGCACTCATCGACCTGCGCGCCTGGCGCCAGTTCGTCGCCGTGGCCGAGGAACTGCACTTCGGCCGCGCCGCGCAGCGGCTGCACATGACGCAGCCGCCGGTCACGCAGGCCATCGCCCAGCTCGAGAAGACGCTGGGCGTGGTGCTGTTCGACCGCACCCGCCGGCGCGTGGCGCTCACGCCCGCCGGCGAGGCGTTGCTGCCCGACGTGCGCGAGCTGCTGGCGCGCGCCGCAGCGCTTCCCGCACGCGCGCGCGCCGCGGCCGCGGGGCAGGTGGGGCGCGTGCGCATCGGCTTCGTCTCGACGGTGGGCTTCGAGCAACTGCCTGCCTGGGTACGCGAATTCCGCGCCCTGTGCCCCGAGGTGGCGCTGGAGCTGGTCGAGGCTACGGGCGACGTGCAGCTCGAAGCCTTCGCACGCGGAGAGATCGACGCCGGCCTGATGCTGCATTCGCCCGGTGCCGCGCCGCCGGGCCTTGCGCGCCTCGCCGTGTCGCAGGAGCCTCTGGTGCTGGCGCTGCCCGAGCGCCACCCGCTCGCGCGTACCGGCAAGCTGCTGCTGGCCGACGTGTTGGCCGAGCCGCTGGTGATCTTTCCGCGCCGCATCGTGCCTTCGCTGCACGACGCCATCTTCGACCTGTACCACGCGGCCGGCCGCACGCCGCAGCTCGGGCAGGAGGCCATACAGATGCAGACCATCGTGAACCTCGTCTCGGGCGGCATCGGCGTGGCCTGGGTGCCCGAGAGCGTCACGCAGTTCCGCCGCGCGGGCGTGGTGTACCGTCGCGCCGAGGAGTTCGCGCCGGCCGCGCGACGCCGCAGTCCGCCGGAGCTGCCCGGCTGCGAGACCAGCCTGGTATGGCCCGAGGGGGCCGTCGATCCGGCGCTTGCGCGCTTCGTCGACTTCGTGCGCGAGCGCGGCGGCGGTCCGGAGCATCGAAAAGAGGAGGTCGAACGATGACGAAGAGACAGAGACAGAGCCGATTGGCCCGTTGCCTGCGGTCCGCCATGGCGGCCGCTGCGCTGTGCGCGTCGACGGCCATGGCGCAGACGCCGCCCACAGTGCCCCAGTTCAAGGACTACCCGGCCGATGCCCCCTACACCGGCAAGAACCATCCGCTCGTGCTCGACAGCGATTTCGCCCGCAGCTACCGCACCCGGCTGCGCGAGGCGATCGCCACCGGAAAGCCCAGCTTCGCCGGCCGCTACATCGTCACGCGATGGGGCTGCGGCACGGGCGGCTGCAACGTGGGCGCGGTGATCGATGCGAGCACCGGCCGTGCCATCAGCATGCCGTTCGCGCTGATGAGCGTGTATCCGCTGAAGCCGCAGTACGAGAAGGAAGACGGCCAGGAACTGATCTACAGGCTGTCGAGCCGGCTGCTGGTTCAGGCGGGCGACATCGACAGCTCGAACAGCAGCGGCAAGGACGTGGTCGAGTTCTACGAACTGCGCGACGGCGAGTTCAGGTTCATCCGCAGCGCACCCTACGGACGCGCGGCCCAGCCGAAGTCCTGAGCCGGTCGCATTGATCGGTCAACGCGCCTTTCGCGGCCGGCCCGGCGCAGGCGGCGCAGGCTTGTCGAGCGCATCCGCCAGCACCGTTTCGAGCCACCCCGCGAAGGCCTGCATGCGCCGCGACAGGTTGCGCCGGTGCGGGTACACCAATTGCACCGGCAGCGGCTCGGCGCGTGCGTCGGGCAACACCTCGACGAGTTCGCCGGCCGCGAGGTGCTCGCGCACGTCGTAGGCCGGGATCTGGATCAGGCCCAGGCCAGCCAGTGCGCAGGCGATGTAGGTCTCGGCATTGTTCGCAGCCACCTGGCTGCGCATGCGCAGCGTCGCGATCTCGCCATCGCTGAGCCATTCCCAGGGCGCGGCGCGACCGCTGGTCGGCGAGGCGTAGTTGACGGCCAGGTGTTCCGGCAGGTCGGCAGGCGAGCGCGGCGTACCGTGCCGCTCCAGGTAGGCCGGGCTCGCGCAGTTGATCAGCGCGAAGTGCCCCAGCGGCCTTGCCACCAGGCTGCTGCTGGTCAGCGGGCCCACGCGCAGCGCGCAGTCGATGCCCTCGAGCACGAGATCCACGGCGCGGTCGGTCGAGCCGAGCTCGAGCTCGATGGCCGGATGCCGCTCGAAGAAGTCCGGCAGAGCCGGAGCGATCAGCAACCGCGCGATGCGGCTGGGCACGTCGACCTTCAGGCGGCCGCTCACCTGGCCGCGCGCAGGGAGGAACTGCTGCTCCATGTCGTCCATGTCTGCCACCAGCGCGCGAGCCCGCTCCAGCGTCGCCTCGCCGTCGGGCGTGAGGCCCACGCGGCGTGTGGTGCGGTGGAGCAGGCGGGTTCCGAGGCGGGTTTCGAGCTGCTGCACGGCGGTGGTGACGCTGGCGCGCGGAAGGCCCAGACGGTCGGCCGCGCGCGTGAAGCTGCCGGTTTCGGCCACGCGCACGAAGACCTGGAGAAGCTCGATGCGGTCCATTGAGAGGGAGAGGCGGAAAGGAATCGGATTGTTCGTGAAATTCTGAACAGTCTAGCCTTCAATGAGCTATTTATCTGTGCGGAAGCGATCAATAGACTGGCCGCTCCAGTCACACATCCGAGCTTCAACCAAGGAGGTCATTCCATGTCCGCACGTACGCTCAAGAACAAGGTCGCCGTCATCGCCGGCGGCGGCAAGAACCTCGGCGCCCTCATCGGCCACCAGCTGGTCGATGGCGGCGCCCGGGGCATCGCCATCCACTACAACAGCGACGCCTCGCGCGGCGATGCCGAGAAGACCGCGGCCGAACTCAAGGCCAAGGGCGCCGACACGCTGCTGGTGCAGGGCGACCTCTCGGTGGTCGACAACTGCGTCGGCCTGTTCGACAAGGCGGTGAAGCACTTCGGCCAGGTCGACATCGCGATCAACACCGCCGGCGTGGTCATCAAGAAGCCGATCCTCGACGTCACCGAGGCCGACTACGACAAGAGCTTCGACGCCAATGCCAAGGCCGCCTTCTTCTTCATCCAGCAGGCCGGCCGCACGCTGGCCGATGGCGGCAGCATCGTCACGCTGGTGAGTTCGCTGCTGGCGGCCTACACGCCGTTCTATGCGATCTACCCGGGCTCGAAGGCCGCGGTGGAGCACTACACGCGCGCCGCATCGAAGGAATTCGGCGAACGCGGCATCTCGGTCAACGCCATCGGCCCCGGCCCCATGGACACGCCGTTCTTCTACGGCCAGGAGAGCAAGGAGGCCGTGGAGTACCACAGCAGCGCCGCCGCGCTCAGCAAGTTCTCGAAGAAGGGCCTGACCGACATCGAGGACATCGCACCCATCGTGCGCTTCCTCGTCACCGAGGGCTGGTGGATCACCGGCCAGACGATCTTCGCCAACGGCGGCTACACCACGCGCTGATCGGGCAAGATGCCGCTAGGAGGACGAGCGACATGCACACGATCATGGTGATGGGCGGCGGCTTCGTGCTGCTGGCGGTGTTCCTGCTGGCCGGGCGCCTGCTGGGCGACGGCTCTTCGGCGGCGCTGGCCGTGGCGGCCAGGTGGTTCATTCCGGCGTGGTTCGTAGGCGCGGGCATCAACATGGCCGTGGGCGTGATCAAGGCCGGCTATTCGGTGGCGGAGGAACTGCCGATCTTCCTGCTCATTTTCGCGGTGCCGGCCGTGGTCGCGGGGCTCGTGTGGTGGAAGTTCGGGCGCTGATTCCCGTCTGAAAAGCCCCGCCTCGGCCCCGACATCCGGCCGGGGCACAATCCGCGGATGCTCATGTATCCGCATATCGACCCCATCGCCCTGCAAATCGGGCCGGTGGCCATCCATTGGTACGGCCTGACCTATCTGGCCGCCTTCGCGCTGTTCTATTTCCTCGGCACGCGCCGGCTGCGGCACGAGCCTTTCCGCCGTCTGGTGGATGCCGGCGTGTGGCAGCGCAGGGACATCGAGGACATTCTTTTCCTCGGCGTGATGGGCGTCATCGTCGGCGGGCGGCTCGGCTATTGCCTTTTCTACAAGCCCGAGTTCTATCTCACGCATCCGCTCGAGATCCTCTACGTGTGGCAGGGCGGCATGAGCTTCCACGGCGGGCTGCTCGGCGTGATCGGTGCGATGGTGTGGTTCTCGCACTCGCGCAAGCGGCCGTTCTGGCAGGTGATGGACTTCGTCTCGCCCTGCGTGCCGACGGGCCTCGCGGCCGGCCGCGTGGGCAACTTCATCAACGGCGAGCTGTGGGGCCGATTCAGCAGCCCCGACCTGCCATGGGGCATGGTGTTTCCGCAGAGCGGATCGATGCTGCCGCGCCATCCCTCGCAGGTCTACCAGTTCCTGCTGGAGGGGCTGCTGCTCTTCGTCGTGATGTGGCTCTACGCGCGCAAGGAGCGCAAGCAGGGGCAGGTGGCCTCGGTGTTCCTCATCGGCTACGGCGTGCTGCGCTTCGTGGCCGAGTTCTTCCGCGAACCCGACGACTTCCTCGGCCTGCGGGCGCTCAACCTGAGCCAGGGGCAGTGGCTGAGCATCCCGATGATCATCGCGGGCATCGGGCTGTGGTTGTGGTTCGGCCGCACCGGCAGCAAGACGGCCACCGCCGCGCGCGCCTGAGCTTCCACGAAAAGGGCCCCTCGGGGCCCTTTGTCTTAAGGGTAACTACCCGCCGCTCATTCGACGCGCGGCACTTGCGCCGGCCGGTTGGCGGGCTCAGAATTACGCGTAATTACAGGAAATTATGCGGCCCTGATCCATGCGCCTGGTCCCCAACTCCCTGCACGACGAAGTCGCCGCCACGCTGCGCGAGCAGATCTTCGACGGCTCGCTGGCCCCCGGCAGCTTCGTCGACGAGATCGCCCTGTGCGAGCGGCTCTCCATCTCGCGCACGCCGTTGCGCGAAGCGCTCAAGGTGCTCACGGCCGAGGGCCTGCTGCGCCACGAGCCGCGCCGCGGCTGCTTCGTCAACGAGGTGACCGAGCGCGACCTCGACGAGATCTTCCCGGTCATCGCGCTGCTCGAAGGCCGCTGCGCCTACGAGGCGGCCCGCAACGCCAGCGACGCCGAGCTGCAGGAGCTCGACGCGCTGCACGAGCGTCTCGTGCGGCATGCCAGGGCCAAGCGCATCAACGACTACTACGCCACCAATCACATCATCCACGAGGCGATCATCAAGCTGGCCGACAACAGGTGGCTGGCCCAGGTCATCGGCGACCTGCGCAAGATTCTCAAGCTCGCCCGGCTGCAGCAGCTGCATGCGCCGGGGCGGCTCGAGCAGAGCCTGTCGGAGCACCTGGCCGTGTTCGCGGCGCTGAAGGCGCGCGACAGCGAAGGCGCCGACGCCGCCATGCGCACGCACCTGACCCGCCAGCGCGAGGCGCTGCGCGAGGTCGCGCGCCAGCAGAAGTCCAGGGTGATGTCGTGACGATCCTTCCAAGCATTGGAGTGCCCCGATGAGTGCGACCGAATGGTTCCAGGCGCGGCTGCGTTCTGGCGAGAAATCCAAAGTGCCCGTGGCGCCCGAGGGCGCGGCAAAGAGCGCTCCGCGCAATGCGCCCAAGCCCAGCGTCCGCACGACCGCCGAACGCCTGCAGGCCACCCTGCGCAAGGCCGACGAGGCCCTGTCGCCGCGCGCGCTGCGCCGTGTGCTGGCCGACCTGCAGGCCGTGATCGACCCGCGCGTGAGCGAGGTCGAGGGCGGCCGCCGCGCGCATGCCATTGCCGACGCCTACCGCGCCGCCACGGCCGACGAGCGCCGCGACTATTGGGCACTCATGAGCGAGCATTTCGCCGCCGATGCGCAGAAGCTCAAGGCGGCGCGCGACCAACACCAGGCAGCCGTCGGCACGCCCGACGAGGGCCAGGCCGAGCTGCGCCTGCGCCGCGCGCTGGTGTCGCCCCGCATGCGCCTGCTGCAGCGTTTCGCGGTCGAGCCCGAGGGCATGCGCTTCCTGGTGGACCTGCGCGCCGACCTGCTGCCGTGCCTGAAGGCCGACAAGCGCCTGCTCGCGCTCGACGCGGAGCTGGAGCAGCTCTTCTCCACCTGGTTCGACGTCGCCTTCCTCGAGCTGCGCCGCATCGACTGGGATTCGCCGGCGTCGCTGATCGAGAAGCTCATCCGCTACGAGGCGGTGCACGACATCAAGAGCTGGTCCGACGTGAAGAACCGGCTCGACGACAGCGATCGCCGCTGCTACGGCTTCTTCCATCCGCGCCTGCCCAACGAGCCGCTGATCTTCGTCGAGGTGGCGCTGGTCGACCGCATCAGCGACGGCATCACGCCGCTGCTCGACGAAACGGCGGTGCCGGTGCCCGCCGCCCGGGCCACCACGGCCATCTTCTATTCGATCAGCAACACGCAGAACGGCCTGCGCGGCGTGAGCTTCGGCGACTCGCTCATCAAGCGCGTGGTCGAGACGCTGCAGGAAGAGCTGCCGCGGCTGAAGACCTTCGCCACGCTCTCGCCCATTCCGGGCTTCCGCACCTGGCTCGCGAAGAACGCAGCCGACCTGCTGCCGCGCCTGGACGAGAAGCGCGAGGCCGAGCTGGGCCGCCTCGTCGGCTCGCTGCCTCCCACGGCCGAACGGCTGCTCGCCGCGGCGGATGGCGCCGCCAGCTTCGACGCCAAGTCGCCGCTGCGCCAGTGGCTGATGCAGGCGGCGGCCGAATACCTCGGGCGCGCGCTGGTCGACGGCACGCCGGCCGATCCGGTGGCGCGCTTCCACCTGGGCAACGGCGCGCGCGTCGAGCGCCTGAACTGGGCGGGCGATCCTTCGCCCAAGGGGCAAAAGCAGTCCTACGGACTCATGGTCAACTACCTCTATGACCTCAAGCGCCTGGACAAGCACCGCGCCTGGCTCGCCGAGGGCAGGGTGGCAGTATCGGGAGACGTGGAAAGCCTGTATTTCAAGAAAGGCTGAGGTCCGCCGAAAGAGGAAGCAGAGGACGTAGAGAAGTAGAGGAAGTCGAAGCAGAGCAAAGAGCCGGTGCGCAAAAAGGCCGGCAGCCGCACGGGGCGGCAAGATCCACAACGACACACAGGAGATGAGACAAATGAACCAAAGCTTTCAGCGCCGCGACGTACTGCGCGTGGCCGCCGCCGGTGCGGCCGTTCTGTGCGGTGCCGCGCGCGCCCAGCAGGGCTGGCCGACCAAGCCCGTGACGATGATCGTGCCGTTCCCGGCCGGCGGCGGCACGGACGCCTTCGCGCGGCCGCTGTCGGGGCAGTTCTCGCGCGTCGCGGGCCAGACGCTGGTCATCGACAACCGCGGCGGGGCAGGGGGCACGCTGGGCGCCAGCATCGCCGCCAAGGCGCCGGCCGACGGTTACACGCTCTTCATGGGCGCGGTACACCACGCGATCGCGCCGTCCATCTACCCGAGGCTCGACTACGACATCGAGAAAGACTTCGTGCCGCTGATGCTGCTGGCCAACGTGCCGCAGGTGGTGGTCATCAACCCGAAGCGGGTGCAGGCCAACACGATCCAGGAATTCATCGCGCTGGCGAAGCGCAACCCCGGCAAGTTCAACTACGGTTCCGCCGGCTCCGGCACCTCGCACCACCTGGCGGGCGAGCTCTTCAAGATCCAGACCAGCACCTTCATCACGCACATTCCGTACCGCGGCGCTGGCCCGGCGCTGTCGGACCTGATCTCGGGCAACGTCGACCTGATGTTCGACGGCCTGGGCTCCTCGGCGCAGCACATCAAGAGCGGCCGGATCAAGGCGCTGATGGTGGCCGGCACCAAGCGCAACCCGGCCTTCCCCGACGTGCCATGCGCCGCCGAGGTGGGCCTGCCCGAGTACACCGTGACCACCTGGTACGGCCTGTGGGCGCCCAAGGGCACGCCGGCCGACACGCAGACGCGCGCCATCGACGACATGAAGAAGTCGCTGGCCACCGACGACCTGAAGGGCATCTGGGCCCAGAACGGTTCCGAGATCCCGAACCTCACCACCACCGCCTACGGCAGCTTCGTCAATGCCGAGATCAAGCGCTGGGCCGCGGTGGTGAAGGCCTCGGGCGCCAAGCTCGAATGACGACTGGAAGCGCCATCTCCCTGCGCCGCGACGGCGCCATCGCGGTCGTCACGCTGTCGAACGCGGGGCGCCTCAACGCCATGACGCGCGCCATGTGGCGCGAACTGCGCGCAGTGTTCGACGGCCTGCGCAGCGACGGCGACAGCGCACTGCGCTGCGTGATCGTGCGCGGCGAGGGCGGGGCCTTCTGCGCGGGTGGAGACATTTCCGAGTACCCGTCGTTCCGCTTCAGCGAGCCCAGCCTGCGCGAGTTCCACGAGAACGAGGTCTGGGCCGCCCTGCAGGCGATGCTCGACTGCCCGCTGCCGCTGGTCGCGCAGATCGAGGGCGCCTGCATGGGCGCGGGCATCGAGATCGCGAGCTGCTGCGACATCCGCCTGGCCGGCGCGTCCGCGAAATTCGGTGCGCCCATCGCCAAGCTCGGTTTCCCGATGGCGCCGCGCGAAGCGGCGCTGGTGCATGGCGCCATCGGCGACGTGCTCGCGCGCGACATGCTGCTGGCCGCCGGCGTGCATGGTGCGCAGCGCCTGTACGACGCAGGCTTTCTGCTGCAGGTGCTGCCCGACAACGAAGTTCCGCTCGCTGCCCAGTCGCACGCCGAGCGCATCGCCGCGCTCTCCCCGCAGGCCGCGCGCCTGCACAAGGCCACCTTCGCCGTGCTGCGCGCCGGCGCACCTTCGGCCCACGGCCTGCTGGCCACCGCCTACGATTACGCCGATTCCGCGGAACACCGCGAGGGCATCGCCGCTTTCCTTGCCAAGCGCACCCCGAATTTCTGAAGCCAAGCCAAGCAATCGTCCGAATGAAGAAGTCCGCCAACGCCAATCTGTTCGCCGCCCTGCGCGCGGCATTCCCCGCCGACCTCGACGGCATCGCCGTCGAAACCGACAGCGGCCTGTTCTATTCCTGGCGCGACCTCGAACGCGCCAGCGCCATGATCGCCAACCTGCTCGACGCTCTGAAGCTGGAGAAGGGCGCGCGCATCGCGGTGCAGGTCGAGAAGTCGGTCGAGGCGATGCTGCTGTACCTCGCCACGCTGCGCGCGGGCTACGTGTTCCTGCCTCTGAACACCGCCTACCAGAGCGCAGAGATCGAATACTTCATCGGCAACGCCGAGCCGGCCGTGGTGGTGTGTACCAGCCGCAACGCCTCGTGGGTCGCGCCCATCGCCACCGCGGCGGGCACGAAGCACGTCTTCACGCTGGACGACGACCGCACCGGCACGCTGCTCGACGTGGCCGCGCAGTGCAGCGACCAGCACGTGCCCGCGCAGCGCAAGGCCGACGACATGGCAGCCATCCTCTACACCAGCGGCACCACCGGCCGCAGCAAGGGCGCGATGCTCACGCACGGCAACCTGCTGTCGAACGCCGAGGTGCTGAAGGACTACTGGGGCTGGACCGAAGGCGATGTGCTGATCCACGCGCTGCCCATCTTCCACGTGCACGGCCTGTTCGTCGCGCTGCACGGCGCGCTGCTCAACGGCAGCAAGATCCTGTGGTTCGCGAAGTTCGATCCGAAGCGCGTCGTGCAGAAGCTGCCCGAGGCCACCGTGTTCATGGGCGTGCCCACGCTGTACGTGCGCCTGCTGGCCGAGCCGGGGCTCACGCGCGAGGCGGTGCGCAACATGCGCCTGTTCATCGCGGGCTCGGCGCCGCTGCTCATCGAGACCTTCGACGAATGGCGCGAGCGCACCGGCCACACCATCCTGGAGCGCTACGGCATGAGCGAGACGGTCATGCTCACCTCCAACCCCTACCGGCCGGAGCAGGGCGAGCGCCGCGGCGGCACCGTGGGCTTCGCGCTGCCTGGCGTGCAGCTGCGCGTGCGCGACGACGGCGGCCGCGACTGCACCACCGACGAGATCGGCAACATCGAGGTCAGCGGCCCCAACGTGTTCGCGGGCTACTGGCGCATGCCCGAGAAGACGAAGGAGGAGTTCACCGCCGACGGCTTCTTCAAGACCGGCGACGTGGGCAAGATCGACGGCCGGGGCTACATCACCATCGTCGGGCGCAGCAAGGACCTGATCATCAGCGGCGGCTACAACGTGTATCCGGCCGAGATCGAGGGCTACATCAACGAGATGGCGGGCGTGGCCGAAAGCGCCGTCGTCGGCGTGCCGCACCCCGACTTCGGCGAGGTGGGCGTGGCCATCGTCATCCCGAAGGCGGGCGCGGCGCTCGACGGCGATGCCATCGTGGCGGAGCTCAAGTCGAAGCTTGCCAACTTCAAGATCCCCAAGCGCTGCTTCGTGGTGCCCGAGCTGCCGCGCAACGCCATGGGCAAGGTGCAGAAGGCGCTGCTGCGTACCGAGCACAAGGGGCTGTTCGCAGCCTGAGCCCGCGGCCTGAGCCGTCGGGTCAGGCCCCGGCGGTCGCTGGCTCGAGTCCGTTCATCAGCCCGCTGCCCGCGTGGCAGTTGACGTACTCGTAGCTCTGCTCGTCGGCCTTGAGCACCGACACCTCGTGGTACACGCGCAGCTGCAGCCGGAAGTTCAGCGCCTGTACATAGCGCATGAAGCTGCCGAAGATCGCGACGTGCGTGGGATGCGACTCGGCCCAGCGCTCCATGTCGGTCAGCGAGCGCCAGTAGCTCAGCCCGAAGGACTTCTGCAGCGGTGCGCCCAGTGCGTCGAGGTGGCTCATGTAGCGGTTGCTGTAGCAGCCGATGGGCAGGCCCTGGTCGCGCAGGAAGTCCATGCCCTCGCGCAGCACGGGCTCCATGTCCTCGAGATAGAGCCTGCGTTCCTGCCCGGTGGTGTCGGTCCACTCCTGGCCGGAGCGGATCATCGCGATGTTCTCGTGCCCTGCGATGCGCACGCGCTGCCCCGGAGCCGGTGCGCCCGCGATCACCGCCCGCACGCCCGAGGGCGCCATCGCATCGGTCTGCGACAGCGGAATGCGGTCGCGCATCGAACCCCAGTAGCCGTGCTCCTGCAGCTCGCCGCTGACGCCGCCCATCACCACGCCGACGCCCTCGAAGCGGTCGGGCGTGTTGAACATGGTCTCGAAGTGCTCGACGCGGGGCGAGGCGATCTCGCGGAAGTAGCCGAGGCCTTCCCTGAGGCGCTCGTCGGAGCGCCACCAGGCGTCGATGGCCGGCGTCGCGCACCAGCGTGCGTAGGCGGCGAGGTCGCTCCAGTAGGCGATGGCGATCATGTTGTCGAAGCCCTGCGCGTCGACGTAGTGCGTGAGGTCGTGATGGCCGGGGCCGTCGGGCAGGGCGAAGTCGCGCGCGATCTTCATCAGCGCCGCGCAGGCGCGGCCCTGCATCTCGGGGCCTCGCGACTGCACGCCGAAGTAGCCCATCACGACCTGCTTCACCGATACCGGGGCGCGGGCAGACCACACGGGGTAGGGCGGCACGTAGTCGTCTTCCACGCGACGGTGGCGCGTGCGGGGGCACCTCAGGTGCGCGTCGATGGCGGATTCCATGGCTTGCCTCCGAGGGTTCAGGCCGCGACGGGCTCGGGCATGCCGGCTTCGGGCTCAGGCGACGTCGCATGCTGCACCACGACAGGCTCGCGGCGCGTCTTGTTGAGCAGCAGTTGCGTGACGTCGGGCCGCGAGTAGTGGCCGCTGGGGTCGGCGGCGGCCTTGGCGAGCGAGATCATGCCGAGGTCGATGTCGGCGACGACCAGGCCTTCCTCGTCTTCCGCCAGCGGGGTGCCCAGCGGCGAACCGTCGGGCGCGTAGATGCGCGCGTAGCCGCCGCCGATGCGCAGCATCTGCTGCTTGCCGGCGTCGGTGCACATCAGCTCGCTCATGGCCTTCGACACGGTGGCGCAGGGCGCGATCACGAAGCACTGGCCCTCGGCGGCGTAGACCTGGCTCGCGGCGTTGTTGACCTCGGGCCCCAGCGCGTAGGCCGCGCCGCGGTACAGCGAGAAGCTCGGCCATGCGCCGCAGTGGATCTGCTCGGTCTGCGAATACATCGCGTACTTGCTCAGCGGCTGCAGATGCTCCCAGCACGAGAGCGAGCCGATGTTGCCCAGTGGTGTCTCGACCACGGCGAGGTCGGAGCCGTCGCCCTCGCCGAACACCGTGCGCTCCACGTGCGTGGGCTTGAGCTTGCGCCGCGTCTGCACGGTGCGGCCCTGGTCGTCGATGAGCGCCTGCGCGATGTAGAGGCTGCCGGCCGCCTTCTCGCTGTAGCCGAGCGACACCCAGATGCCGAGCCTGCGCGCCGCCTGCGCGACGCGCTCGAACTCGGCCGAGCCGACGACCAGCGAGTTGTCGTGGTAGCGCTGCACGAACTGCATGCCCCAGGCCGGCGAATCGAGCCAGATCCACCACGGGTAGCCGGGCACCCAGGTCTCGGGAAAGGCGATGAGCTTCACCCCCTGTTTCGCGGCCTGCGCCATGAGGTCGATGGTCTTCTCGATGGTGCCGTCGAGGTCGAGGAACACGGGGGCGGCCTGCACTGCGGCAACGCGCAGCTTGGGATGGACGGTGGTCGGCATGAAAGTTCTCCAGATGCAATCGAAGTAACGGGGCGTGGACCGCAGGCACCGGGTTTGCGCTGTGGCATGCGGGTTGCTTGAAGCGTAGATTCGCGCCGCCTGAACGCCTTGACCCGGTTTGGCGGCGTTCTTGTTCCAGCGTTGCATCCGTTCGCTGCCCCTGAGGCCTTCCGAGGAATCCCGATGACCCAGCTGCTCAGTACCGACGCCGTCCCGCGCGACCAGCGGCTCGCCTACTGGACCGACATGATCTGCAACGTCTACGTGCAGCTGGGCTGCGACCCGGCGCGCGAGGGCGATTCGGGCGATTTCGAGGGCAGCATCCGCCAGCACACGCTGCCGGGGCTCGACGTGTCGGTCGTCACCTCGAGCCCGCAGAAGGTGATGCGCACGCCGGGACACATCTCGCATTCGAGCGACGACTACTTCCTCGTGAGCATCCAGGCGCGCGGCCGGGGCGTGGTGCGGCAGGACGGGCGCGACGCGGTGCTGTCGGCCGGCGACTTCGCGCTGTACGACAGCACGCGGCCCTACCAGCTGCTGTTCGACGAATCATTCGAGCAGATCGTGCTCAAGCTGCCCGGCGAGCGCCTGCGCAGCGAGCTGCGCGATACGCAGGCGCTCACGGCCACCACCGTTTCGGGCCGCGAGGGCGCCGGGCACCTGCTGCTGGGAATGATCCGCACGCTGCGCGAGGACATCGACACGCTGCAGCCGGCCTCGGCCCTCGCGGTGGCCAACGGCGTTCAGAACATCCTGGTGGCCGGACTGCAGACGCTGCCTGCGGCGAGCGCGCCCTCGCTGAGCAACCTCACGGCGTACCACCTCGCGCGGGTCAAGCGGCGCATCGACGAGCAGCTTGCGGAGCCTTCGCTTTCGGTGAGCACGCTGGCCGCGGAGCTGGGCGTGTCGGTCAGCCACATCCACCGCGTGTTCAGGAGCGAGCCGCTCACGCCGTCGCAATACATCTGGGAGCGCCGGCTGGAGGCCTGCAGCCGCGACCTGCTGGAGCCGCGCCTCGCGGGCCGGCCGGTGGCCGACATCGCCTACGGCAGGGGATTCAACGACGCGGCGCATTTCAGCCGCGCGTTCAAGGAGCGTTTCGGCTGCTCGCCGCGCGAATGGCGGCAGCAGCGGATCCAGTAGCCTCGGCAGGAGGCCGCCGGAGCATCGATCAGCCGTGCAGGCCCTTCCAGAGCATGTAGGCCGCCAGCAGGTAGAGGATGCTCGCGAACACGCGCTTGAGCTTCTTCACCGGCAGGCTGTGCGCGGCCTTCGCGCCCAGGGGCGCCGTCAGCACGCTGCACAGCGCGATCACCGCGAGCGCGGGCAGCCAGATGTAGCCGAAGGAGCCGGCCGGCAGGCCCTGCACCGACTGCCCGCTGACCGCATAGCCCAGCACGTTCGCCACCGCGATCGGGAAGCCCAGCGCCGCGCTGGTCGCCACCGCGTTGTGGATCGACACGTTGCACCACGTCATGAACGGCACGCTGATGAAGCCGCCGCCGGCACCCACCAGGCCCGAGATGAAGCCGATGGCACCGCCCGCGGCGAGCTGGCCGCCAGTGCCCGGCATCTGCCGCGTGGGCGCGGGCTTCTTGTCGAGGAACATCTGCGTGGCCGAGAAGCCCACGAAGAGCGCGAAGAAGATCGCCAGCGCCGTGCCCTTGAGCAGCGCGAACACGCCGAGACTGCCCACCAGGCTGCCGATGACGATGCCGGGCGCGAGGCGCCGCACGATCTCCCAGCGCACCGCGCCGCGCTTGTGGTGCGCGCGCACGCTCGACACCGAGGTGAAGATGATGGTCGCCATCGAGGTCGCGATGGCCATCTTCACCGAGAGGTCGGCCGGCACGCCGCGGTGGCCCATGATGATCGTGATGAACGGCACCATCAGCATGCCGCCGCCGATGCCCAGCAGGCCTGCGAGGAAACCGGTGCCGAGCCCGAGGGCGGCGAGTTCGACGATGAGGAGGGGATCGAGCAGGCTGGAGACGTTCACGGAGATTCTGTATCGCAAAAAGCAACGGCCCCGAGCAGCGTATGCAGGGGGCCGTAGCGGAATTAGGTGTCTGCAAGTGGGCGCCGGACTCGCATCCTGAACCGGGGTTCAGGTGGGCGAGGGCAGCAGGACTTCGGGTTCATCTGACGCGAGATGATCACACCCGTCGAGCGATTTACCAAGCCCGGCTCCGTAGAGCATTGGAACAAGGACGTATAAAGCCCAACGCGCACCGCAGACAGTTCGGATTTTACCGCTGCAACCCTGCCGGCGGAACCCGCTCAGAGCAAATGTCCATCGCCCGCCAGGGCCTGATCGAGTCTTTGAATGAGGTGGGCGGCCTTCGGGTCGGTGTCTGTGGTATCGGCTGGCGCCGCCGGTGCGGCGGGCGCGCTGGCGGCTGCCTGTTGCGCGGCGAGGTCGAACGCCAGGTTCAGCGAGGCCAGTACCGCGATGCGGTCGCGGGCCTTGACCTTTCCCGCATCGCGGATCTTGCACATGGCGGCATCCACGCGTTCGACGGCTTCGCGCAGCTGCGCCTCGCCTCCGTCGGGACAGCCGAGCAGATAGCTCTGTCCCATGATCTGTACTTCAATCTGCTTCATGCGGGGGAGTCTTCGGAAGGTGGTTCAGCCGGCAGCCGTTCGAGCAGGGCGTCGAGGCGGGTGCGGGCCGCGACGAGCCGCGACTTCAGTGCGTCGCGTTCGCGCGTGAGCGCATCGACCTGTTCCTGCAGCAGCGCGTTGGTGCGCTGCACCTCTTCGTGACGCACGAGCAGTCGTTCGACGCGCTCGGCGATCTGGTCGATGGGGCTGGAGGCGGGCATGGTTGGCGATTGTAGTTTCCCGGGGAGGCGGTCCTGCCGAGGCCGGACGCGGCGCCCGGCGTGCCCGGATTCTGCGGCTTTGCCGCCCGCCGATCAAACCCCTCGCGAGTCGCTTCAGGCCTCGCTCAGCCGCACGTAGGTGGCAAGCAGCGCGCTCTTGGCGACCACGCCCAGCAACACCGGGTTGGCGGCGCTCTCGATCAGCGGAAGCCGCTCGCCCAGGTGGTCGAGGAAGCGCTGCAGCGCCTCGCCGAGACCGGTATCGGCAGTGACCGGCTGGATCGCCTGCGAGAGCAGGGCGCCTGCCGTCGTCTCCTGCGGCGCGGTACCGAGCGACGAGAGCGGCACCACCCCGAGGTAGCGGTTGTCCGCGTCCACCACGTACAGGTACTTGACGGGGTACTGCAGGAAGAGCCTGCTCATCGCCTCGCGGTCCGCCTGCGGGCCGACCACGGTCTCGGCCGGCTGCACCAGGTCGCGCATGTGCAGCCCGCGCAGGCGCATCTGGTCGTCGCGCTGGGCGTTGCGATGCAGCGTGATCTCGTACATCGAGCCCGCGTTGGCCGAGCGCGCCACGAAGTACGCGATGACGCTCGCAGCCATCAGCGGCAGCATGACCTGGTAGCTCAGCGTCATCTCGAAGATCATCAATATCGCCATCAGCGGTGCCTGCGTGGCGCCCGCCAGGAAAGCGCCCATGCCGACGATGGCATAGGCGAACGGCGCCGAGCTCGCCGCCGGCCACAGCGCCTGCACGCCCTGGCCGAAGAGCGCGCCGATCATGCAGCCGAAGAAGAGCGCCGGCGTGAACACGCCGCCCACGGCGCCCGAACCGGCCGTCGCCATCGTCGCGACCGCCTTGGCGAGCAGCACCAGCGCGATCAGCGTCCATGCCCATGGCGTGTGCAGCACCGAATTCACCACGCTGTAGCCGTTGCCCCAGACCTCCGGCATCGGCACCGACACCGCACCCATGACGAGCCCGCCCAGCGCCAGCCTCCACGGCAGCGCGAGCGGCAGCCGCGAGAACAGCGCCCGGCTGCCCTGCAGCGCGCGCAGGAAGCCCACCGCCGCGAAGCCCAGCAGCACGCCGAGCACGCAGAACAGCACGACCTCGGTGCCGTGGATCTCCGGGAACGGCGGCATCTTGTAAGGCGGCTGGTAGCCCGGCAGCGCCCGCATCGCGACGTTGGCCACCACCGACGCGATGATGATCGGACCCACGCTCTCCATCGCGATGGAGCCCAGGACGATCTCCGCGACGAAGAAGGCGCCCGCGATGGGCGCGTTGTAGGCGGCCGTGAGGCCGGCCGCCGCGCCGCAGGCCACCAGCAGCCGCAGCCGTTCGGCCGGAAAGCGGAACACCCGCCCGAGCAGCGAGGAGGCCAGCGCCGCCAGCTGCACCATCGAGCCCTCCCGCCCGATCGAGCCGCCAGTGCCGATGCTCATCAGCGACGACGCGCTGCGCGCCAGCGTCTGCGCCACCGGAATGCGCCCGTCGCCGAGCACGATGGCTTCCATGTAGTCCGACGTGGCGCTGCGCGAAGCCACGCGCCTGGCGAGCACCAGCAGCAGCCCCGCCACCAGCCCGCCCAGGGTGGGGCAGGCGATGCGCGCCCACCATGGCAGCTGCTTCGCCATGGCGACCAGCCCCTGGCCGGGGCCGAGCACCAGGTGCTCGAAGGCGAGGAGCGCGGCGCGGAAGAGTTCGGTCGCCAGCGTGCCGAGCAGTCCGGCCACGATCGACCACAGAAGCATCGACTGCCAGCCCGAGACACCGAAGAGCCGCTGCAGCGCCGAACGCAGGTTCAGGAAGATCGAGGCGGGCCGCATCATGGTCGTCGATGGTAGCGGGGCCGCAACTTTCGACTTAAGAGGTGCATGGCAGGACATAGAATTCCGCCCGTTGGTGCTCGCGCCGTGGTTCGCACGGCGCAGTTCAACGGGAAGCAGGAGTGGAAGCCCCGGTTCGCACCGGAACAAGGCCGAAGCCGCCTGCGCTGCCCCCGCAACGGTCAAGCAGACGGCGCCGCAAGGCGCCAACACCTTTCCATCGAGCCACTGGGCGCCCTGAAACAGGCGCCTGGGAAGGCGGCAAGGCGTCGTTCTGCCAGCCCGGATACCGGCCAACGAGGCGGCTGCCGCATGCGTCGAGGATCGAATGACGAACGCATGCGCGGCCATTGCGCCCAGGCGCCGGCGGGGAGGCCGGCCAGGGGTATTGACGTTCGTTCGCTTGATTCATGATTTCCCGTGTTTGCTCTTTCCGCGGTAGCGCTCCTGCGCGCCGCTTCCGCCACGCCTGCCTGCCGCTGGCGCTGGTTTCCGCCTTCGGCGGCATGGCCCATGCGCAGGAGGCTTCCACCCTGCGCGAGACGGTGGTCACGGCCAACCGCACGCCTCAGGCGTTGTCGGAGCTCGTGGGAGACGTCTCCGTCGTCGACAGCGAGACCATCGAGCGCAGCGGTGCGACCGGCGTGGCCGACCTGCTTTCGCGCCTGCCCGGCATCGAGATCTCGCGCTCCGGCGGCGTGGGCAACACCACCAGCCTCTTCATCCGCGGCGCCGAGACGCGCTTCACCGCCGTCTACCTCGACGGCGTGCGCATCGATTCGCAATCGACCGGCGGCGCCGGCTGGGAAGGCATTCCGCTGTCGCAGATCGACCGCATCGAGGTGCTGCGCGGGCCGGCCGCCGCGGTCTACGGCTCCGACGCCGTGGGCGGCGTGATCCAGCTCTTCACCAGGCGAGGAGAAGAGGGCGTGTCGCCCTACGCCGGCATCGGCTTCGGCAGCAAGGGGCTGCGCAGGATCGAAGGCGGCGTGAGCGGCAAGTCAGGCCTCTTCGACTACTCCTTCGGCGTGGCGCATGAAGAGAGCAAGGGCTACAACGTGCAGCCCGTGAGCAAGCGCAACGTGACCAAGGACGGCTTCACCAGCCCCGACCGCGACGGCTACAACAGTACTTCGGGCAACGCGAAGCTGGGCTTCCAGATCACGCCCGACCAGCGCATCGAGGCCACGCTGCTTTCCAGCGACATCAAGGCCGGCTACGACGCAACTGTGTCCTACAGGACCAAGCTGCCGTTCCTGTTCGCCAACGACATTTCGAGCAACAAGCTGCAGACCGCCGGCCTGAGCTGGTCGGCCAAGTGGAACGACGTCTACAGCACCCGCGTGCAGGTGACCGACTCGCAGCAGGTCTACAAGACCCAGCCGTCGTTCTACCGTACCGAGACCCGCCTGCGCGGCTACCTCTTCCAGAACGAATTCCGCTTCGGCCCGCACCTCGTCACCGCCACGCTGGAGCGCCGCGAGGACGCCCTGGAGAACGCGCCCACCACCACCTCGAAGCTGCTCGCGCGCGACCGCTCGCAGGACGCGATCTCGCTCGGCTACGGCTTCGTGCAGGGCCCGCACTCGCTGCAACTGCACGTGCGCCACGACAAGGACAGCGAATTCGGCGGCAAGACCACCGGCAGCGCGGCCTACGGCTACGCCATCACGCCGTCGCTGCGCTTCACGGCCTCGGCAGGCACCGCCTTCCGCGTGCCCACGCTGTACCAGCGCTTCAGCGAATACGGCCTGGCCACGCTCAAGCCCGAATCGAGCCGCAACCTCGAGCTGGGCCTGCAGTACACCGAGGGCGCGACCCAGCTGGGCGTGGTGGCATACGCCAACCGCGTGCAGAACCTGATCGTTTTCGACGGCTCGGCCAAGGGCTGTGCTTCGTCGTTCGGCTGCTACTCCAGCACCGCCCGCGCTCGCTACCAGGGCGTCACGCTCTCGGGCAGCCACCGCATCGGCGACGTCACGCTACGCGGCTCCCTCGACTTCCAGGATCCGCGCGACCTCGCCACCCACAACCTGCTCGCGCGCCGCGCGCAGCGCCACGCCACCCTGGGCGCCGACTGGCGCATCGCGGGCTGGACGCTGGGCGCGGAGGTGCAGACCTCCAGCCGCCGCTACGACGACGCCGCCAACAGCGTGAAGCTCGGCGGCTACACCGTGCTGAACCTGTCGGCCACCACCCAGCTCACGCGCGACATCAACCTCGTCGCGCGCGTCGACAATGTGGGCAACAAGGACTACCAGTTCGCGCGGCTGTACGCCAATGCCGGCCGTACCGCCTACGTCGGTCTCAAGTGGACGCCTCACTAAGCAGCCAAGCACTCCAGCCGGGCGGCGCCGCCGGTGCCGCGGCGGCCTCCTGCGCCGCCGTGCTGGTGGCCGCCCCGGCCTCGGGGCAGGGAAAGACAACGGTCGCGGCCGCGCTGGCCCGGCTGCACGCGCGCCAGGGCCGGCGAGTCCGCGCCTTCAAGTGCGGGCCCGACTTCCTCGATCCCCACTGGCTGGCGCTCGCCACCGGCGCACCTGTGCATTCCCTCGACCTCTGGATGACGGGCGAGGCCGACTGCCGCGCGCGCCTGCACGAGGCGGCCGTCGAGAGCGACCTGCTGGTCATCGAGGGCGTGATGGGTCTCTTCGACGGCAATCCCAGCGCCGCCGACCTTGCGCAGCGCTTCGGCGTGCCGGTGCTGGCGGTGATCGACGCGCAGGCCATGGCCGGCACCTTCGGCGCGCTGGCCTACGGGCTGCAGAACTTCCGCGACGGGCTGCCTTGGGCCGGCGTGCTGGCGAACCGGGTGGCCAGCGAACGGCACGGCGCCATGCTGCAGGAGGCGCTGCGCGACCCTTCGCAATGGCTGGGCGCCTTGCCGCGCGACGCCCGCTTCACGCTGCCGGAACGGCACCTGGGCCTGGTGGCCGCCACGGAGCTGGGCGATGCGATGTCGCGGCTCGATGCGGCCGCCGACGTGCTGGCCGACGCGCCGCTGGGCCGCATGCCCGTCGGCGAGCTGCCGCAGGTGCGCTTCGAGGCCCTTGCATCCGACGAGGCACGAGCCGTGCCGCCATTGCTCGCGGGCCGCACCATCGCGATCGCACGCGATGCAGCGTTCTCGTTCATCTATCCGGCAAACCTCGATGTGCTCGGGGCGCTCGGTGCCGAGCTGAGCTTCTTCTCGCCGCTCGCAGGCGACGCCTTGCCGCGGTGCGACGCCGTCTGGCTGCCCGGCGGCTACCCGGAGCTGCATGCTCCGGCGCTGTCGGCCCGCACGGCGCTGCGCGAATCGCTCGCTGCGCACGTCGCCGCCGGCAAGCCGGTGTGGGCCGAGTGCGGCGGGATGATGGCGCTGTTCGACGAACTGGCTCTTCAGGAAGACGGTGGTGAAGTGCACCGCCTCTGGGGCCTGCTGCCTGGTCGGGTGACCATGCAGAAGCGGCTTTCGGGCCTGGGGCCCCAGCAGCTCTCGCTCGATGGCCACGTCCTGCGCGGACACACCTTCCACTATTCGAGCTGCGAGACACCGCTCGTGCCGGCCGCGCGCACCGCCCGTCCCGGTGCCGCGCAGGCCGTGGGCGCGCGGGCCGGGGAGGCGCTGTACCTGCATGGCCCGGTGCGCGCGAGCTATTTCCATGCGTGGTTCGCCTCCAGTCCGCAAGCCACCGCGCGCCTTTTCGGCGCCATGCCCATCGAGTTGGAGAGCCATGCTGCATTCGACCAAGCCTGAAGCCGTGGTGCACGAGTTCATCCTCGGCGGCCAGAAGAGCGGCAAGTCGCGCCGCGCCGAGCAGCGCGCCGTCGACTGGCTCGCGGCCGGTGCCCGTGCCCGCCGCGCCGTGCTGATCGCGACCGCCCAGGCCTACGACGACGAGATGCAGGAGCGCATCGTGCGCCACCAGGCCGACCGCGCCGAGCGCGTGCCCGGCATGCGGACCATCGAGGAGCCGGTCGAGCTCGCGCGCGCCATCGTCACGCAGAGCACGCCCGAGACGCTGGTGGTGGTCGACTGCCTCACGATGTGGCTGACCAACCTGCTGATGCCGATGCCCATCGAAGACGCCCGCCCCGTGACGCGCACCCCCGCGACGCACATCGCGATGCTGCTGGTTGCGTTGCGCGATGCGCCGGGCCCGGTGGTGCTGGTCGGCAACGAGATCGGCCTGGGCGTGATACCGATTGGCCGCGAGACGCGCGCCTTCGTCGACGCCCTGGGCCGGCTCAACCAGGACGTGGCCGCCGCATGCGGACGCGTCACGCTCATGGCGGCCGGCCTGCCGCTGAGCCTGAAGGCGCCCGCCGCATGAGCATGAAGAAAATCCGCAATCCGCTCGCGGCGATCGGCCTCGTCCTGGTGGCGCTGGCCGCGCATGCGCTCGACGTGGTCGACGAGCGCGGCGTGTCGGTGAGCCTGCCGCAGCCGCCGCAACGCATCGTCACGCTGCTGCCTTCGCTCACCGAGTCGGTCTGCGCGCTCGGGGCCTGCAACCGGCTGGTGGGCGTGGACCGCTACTCCAATTCGCCCGAACAGGTGAAGGCACTGCCGCAGCTCGGCGGCGGCATCGATCCGAACGTGGAGGCCATCGTCGCGCTCAAGCCCGATGCGGTGCTGCTGGCCAAGTCCTCGCGCGTCACGCAGCGGCTGGAGGCACTGGGCATGAAGGTGCTGGTGCTCGAACCCAAGAGCCACACCGACGTGCGCCGCGTGCTCGACAAGCTCGACCAGGTGCTGGGCACGCATGAGGCAGCGAAGGTCTGGCGCGTGATCGACGCCAGCGTGTCGGCCGCCGCGCAGTCGGTGCCCGCGGGGGCGAAGGGCATGCGCGTGTACTTCGAGGTCAACAGCGCGCCGTATGCGGCGGGCGAGTCGTCCTTCATCGGCGAGACGCTCTCGCGGCTGGGCATGAAGAACATCGTGCCCGCATCGCTGGGCCCGTTCCCCAAGCTCAACCCCGAGTACGTGGTGCGCGCGAACCCCGACCTCATCATGGTCAGTGTGCGCAGCGCGCAGGGGCTGGAGCAGCGGCCCGGCTGGGCTGGCATCCGCGCGGTGCGCGAAGGCCGCATCTGCCGCTTCAGCGCCGAGCAGTCCGACGTGCTCGTGCGGCCCGGCCCGCGCATGGACGAGGCGGCACGGCTGATGGCGCAGTGCATCGTTGAAAAGGGCGGCAAGCGATGAATGCGGCTGCTGCCAGGCACACGGCCCATCTGCGCCGCGTACTGCTGCTCGGCGCCGGCCTGCTGGTGCTGGGCGCGGCGCTGATGCTGCTGGGCCTGGGCATCGGCAGCACTGGCTTCGAGAGCCTGTTCGCCGCACGCCACGACCCGGTGGCGCTGCAGATCGTGTGGGACATCCGCCTGCCGCGCACGCTCGGCGCCTGGCTGGCGGGCGCGCTGCTGGGGCTGGCCGGCGCGGTGGCGCAGGGGCTCTTTCGCAATCCGCTGGCCGACCCGTACCTGCTGGGCAGCGCCTCCGGCGCCTCGCTCGGCGTGGCGGTGGCGCTGCTGATGTTCGGCGGCTCGGCCGCGAGCATGCAGTGGGTGATGCGGCTCGGGCTCACCGGCGCCGCCTTCCTGGGCGCGGTGCTCGCAGTGATGCTCACGCTGATGCTGGCGCGCGGCGTGCAGCAGACGCTGCGGCTGCTGCTGGCGGGCGTGATCGTCGGCGTGGTGCTCGGTGCGGCGAAGGACCTCATCACCATCGCATCGGCGGACATCCTCCAGGCGATCCAGGGCTTCATCCTCGGCAGCACCGGCCTCGTCGGCTGGAGCGCCTGCGCGGTGATGGCGATGGTCGGCACGGCCTGCCTGCTCGCGGGCTGGGCGCTGGCACCGGTGCTCGACGGGCTGGCGCTGGGCGAAGCCACCGCGCGCAGCCTGGGCCTCCCGCTGGGGGCGATGCGCGCGGCGCTGGTGGTGGTGCTGGCGCTGGCCACCGGTGCGGCCGTGGCGCAGACCGGGCTCATCGCCTTCGTCGGCCTGGCGGCGCCGCACCTGGTGCGCTCGGCCGTCAAGACCACGCATGCGAGGCTGATCGTGCTGTCGGCGCTGATGGGCGGGTTGCTGCTGATGGCGGCCGACCTGCTCGCGCGCTGGCTGATCGCGCCGCAGGAACTGCCCGTGGGCGTGCTCACGGCCGTGCTGGGCGGCAGCTACCTGCTGTGGCTGATGCACAGGCGCAGCGCGCGGAGCGGGGTGGCATGAGCCGCAGCAACGACATCGACGCGGCGCTGGAAGCGCACCGCCTGAGCGCCACGCTCGGCGCCAGCGAGGTGCTGCACGGCATCGACCTGAAGCTGCGGGCCGCGCGCTGGACCAGCATCGTCGGCCCGAACGGCGCGGGCAAGTCGACGCTGCTGAAGGCGCTGGCGGGGCTGCTTGCTCATCGCGGCGAAGTGCGGCTCTTCGGCGAGGCGCAGGACAGGGTGCCCGCCCGCGTGCGCGCCCGCCGCCTTTCGTGGCTGGGCCAGAGTGGCACGGGCGAGGGCAGCGCCGACGACCTGATGGTCTACGACGTCGCCATGCTCGGCCGCCTGCCGCACCAGCGCTGGCTCGCCACGCCAGGCGCCGCCGACCGCGAGGCCGTCGAGCGCGCACTGCGCAGCACCCAGGCCTGGGACTGGCGCGACCGCCCGCTGGGCCAGCTCTCCGGCGGCGAACGCCAGCGCGTGCTGCTCGCCCGGGCGCTCGCCGTCGAAGCCGAGGCGCTGCTCATGGACGAACCCCTCGCCAACCTCGACCCGCCCCACCAGGCCGACTGGATGAAGATCGTCCGCACCCTCGTCGCCGAGGGCCGCACGGTGGTCAGCGTGCTGCACGAACTGCCGATGGCCCTGGCCGCCGACGAAATGGTGGTGATGGACCAGGGCCGCGTCGTGCACCACGGCACCTGCGACGACCCGGCCACCCATGCCGCGCTGGAGCAGGTCTTCGACCATCGCATCCGCGTGCACCGCGTGGCTGAGCAGTGGATCGCGCTGCCCCTATGAGATGCGGGATCGAACGCGCCCTCTGCGTCCGGCAACCCGCATTCGCCAGCCTTGAAAGACCGACAAATGCAAATTGAGACCCCACCCAGCGAAAAGCCCTACGAGAAGCCGGAAGGCGAACGCCGCGGCATCGTCATCGTCAACACCGGCGACGGCAAGGGCAAGAGCACGGCCGCATTCGGTCTGGCCTTGCGCGCCCACGGCCGCGGCAAGGCCGTGAAGATCTACCAGTTCATGAAGGTGCCGACCGCGCGCTTCGGCGAGCACCGCATGTTCGAGCAGATCGGCATTCCCATCGAAGGGCTGGGCGACGGCTTCAGCTGGAAGAGCCAGGACCTGGAGCGCTCGGGCCAGCTCGCACGTGACGGCTGGGAGAAGGCGAAGGCGGCGATCCTCTCGGGCGAGTTCTTCCTCGTGGTGCTCGACGAGATCACCTATCCGCTGATCTACGGCTGGCTGCCGCTCGAAGGCGTGCTCGAAACCCTGCGCGCGCGGCCGAAGCACGTGCACGTGGCGCTCACCGGCCGGCGCTGCCCGCCGGAGATCATCGAGCTGGCCGACACGGTGACCGAGATGACGCTGGTCAAGCACGCCTTCAAGGCCGGCATTCCCGCGCAGCGCGGCATCGAGGATTGACATGGGGCGCGCTCACGCCGACGGGGCACATTCGCGCAGGGGAGTACCCGGTGGCCTGTGCACCCACCCCGAAAGAGCAGCGTGACTACCCCGGCTTTCACCAAAAAAGACAAAGAGGCGGTCTACCGCGCCATCCACGAACGCCGTGACATGCGCCATTTCGCAGGCGGCCAGGTGGAGCCCGACGTATTGCGAAGGCTGTTGGAAGCAGCACACCACGCGCCCAGCGTGGGCTTCATGCAGCCGTGGCGATTCATCCGCATCCGTGGCGAGGCGCTGCGGCAGCAACTGCACCGCGTCGTCGAGCAGGAACGCGTGCTGACGGCCCGCGCCCTTGGCGAGCGCGAGGACGAATTCATGCGCCTGAAGGTGCAGGGCCTGCTCGACGCGGCCGAGCTGCTGGCGGTGACGCTGGCCGACGGCCGTGAGAAGCACGTGTTCGGCCGCCGCACGCTGCCGCAAATGGACCTGGCCTCGGCCTCCTGTGCCATCCAGAACCTCTGGCTCGCGTCGCGCGCCGAAGGGCTGGGCATGGGCTGGGTGTCGCTGTTCGATCCGGCCGAGGTGTCGGTGCTTCTGGGCCTGCCCGAAGGCGCCGAGCCCATCGCCTTGCTGTGCCTGGGTCCCGTGCACCAGTTCTATGAAGAGCCCATGCTGCAGCGCGAACGCTGGGCGAAGCGCGAACCGCTCGCGTCGCTTGTGTTCGATGAAAGCTGGGGCCTGCCTTCGGACCTGTTCGACAAACCTTCTTCCTCCACGGAGCCGACCTGATGCTGGCCTTCGACACCGTTCTCTTCGAGCTTGCGCGCCTGTTTCTCTGGCCGGTGACGCTGGGCGTGCTGCTTTCTTTCGTCTATGCGGTTTACTGCCTTGGCGCGTTCGCCATCGAGTATCTGCAGCGCCGCCGCGATCCATTGCGCGCGCTGGTGCTGCAACGCCATGCCGCCGCGAGCCAGGAGCAGATGGAGCTGGTGGTGCTCAAGCAGCTCGAGGGCGTGCGGCTGTGCAGCCGCGTGGCGCCGATGCTGGGGCTGATCGCCACCATGATCCCGATGGGCCCGGCGCTGGTGGCCGTGGCCTCGGGCGAATCGCAGGGCGTGGCGCAGAGCCTGGCGCCGGCCTTCGCGAGCGTGATCGTGGCGCTGGCCTCCGCCTCGATCACCTTCGTGGTCTACACCGTGCGCCGCCGCTGGCTGATGCGCGAGCTGGTGACGGTGCTCGATGCACGGGACCGCCTCTCATGAGCCGGCGCCAGTTCTCGATATTGAGCAGCCTGGACAGCGACGACGACGACCCGGTGCTCTCCACCATCAACCTGATCGACGTGTTCATGGTGGTGATCGGCATGCTGATGATCGCGGTCATCAACAACCCGATGAACCCTTTCGCGCAGGACAAGGTGACGATCATCCGCAACGAGGGCCAGCCGAACATGGAGATCGTGACGCGCGAGGGCCGCAAGATCACGCGCTTCAAGGCCAGCGGCGCGACCGGGCAAGGCGATGGCGAGAAGGCCGGCACCGCCTGGCGGCTGAAGGACGGGACGATGGTCTACGTGCCGGCCGATGCGGAGCCGGCCGGCTCGGGCGGGAAGTGACCCGGCTTCTTCTTTTCGCCTGGCTCCTCCTCGGCGGGGCGGGATTCCTCCTCCCGGCGCACGCGCAGCCGCAAGGGACGAATCGCGTCGTCGTGCTGAGCACCTCGCTGGTGTCGCCGGCGCGCGTGGTGAGGCTGCAGGCAGCGGCGCGCGAGGCGGGGGTGCCGCTGCAGGTGCTGTCGGCGTCGCAGGACTCGCCCGAGGCGCTGGCCGCGGCCATCGACGGGGCCAGCCTGCTCGTGATCGACGCGCCGCACGTCAGCGTGGCGCAGGCCGCCGCCGCGCGGTTCGGCGATGCCGTGTCGCGCAGCACGGTGCCCTATGTGCTGGTCGGCGAGTTCGCTCTGGTGGCCAAGGGCCAGACCACCGCCGCTGCGCCGCTGGCGGCGCAGCGCGGTGTCGATGCCCCATGGGCCCAGCGGCTGCGCGAGTTCTGGCGCTTTCCGGGCGCGGCCAACCTGGTCGCGTCGATGAAGGCGTTGCGGCAGCCGGGCGGGATGCAGGGGCTGCCGGAGCCCGTACCGCTTCCGCTCGCCGGCATCTACCACCCCGGCTGGCCGCGCGTCGAAACGGACGTGGCAGCCATCGAAATGCTGGCGGGCAGCGGCACGGTCGCCATCGCCGTCAACAGCGCCACGCTGGCCGGCGACGACACCGCCTGGCTCGATGCGCTCATCGCGTCGCTGGAGGCCCGCGGCCTGCGCGCCTATGCCTTCTACGGCCCGCGCCAGCAGAAGGATCTGTTCTTCCGCATGACGCACGACGGCGAACGCCGGGTGGCCGATGCCATCGTCAACGCATCGCTGGTCTTCAGCCCCAACGAGCGCAAGGCCGAGCTGGAGCGCATCGGCGTGCCGGTGCTGCAGACGCTGCCCTCGCTGGCGATGGACGCCGACCAATGGGCGCGGAGCAGGGACGGCCTCGCGCAGACCGACATCGCCTCCTACTACAGCCCGAGCGAGCTGGCTGGCATGACCGACCCGATGCTCGTGAGCGCACGCGATGCGGCGAGCGGCACGCTGCAGCCGCTGCCCGCGCAGATCGACGCCGTGGCCGCGAAGCCCGCCGCGCTGCTGCGGTTGCAGCGCACGCCGCCGGCCGAGCGGCACGTGGCGATGCTGGTCTACAACTACCCGCCGGGCGAGGCCAACTTCGGCGCCTCCTTCCTGAACGTGCCGCGCAGCGTGAGCAACATGCTGGCGGCGATGAAGTCGGCCGGCTACGCCACCGAACTGCCCGGCACCGATGCGCTCATCGCCCAGGTGCAGGCGACGATGCGGGCCTACTACCCGAACCCCGCGGGCCAGGGCGACGAGCTGCAGCCGCTGCTCGACAGGGACCTCGCCGACACGCTGCCGCTGGCCGACTATCTCGCATGGTTCCGCGCGCTGCCGCAGGAAACGCAGCGCCGCATCGAAAGCTACTGGGGCCCGCCCGGGAAGTCGACCATGCTGCGCGCCGTGGCGGGCCAGCAGTCCTTCGTGATCCCGCGCGTGCGCTTCGGCAACGTGGTCGTGCTGCGGCAGCCGCCGCGCTTCGAGCCCGGCACGCAGGTGGTGGGCAAGGCCGGGCAGGTCTATCACCGCTCGGCCGTTCCGCTGAGCCACGGCTACCTTGCGACCTATCTCTGGCTGCGCCAGCGCTTCGGCGCCAGCGCGGTGGTGCACGTGGGCACGCACGGCACGGTCGAGTGGTCGGCGGGCAAGGAGCGCGGGCTCTCGGTGCAGGACGATCCGCTGCTCGCGCTCGGCGACCTGCCCAACGTGTATCCCTACATCATGGACAACCTCGGCGAGGCCACCACCGCCAAGCGGCGAGGCCGCGCGACCATGGTGAGCCACTCGACGCCGCTGTTCGCGCCCGCCGGCTTCCGCCCCGGCGTGCAGGAGATGCACGAGCGCATGCACGAGTGGGAGACGCTATCGCCGGGCGCCGTGAAGACCGCACTGGAGAAGCAGCTCACGGCCGAATTCGCCGAGCACCGCTACGACCGCGACCTGGGCTGGACGCCCGCGCGCATCCGCGCCGATTTCGCGGGCTTCATCGCCGTGCTGCATCCCTACCTCGACGAGCTCGCGCAGACCGCGCAGCCGCTGGGCCTCGCGACCTTCGGGCAGGCGCCCGACGCGCAGCGCCGGCGCATGACCATCCTGCAGATCCTCGGCAAGCCGCTGGTCGAAGCACTCGGCGAGGACATCGACGAGGCTTTCCTGATCGACGCGAAGAGCGTCGCCGCCTCGCGGCCCGCGCGCTGGGTGGAGCAGGCGCTCGTCGACGCGCAGGCCGCGAGCGCCATGGGCAGGACGCCCGCCGACCGGCAGAAGCTGCTGGAGCTGGCCGGGCGCGCGCGAAAGCTCGACGAGGTGCTCACGCACAACGAGGAAATCGAGGGCCTGCTGACTGCGCTCGACGGCCGCTACCTCAAGTCGAGCTATGGCGGCGACCCGGTGCGCAACCCCGACAGCCTGCCCACCGGGCGCAACCTCTACGGTTTCGACCCGAGCCGCGTGCCCACGCGCGCGGCCTGGGAGACCGGCGTCGCCGCCATGGATGCCTGGATCGCGCAGCACACGAAGACGCATGCCGGCAAGCCGCCCGGGAAGATCGCCTTCACCCTCTGGGCCGGCGAGGCCTCGCGCCACCAGGGCGTGCTGGAGAGCCAGGCCTTCTACGCGATGGGCGTGAAGCCTCGCTGGGACGAGGGCGGGCGCATGGCGGGCATCGAGGTCATTCCCGCGTCGCAGCTGAAGCGGCCGCGCATCGATGTGCTGGTCAGCGTCACCGGCTCCTACCGCGACCAGTTCCCGGCCGTGATGCGCTGGCTCGACGAAGCGGTGCAGCAGGTGTCGGCGCTGCGGGAGCCCGGCAATGCGGTGGCGCGCAACAGCGAGGCGATGGCGCGCAGGCTTCGCTCGGAAGGCATCGCGGCGGACGAGGCGCAGCGCTGGTCGACGGCGCGCGTGTTCTCGAACGAGCAGGGCAGCTACGGCGCCGGGCTGGAGGAAGCCGCGCTCGCGAGCGACGTATGGAAGAACCAGCAGCGCGGCGGCGGCGACGCGCAGATGGCGCAGCTCTACATGGATCGCATGGGCCACGCCTACGGCAAGGGCCTCGACGGCGCAGCGCGTCCGGGCGCGTATGCCGGCAATCTCGCGCAGGTGGACGCGGCGCTGATGGCGCGCAGCTCCAACCTGTACGGCGTGATGACCAATGACGATCCGTTCCAGTACCTCGGCGGCATCGCGCAGGCGGTGCGGCATCTCACCGGCAAGGACCCGGCCCTGTACGTGCAGAACCTGCGCGACGGCACCGAGGTGCGCACCGACACGGCGGCCGGGGCCATCGCGCGCGAGATGCAGACGCGCTACCTGCACCCGCAGTGGATCGAGGCGCAGAAGGCCGAGGGCTACAGCGGCACGCTGCAGGTGCTGAAGACCGCGCAGTTCCTCTGGGGCTGGCAGGTCACCGCGCCGCAGGCGGTCCGGCAGGACCAGTGGCAGTCGCTGCACGACGTGTACGTGCGCGACCGCTACGGGCTGGGCACGCGCGAATGGCTGGAAGGCGACAACCGCGCGGCCTTCGCGCAGACCCTGGAGCGCATGCTCGACGCGGTGCGGCTGGACTACTGGAAGCCCGATGCCGCCACGCGGCGCGAGCTGGCGCAGGCCTATGCGCAGGCGGTGCGGGCGACGGGGCTGCGCGAGCGCAATGCGGGCGTGCAGCGCTTCGTGCAGGCGGAGCTGTCGCCGGCTCCGGCTTCTTCGCCCATGCCGGCTCCGGCGGTCGCGCCCGCGGTGGTGCAGGCGCCTGCACCGGCCCCTGAATCTGCTCCCGCTCCGGACGGCCCGCAGCCCGTCAGCGGCCTGAAGCTCGAGCCGACATCGGCGGAAGCACCACCGCCCAAGGCCGGCGAAGCCATCGTCCTGCGGCTCTGGATGGCGCTGGGCGCCGCGCTGCTTCTTGCGTTCGGCGCGACGACGCAATGGCGCCGGGGCAGGGCGGCCGCCTGATTCGCGAGAATGGCGGCTTCCATGCCCTTGCCGAGTTCCGAATACGCCATCGCCTTCGCCGCCGCGCTATGGATCGCGCTGGCCGTCGATCGCTGGCTGGGCGAGCCGCCCGCGGCGCTGCATCCGGTGGTGTGGATGGGTCGCTATCTGGGCATGGGGTCGCGCATCGCGCCGCGCATGCATCAGGCGAAGGCGGTCGATCTGTCGATGTTCTTCTGCGGCGCGCTGGTGTGGTGCGTGGGGGCGATGTGCGTCTGGGGCATCGCGATGGGCCTGCAGACGCTGGCGATGCTGCATCTGCCGGCCTGGGCGGTGGCGCTGGCGCTGGGCCTGCTGCTCAAGCCGCTCTTCGCCTGGCGCATGCTGCGCGACGAGGTGCTCGCTGTCGAGGCGGCACTGGGCGTTTCGCTCGATGCCGGGCGCATGCAACTGGCGCGCCTCGTCAGCCGTGACGTCGAGCGGCTGAGCGAGCGCGAGGTGCGCGAGAGCGCCATCGAGTCGCTCGCCGAGAACCTCAACGACTCGCTGGTGGCGCCCGTCTTCTGGTTCGTGCTGCTCGGGCTGCCGGGCGCGGCGCTCTACCGCTTCGCCAACACCGCCGATGCGATGTGGGGCTATCGCGGCGAGCGCAGCGGCCGCGACTGGACCTGGTTCGGCAAATGGGCCGCGCGTGCCGACGACGTGCTCTCGTGGATTCCCGCGCGCATCACCGTGGCGCTGCTCGCGCTGGCGGCATGGCGCTGGCCCGGCGGGCTGGCGTTCGAGGCGCGCCGCACGCCGTCGCCCAACAGCGGCTGGCCGATGGCCGCGATGGCGCTGCTCTTGGGCGTGCGGCTGGCGAAGCCCGGCGTGTACGCGCTGAATGCCGAAGGCGCCGCGCCGACGCCGGCCGACACCGGCCGCGCCGCGCAGCTCGGCCAGCGCGGCGTGCTGCTGCTGGCCGGCGCTGTCCTCCTGATCGCGGCCGCGGTGCTGCTCTTCATGCCATGACCGACGCCGATTCCCTGTTCACCCACGGCGGCCCGGACGCGCTCGGCGCGCCCGCGCACGACTTCTCCACCAACGCGAACGCATGCGGCCCGTGCCCCGAGGCGCTGGAGCGGGTGCGTGCCGCCGACCTGTCCCGCTATCCCGATCCGGCTTACACGGCGCTGCGCGAGCAGCTTGCGGCCATGCATGGCGTGCAGGCTTGGCGCATCGTGCTCGCGGCCGGGGCCAGCGAATTCATCCGGCGCATCACGACCTGGGTAGCGCTCGAAGACCGTGGCGGGCATGGCGAGGTCGTGCTGCCAGCCATGTCTTATGGCGACTACGCCGCAAGTGCCCGGGCGCTCGGGTTGCAGGCGGTGCGTGCGCCGGCTGCGGCGCGACGGCCATTGCTGGCCTGGTGCTGCGAACCCTCCACGCCGCTCGGGCAGGTGCAGCCGGGCATCGGCGAAACCGTCGACGCGCTGCCCGAAGGCGTGCCCTGCGTGCTCGACCGCGCCTACGAGCCTCTGCGACTGGAAGGCCGCCTCGCGCTCAACCAGCGTCAGCTGGATCGCGTCTGGCAGATGTGGTCGCCCAACAAGGCGCTCGGCATGACCGGCGTGCGCGCGGCCTATGCGATCGCCCCGGTGGATGCGCAGGACGCGGTGCAAGCGCTGGTTCGCCTCGCGGCCTCGTGGCCGGTGGGCGCGGAGGGCGTGGCGATGCTCTCGGCCTGGACGCAGCCCGGTGTGCAGCAGTGGCTGCGCGACAGCCTCGCCACCCTGCGCGAATGGAAGAATTCGCAGACGGCCCTGTGCCGGGAGATCGGCTGGCAGGTCTGGCCGAGCGAGGCGAACTTCCACGTCGCCAGGCCGGGTGCAGACGATTTCGCCGGCATGCTCGAGCGCCTGCGCGCGTCTGGCATCAAGCTGCGCGACTGCGCCTCCTTCGGCCTGCCGGGCCATGTGCGCATGGGCGTGCTGCCGCCGGCCAGCCAGCAGGCGCTGAAGCAGGCCTGGACAGGCGCCGCCTGAACGCCTGAACGCCCGGACCAGCCAGAAACCCAAGTACGGAAGAAACAGATGCTCTACGCCATCACCACGCTTTTCCTCTGCCAGCTTGCCGGCGAACTGCTCGTGCAGTGGCTGGGGCTGCCCGTTCCCGGTCCGCTGATCGGCATGGTCTTCCTGTTCATCGGCCTGCTGGTGCGCGGCAGCGTGCCGCAGGTGCTGAGCGACACCTCGGGCCATCTGCTGCGCAACCTGATGCTGCTGTTCATTCCGGCCGTCACTGGCGTGATGCTGCATTTCGAGCGGGTGGGGCGCGAGTGGCTGCCGTTCCTCGCGGCCGGCATCGTGGGAGCGGCCTTCACCATGACGGTCACCGCGCTCACCTTCCGCTGGATGATCCGCATCACCGGCAAGGACGCCCGGTAAATGACGGCGCCCGCGAAGCTCTTCGAGATCTGGGTGTTCCTCGCCCAGTCGCCGCTGCTGTGGCTGTCGCTCACGCTGCTGGCGTACCTGGGCGCGCTGTGGCTGCACACGCGCAGCGGACGCAACCCGATGGTCAACCCGGTGCTGATCTCGGTGATCGTCATCGTCACGGTGCTGCTGCTCACGCGCACGCCCTACGACACCTATTTCGAGGGCGCGAAGTTCGTGCACTTCCTGATCGGCCCGGCCACGGTGGCGCTGGCCGTGCCGCTGTACGGGCAGCTCGAGAGGCTGCGCCGGCTGTGGCTGCCGATCGGCGTGGCGCTCATCGTGGGTTCGGTCGCGGCCATCGTCTCGGCCGTGGGCATCGCCTGGGTGCTGGGCGGCTCGCAAGAGCTGATGATGTCGCTCGCGCCCAAGTCGGCCACCATGCCCATCGCGATGGGCGTGGCCGAGAAAATCGGCGGGCTGCCTTCGCTGGCGGCGGTGGCCGCGGCCGTGGCGGGCATCTCGGGCGCGATCATGGCCACCGGCCTGCTGAACCTGCTCCGCATCAGGGAGCCGGCGGTGCGTGGCTTCGCGGTCGGCATGGCGGCGCACGGCATCGGCACGGCGCGCGCCATCCAGGTGAACGAGACGGCCGGCGCGTTCTCGGCGCTGGCGATGGGGCTCAACGGCATCGCGACCGCGCTGCTGGTGCCGCTGATCGTCAAGCTGATGGGGGCCTAGCGAACCCATGGGCAAGACAGCCGTCGAGCCGCGTCCGATGGAGCTGGTGTGGCCCTCCCGGGCCCGCCTGCCAGGCTACGTCGCGGCGCTCAACCGCGGCTGGTCGCGCGACGAGACGCGGCCGGAGTCGGGCGCCGAGGAGCGCGCCGCCATCGAGGCCGATGCCGACCGCTTCCTCGCGAGCCTGGTGGACCGCGAGGCGAAGGGCGGACGCATCGTCTTGCCCGACGGCTCCAAGGTGCGGCGGCTGCCGGGCTACAAGTGCTGGATGTGGGACGGCGAGTTCTGCGGCAGCATCGACCTGCGCTGGCAGCCGGGCACCGACGCATTGCCGCTCTACTGCCTGGGTCACATCGGCTACAGCGTGGTGCCCTGGAAGCAGCGCAGGGGCTACGCCACACGCGCGCTCGGCGAGATGCTCAGGCTCGCGGCGCGGGAAGGCCTCCGGCGCGTGGAGATCACGACCAGCCCCGACAACTTCGCCTCGCAGAAGGTGATCGTGGCCAATGGCGGCGAGCTGGTCGAGACCTTCGTCACCCAGCCGAGCCAGGGAAGCGTGGCGAAGCTGCGCTACCGCATCGCGCTTGCCTGAGCCGCCCCTGGCGCAGAATCGCACTCCCGCAAACCGAGCCGGAGAAGAATCACATGGCCCAGTACACAGCGGAAGTCCTCTGGCTGCGCGGCGAGCAGGACTTCCTGTCGAACACCTACAGCCGGCGGCATTCGCTGCGCTTCGACGGCGGCGCCGAAGTGGCTGCGTCTTCCTCGCCGCACGTGGTGCCGCTGCCGATGTCCGACGTATCGGCCGTCGACCCCGAGGAGATGTTCGTGGCCTCGCTGTCGAACTGCCACATGCTGTGGTTCCTCACGATGGCGGTGAAGCGCCGCTTCGTGGTCGACCGCTACTTCGACGCGGCCGTCGGCGTGATGGAGAAGAACACCGAAGGAAAGATGGCGATGACGGTGGTCACGCTGCGCCCGCAGGTGAGCTTCTCCGGCGAGAACCTGCCCACGCGCGAGCAGGTCGAGCAGATGCACCACCGGGCGCACGAGGAATGCTTCATCGCCAACTCGGTGAAGACCGAGGTGCGCTGCGAGCCGGTGTTCTGACCCGGCCGCACGGGGTCAGCCGACCAGCGAGCGGCTTTTCATCTCGAGCCGGGTGACGAGGCGCTGCAGCGCGCTTTCCGCGCCCGGTGGCAGCGCCAGGAAGCGGAAGCCCAGCTGGTAGCGCGGCGTGCCGTTGGGTTGCAGGCCGGGGCGCAGCGACACCAGCTCCAGGTCGAGCGTGAGGCGCCCCAGCGCGCCCAGCGACAGTTCGCAGTCCCTCAGGAAGGTGCCTACCGGCAGCGCGGCTGCGCGTTCGTCGCGGGTGCGAAGGCCGACGCCGCCCAGCGACAGGTCCTGTACCTCGAAGGAGAACGCCTCGCCCTGGGGCAGGGTGCCGGAGCAGGTGTACGAATCGGCGATCGGCGCATCCACGCGGAAGTACTCGCGCCGCTGCAGGTAGACCAGCATCTCCGGAAAGTCGGCCTCGAACGCCGGCAGGCCCTCGTAGCGGGTCTCGCGCGGCGAGGCGATGGAGAACTCTATGCGCACGCCGTCCTGCTGGGCTTCGAAGTGGCAGCGCGGCGCCGCCAGCAGGCTCTGGTTCTGCTCGGGCGAGGCGCCCCAGTCGAAGGTGAAGACGCGGGAGCGGGTGTCCACGTCGAGCAGCTGCGTCACCAGGTGGCCGCCCGCGTACTGCACCGTGAGGTTGTCGCGGCGGCTGGCGAGGTTGCGCAGGTGCACGCCGATCTCTACCGGCGTGCGGCGGGCGAATCCGCTGGTGTGCTCGGCTGCATTCGACTGTTCTGTATCCATGAGCTTGTGGTGTGTGTTGTCCGGCGCGCGCATTGCACCGCCGCTCCGGGGGCCTGCCTGCGGACGCCGCTGATCGGGCCGCGGTACGCATGCGGGCGGAATCGGGACGGCTTTTCGGCATCCGGCCGAACTGGTTAACGGCATTTGCCGCCGGGAATTTAGGGCGGCACGGCGAATTGTCGGCCGCAGCTGCTGCGGCCCCGTGGTCAGCGGCGCTGCAGCCTCGGGTTCTTCGCGAAAAGCTCGGCGGCCCAGTCCACGAAGGCGCGCACCTTGGCGCTCAGGTGGCGGTTGGGCGGGTACACCACGTGGATCGGCAGCGGGTCGCGGTGCCAGTCGGGCAGGATCTGCACCAGCTCGCCGCTCTCGAGCAGCGGCTCGGCCATGAAGGTGATGCACTGCGAGATGCCGAAGCCGCCCAGCACCGCGGTGATGTGCGCGTTGCTCTCGTTCACGGACACCCGATAGGGGCCGTTGAGCTCGATCACCTCGTCGCCCTTCTTGAACTCGTGCGGGTACACGCGCCGCGTGGTGCCCGAGAAGTAGCTGACCACGTGGTGGCGCTTCTCGATGTCGTTCGGGTGCTGCGGAATGCCGTAGCGCTTCACGTAGGCCGGCGAGGCCACGGTGACGAAGTCGAGCGTGCCGATGCGCCGCGCCACCAGCGACTGGTCGCTGAGCTCGCCCGCGCGGATCACGCAGTCGACGTTGTCGCTGATGAGGTCGACCGTGCGGTCGCTCACGCCCAGGTCGACCTGGATGTCGGGGTAGCGGTCGCAGAAGGTGGCCAGCGCGGGCAGGATGAGCAGCCTGGCCACCGATGTGCCGACGTCGATGCGCAGCCGCCCCGTGGGGTTGGCCTGCGCGTTCGTCATGCTGGCTTCCATGTCGTCGAAGTCGTTGAGCAGGCGTGCCGCCCGCTCGAAGTAGGCCGCGCCGTCGGGCGTGACCGTGACGCGGCGCGTGGTGCGGTTGAGCAGCTTCACGCGCAGGCGCGATTCGAGCGCCTGAATCTGCTTGGTGACCGTGCCCTTGGGGAGGGCCAGCGAGTCCGCTGCCCGGGTGAAGGTGCCGGCTTCCACGACGCGGACGAAGATCCGCATGGCCTGGATTTGATCCATCGAATGCCTGTTCTGGGTACCCGGCCCACACCGGGGGAGGCGGATTCTCACACAAGGAGACAATTCCCTCCGGTGGCACCGCCTGTTGCCTTGAGCTGTGCTGATTGTTGTCCGTTTGGAAACAGAGTGGGGTCGGCCGGCCTGTTTATGTACAGATCGGCCGACTTATATTTCAACCATCGCCCAAATCCCCGAGGTCGCCCATGTCACCCGTTCCATCGTCCCGTTCTGCCGAAGCCGCCGCCCGCGCTGCGGCGCAAGGCGTGGAAGCCGATCTGTCGATCGAGCTGCCCGGCCGCGAACCGGTCGGTGCCCGCGTGTACGGCCAGCGCGCCAAGGGCGAGGTGGCACCGCTGGTGCTGCATTTCCACGGTGGCACCTTCGTCTGCGGCGGCCTGGACAACGGCCGCAACGTGGCAAGGCTACTGGCCGGCGCGGGCGCGGTGGTGGTCTCGCTGGCCTATCCGCTGGCGCCCCAGTCGCCGTTCCCGGAACCCATCGAAGTGGGCTATGCGGCCCTCGAATGGCTCTACAAGCAGCGCACCAAGCTCGGCGGCAAGGGCTCCCAGGTCTACCTGGCCGGCGAGGAGGCCGGCGGCAACCTGGCGGCAGCCGTGGCGCTGATCGCCCGTGACCGGGCCCATCCGCCGATCGCAGGCCAGATCCTGCTGTCGCCCATGCTCGACCCCTGCGCCGGCACCGCGTCGCTGCGCAATGCCACCAGCGATGCGACCGAGTGCCGCTGGGCCAGCGGCTGGGAGAAATACCTGAGCTGCCCCTCGAACGCCATGCACCCCTACGCGGTGCCCAGCGGCTCGCTGCGGCTGTCGGCGCTGGCACCGGCGCTGGTGCTGGTCGGCGCCGACGACGCGATGCATGATGAGGCGATGACCTTCGCCAACCGCCTGCGCGCGGCCGGCATCGAGGTCACGAGCAGCGTGCTGCCCAGCGCCTCCAACTGGCCGAAGGCGCTGTACGACACCGAGAACACGGGCTGCGTGGCCTGTGAAGCGGCGGTGCAGCAGCACTTCCGCGAGTTCTTCAGCGCGACCACGCCGCCGCCCGCGACGGCCGACCACCCCAGCTAGTTCCCGCCGGTCACCGGCTGCCTGATCGACACGCTGCCAGCGCGGCCGCGTGCCGGGGCCCCTTTTTTCCTGAAATCCCGCCTCCTGGTGCCAAAAGCGCCGGGGTGGCTTGTTGCATCCCAAAAGTCATCGAGAAGGACTGAACATCATGTCGAACAACGAGAAAAAGCTGTCTTCCGCCGCCCGCAAGGGCCTCTGGCCCGCCCTGACCGGCCTCACCGCGCTGCTGGCCGTGGCCGCGGCGGTGGTGGGCATGTACAGCTTCAAGGCCGAAGCCAACAACGCTCCGGCGGCGCCCCAGGCCACGCCGGTGTCGGTCGCCACGGTGGCGGCGAGCGAGATCAACGCCTGGGACGAGTTCTCGGGCCGGCTCGAAGCCGTTCAGCGCGTCGACGTGCGTTCCCGCGTGGCGGGCGCCGTGCAGGCGGTGCACTTCCGTGAAGGCGCACTGGTGAAGCAGGGCGACCTGCTGGTCACCATCGACCCCGCGCCGTACGCGGCCGAGGTCGAGCGCGCCGAGGCGCAGGTGGCTTCCGCGCAGGCCCGCCAATCGTTCAGCCGCAGCGAGCAGGAGCGCGCCAAGCGCCTGTGGGATGACAAGGCCATCGCCCAGCGCGAGTACGACGAGCGCGTGAATGCCGGCCGTGAAGCCGAAGCCAACCTGCGCGCGGCCCAGGCCTCGCTGCAGTCGGCGCGCCTGAACCTGGGCTACACCCAGGTGCGCGCACCGGTGTCGGGCCGCATCGGCCGCATCGAGGTGACGGTGGGCAACCTGGTGGCGGCCGGTCCGGGCGCCCCGGTGTTGACCACGCTGGTGTCGGTGAGCCCGATCTACGCGAGCTTCGATGCCGACGAGCAGGTCATCACCCGCGCGCTGAAGGAACTGCCCAGCGGCTCCAGCGCTCGCGGCCAGATCGAGAGCATCCCCGTGCAGATGGGCACCGCCGGCATGGACGGCACGCCCTTCACCGGCAAGCTGCAGCTGATCGACAACCAGGTCGACGCCCGCAGCGGCACCGTGCGCGTGCGCGCCTCGTTCGACAACAAGGACGGCGCCCTGATCCCCGGCCAGTTCGCCCGCATCCGCATGGGCCAGGCCCGCAACGACACCGCGCTGCTGGTGAGCGAACGTGCCATCGGCACCGACCAGAACAAGAAGTTCGTGATGGTCGTGGGCGAGGACAGCAAGGCTGTCTACCGCGAGGTGACGCTGGGCGCCTCGATCAACGGCCTGCGTGTCGTGAGCAAGGGCCTGAAAGCGGGTGACCGCGTGATCGTCAACGGCCTGCAGCACATCCGCCCGGGCGCGCTGGTGGCGCCGCAGCAAGTGACGATGGACGCCAAGGCGGACCCCAAGCAACAACAACCGGAACGCGTCGCGGAGGCGGCCAAATCTTGAACCACCCCCAGGCTTGCTCACTTCGTGTAGCCGCCAACCCCCTCACGGGGGCAACACCAGCGGCCCGGCAAAGCCGGTTCCGCGGTGTTCCTGGAATGGGAGCCACTTGGATGCTGGGTGCCTGCACACAGCGTGGACCGCGCTCGACGCGGTGGAGTAAACGAACATGAATCTCTCAAAATTCTTCATCGACCGGCCGATCTTTGCCGGCGTGCTGTCGCTCTTGATGCTGATAGCGGGCCTGATCGCGTTGCGCGGTCTGCCGATCTCGGAGTACCCGGAAGTCGCGCCGCCTTCGGTGGTGGTGCGCGCCCAGTACCCCGGTGCCAATCCGAAGGTGATCGCCGAAACGGTGGCCACCCCGCTGGAAGAGCAGATCAACGGCGTCGAAGGCATGCTCTACATGGGCAGCCAGGCGACCACCGACGGCGTGCTCACGCTCACCGTCACCTTCCGCCTGGGCACCGACCCCGACAAGGCACAGCAACTGGTGCAGAACCGCGTCTCGCAAGCCGAGCCGCGCCTGCCCGAGGAAGTGCGCCGGCTCGGCATCACGACCGTCAAGAGCGCGCCCGACCTGACGATGGTGGTCCACCTCGTCTCGCCGAACAACCGCTACGACATCAACTACCTGCGCAACTACGCGGTGCTGAACGTGAAGGACCCGCTGGCGCGCATCGAAGGCGTGGGCCAGGTGCAGATCTTCGGCGGCGGCGACTACTCCATGCGCGTGTGGCTCGACCCGCAGAAGGTCGCGCAGCGCGGGCTCTCGGCTTCCGACGTGGTCGCTGCCATCCGCGGCCAGAACGTGCAGGCCGCGGCCGGCGTGGTCGGCGCTTCACCGGGCCTGTCGGGCGTGGACATGCAGCTGTCGATCAATGCGCAGGGCCGCCTGCAGAGCGAGGAAGAGTTCGGCGACATCATCGTCAAGAGCGGCACCGACGGCGCCGTCACGCGTCTTCGCGACATCGGTCGCCTGGAGATGGGCGCCGCCGACTACTCGCTGCGCTCGCTGCTGAACAACGACCCGGCCGTCGGCATGGGCGTGTTCCAGGCGCCCGGCTCCAACGCGCTCGACATCTCGGCCAACGTTCGCAAGACGATGGCTGAGCTCAACAAGAACATGCCCGAGGGCCTGGAATACCGCATCGCCTACGACCCGACGCAGTTCGTGCGTGCGTCCATCGAGTCTGTGATCCACACGCTGCTCGAAGCCATCATGCTGGTGGTGCTGGTCGTGATCCTGTTCCTGCAGACCTGGCGCGCTTCCATCATTCCGCTGCTGGCCGTGCCGGTGTCGGTGATCGGTACCTTCGCGGTGCTGCACGTGCTGGGTTTCTCGATCAACGCGCTGAGCCTGTTCGGGCTGGTGCTGGCCATCGGCATCGTGGTGGACGACGCGATCGTGGTGGTGGAGAACGTGGAGCGCAACATCGAGGCGGGGCTCACGCCGCGTGAAGGGACCTACCGCGCGATGCGCGAGGTGTCGGGCCCGATCATCGCCATCGCGCTGGTGCTGGTGGCCGTGTTCGTGCCGCTGGCCTTCATCAGCGGCCTGACGGGCCAGTTCTATCGCCAGTTCGCGGTGACCATCGCGATCTCGACGGTGATCTCGGCCATCAACTCGCTGACGCTGTCGCCTGCGCTCGCCGCCTTGCTGCTGCGCGGCCACGATGCGCCCAAGGACGCGCTGACGCGCGGCATGGACCGCGTCTTCGGCTGGCTGTTCCGCGGCTTCAACCGCTTCTTCCATCGCGGCTCCGAGGCCTACAGCGGCGGCGTCAAGCGCGTGATCTCGCGCAAGACCCTGATGCTGGCCATCTACCTCGCGCTGATCGGCGTGACCTTCGGCCTGTTCAAGGCGGTGCCCAGCGGCTTCGTGCCGGCGCAGGACAAGCAGTACCTGATCGGCTTCGCCCAGCTGCCCGACGGCGCGACGCTGGACCGCACCGACGAGGTGATCCAGCGCATGGGCGACATCATGAAGAAGAACCCGAACGTGGAAGACGCCATCGCCTTCCCGGGCCTGTCGATCAACGGCTTCACCAACAGCTCCAACTCGGGCATCGTGTTCGCCACGCTCAAGCCCTTCGACCAGCGCAAGCGCGCCGACCAGAGCGGCGGTGCGGTGGCAGGGCAGCTGAACCAGGCCTTCGCGGGCATCCAGGACGCCTTCATCGTGATGTTCCCGCCGCCGCCGGTGGCGGGCCTGGGCACCACGGGCGGCTTCAAGCTTCAGCTGGAAGACCGCGGCTCGGTGGGCTACGACCAGATGGACGCGGCGGTGAAGGCCTTCATGGCCAAGGCCTACCAGGCGCCCGAGCTGGCCGGCATGTTCACCAGCTGGCAGGTCAACGTGCCGCAGCTGTACGCCGACATCGACCGCACCAAGGCCCGCCAGCTCGGCGTGCCGGTGACGGACATCTTCGACACCATGCAGATCTACCTCGGCAGCCTGTATGCGAACGACTTCAACAAGTTCGGCCGCACGTACTCCGTGCGCGTCCAGGCCGATGCGCCTTACCGCGCCCGTGCCGAGGACGTCGGCCTCCTGAAGGTGCGCTCGACCTCGGGCGAGATGGTGCCGCTGTCGGCGCTGATGAAGGTGAACTCGACCTTCGGGCCCGAACGCGCCATGCGCTACAACGGCTACCTCGCCGCCGACATCAACGGCGGCCCGGCGCCGGGCTATTCCTCGGGCCAGGCGCAGGACGCGATCGTCAAGATCGCGGCCGAGACGCTGCCCAAGGGCGTGACCTTCGAGTGGACCGAGCTGACCTACCAGGAGATCCTGGCCGGCAACTCAGCCTTCCTGGTGTTCCCGCTGGCCATCCTGCTGGTGTTCCTGGTGCTGGCTGCCCAGTACGAGAGCCTGACGCTGCCGATCGCGATCATCCTGATCGTGCCCATGGGCATCCTGGCCGCGATGACCGGCGTGTGGATCTCGGGGGGCGACAACAACGTCTTCACGCAGATCGGGCTGATCGTGCTTGTCGGGTTGAGTGCGAAGAACGCGATCCTGATCGTGGAGTTCGCACGGGAGCTCGAGTTCGCCGGCCGCACGCCCGTGCAGGCCGCGATCGAGGCCAGCCGCCTGCGCCTGCGCCCGATCCTGATGACCTCGCTGGCCTTCGTGATGGGCGTGCTGCCCCTCGTGCTGTCCACCGGCGCGGGCTCGGAGATGCGCAAGGCGATGGGCGTGGCGGTGTTCGCCGGGATGATCGGCGTGACGGCCTTCGGCCTGTTCCTGACGCCGGTGTTCTACGTGCTGATGCGCCGCCTCGCGGGCAACCGCCAGCTCAAGCTGCACGGCCAGGTGCCGCATGGCGAGGACTTCGTGTCGGCCGGCCATCCCGCTGCGCCTGCATCGCACGGCGGCTCGGGCGGCGGCGGACTGAATCCGGTGCCTGCGTCGCCGCGTCCCTCGCACGGTTCGCATGACTGATGTATCGAGAAGAAGAAAGCTGATCATGAAACTCTCAGTACAACCCTTGGTGAAGCCCGTCCACATGCTTCGCACGGCCCTGGTGCCGCTGATGGCCGCCCTGGTGCTGGCCGGCTGTGCCACCGTGCCCTCGGGCCTGCCCGAGATCACGACCACCGCCCAGTTCAAGGAGCAGGGCAAGGAGCAGCAGCAGGGCGTCACGCCGCCCGCCGGCTTCACGCGTGCAGTGCCTGCAGAGGCGCAGCCGCGCGGCGCCTGGTGGCTGGCGTTCAATGACCCGGTGCTCAATTCGCTGGTCGAGAAGGCCGACGTCGGCAACGGCAACATCCAGGCCGCCGCCGCGCGGCTGGCCGAGGCCCGCGCGCTGGCGCGCAGCGCCAATGCCGACCGCCTGCCGCAGATCGGCCTGGGCGCCGGCGCCAACCGCGGTGCAGGCCTGGACAAGGCCACCGCCAGCACGCGGCCGGCCACGATGACCAACATCGGCGCCACCTTCTCTTATGAGGTCGACCTGTTCGGCCGCCTCTCGGGCGCGAGCAAGGCGGCGAACCTGGACGCGGCCGGCCGCGAGGCGCTGCTGCAGAGCACGCGCCTGGCGGTGCAGGCCGAAACGGCGCAGACCTACCTGCAGCTGCGCGCGCTCGACGCCGAGCGCGTGCTGGTGCGCGAGCAGGTCGAGGCCTACCGCGACACGCTGCGCCTGTCGCAGCGCCGCGAGCAGGCCGGCGACATCGCCGAGCTCGACGTGGCGCGCGTGCAGACCGAGGTGTCGTCCACCGAATCGGACGCGCTCGCGCTCGACCGCCAGCGCGCCCAGGTGGAGCATGCGCTCGCGGTGCTGGTGGGCGATTCGGCCTCCACCTTCGGCCTGAGCAGCGCCGAGTGGTCGACCACGCTGCCGAGCATTCCGCCGGGCGTGCCGGCCACGGTGCTTACGCGCCGCCCCGACGTGTCGGCCGCGCAGAGCGCCGTGCTGGCCGCGCAGGCCCGCGTCGGCGTGGCGCAGGCCGCGTGGTTCCCCGACATCTCGCTGACCGGCGCCGCCGGCTATGCCTCGCCCGAGATCGGCGACCTCTTCAAGTGGTCGGCCCGCTCGTGGGGCGTGGGCGCGCTGCTGTCGCTGCCGATCTTCGACGGCGGCCGCCGCGAGGCCGGCGTGCAGGGCGCCAACGCCCAGCTCGACGGCGCGCTCGCGAGCTACCGCACGCAGGTGCTGGTGGCCTTCCAGGAGGTGGAAGACCAGCTGGCCGCCATCCGCACGCTGCAGGAGCAGTCGGTGGTGCAGGCGCAGGCCGTCACCTCGGCGGCGCGCGCCACCAGCCTGTCGGACACGCGCTACCGCAACGGCTACATCAGCCAGCTCGACCTGCTCGACGCCCGCCGCAGCGAGCTGCGCAACCGTCGCCAGGCGCTGCAGGTGAAGTCGGCCCAGTACCAGGCGGCCGTGGGGCTGGTCCGCGCCATCGGCGGCGGCTGGGACGCGCCGGCGCCGGTGGCTTCGGCGGACGGCGCCCGCACCGCCGTGGCTGCCGCCAGGTAGGTAGGGCCGGCGCGGCTGAGTAGCCGGACGCAGGGGACGCGAAGGATTCGAGAAGGGCGCGGAAGACGTCCAGCTTCTTGTGTTTCTCTTTCGCGGCCGGAAGTCCGCCTTTTTCGAATTGACAGCCTGAACGCCGCAAGGCGGTCTTGCGCCGTCGCAGGTTCAGTCGGTTTCGCCGGCTGTGTCTGCGGCGGCGCTTATTTTTTTGAGTTCCAGCACGCCCATGGCCATGGCGTTGGAATAACTGGTCTGCGCCTGCGGCGCCCGCCGGTAGACCCGGTAGTCCAGGGTTTCGGAGGCTTCGTCTGCGTGGTGGGCCTCGAGCAGGGTCCAGTAGAACTGGCCCGGCTCGGGTTCCTCGACGGTCAGCGCCAAATCGTTCAAGGCTGGCATGGGTCCCTGGGGTGCGTTGTTGTGACAGTGTGCGACGCCAGGGGGTACGCGGGAAAGCGCCGAACGGATTCACCAGTCGCATTTGCAGTGCCCGGGCGTGAAAGATGTCGCATTCCGGACGCTCAGCCGTGGCGCTCAACGACAATCCCCGGATGAGTTCAAAGGCAAGGGCAATCGGCGAACCGGCGCGCTGCGTCATGGTCCTGGGCACCACCAGCGGCGCCGGCAAGAGCTGGCTGGCCACCGCGCTGTGCCGCTGGTATGCCCGCCGGGGCCTGAAGGTGGCGCCCTTCAAGGCGCAGAACATGAGCAACAACGCCCGCGTGGTCGATGGCGGCGAGATCGGCAGCGCCCAGTACTTCCAGGCCCTGGCCGCGAACACGGTGCCCGAGGTGCGCATGAACCCGCTGCTGCTCAAGCCCGAGCGCGACACCCACAGCCAGGTGGTGCTGATGGGGCAGGTGAGCGAGGCGCTCTCGGCCTTGCCCTGGCGCGGCCGCAGCGAGCGCGTGTGGCCCGAGATTTCGGCCGCGCTCGACGAACTTCGTGCCGAGAACGACGTGGTCGTGATCGAAGGCGCCGGCTCGCCGGCCGAGATCAACCTGATGGCCAGCGACATCGTCAACATGCGCATCGCCCGCCATGCCCAGGCGCGCTGCCTGCTCGCGACCGACATCGACCGCGGCGGCGCCTTCGCCCACCTGTACGGCACCTGGGCGCTGCTGCCGGAGCCCGACCGGGCGCTGCTGCGCGGCTTCGTGCTGAACAAGTTCCGGGGCGACGCCTCGCTGCTCGCGCCGGCCCCGCAGCAGCTGCAGGAGCTGACCGGCGTGCCCACGGTGGCGACGCTGCCCATGTGGTGGCAGCACGGCCTGCCTGAGGAAGACGGCGTGTTCGACGACCGCAGCCGCGCCAGCGGCGCGGTCACGCGCACGGTGGCCGTCGTGGCCTATCCGCGCATCAGCAACCTCGACGAATTCCAGGCGCTCAAGAACGTGCCCGGCGTGCGGCTGATCTGGGCGCGCACGCCCGCCGACGTGGCCGCCGCCGACTGGATCGTGCTGCCCGGTTCCAAGCACACCAGCGGCGACCTGGCCTGGCTGCGCGCCCAGGGGCTGGACCGCGCCGTGGCCGCGCATGCCGAGCGCGGCGGTGCAGTGCTCGGCATCTGCGGCGGCCTGCAGATGCTGGGCGAGGCGCTGGTCGATCCGCACGGCATCGACGGCAATGCGCCGGGGCTCGGCCTGCTGCCGCTGGTGACGGTGTTCGAGCGCGAGAAGACGGTGCGGCATCGCACGGCCGGCTTCGGCGAGCTGACCGGCGCCTGGAGCCCGCTCTCAGGCGTGGCGGTGGGCGGCTACGAGATCCACCACGGCCAGACCGCCGAGCACCCGCAGCTCGCGCACGACGGCAGGGCGGTGATGCCCGACGGGCTGGCCTGGCAGAACGCGCGCGGCAACGTGCTGGGCATCTATCTCCACGGCCTGTTCGAGGACCCGGGTGCGCTGCACGCGCTCTTCGGCGCCTCGGCGCCCACGCTGGAATCCACCTTCGACGGCCTGGCCGATTTCATCGACACCCATTTCGAACCCGGTGTTCTCGCCGGGCTGATTGCATGACCGAACCCATCCCCACGATCCCCGACATTTCCGACGCCGCGCTCGCCGCCCGCCTGCAGGCCGCACTGGACAACAAGACCAAGCCGCTGGGCGCGCTGGGCCGGCTGGAGGCGCTGGCGCTGCGCATCGGCAGCATCCTGGGCACCGACAGGCCGGTGCTGGAGGCGCCGCAGATGCTGGTCTGCGCCGCCGACCACGGGCTGGCGGCGCGCGGCGTCTCGGCCTACCCGAGCGAGGTGACCTGGCAGATGGTCGAGAACTTCCTGGCCGGCGGTGCCGCCGTGAGCGTGCTCGCGCGGCAGCACGGCCTGGCGCTGACGGTGGTGGACTGCGGCGTGCGACGCGACTTCCAGGCCCGCCCGGGCCTGGTGTCGCGCCGTATCGCGGCCGGCACGGCCGACGCTTGCGCGGGGCCGGCGATGAGCGCCGGGCAATGCGAGCAGGCGATCGCCAACGGCCGCGAGGTGGTGCGTGCGCTGCCCGGCAACGCACTGCTGCTCGGCGAGATGGGCATCGGCAACAGCTCCTCGGCCGCATTGCTGCTCTCGCGCCTGGGCGGGCTCGACATCGACGCCTGCATCGGCATCGGCACGGGCCTCGACGCGGCCGGCTTGGCGCGCAAGCGCGAGGTGCTGCGGCAGGTGCTGGCGCTGCACGCGGGCGCGACGGCTCCGCTGGAGGCCCTGGCCGCGTTCGGCGGTTTCGAGCTGGCGACGCTGGCCGGCGCGGTGCTGCAGGCGGCCAGCGAGCGGCGGGTGATCGTGGTCGACGGCTACATCGCCAGCGCTGCGGTGCTGGTGGCGCAGTCGCTGCAGCCCCACGTGGTGCAGCGCTGCGTTGCCGCGCACCGCTCGGCCGAGCCAGGGCATGCGCTGCTGCTGGAGCGGCTGGGGCTCGATCCGCTGCTGCAGCTCGACCTGCGCCTGGGCGAAGGCTCGGGCGGCGCGCTGGCCTGGCCGCTGCTCGAATCCGCCTGCCGCATCCTGCGCGAGATGGCGAGCTTCGAATCGGCCGGCGTCTCGCGAAAGGACGCATGAGCGCCGCGCCGGGCCGCCCCAAGCAAGCTCGCGCCGCAGTGCGAAGCACGGAGGTGCTCCGATGAGCGCCGCGCCGGGCCGCCCCAAGCAAGCTCGCACCGCAGTGCGAAGCACGGAGGTACTCCAATGAGCGCCGCGCCGGGCCGCCCCAAGCAAGCTCGCACCGCAGTGCGAAGCACGGAGGTTCCCCGATGAGCGGCATCCGCCATTTCCTGCTCGCGCTGCAGTTCTTCACCCGGGTGCCGGTGACGGGCGCGCTGGCCGAGTGGGTCGGCTTCAGCCCGCAGATGCTGCGCGCGAGCGCGGCGCACCTGCCGGGCATCGGCTGGCTGGCGGGCGGGGTGGCGGCGCTGGTGTTCGCGGGCGTGGCCTGGGGTCTGCCCGGCATGGCGGGCGCGCTGGCCGCCGCGGTGCTCAGCACCGTCGCCACCGTGATGCTGACAGGCGCCTTCCATGAAGACGGGCTGGCCGACGTGGCCGACGGCCTGGGCGGATCGGCCAGCCGCGAGCGGGCGCTGGAGATCATGAAGGACTCGCGCATCGGCGCCTTCGGTGCAGTGGCGCTGGTGCTGGCGCTCGGACTCAAGTTCGCGCTGCTCGCCGCGCTGGCGGGGCGGGGTCTGCAGGCGGCGGCGATCGCCATCGTCGGCGCGCATGTGCTGTCGCGGCTGATGCCGCTCTTCCTGATCCGCTGGCTGCCCTACGTGGGCGACAGCGGCGCGAGCAAGGCCAAGCCGCTGGCGGATGCGATCAGCCCGGGGGCGCTGCTCATCGCCATCGCGTGGACGGTGCCCGCCGTGGCGCTGCTGCTGCAGGCACACGACGCGGTTCACGTCGCGGCGGCGGTGCTCGCGGCCATGCTGGCGGCAGGTTGGATGGCCCGGCTCTTCATGCGGCGGCTGCAGGGCTTCACCGGCGACGGGCTGGGCGCGACCCAGCAGGTCTGCGAACTCGCGATCTACCTCGCGCTGGCCTGGAAGGCATGAGCACGCTCTGGCTCCAGCGTCACGCGCCGGTCGTGGCGGAACCCGGCCTCTGCTATGGGGCGACGGACCTCGAAGCGCATGCCGATGCCACGCTGGCCGCTGCCCGCCGCATCGCACCGCTGCTGCCGGCCGACGTCCTGCTGTGCAGCTCTCCGCTCAGGCGCTGCGTCGCGCTGGCCGAGTCCATCGCCGCGCTGCGCCCGGACCTGTCGGTGACGCGGGACACGCGGCTGGCCGAGATGGATTTCGGCGCCTGGGAGGGCCGGCCGTGGGCCGACATCCCGCGTGAAGACTTCGATGCCTGGACGGCCGATTTCGCCGACCTGCGCGCCGGCACGCACGGCGAGAGCGTGCGCACCTTCATGTCGCGCATTGCCGAGGCGCACGACGAATGGCTGGCGCAGCCGCGCGACACGCTGTGGGTCACGCATGCAGGCGTGCTGCGTGCCGTGAGCCTGCTGCGGCGCGGCATCCGCTGCCCGGCTTCGGCCGGCGACTGGCCGTCAGGCGAGATGCCTTTCGGCGGCTGGCTGGTTTTCGACAATCCGGCCTGACCCAGTCTGACCCGACAGGCGCGGCAGGCCCTAGCCCGAACGCCCCCCGTCGTCGCGTTCGAGCTCCTGCCGCATGCGCCGCGCGACGGCGCTTCGTCCGTGAGCGTCCAGCTTCAGGTAGATGTTCTTCAGGTGCCACTTGACCGTGTCCAGCGACAGTCCGAGGGTGAGGGCGATCTTCTTGTTGGGCAGGGACTGCAGCAGCAGCTCGGCGATCTCGGCCTCGCGCAGGGTGAGCAGGCGCGTCAGGCGCCGGTCGTCGCGCAGCAGCGGCATGGGCGGCGGCTCGGCACGCGCGTCGCGCTGCAAGCGGGCCAGCGACTCGATCCGCTCGATGAAGAAGCCGAGCACCGGATCGAGATTGGGAATGGCCGCGGCAGAGACGATGAGCGACAGCGCATTGCCGTGCGCGCTCAGCAGGGTCTGCATCAGTCCGAGCCGGTGCCCCAGTCGCAGCGCCGCGCAAACGCGCGTTCTCGAGGCCTCGGCGCGGCCGAGCCTGTGTTCGACCTCCGCTGCCAGCATCTGCAGGGAGGCGACGAGGCCGACCTGTCCGCGCTGCTGGTAGTGGTTGGACAGGCGTTCGATCTTCTCCAGCGCATCGGGAAGCTCGCCATCGTGCATCGCCATGCGGATGCGCGCGCGCTCCACGATGTCGGCGATGCGCCGCAGGGTGCCGGGCCCCACGCCCGGGTGCCTGGCGTGCAGCGCCTCCATCTCCCGCAACGACTCGCGTGCGCCGTCGGCGTCGCCGGTCGCGAGCTGGATGCCCTGTTGTTCCAGCAGCACGCAGGCCAGCGCGCGGTCCATGGCGAAGCGCCGCATGAAGCCGCCGGCCTGCGCGAGGTGCTCGAGCGCCTCGGTCCAGCGGCCGGCGGCCTGCTGAGCGCGGTTGGCCACGATCATCATGCGCAGGGTGGTGTCGGGGATCAGGCCGTCGTGCGTGCCGAGCTGCTCCTGCATGAAGCGCGCGGCCGCGAGCGGGCCCTGCTGCTCGTACAGCACCTCGACCAGCAGCTGGGCGGTCAGCCGCGCGGCCTCGCGGCAGCGGGCGCCGCGCTCCTGCGCCTCCGCCAGCACCTGGCGGTAGATGCGCTCGGCCCGGTGCATGTGGCCCTCGATGGCGTATGAAAGCCCGACCAGGCACTGGCCCACCAGCGAGCCGAACAGCGTGCCGGCGACCGGCTCGCCGTCGATGCGCGGCGCCGGCTCGTCACGCTGGATGCGCCGCGCCTCCTCGAATTCGCCGCGGTGCAGGTGCAGCCAGGTCAGCACGTTGCGCCGCCCGGCGAGCGCGAACTCGTCGGCCGCCGGCGGCGGTGCCAGCAGTTCGGGCAGCAGCCACGAGAGCGCGTCGTTGTCGTCGTTGCGGATGGCGAAAAGGCAGCCGAGCAGCGTCAGCCGGTAGCGCATGGCGGGGTCGAGCGCGCCGGGCATCTGGCGCAGCCGTTCGATGCTGCGGGCGCAGTCGTCGAGCCGGTAGTCGGCCAGCTCGACCCAGGCAATCCAGAGAGCGAGGTTTGCGTTGTCGCCGATCTTTCCGGGGTCGATCTGGCGCATGAGCGCGATCACCTCGCTCATCCGGCCCCGCGTGAAAAGCGCCTCCGCGCCCCGCACGGCCAGCCGGGCAGCGGCGTCGTGGTCGTCGGCCGCCAGCGCGTGGCGTACCGCCTGGTGGTGCATGCCGCGGATCGCGAAGGCCTGGCAGGCCGTGGCATGCACCCGCAGGCGCGTGGCTTCGGGCCAGGCCTCGAAACGCACCAGCAGCACGCTGCGCAGCAGCGGATGCATGTGCCACCAGCGCTCGTGGGGGGCCGTCTCCGGTGTTTCGGTCACCAGCGACAGCAGGCCCTCGTGCACCAGCGGTTCCAGAAGCTCGGCGCACATGGCCGGCGTGAAGCCTTCGCCGGCCAGGTCGGCACACAGCGGCGCGCTGAAGCGGGTGGCGGCGGCGCAGAAGGTGAGCAGGCGCAGCTGGGTCTCGGACAGGCGCGGGAAGACGTGCGCGTCGAAGTAGGCGGCGAAGGGCTCCGGGTCGGCCACCCCGTGCACCAGCGGCGACTGCACGCTGCGCCGGCGGCGCACGTCGGCGCTGGCCAGCCGCAGCAGGGCCGGCCAACCTTCCGTCAGACGGTGGATCGCCGCGGCGGCGCGCTCGTCGAGCCGGGGCAGGCGCATGCCGAGGTAGTCGATCGATTCCGGCAGGCTGAAGCGCAGGTCGTCGTTGCGCAGTTCCAGCACCGTCTTGGAAGCGGGGGCGTGCGCCAGCGTCATCGGCAGTTCGTCCTGGCTGGCGAAGACGCACATCAGGTTGGGCGGCGCGTACTCGACGAGCAGCTGCAGCGCGTGCAGCACGAGACCGCTCTGCGCGCGCTGCACGTCGTCCACGATCAGCACCACCCTGCGTCCGTGCGCCGCGATGCCCCGTACCAGCGCGATGACCATGCGCTCCATGGCGAGCGCGTCGGGAACGGCGTGCGCCATCGCCTGCCGGGGAATGACGGAGTCGATGCCCGCCAGCGCCGACATCAGGCCGGTCATGAAGTGCAGGTCGCCTTCGGGCAGGTCGGCGAGCCTGAGCCAGGCGATGCCCGCGTCCGCGGAGACCAGTTCGCGCTGCCAGGTCAGCAGCAGCGAGCTCTTGCCGAAGCCGGCTGGCGCGCGCAGCACCACGCACCGTCGGGTGTCCGGCCCGTCGAGCCTTTCGAGCAGGCTTCGGCGGACCAGCAGTCGGCGGCTTCGCGTGCGCAGTGCCGGCGTACCGGGTATGGGGACAGGTTGCATCCGTGCGGATTCTGAGTCATCCCGCAAGCGGATCGAATCCCATATTCGAGGGTTTGCCCATCCCCACCCTTCGGGGGTGGGGTGGCGTGCAGGGGCGATGCCGATGACTCGGCGGAGCCCCCGCAAACAAGACTGGAGAACGCCTCATGTTCGATCTTTCGAATCTCAGGATCGGAGCCCGCCTAGGGCTGGGATTTGCGCTGTTGCTGCTGCTTCAGCTCGTCATCACCGGCATCGGCCTGCGCGAGATGGCGCATCTGTCGGAGCGCGTGGCCTTCGCCACCGAGGTCGGCGAACGCAAGCTCAACGAGCTCAACAACGTGCAGTCCGCCATCGGCAAGCGGGCCATCGCGGCGCGCAACCTGGCGCTGGTGTCCGATCCGGCCGCGCAGAAGGGTGACATCGAACTGGTCGGCAGCTCGCAGCGCGAGATCGACACCGGCCTGCAGAGCCTGGCCGCGGTCATGGCCGCGCCGGATGCCGCGACGCCCGACGAGCGCAGGATGCTGGAGAAGCTCGGCGCGCTCGAGGCTCAGTACCTGCCGATCGCGAAGAACGTGGTCGGGCTCGCCACCTCGCGCCAGACCGACGCGGCCGTGAAGGTGCTCACCCAGGAATGCATGCCGCTGCTCAACCAGGTGCTGGCGCATGCCTCGGCCTTCCAGGCGCTGCTGAGGAAGGGCGCGGACGAAAGCACCGCGTCGACACAGGCCGCCTACCAGCGCGCCAAGTGGATGATCGTGTGGATCAGCTGCGCGTCGATGGCCGGCGGGCTGTTGCTGGCGTTCCGTATGACGCGCTCCATCACCCGGCCGCTGGGCCAGGCCGTGACCGTGGCCCAGCAGGTGGCGTCGGGCGATCTCACGGCCCGCATCGAGGTGGCCGACGCCTCGGAGTCGGGCATGCTGATGCGCGCGCTGCGCTCGATGAACGACGAGCTCGCCAAGGTGGTGGGTCAGGTGCGCGAGGGCACCGATTCCATCGCCTCGGCATCGAGCCAGATCGCCTCGGGCAACCGCGACCTGTCGTCGCGCACCGAGGCGCAGGCCAGCTCGCTGGAGCAGACGGCGGCGGCCATGCAGGAACTCACCGGCACCGTCAGGCAGAACGCCGACAACGCGCGCCTGGCCAACGAACTCGCCGACTCCGCCTCGCAGGTGGCCTCGCGCGGCGGGGCGGTGGTCGACCAGGTGGTGGAGAAGATGGCGTCCATCAACGCATCGTCGAGGAAGGTGGTGGAGATCATCGGCGTGATCGACGGCATCTCGTTCCAGACCAACATCCTCGCGCTCAACGCGGCGGTGGAGGCGGCCCGTGCCGGCGAGCAGGGGCGCGGCTTCGCGGTGGTGGCCTCGGAGGTGCGCAGCCTGGCGCAGCGCTCGGCCGCGGCGGCCAAGGAGATCAAGACGCTGATCGGCGACTCGGTGGGCGAGGTGGAGGCGGGAAGCACGCTGGTCAACCAGGCCGGCAGGACCATGGAGGAGATCATGGGCAGCGTGCGCCGGGTGACGGACATCATGGCGGAGATCACCGCGGCCAGCCAGGAGCAGGCCGCCGGCATCGGCCAGGTCAACGACGCCATCAAGCAGATGGACCGCACGACCCAGCAGAACGCGGCGCTGGTCGAGCAGGCCTCGGCCGCAGCTCAGTCGATGAACGACCAGGCCGCGGGGCTGGTGCACGCGGTGCGGATGTTCAAGCTGGCCTGAGCGGGCCGGCCGCGGTCAGTTCGACTTGCTGCGCCACTGCTCGCGCCAGAGCTTGTCGAGCTGCGGCGCGAGCGCGGCGGGCGGCGAGCCCAGCAGGCGGTTGCCGCCGTTGCGCTGCACCAGGCCATAGATGCGGCCGGAGCCCTGGTCGTAGAGCGCGATGGCGTTGTTGTCGTAGCAGTCGTGCGGCTTGCAGAAGGCGTGCAGCAGGTAGCGCGTGCCGTCGACGGTCACCCATTTCGGCTCGGGCGCCGGGCCTTCGCGGCGCACCAGCCATGGCTCGGTCTCGCGCGTGCCCAGGGCGGTGCGCCAGGCCTTCTGCATGGCGGGGCCGCGCGCCAGCGCGGCGGGGCTGCCGGTGGGCGGGGGCGGCACCTTGGCGGCAGGCTCGGGTGGCGGAGGCAGCGCGCGGGCGGCGCCGTTGCAGCGCCAGTAGCGCAGCTTCATCATCTCGGGGCCGAGCTGGCCGGCCAGGGGCTTGTCGGCATCGAGCGTGACGTACTGGCCGCGCGGGCTGCGGTACACGAGGAAGGTCAGCGCGCCGGCCTTGTCCGTCTCGCCCACCAGCGCCACGTCGAAGCCCGCAGGCGGCGGGCTGTTGCCGAAGAGGCTGTGGACCGTCTGCGGCTCGCGGGTGACCACGCGGCGCTTGCCGCTTTCGGCGATCAGGGAATCCTCCCGGACCTGCAGCGCGGCGGCCGAGTTGTTCGCGCAGTCGGCCGACCATCGGCCTGTGTACTGCCCGACGTAGTTGGGAAGCTGCTGGCCACCCTGCTGCGACCAGGCAGCGGCCGGCAGCAGCGCGGCCAGCACGGCAAGAAGCAGGGCCCGGGAGTCGTTCGTCGTCTTCGCTGTGGTCTGGCGTCTCGTCATTCGTCTTTTCGTTGTCGTTGTTTCGTTCTCTTGTCTCAGGGCGACTTGGGCGCGGGCGTCTTCGGCTTGTAGGCGCAGAAGGCGGCCACCGCGCATTCCCAGCAGCGCGGCTTGCGCGCCACGCAGATGTAGCGGCCATGCAGGATCAGCCAGTGGTGGGCGTGCAGCCGGTACTCCGGTGGGACGCGCTTCTCGAGCTTGAGTTCCACCTCCAGCGGCGTCTTCCCGGGGGCCAGGCCGGTGCGGTTGCCCACGCGGAAGATGTGCGTGTCGACCGCGATCGTCGCCTCGCCGAAGGCCACGTTGAGCACCACGTTAGCCGTCTTGCGCCCGACGCCCGGCAGGGCCTCCAGCTCGGCGCGGGTGCGGGGCACCTCGCCGCCGTGCTGCTCGACCAGGATGCGGCAGGCCTCGAGCAGGTGCTTGGCCTTGCTGCGGTACAGGCCGATGGTCTTGATGTACTCCTCCAGCCCTTCCACGCCCAGTTCCAGGATGGCCTGAGGCGTGTTCGCCACCGGAAAGAGCTTGCGAGTGGCCTTGTTCACGCCCACGTCGGTGGCCTGGGCCGACAGCAGCACGGCGGCCAGCAGCTCGAAGGGGGTGCTGTATTCCAGCTCGGTCTCGGGTTCGGGGTTGGCCGCCTGCAGGGTGGCGAAGAAGAGGGGGATGTTGTCTTTTTTCATGGGGCTTCGGAAGGGGCAGGCAAGGCCGCCAGCCGCAATATATCGTCGAAAGCGGATGGCCTTACGCAGCTTTATTGACCGCGCTTTGGCGACAATGCAACCCCAGAAAGTGAGACCGACCATGCAATTCGCCTCCCGCCTCGACAACGTCGAGACCTCCGCCATCCGCGAACTCTTCAAGCTGCTGGGCAAGCCCGGCATCATCAGCTTCGCGGGCGGCTTCCCCGACAGCGCCATGTTCGACGTCGAAGGCCTCAAGGAGGCGAGCCAGAAGGCCCTGGCCGAGGAACCCGGCGGCGCCCTGCAGTACGGCGCCACCGAAGGCTACGAGCCGCTGCGCAGCCAGCTCAGCTCGTTCATGAAGACCAAGGGCGTCGACGTCGACCCCAGCGGACTGATCGTCACCACCGGCAGCCAGCAGGCGCTGGACCTGCTGGGCAAGACCATGATTTCGCCCGGCGACAAGGTGATCGTCGAGGGCCCGACCTTCCTGGCCACCATCCAGTGCTTCCGCCTGTACGGCGCGCAGCTAATCAGCGCACCCGTCGACGCCAACGGCGTGAAGACCGACGAGCTCGAGAAGCTCATCGCCGAGCACAAGCCCAAGCTCGTGTACCTCATTCCCACCTTCGGCAACCCCAGCGGTGCCACGCTGAGCCTGGAGCGCCGCAAGAAGGTGCTCGAGCTGGCCGTGAAGTACCAGACGCTGATCGTCGAGGACGACCCCTACGGCGACCTCTACTTCGGCGAGGCCCCGCCGCCCTCGATCATGGCGCTGAGCAAGGACGTGCCCGGCAGCCGCGAGCTGCTGGCGCACTGTGGCAGCCTGAGCAAGGTGCTGAGCCCCGGCCTGCGCATCGGCTGGATGATCGCCCCGCCCGAGCTGCTGGCCAAGGCCACCATGTGCAAGCAGTTCAGCGACGCCCACACCAGCACCTTCTCGCAGGCCACGGCCGCCCAGTATCTCAAGAGCGGCCGCATGCCCGCCACGCTGGCCCATGTGCGCGAGGTGTACGGCCAGCGCGCGCAGGCCATGGGCGCGGCGCTCAAGCGCGAGCTGGGCGACGCGGTGAGCTTCACCCAGCCCAACGGCGGCCTGTTCTTCTGGGCCCGCCTGACGGGCGCCAACGGCAAGCTGGCCGATGCGAACGAACTGGCCAAGCGCGCCATCGAGAAGCTGGTGGCCTTCGTGCCCGGCGCGCCGTTCTTCGCGGAGAAGCCCGACGTCGCCACGCTGCGCCTGAGCTTCGCCACGGCCGACGTGGCGAAGATCGAAGAGGGTGTGAAGCGCCTCGGCCAGGCCCTGTAAGGGGCCGGCTCAGGCTCAGGGCGACCGGTGCAGCCGGGGCGCCGCGAGCAGGTCCAGGTTGTCCGTGATGGCCGCATCCACGTTCGGATAGCGGCCTTTCATCTTCGACAGCGTCATGATCGTCTGCAGCGCCTTCAAATCCTTGACCGAGGGCGCGACCTTGATCTGCGCGATGGCCGCGCTGGGGTTGCCGCCGTTGATCAATGCCATCACCTTGCTTGCCCAGTCGTTCGCGCGCGCCATGTCGTCACCTGTCCTGTTGTCCGTGGAATGAGTCGACTGTACACAGCGGGTTAGGATCACCCATGAGAAAAACCTTCCAGCTTCAGGTCGAGGGCAAGCACCCCGACCGTCTACTCGAAGCCATCAAGCACGAGATCCGCAAGTACATCAAGCGTGAGCGGCGCCGCGAACTGCCCGAGGGCATGGACTACTGGGACTTCGACTGCCGCTTCGGCGCGTCGCAGGAATCCGCCGAAGTCATCCACCTTTCCGCCATCACCGGCCTGATCGACGGCGTGGTGAAGCAGGGCGGCAAGCAGTTCTACATCGAGATCCTCGCCAAGCCGGCGCAGCGCAAGGCGCGCCCGGCCGGCTCGCCGGAATCCGAATCGCCCGAGGAAGGCTGAGCCCCGCTCAGACCAGCGCCTGCGCCAGCCGCAGGCCGTGGCGCTGCTCCGCATCCTGCAGCGAGCGCGCGATTGAGGGGTGCAGCCGCACCCCGTCCTTCGACTGCAATTCCCGACGCTTCAACCCGCCTTCGCCCGGCAGCCGCACAGGCTTCGCCGGGTCGATGGGCGCATTGCCGCGGCACTGCGCTGCCACGTGGTCCATCTGGCGCAGGAAGGCTTCCTTGCCGCCGAAGGCGTTCAAGTCGTGCAGTGTGATGTGCACCGTCGCGCCCCAGCCCTCGGGCGGGTCGGCGCGGCCGTGGCCCGCGAGGCCGGCCGTGAGTGTCTCCACCAGCAGTGCCATGCCATAGCCCTTGTGGCCGTGGCTCAGTCCGCCCACGGGCAGCAGCGTGCCGGGGGGCTGGTCGAACAGCACCTGAGGATCGTTGGTGGGCTTGCCGGCGGCGTCGATCAGCCACTCTTCGGCGAAGGTCTCGCCGGCCGCGCGCTTGCGGTTGCTCATGCCGTTGGTGGTGATGGAGGCCGAGATGTCGACCATCACGCCGCCCTGCGACAGCGGAAAGCCCATGGCCAGCGGATTCGGCGTGAACACCGCCTGCGTGCCGCCGAAGGGCGCGACGCTGGCGGCGTTGGGGTCGGAGCAGGCCAGCAGCATCAGCATGTCTTCGTGCAGCGCGCGCAGCATGTAGACGGCGAGGCAGGCGATGTGGTGGCTGCGCCGGATGACCAGCGACGCCGTACCCAGCTCGCGCGCACGCGGCACCAGCAGGTTCATGCCCTGGTCCATGAGCCACGGGCCGGGCAGGCGCCTGCCGTCCCACAGCACTGCGGCGGGGCGGTCGGACAGCACTTCGGGCGCGCCGTCGCGCGTCATGCCGCCGGACTCCAGCTCCTTGACGTATCCCGCCAGCAGCGCGAGGCCGTGCGTGTCGTGGCCCAGCAGGTCGCCTTCGACCAGCGTGCGCGCGACCACGGCCGCCTTCGGCGCGGCGAGGCCCGCCTTCTGCAGCAGGGCGTCCGCATAGGCGACGAGCGCTTCGGCGCGATAGAGAGGAGCCGATGAAGCAGGCGCGGCGGCGTCGGTCATTTCAGTATTTCCAGCACGCGGTCGAGGCCGCCTTCGTTGATGGCCACCATGGCCTGCTCGCGCACCTTCGGCTTGGCGTGGTAGGCCACCGAGAGACCGGCCTCGCCCATCATCGGCAGGTCGTTGGCGCCGTCGCCCACGGCGATCGTTTCCTGCGGCGAGATGCCCATGAGCGAGGCCACCTCCAGCAGCGTGCGGCGCTTCTCGGCGCCGTCGCAGATGTCGCCCCAGCTCTGCGTGACCACCTCGCCGGTGAGCTTGCCGTCGGCCTCGTCGAGCAGGTTGGAGCGTGCGAAATCGATGCCCAGGCGGTCCTTCACGCGGTTCGCGAAGAAGGTGAAGCCGCCCGACACCAGCAGCACCTTGAGGCCGGCCGCCTTGCAGGCCGACACCAGTTCGGCCGCGCCGGGGTTGAGCTTCAGGCGCTCGTCGTAGACCTGCTGCAGCGCCTCGACCGGCACGCCCTTGAGCAGCGCCACGCGGCGGCGCAGGCTTTCCTTGAAGTCCTTGATCTCGCCGCGCATCGTGGCTTCGGTGATCGCGGCCACCTCCGCCTTCTTGCCGACGGCATCGGCGATCTCGTCGATGCACTCGATGCTGATCAGCGTCGAGTCCATGTCGAAGGCGATCAGCTTGAAGTCGGCAAGCTTCAGCGGCGGCTTCACGCGCTGGATGACGAGGCCGGGGGAGATTTCAGTAGCGCTCATGCGGTGGCGTTTTCCTTGACGGTGGGCTGGCCCAGGCTGCGCAGCACGTCGCGCACCATCTGGGCCCGGTCCTTGGGTTCTTTCAGTTCGCGCTCGATGCGCAGCTTCTCGTTGCCGGCTAGCTTGATGTGCCTGTTCTTCTGGATCAGCTGGATGATGGCCATGCCGTCCACCGGCGGATCCTTCTTGAATGTGATGTTGATGATGCCCGGCGCCGCGTCGACCTTCACCACGCCGTAGGGCCGCGCGAGCACGCGCAGGCGGTGGGTGTCGATCAGCGTCTGCGCCTGCGGCGGCAGCTTGCCGAAGCGGTCGACGATTTCCTCCAGCAGCGTGTCGATCTGGTCGGGCGTCTTCGCCGTCGCCAGCTTCTTGTAGAACGACAGGCGCAGGTGCACGTCGCCGCAGTAGTCGTCGGGCAGCAGGGCGGGGGCGTGCAGGTTGATCTCGGTGGTGACCGACAGCGGCGACAGCAGGTCGGGCTCCTGCCCGGCCTTCAGTGCGCGCACGGCCTCGCTCAGCATCTCGTTGTAGAGCTGGAAGCCGATCTCCATCATGTTGCCGCTCTGGTTCTCGCCCAGCACCTCGCCGGTGCCGCGGATCTCCAGGTCGTGCATGGCGAGGTAGAAGCCGGAGCCCAACTCCTCCATCTGCTGGATGGCATCGAGCCGTTGCGCGGCCTGCTTGGTCAGGCCCTCGGTGTCGGGCACCATGAGATAGGCGTACGCCTGGTGGTGCGAACGGCCGACGCGCCCGCGCAGCTGGTGCAGCTGCGCCAGGCCGAACTTGTCGGCGCGGCTGATCACGATGGTGTTGGCGGTCGGCACGTCGATGCCGGTCTCGATGATGGTCGAGCACAGCAGCAGGTTGTGGCGCTGCGCCACGAAGTCGCGCATCACGCGCTCCAGCTCGCGCTCGGGCATCTGGCCGTGGGCCACGGCGATGCGCGCCTCTGGAAGGATCTCTTCCAGCTTCTGGCGGCGGTTCTCGATGGTCTCGACCTCGTTGTGCAGGAAGTAGACCTGCCCGCCGCGCTTGAGCTCGCGCAGCACGGCCTCGCGGATCACGCCGGTGCCCTCGTTGCGAACGAAGGTCTTGATGGCCAGGCGCCGCTGCGGCGCGGTGGCGATCACGCTCAGGTCGCGCAGCCCTTCGAGCGCCATGCCCAGCGTGCGCGGGATCGGCGTGGCGGTGAGCGTGAGCACGTCGACCTCGGCGCGCATGGCCTTCATCGCCTCCTTGTGGCGCACGCCGAAGCGATGCTCCTCGTCGATGATGAGCAGGCCCAGGTTCTTGAACTTGACCGACTGCGAAAGCAGCTTGTGCGTGCCGACCACGATGTCGACCTGGCCGTCGGCCAGCCCCTTGGCGGCGGCGGCGACCTCCTTGGCGGAGCGGAAGCGGCTCATCTCGGCCACCTTCACCGGCCACTTGGCGAAGCGATCGACCAGCGTCTGGTAGTGCTGCTCGGCCAGCAGCGTGGTGGGCGCGAGGAAGGCCACCTGCTTGCCGCCGGTGACGGCGATGAAGGCCGCACGCAGCGCCACCTCGGTCTTGCCGAAGCCCACGTCGCCGCACACGAGGCGGTCCATGGGTTGCGGCGAGATCATGTCCTGCACCACGGCGTGGATGGCCGCCTTCTGGTCGGCGGTCTCCTGGAAGCCGAAGTCGTTTGCGAACACCTCGTAGTCGGCCGGCGAGTAGCGGAAGGCATGGCCTTCGCGCGCCGCACGGCGGGCATAGATGTTGAGCAGCTCGGCGGCCGAGTCGCGCACCTGCTCGGCGGCCTTGCGCTTGGCCTTTTCCCACTGGCCGGAGCCCAGTTTGTGCAGCGGTGCCTCGTCGGCGCTGACGCCGGTGTAGCGGCTGACCAGGTGCAGCTGGCTCACGGGCACGTAGAGCGTGGCCTTGTCGGCGTACTCCAGGTGCAGCATTTCCTGCAGCAGCGGCTTGCCGTCGGGGCCGTTGCCCTGGCCCAGGTCCATGTGGATCAGGCCGCGGTAGCGGCCGATGCCGTGCGCGCTGTGGACCACCGGGTCGCCCACGTTGAGCTCCGACAGGTCCTTGATGAGCGCCTCGACGTCGCTGACCTGTTCCTGCTTCTTGTTGCGCCGGCGCGTGGTGGGCGCGGTGGCGAAGAGTTCGGTTTCGGTGACGAAGTCGATGCCCTGTTCGCGCCACGCGAAGCCAGAGGCCAGCGCGGCGGTGGCGATGCCAGTCTTCTCGTCGCCGGAGGCCTCGAACTCGGCCAGCGAATCGAAGGCCGGTGGATTCACGCCGCTGGCGCGCAGGAAGTCGAGCAGGCTCTCGCGGCGGCCTTCGCTCTCGGCGATCAGCAGCACGCGGTGCGGCGTCTTCGCGATGTGGGCCTTCAGCCCGACCAGCGGGTCTTCGGCGCCGCGCACCACGGCAAAGGGCGGCAGCCTGTCGAACTCGGCGTAGGGCGTGTCGGTGTCCACGTCGCCGCGGATGGCGAGCTGCGCATGCGGCTTGGCGCGCTGGTAGAACTGTTCGGCGTTCAGGAACAGCGCCTCGGGCGGCAGGGCGGGGCGCTCGGGGTCTCCGCGCACGAGGCGGTAGCGCTCGTTGGTGTCCTGCCAGAAATGCTGGAAGGCCGGTTCCAGGTCGCCGTGCAGCACCACGGTGGCGTCGGCGCCGAGGTAGTCGAACACGGTGGCCGTCTCGTCGAAGAACAGCGGCAGGTAGTACTCGATGCCGGCGGTGGCCACGCCGTTGCCCATGTCCTTGTAGATGCGGCTCTTGGTCGGGTCGCCTTCGAGCAGTTCGCGCCAGCGGCTGCGGAAGCGCCCGCGCGCGTCGTCGTCCATCGGGAACTCGCGCCCCGGCAGCAGCCGGACCTCGGGCACCGGGTAGAGGCTGCGCTGGGTGTCGGGGTCGAAGGTACGGATGGTGTCGATCTCGTCGTCGAACAGGTCGACGCGGAAGGGCACGAGCGAGCCCATGGGAAACAGGTCGATCAGGCCGCCGCGCACTGCGTATTCGCCGGGGCTCACCACCTGCGTCACGTGGGTGTAGCCGGCCAGCGTGAGCTGGGCCTTGAGCTTCGACTCCTCCAGCTTCTGCTTGGCCTTGAAGTGGAAGGTGTAGCCGGCCAGGAAGGAGGGCGGCGCCAGCCGGTAGAGCGCGGTGGTGGCCGGCACCAGCACCACGTCGGCCTCTTTCTGGCTGATGCGCCAGAGAGTGGCCAGGCGCTCGCTTATCAGGTCCTGGTGGGGCGAGAAGCTGTCGTAGGGCAGCGTCTCCCAGTCGGGGAACAGGGCGCAGCGCAGGTCGGGAGCGAAGAACGCGATCTCGTCGATCAGGCGCTGGGCGTCGTTGGCGTCGGCCGTGAACATCGCGGTGGCGCGCCCGGCGGCCTTCTCGCGCATGGCCAGTTGCGCCAGCAGCAAGGCATCTGCCGACAAGGGAGGACGCGGCAGCGTGAATCGCTTGCCCGCCGTGAGGTGGGGGAGGTCCATGGAACGCTTGATGGAAATGCACAACACCCCGCGCCGGCTGGCGAGGGGTGTGCGTAACGGGCAATTCTAGAATGGCGGCCCTTTATCCGCTTGTCGGCCACGGCCGACGCTGGGCCCCATGTCCTCTTCCCGACTCTTCGTGCTGATCCCGTGCGCCGGCTCCGGCCATCGCGCGGGGCATGCGCAGTCCACGCAACCCAAGCAGTACCGGCGCCTGGCCGGCCTGCCGATGGTGGCCCATACGCTGGAGGCCTTCCGCGCGATGTCGGGGCGCTTCGCCGGGCTGGCGCTGGTGGTGTCGCCGGACGACCGGGACGTGAACGCGGTGCTGCCGCGCTTTCCGGCCGAGAACGAGTACCTGCTGCGCGTGGGCGGCGTGACCCGCGCCGCCACCGTGCGCAACGGCCTCGCGGCGCTGCGCCAGAAGGGCGCCGGCGCGCACGACTGGGTGCTGGTGCACGACGCGGCCCGCTGCCTAGTCACCTCCAGCCAGATCGAGGCGCTCATCGCCGCCTGCGAGCACGATGCCGTCGGCGGCCTGCTGGCTCAGCGGCTGGCCGACACGCTGAAGTCGTCCACCACCGAAGGCCGCGTGGCGCAGACCCTGCCGCGCGCCGACAAGTGGCTGGCGCAGACGCCGCAGATGTTCCGCATCGGCATGCTGCTCGACGCGCTGGAACGCGCCGGCGACGCCGTCACCGACGAGGCCAGCGCCATCGAGGCGATCGGACTGTCGCCGCTGCTGGTGCCCGGAAGCGCCCAGAACTTCAAGGTCACTTTTCCGGAAGACTTCGCCCTGGCCGAGGCCGTGCTGCTGGGCCGCAGGAAGGAGCTGGCATGACCGCAGCGACTTTCAACATCCGCATCGGCGAAGGCTGGGACGTCCATCAGCTGGTGGCGGGGCGCAAGCTGATCCTCGGCGGCATCGAAGTGCCGCACACCACCGGCCTGCTCGGCCATTCGGACGCCGACGTGCTGCTGCATGCCATCACCGACGCGCTGCTGGGCGGCGCGGGGCTCGGCGACATCGGCCGGCACTTTCCGGACACCGATCCGCAGTTCCGCGGCGCCGATTCGGCCGTGCTGCTGGCCGAGGCGGCGCGCCGGGTGCGTGCCGCGGGCTGGGAGATCGGCAACGTCGACAGCACGGTGATCGCGCAGGCGCCCAAGCTCGCGCCGCACATTCCGCTCATGTGCCAGCGCATCGCCGACACGCTGGGCGTGGCGTTGGAGCAGGTGAACGTGAAGGCCAAGACCGCCGAGAAGCTCGGCCCGGTGGGCGAGGGCCGAGCGATGGAGGCTCGCGCGGCCGTTCTTCTCCACAGATAAGCAAGACCAGCGCGGCCGGCGGCCACCAGTCAGGCGGGCTTCTTTCCGCTGCCGCCCTGCGGTTCGCCGGGCTTGGTGCCGGGTGGCATCGCGCGCGGCATGCGGATGTGCGCCGCCAGACCGCGGCCCGGCGTGCTCGTCAGCGCGAAGGTGCCGCCCATGCGCTCGATGTTCTTCGCCACGATCGACAGGCCCAGTCCCGCGCCGGCCGCAGATGTCCGTGCGGTGTCGCCGCGGAAGAAGGGCTTGGTCAGCTGCGCGAGCAGGGCCGGCTCCACGCCCGCGCCGTGGTCGCGCACCTTGATGAGCACCGCGTCGTTGTTGGCCTGCGCCTGGATCGTCACATCGGCCACGCCGGTGGAGGGTGTCTTGCCGTAGCGGCGCGCGTTCTCGACCAGGTTGGAGATGACGCGCGTGAGCTCGACCTCGTCGCCCATCACGCGCAGGTCGGGCGGCACCTCGACCTTGATGTTCATCTCCTCGTAGTCCTGCACGGCGTAGGTGCAGGCATCGACCACGTCGCGCAGCAGCACCGGCTTGGGGTCGACGTGGTCGGGCCGCGCGTAGTCGAGGAACTTGTCGATGATCGCGTCGAGCTGGGCGATGTCGGCGGCCATGTGGTCGCGCGCGTCCTCGTCGGCCACGCTCATCTCGGTTTCAAGCCGCAGCCGGGCCAGCGGCGTGCGCAGGTCGTGCGAGATGCCGGCCAGCATGATGGCGCGGTCCTGCTCGATCTTGGCGAGTTGGTCCGCCATGCGGTTGAAGCCGATGTTGACCGCGCGGATCTCGTTGGTGCGGGCGCGCTCGTCGAGGCGGTGAGCCTCGTACTCGCCTTCGCGCACCTGCATGGTCGCGCGCGACAGCTGCTTGAGCGGCAGGTTGATGAGCCGCGTGATCAGCGCCGCACCCGCCAGCGACAGCGCCATGGCGGTGCTCAGCCATACCAGCCAGGTGCGTCCGCCCACGCGGCTGAAGCGGGTGGGGTCGAGCAGCAGCCAGTAGGTGTCGCTCTCGATGGTGAAGCCGATCCACAGGCCCGCCTCGTCGTTCACGCGGCTGGCCACGGTCGTGCCTTCGCCGAGCTGCTCGATGAGCTCCTCGGTCACGCGCAGGTCGAGCGCGCCGCTGGTGTAGGGCTGGAAGCGGTCGTTGGGCTCGCGCGGCAGGATGCGCACGCCCTCCTGGTCGGCCAGCGTCTTGATCAGCGACACGCGAGTGATGGCGTCGGAGTACACCAGCGCAGCGCGCGTGAGGTTCACGAGCGAGGCGATCTGGTGCGCCGTCTGGATGGCGCGCGGCTCGTATTCGAGCGAGCGGAAAGTCTGCAGCCAGGCGACCGTGCAGCCGATCAGCAGCAGAGCGAGCAGGAAGAAGGTGCGCCAGAAAAGGCTGAAGCCCAGCTTGAGGCCGGGGCGGCGGTCACGCTGCGAGCTCGCTTCGAGCGGGCTCGGCATCGTGACCTGCGCGCCGTCCTCCTGGGCAGCGCCGGGTCTGGGGGGTTGGCCGACGGCCACCTTTCAACGTGGCGTCAGGCCGTGCCGTCCGGCACGAACACGTAGCCCACGCCCCAGACGGTCTGGATGTAGCGGGGCGCAGCGGCGTCGGACTCCACGAGCTTGCGCAGGCGCGAGATCTGCACGTCCAGGCTGCGGTCGAAAGGCTCGAACTCGCGGCCGCGCGCCAGCTGCGCCAGCTTCTCGCGCGACAGCGGTTGACGCGGATGGCGCACGAGCGCCTTCAGCATCGCGAACTCGCCGGTGGTCAGCGAGAGCTCTTCGCCATCCTTCTTCAGGGTGCGCGAGCCGAGGTCGAAGGCGAACGGGCCGAAGGTGACGGTCTCGTTCTCGGTGGAGGGGGCGCCGGGCGCCTCGAGCGGCGGGCGGCGGCGCAGAACGGCGTGCACACGGGCCAGCAGTTCGCGGGGGTTGAAAGGCTTGCCGAGGTAGTCGTCGGCGCCGACTTCGAGGCCGACGATGCGGTCCACGTCCTCACCCTTGGCGGTGAGCATGATGATCGGCGTGCGGTCGTTGGCGGCACGCAGGCGGCGGCAGACGGACAGGCCGTCCTCGCCGGGCATCATCAGGTCGAGCACGATCAGGTCGACCGTGTCGCGCAACAGGATGCGGTTGAGCGCCTTGCCGTCCTCGGCCACGATCACTTCGAAGCCTTCCTGCGTCAGGTAGCGGCGCAGCAGGTCGCGGATGCGGGCGTCGTCGTCGACGATCACGATCTTGTCGGTGCGAGCGGGAACTTGAGTCATTTCTACAACGTCGAATTTGTAACAGCGCCGATTCTGAAGGCGTTGCGGTCCGGTTGAGCCGGATTTGCTTGGGGTTTGACACTAAGTTACAAAACTTGCGGACACTCGCGGTCTGGTCATTCGACGTTAGTCCGGCAGTGGCAAAGTCACGTGTACCGATGACTTTCGCCTCAATGAGACGTCCTTTCCCCGCACTGCCGCTCATCCTCTTTTTCGCCTGCGGCCCGTCGCTGGCGGTTTCCGGCGACTTCCTCCGGGTCGGCGAGGCAAGACGCAACGAAGTCCGCGACGCCGTCGCCGCCCACCGTGCCGAGCAGCGCGAGGAGAAGCGCCGCGGAGAAGCGATCGCCGGAAGGCGCCTCACGCCCGCCGAGCTGTTCGAACTGCGCCAGCAGGTACGCGGCCAATGGGCCCCGCCCGCCGCGGGTGCTTTGCTCAATTCGGCAGAATCGCAGCCGGCCGAGCGCATCGTGCCGGTGCCGCCGCCCGCGGTGGGCACTTTGCCGCTGGCGCCGCGCAGCCAGCGCCGCTGATGCGGCATCGATGCGCCTGCGGCCTGCCGCGGCAAGCCCGGCGCCTGCCTTTCCATACCAACATCGGGAGTACTTCGCCATGAAGAAAAAGATCAAACTGCTTGCGGCCTGCGCCGCCCTGGCTGCCGCCGGCAACGCGCTGGCCCAGAACGTCGTCGCACCCGCGCCCCAGAACGTGCTGCAGCTGACGGCATCGGGCACCGTCGAAGTCCAGCAGGACATGCTGAGCATGACCCTCGTGACCACCCGCGATGCCGCCGACGCCGCCACCGTGCAGACCCAGTTGAAGGCCGCGCTCGACGCCGCGCTGTCCGAGGCGAAGAAGAACGCCCAGACCGGCCAGCTCGACGTGCGCACCGGCAACTTCAGCCTGTCGCCGCGCTACACGAAGGAAGGCAAGATCAACGGCTGGCAGGGCTCGACCGAGCTGGTGCTCGAAGGCCGCGACTTCCCGCGCATCACCCAGACGGCAGGGCGCATCACCACGCTCAACGTCGGCAATGTCGGCTTCGGCCTGAGCCGCGAGCAGAGGGCCAAGACCGAGACCGAGGCGCAGAACATCGCCATCGAGAACTTCAAGCAGAAGGCCAACGAACTGGCCAAGGGCTTCGGCTTCGGCGGCTACACGCTGCGCGAGGTGTCGGTGAACGCGAGCGACAACGGCCCGATCCGCCCGCGCATGATGGCGGTGCAGGCCAAGTCCTTCTCCTCCGCCGATTCGGCGGTGCCGGTCGAGGCCGGCAAGACCGCCGTGGTGGTGACGGTGTCGGGTTCGGTGCAGCTCAAGTAGAGCCCATATATAGATAGAGGGGGGCGGTCCCCTCCGGCGGGCTACCCTCTATTGGGCAGTCCAGCCGCCGTCCATCGCCCAGGCCTGGCCACGGACCTGATCGGCAGCCGGCGAGCACAGGAAGACGGCCAGGCCGCCCAGTTGCTCGACGGTGGTGAACTGCAGCGAAGGCTGCTTTTCGCCGAGCAGGTCGTTCCGGGCCTGCGCGACGGTGATGCCTTCGCGCGCTGCGCGGTCGTCGATCTGCTTCTGCACCAGCGCAGTCAGCACCCAGCCGGGGCAGATCGCGTTGACGGTGACTCCCGTGGTCGCGGTTTCCAGCGCGACCGCCTTGGTCAGGCCGACGATGCCGTGCTTGGCCGCGACATAGGCCGACTTCTGTGCCGACGCCACCAGCCCGTGCGCCGAGGCGATGTTGATGACCCGGCCCCAGTTGGCCTCGCGCATCGCGGGGATTGCCAGCCGCGTGGTGTGGAAGGCGCTGGTGAGATTGATCGCGATGATCGCGTCCCAGCGTTCGGGTGGGAAGTCTTCCACCTTGGCGACATGCTGGATGCCGGCGTTGTTCACCAGGATGTCGATGCGGCCGAACTTCGACGCGGCGAACTTCATCATGTCCTCGATCTGCTCGGGCTTGCTCATGTCGGCGCCGTGGTACTCGGCGCGCACGCCCAGCGCCTCGACCTCGGACTTGGGCGCGGCGTAATCGCCGAAGCCGTTGAGCACGACGTCTGCGCCCTGCTGGGCGAGGGACTTGGCGATGGCGAGGCCGATGCCACTGGTGGACCCCGTAACAAGCGCGGTTTTGCCTTTGAGCATGAAGATCAATCTCCGGATGAATTAGGATGCGATGAGACAATTATCCGCACCAGGACACCTTCGTTTCCATGACCGAACCGACGCTTCATCACGTGGCGTGCGATGACGCCCAGGGCGGCCACCGCATGGCCTATTGGCAATGGGGCGACGCGGGCAGCGAACACGTCGTGGTCTGCGTGCATGGACTGACCCGGCAGGGGCGCGATTTCGACCTGCTGGCCCAGTCCATCGTGGAGCGTGCTGGCGGCGACGTGCGCGTGGTCTGCCCGGACGTGGTGGGCCGTGGGCGCAGCGACTGGCTGCGCGATCCATCTCTCTACCAGGTGCCGGTGTATGCGGCCGACATGGTCGCGCTGATCGCCCGACTGCATCGCGAGCAGCCGATCGGCACGCTCGACTACATCGGCACCAGCATGGGCGGGCTGATCGGCTTCGTGCTGGCAGGCCACAAGGAATTGCCGCTGGCGCGGCCCATCCGCCGTTTCGTCGCGAACGACGTCGGCCCGACCATCGAGCCGGTGGCGCTTCAGCGCATCGGCGCCTACGTCGGCAAGAGCGGCAGCTACGAGAGCGTGCAGGCGGCGGCCGATGCCATGTGGGCGTTGTCGACCACCTTCGGTCCGCACACGCCGCAGCAGTGGCTGGCGCTGTCGCAGCACATGGTGGTGCCTGCCTCGCAGCGCACGTCCGATGGTTCGGCGAAGGTCGAGGCACAGGACGATGAACCTGGCGAAGGCGGCCGCTGGCTGCTTCACTACGACCCGGCCATCGGCGTGGCGCTTCGTGCGATCACGCCGGAAGCCGCGGCGCAGGGCGGTGCGATCATGTGGAGCCTGTACGACGCCATCGAGGCGCGCACGCTTCTCACCCGCGGTGCCGAATCGGACCTCCTGTCGCGCGACACGGCCGTGGCCATGACGCAGCGCGGACCGCACGCCACGCTGGTCGAGTTCGAAGGCGTGGGCCATGCGCCGACCTTCGTCGATCCCGCTCAGATAGCAGTCGTCACCAGGTTCCTTTTCGACTGATCCGCAGCTGATTGACTGATTTGAGCAAGTGAGTGAGCGAAGCGTGAAGCGCGATTCATCGAGTCTGCAGACGGCAACCGCGTCAGAGGCGGTCATGGTCGATTACCCGCTGTCCGCGGCGACGGCAGAGCGCACGCCGGTGATGGAGAACATGCTGGCCCGCGCGCGCGCCTTCGCCGAGCCGCTGATCGCCGACGAGAAGCTCGATACAGGAGAGAACACGCTCGCGCACGCCGACGCGGTGGCTGCCATCGTTGCGAAGATGGGCGGCTCCGAGGCGATGCAGGCGGCGAGCTACCTGGTCTATTCGTGCCAGCACCTGAACCGTCCGCAGGAGGTGATCGCCAAGGTGTTCGGCGACAACTTCGCCTCGCTTGCCGTCGAGACGACCAAGCTGGTACGCGTGCAGGAGCAGGCCCGCTCGGCCTCGCAGGGGCATCACATCGAGGGCGCCGGCGCGCAGACCGAGAACGTGCGCAAGATGCTGCTTGCGTTCTCGCGCGACCTGCGCGTCGTGATGCTGCGGCTGGCTTCGCGCCTGCAGACCCTGCGCCATGCGGCCGCAAGCAAGCAGCCAGCCCCCGAGGGGGTCGCGCGCGAGTCGCTGCAGGTCTTCGCGCCGCTGGCCAACCGGCTGGGCATCTGGCAGGTGAAGTGGGAGATCGAGGATCTTTCGTTCCGCTTCCTCGAGCCGGAGACCTACAAGCTGATCGCAAGGCTGCTGGACGAGAAGCGCGTCGAGCGCGAGGGTTACGTGGAGCAGCTGCGCTCCAAGCTGGAGCGCGAGCTGCAGACCGAGGGCATCAAGGCCGCGGTGCAGGGACGGCCCAAGAACATCTACAGCATCGTGAAGAAGATGCGCGGCAAGTCGCTCGACTTCGCGCAGGTCTTCGACATCCTGGCGCTGCGCGTGGTGGTGCCCGACGTGAAGGACTGCTATGCGGCGCTGGCCTGGGTGCACTCGCACTTCCAGCCCATCGACGAGGAGTTCGACGACTACATCGCGCGCCCCAAGCCCAATGGCTACCAGTCGCTGCACACGGTGGTGCGCGAGCTGGTCGATGGCAAGGCCGGCAAGCCGATCGAGATTCAGATCCGCACAGAAGAGATGCACGACCACGCCGAGCATGGCGTGGCTGCGCACTGGGCCTACAAGGAAGCGGGCCACAAGGGCTACGCGGGCGTGTGGGCCAGCGGCGAGTACGACGCGAAGATCGCGGTGCTTCGGCAACTGCTCGCGTGGGAGCGCGATCTTTCGGGCGGCCTGCAGGGGCAGGGCCTGTTCGACGACCGCATCTACGTGCTGACGCCCGATGCGGCGATCGTCGAGTTGCCGCAAGGGGCGACGCCGGTCGACTTTGCCTATACCGTGCACACGACGCTGGGGCATCGCTGCAGAGGGGCTCGCGTCGATGGCGCGATGGTTCCGCTGAACACGCCGCTGTCGAACGGACAGACGGTCGAGATCATCGCGGCCAAGGAGGGCGGCCCGTCGCGCGACTGGCTGAATGCGGAGCTCGGTTATCTCGCCAGCAACCGTGCGCGCGCGAAGGTGCGTGCATGGTTCAACGCGCAGATCACGCACGAGACCGTGGCGCGTGGACGCGAGGCCGTCGAGAAGCTGCTGCAGCGCGAAGGCAAGACCGCGGTGCGGCTCGAGGATCTTGCCTCGCAGCTCGGCTTCAAGTCGGCAGACCATCTGTTCGAAGTCGTCGGCAAGGACGAGTTCTCCCTGCGCAACATCGAGACGCTGCTGCGTCCGCCCGAACCCGCACAGGGCCCCGACGACGGCGTACTCATCAAGAAGGCACGCGGCAGTGAGAAGTCGGGCAAGGGCGGCGTGCTCGTGGTGGGCGTGTCTTCGCTGATGACGCAGCTGGCCAAGTGCTGCAAGCCGGCGCCGCCCGATGCGATCCGCGGCTTCGTCACGCGCGGCCATGGCGTCAGCGTGCATCGCAGCGATTGCAGCAACTTCCGCACGATGGCCGCAAAAGATGGCGAACGCGTCATCGACGTGGAGTGGGGCGTTGCGAAGAAGGGCGCCGAGGCGCCTGTGTATGCGGTCGACGTAGCTGTCGAAGCGGCCGACCGCCAGGGCCTCCTGCGCGATATCTCGGATGTCTTCGCGCGCGAGAAGATGAACGTGATCGGCGTGCAGACGCAGTCGATCAAGGGCACTGCGTGGATGACGTTCACCGTGGAAATCGCAGATGCAGCGCGCCTCACGCAGGTTCTTGGACTGGTCACTGCAGTTATTGGTGTGCGATCTGCACGTCGTCGCTGAAAAACGCGATTTCTCCTGCTACAATAACTGCTTCTCGGACACATCCTTAGGCGCGTAGCTCAGCTGGTTAGAGCACCACCTTGACATGGTGGGGGTCGTTGGTTCGAGTCCAATCGCGCCTACCAATTTCTGTTTCAACCCCGGCCAACCACCGGGTCAATTGAACAGATCATCCACCGGGTTCTCCGGTGTGTATATCGCCCCTTGTGATGATGCAGGCAAAGACCTCGGCCACGTACTTGTGCTACCTTGGTCGCTCTGCAACTTCATTCCATTTTTCTTGATAAGCGATTCGATGAATACGCGGTCGAACACGGCTGATCGGACTCATGCCGACAAGCGCCTGGCCGCATTGCTGAAGCAGGCTCCCATCGAGTTTGCGCGTGCCGTCTACGGCATCAACGACTACGCGAGCGGGCGCACCGACACGATGGCTGCCCGGGAAGTGGCGCGTGCGCACCGCCAGGGCATGCCCCTGACGGAGGAGCGTGCCGAGCAGCGTGCGCGGGCCTATCTGCCTACCGTCGGACAGGAGCACTGTCCGCGCTGCTGGGTGGTCTATGGCCACAAGACGCCGCTGCGATTCCGCGAAGCCGAGGGGGAGAGGCCCGAGGTTGCCGCCTGCAATGTGTGCGGCGCCGAATACGCGACCTCGTCCGATTGAGGCAAGTGCCCGGTCCGGTCAGGGTAAACCTTGTCGCGGCGCAGCAAAACCGCTCCCTAGAATCATCCGACGACATGGGCGTCCATGTGAAGGAGTCCGCAGTGCAGAGCAAGAAGTCCGGGGTCAAGCCGGTACAGCGTGTGATCAAGAAGTACCCGAACCGAAGGCTCTACGACACCGAGACATCCACGTACATCACGCTGACCGAGGTGAAGCAGCTGGTCATCCAGAATGCCCAGTTCGTGGTGCGTGATGCCAAGACCGGCGACGACCTCACGCGCAGCATCCTGCTGCAGATCATCCTCGAAGAAGAAGCGGGCGGCGCGCCGATGTTCACCGAGCAGGTGCTGGCCAACATCATCCGCTTCTACGGTCAGGCCATGCAGGGCTACATGGGGCCGTACCTCGAGAAGAACATCCAGGCCATGACCGAGGTGCAGGCGCAGCTCGCCGAAAAGGCCGAAGGCCTGACCCCCGAGATGTGGGCCCGCTTCATGACCATGCAGTCGCCGATGCTGCAGGGGCTGATGGGCAGCTACGTCGAGCAATCGAAGAACGTGTTCCTTCAGATGCAGGAGCAGATGCAGAAGAACACCGAGCAGGTGCTGGGGGCCTTTGGCATCAAGCGTTCCTGACCTGCGGCAGGTGCCCGCAAGCGGTGGTTGCCCCGCCGTCTCCGATAGCTGGGACAATAGAGGCATATGAGCGAAGTTGCCTCCCCCGAACGCATGGCCGCGCCGACCGCCCCCAAGGTCGGCTTCGTGAGCCTGGGCTGCCCCAAGGCCCTGACCGATTCCGAACTGATCCTGACCCAGCTGAGTGCCGAGGGTTATCAAACTGCCAAGACTTTCGAAGGCGCCGATCTGGTGATCGTCAACACCTGCGGCTTCATCGACGACGCCGTGAAGGAGAGCCTCGACACGATCGGCGAGGCGCTGGCCGAGAACGGCCGCGTGATCGTCACCGGTTGCCTTGGCGCCAAGACCGGCGACCAGGGCGGCAACCTGGTGCGCCAGATGCACCCGAGCGTGCTGGCCGTGACCGGTCCGCACGCCACGCAGGAGGTGATGGATGCGGTGCATGCCAATCTGCCGAAGCCGCACGATCCTTTCATCGACCTCGTGCCGAATACCTTCGGGGTCGCCGGCCTCAAGCTGACGCCGCGGCACTACGCGTACCTGAAGATCAGCGAGGGCTGCAACCATCGCTGCACCTTCTGCATCATTCCATCGATGCGCGGCGACCTCGTGTCGCGGCCTGTGGGTGATGTGCTGAGCGAGGCCAAGGCCTTGTTCGAAGGCGGCGTGAAAGAACTGCTGGTGATCAGCCAGGACACTTCGGCCTATGGGGTCGACGTGAAGTACCGGACCGGTTTCTGGGACGGCAAGCCCGTGAAGACGCGCATGCTCGAACTGGTGCGCACGCTTGGTGAAATCGCCGAGCCGTACGGTGCCTGGGTTCGACTGCACTACGTGTACCCGTACCCCAGCGTCGACGAGATCATTCCGCTGATGGCGAGCGGCCAGGTGCTGCCGTACCTCGACGTGCCCTTGCAGCACAGCCATCCTGATGTGCTCAAGCGCATGAAGCGCCCGGCCAGCGGCGAGAAGAACCTGGAGCGACTGGCGCGTTGGCGCGAGGTGTGCCCCGAGCTCGTCATCCGCAGTACCTTCATCGCGGGCTTTCCTGGCGAGACGGAGCAGGAGTTCGAGCACCTGCTCGATTTCATCCGCGAAGCCGAGATCGACCGCGCCGGCTGCTTTGCCTACAGCCCCGTCGAAGGCGCTACCGCCAATGACATCCCCGGCATGCTGCCGGAGGCCGAGCGCGAGGCGCGCCGTGCGCGCTTCATGGAGGTGGCCGAGGCCGTGTCGATCGCCAAGCTGCAAAGGCGCATCGGCTCGACGATGCAGGTGCTGGTCGATTCGGCGCCCGCCCTGGGTCGCAAGGGCGGGGTGGGGCGTACGTACGCAGATGCGCCGGAGATCGACGGCACGGTCCGTCTGCTGCCGCCCGAGAAGATCAGCAAGACGCTGAAGGTGGGTGAGTTCACCCGCGCGCGCATCGTGGGTGCAGAGGGCCACGACCTGATCGCGCTGCCCGTTTGATGCGAATCCGATCGACCATGAAAAAAGCCACCGGAGACCGGTGGCTTGTTTCGGATGACCTGGCGGGGGTCAATTTGGATCTGGTGCCCAGAAGAGGACTCGAACCTCCACGATGTTACTCGCTAGTACCTGAAACTAGTGCGTCTACCAATTCCGCCATCTGGGCTGACTCTGCTTTTCAGCAAAGACTGCGAGTATACACAATTTGTCGCGGCTGCCCGAAAAAAACGGGTCGCGCGCAAAAAATCTGGCGCTGGTCCGGCTCTTGCCTGTCCGGTTGCGCCGACCGTTCGATGCGGATTCGATCGGCAATGAAAAAAGCCACCGGAGACCGGTGGCTTGAATCGAATGACCTGGTAAGGGTCTGTTTAAACTTGGTGCCCAGAAGAGGACTCGAACCTCCACGATGTTACTCGCTAGTACCTGAAACTAGTGCGTCTACCAATTCCGCCATCTGGGCCCACGTAGTTGCAGAAGCAACTACGTTTTGAATTTCAGGAAAGAAGGAGATCATATCAAAAATAATGTCACTTCCAGCGGCCTGCTGGATGAAATCGAAGGAACTGTTCAAGGACATCGCGACGGGCACGGCTTCGTGCAGCGCGACGATGGCGAAGCGGACATCTATCTGCCCCCGAACGAAATGCGCGCGGTGCTGCACAAGGACCGCGTCAAGGCGCGCATCGTGCGCCAGGACCGCCGCGGACGTCCCGAAGGGCGCGTGGTGGAGATCGTCGAGCGCCCTGAGCAGCCCATCATTGGCCGCCTGTTGCACGAAGGCGGCATCTGGCTCGTCGCACCGGAAGACAAGCGCTACGGCCAGGACGTCCTGATTCCCAAGGGAGCGACCGGTCCCGCGAAGGTGGGGCAGGTCGTTGTCGTGCAGCTTACCGAACCGCCGGCCCTTTTCGGCCAGCCCGTGGGCCGCGTGAAGGAGGTGCTGGGCGAGATCGACGACCCCGGCATGGAGATCGAGATTGCCGTGCGCAAGTACGGCGTGCCGCATGAATTTTCCGCGGAGTGCCTGGCCGCGGCCAAGGCACTACCCGAGAAGGTCCGCCCGGCCGACAAGAAAGGCCGCGTCGACCTCACCGACGTCCCGCTCGTCACCATCGACGGTGAAGACGCGCGTGACTTCGACGACGCCGTCTATTGCGAACCCGCGAAGGTGGGCCGCGGCAAGGGCTGGCGCCTGCTGGTTGCCATTGCCGATGTCAGCGCCTATGTGCAGACCGGCTCGCCCATCGACATCGACGCCTACGACCGCGCCACCAGCGTCTACTTCCCGCGCCGGGTGATCCCGATGCTGCCCGAGAAGCTGTCGAACGGCCTGTGCTCGCTCAATCCCGAAGTCGAGCGCCTGTGCATGGTGTGCGACATGCTGGTCGATGCCGACGGCGAGATCTACGCCTACCAGTTCTATCCGGCAGTGATGTTCAGCCACGCGCGCTTCACGTACACCGAGGTGGCTGCGATCCTCGGCAACACCCGCGGCCCCGAGGCTGCGAAGCGCAAGGAACGCGTCAAGGACCTGCTGAACCTCGCCGACGTCTACAAGGCGCTGCTCAAGCAGCGCGGCAAGCGCGGCGCCGTCGACTTCGAGACCACCGAGACCCAGATCATCTGCGACGACGCCGGCCGCATCGAGAAGATCGTGCCGCGCACGCGCAACGAGGCGCACCGCCTGATCGAGGAGGCGATGCTCGCCGCCAACGTCTGCAGCGCCGATTTCATCGCCCAGGGCAAGCACCCTGGCCTGTACCGCGTACACGAAGGCCCCACGCCCGAGAAGAAGGAAATCCTTCGCGGCTACCTGAAGGCGATGGGCGTGGGCCTGAGCATCACCGATGAGCCGAGGCCGGGCGAGTTCCAGGCGATCGCCGAAGCAACCAAGGACCGTCCCGACGCGCAGCAGATCCACACCATGCTGCTGCGCTCGATGCAGCAGGCGATCTACACGCCGATCAACAGCGGCCACTTCGGCCTGGCCTACGAGGCCTACACGCACTTCACCAGTCCGATCCGGCGTTATCCCGACCTGCTGGTGCACCGCGTGATCAAGGCGATCCTCGGCAATACGCGCTACCAGCTGCCGATGCTGCCGACCCCTGGCGAGGCACACGCCAAGCTGGCCAAGCGCCTCGCGTCTCGCGTGAAGGCGCCGACGGCCAAGCCTCAGAAGGCCACCGTCGCGCCCAGCAAGGAAGTTTTGGCATGGGAGGCCGCGGGCCTGCACTGCAGCGCCAACGAGCGCCGTGCCGACGAGGCCAGCCGCGACGTCGAGGCATGGCTCAAGTGCAAGTACATGCGCGAACACCTCGGCGAGGAGTACGGCGGGGTGGTTACTGCGGCCACCACCTTCGGCATCTTCGTCACGCTCGACGCGATGTACGTCGAAGGCCTGGTGCACATCACCGAGCTCGGCGGCGAGTACTTCAAGTTCGACGAGATGCGCCAGGAACTGCGCGGCGAGCGCACCGGCATCCGCTACGCTATCGGCACGCGGGTGCGGGTGCAGGTGAGCCGCGTCGACCTGGACGGCCGCAAGATCGACTTCCGCCTCGTTCGCGAAGGCGAGGAGCTGACGACGCGGGCGATGAAGGACAAGGGTGCGGCATCATCAGGTGTGCCCGTGAAGGCCTCGGCCAAGCGCAGCACGCGCAACAAGGCGGAAGCCGGCAATGCCGAGCCCCGCGGCGAGCGGCCGACTTCGGCCACGGCCGGCGCGCAGTCGGCGATGCAGGCCTTCAAGTCGGCGGTGAAGAAAGCCGCCAGCAAGATGAAGGGCAAGGGGCGCAAGCCGCGCCGCTGACCGGCCTCCCATCGCCATGATCGAACGAACGAACCATCGACAACCGAGAAGAAAGAGACAGACAGCATGAGTGCTGAAGACAACAAGGGCCGTATCGCCATCGTCACGGGTGCCGGCTCCGGCATCGGCCGTGCAGCCGCGCTGGCGCTGCTGGCCGACGGCTGGAGCGTGGCGCTCGCAGGCCGTCGCCTGGAGCCGCTGGAACAGGTGGCGGAAGAATCGGGCGCCGACGCGCGCGCCTTCGCGGTGCCGACTGACGTGTCGAATGCAGCCTCGGTGCAGGCCTTGTTCGCCGCGACGGTCGAGCGCTTCGGCCGCGTCGACCTGCTGTTCAACAACGCCGGCGTGGGCAACCCGCCGGGGCCGTTCGAGGACTGGACACCCGAGCAGTGGCAGGGCGTGGTCGACATCAACCTGACCGGCATGTTCTTCTGCATCCAGCAGGCCTTCCGCACGATGAAGGCTCAGACGCCGATGGGCGGCCGCATCATCAACAACGGCTCGATTTCGGCCACGGCGCCGCGCCCGAACTCGGCCGCGTACACCGCGACCAAGCACGCGGTCGAAGGACTGACCAAGACCGCGTCGCTCGACGGCCGCAAGTACGACATCGCGGTGGGCCAGATCGACGTTGGCAACGCCATGACCGAGCTGGCCGCGCGCATGGCCAAGGGCGTGCCGCAGGCCAACGGAGAGCTCGCGATCGAACCGCTGATCGACGTCAAGATCGTCGGCCAGTCGGTGCTCTACATGGCGAACCTGCCGCTGGAAGCCAACGTGCTGTTCCACACCGTCATGGCGACGAAGATGCCCTTCGTCGGTCGCGGCTAGGGTCTTTCAGTCGGATGCGCGGCGGGCCAGCGCGCCGGCAGTGAGCGGGGCCGCATCGGCCGGCCAGGTGTCGGCGATGTGGCCGTGCTGCCAGACGGATTCGCGTGCCGCTTCGAACGCTGGGCGGCCCGCCGCCAGCGCTGCGCCGATCATTCCGGCCAGCACGTCGCCGGTGCCCGCGGTTGCGAGCCGGGCGTTGCCGGTCAGGTTGATGACGGGCGTCGTTTGGCCGGCGCCGGCGATGACGGTGCCTGATCCCTTGAGCACGGCAACGACGCCGAAGCGCGCCGCGAGTTCTCGCGCCGCGGCCATCCGGTCGCCCTGGACTTCCCCGACCGATCTGCCCAGCAGGCGCGTCGCTTCCAGCGGATGCGGCGTGATCACCGTTGGCGATCCAATTTTTCCGCGCGATGCCAGCTGGGCTTGCAGTGTCTTGTCGGTTGCGATGGCATTGAGCGCATCTGCATCGAGCACCAGCGCGGCCGCCGTCGAGAGCACACGCGGCAGCAGTTCGCGCACGGCTTCTCCTCCGCCGCAGCCGCAGACGGCGGTCATGTTCGAGAGATCGAGCGTCCGTGCGTCGCGCAGCATCAGTTCGGGCTGCGCGGTATCGACGGGCGCTGCGCTCGGATCGAGCAGCCCGACGAACACGCGGCCGGCGCCCCCATGCAGCGCCGCCGAGCCAGCCAGCAAAGCCGCGCCTGCCATGCCGGAGGCGCCTCCGATCACCGCGACGTCGCCATAGCTGCCCTTGTGCGAGGCATGCTCGCGAAGCTGCGCATCGGGCGCTCCGGCGATGCGCGCCACGGGGCGGTCCCTGAAGGCGCCGCAACCCAGGTCGTCGAACCAGACCGTGCCCGCCGCGTCGCGGCCTTGCGCCGTGAACAGGCCGGGCTTGAGCGTGAGGAAGGTGATACAGCTGCGGGCGGCTGCCCGTGCGTGACCGGCGCCCCGAGGCAGCGTGCCGGTATCCGCATTCAGCCCGGAGGGCACATCGACGCACAGCACGGGTTGGCCGCTGGCGTGCATCTGCTCGAGCCAATCGGCCATCGTGCCGTCGGGCGGACGCCCCGAGCCGATGCCGAGCAATGCGTCAATCGCGAGTTCAAAGGCCGACGGCGGCGTCGTGGCAAAGGTGACGCCTGCATCGCGGGCCCGCTGCAGCGATGCCTTGGCGTCCGGCGGCAGCCTGCCTTCATCGCCGAGGAAGGTGACGACCGGGAAGAAGCCCCGGTGCTGCAACTGCGCAGCAGCTTCGAAGCCGTCCCCGCCGTTGTTGCCTGGTCCGCAAGCCACCCAGATCGTGCGCGCATGCGGCGCGATCGCCATCGCGAGCCGCGCCACCGCGAGGCCCGCGCGCTGCATCAGCGTGTGGGCGGGCAGGGCGGCCGACGCTGCCTGCTCGATGCGGCGAGTTGCAGCGATGTCGAACAGATCGGCAGCAGTGGCGGAGGTGATGCGTTGCATCGACGCATTGTGCCGCCGGCCTGCCAGCGGCTTGCCTGCCTATGATCCGGGGATGAATTTCAAGGGCGCCGGTTGGCTGCTTGTTCTGCTCGTCGCGGCGCTGGTGTCGTTCCTCGCCGCGACGCTGGCGTGGATCGCCGGATTCGCGTGGGTTCTCGGCCTGCTGTGCCTTGTGTGGGGCGTCTTCCTGCTGGCCGAGTTCAGGCGATGGATTCCGCTGCGGGACGTGGCCTGGGCCGCCAATGTCGGTTTCGGCATCAGCGTGGTCCGCTGGTTCGACCTGCCGGCCGAAGCGACTTCCGGGCTGGAGCGCCTGGCACTCCTGGGGGCTGCCGGCTTGTGCCTGGTCTTCTTCGGGTTGGTCTGCCCCGGATTGCTGGGCTGGATGGCCGGCAGGTTCCGGCCTCCTCCGGAGCCGGAGCTTCCCGTCGAAAAGCCGGCAAGCCCGGAGGCCTTGCGCCGATGGGGTCCTAGAGACTGAGCCGTTCGACCCCGAGTCCTTCGAGGTCGATGCCGGGCTCGCGCCCTGCGATCAGGTCGCCCAGCACGCGCGCGCTGCCGCACGAGAGTGCCCAGCCGCTCGATCCGTGCCCGAGGTTGAGCCAGACGCCGGGAATGCCGCTGGCACCCAGCACCGGCGGACCGTCGGGCAGCATCGGCCGGGCGCCTTTCCACTGCTGGATGCCCGACTGCAGCGTCGCGGCACCCGGAAACCAGTCGTGCAGCACCTTGTAGAGCGTCTGCACCGCGGCGGGATTCATCGTCTCCAGCGAGCCGCCGATCTCCGCGCTGCCGGCCACGCGCACCCGCTGGCCCAGCCGGGAGATGGCGACCTTGAAGCGCTCGTCCATCACCGCGCTGCGCGGCGCATTGAGCGGCTCGCGGATCGGCGCGCTGACCGAATGGCCGTAGACCGGCGCCATCGGAATCCGCAGGCCCAGGGGCCGCAGCAGCGCGGCCGATTCCAGGCCGGCGCAGACCACAACGGCGTCGTAGCGGACCGGGTCCGAGCCGCTGGCGAGCGAGAGAGAGGTGGGCGCTGCGCGGCTCAGCGGCGCGATGTCGCAGTTGAAATGGAACTGGGCGCCGAAGGATTCGGCCTCCCACTTGAGCAGCAGTGCGAACTGGCGGCAGTTGGCCACTTCGTCCTCGGGCAGATGGATGGCGCCTGCCAGCGGGGTATCGGGGTTCAGGGCGGGTTCGATCAGCCGGGCCTCGTCGGCGTCGACTTCCTTGAAGACGCTGCCGGCCGCGCGCAGCACGTCGAGCCCGGGCTGCACCAGCTTCTTCTCGCGCTTGGAGCGCAGCAGCACCAGGTAGCCGTCGCTGCGCTCGTAGCTGAGTTCGCGCGCCTCGGTCACCTCGTGCAGCCGGTTGCGGCTGTAGAAGGCAAGACGCTGCATGCGGGCGCGGTTGGCGAGGTAGGTGTCGAGCTTGCAGGCCTTCTGCCAGCGGGAGAGCCAGCCGAGGTCGCGCGAGCCCAGGGGCCAGCGCAGCTTGATGGCGCCGCGCGAAGAGAGCAGGGAGCGCAGCACCTTGCCGCGCATGCCGGGACCGGCCCACGGCGTGACGTATCCGGGAGCGACCACGCCGGCATTGGCGAAGCTGGCTTCCTCGGCGGCGGCGCCTCGGCGCTCGAACACGGTCACTTCATGGCCGTCGGAAACCAGTTCCCAGGCGGTGGTGACGCCGATGATGCCGGCGCCCACGATCGCGATTTTCATTGAATGTTCAGGATGAGAGAGATGGCCGGCGCCAGCGGAGCGGACGCCGTCGGCCGCTATTCTTGCAGTGCGCGTTCGGTCTGGAGCGCCACCGCAAGGACGGCGTCGTCGTGCAGCGCGGCATGCCACAGCATCAGGCCCACCGGCAATTCACCGGGGACGTGGCAGGGCAGAGAGATGGCGCACCCGTCGAGCATGTTGATGACCGACGGGTTGCGCAGCAGCAGCGCATTGACGCGGAAGAATTCTTCGTCGCGCTCGGCGCCCGGCGCCACGCTGGCGATGGGCGGCGCGGTGATCGGCACGGTCGGCGACAGCACGGCGTCGAATGGTGCGAGCGCGGCTTCGACACGGCCGATCCAGTCGCGTCGTGCGTTGATCAGGTCGATGTACTCGTGCGCCTTCATCGTCGCGCCGCGCAGGATGCGCTGGGCCACGCGCGGGTCGTAGCCGGCGCCGCTGCGTTCCAGCAGCAGGCGATGCCAAGCGTAGGCCTCGGCAGCCGAGAAGCCGCCGGTGGCATTGATGGCGCCGAGTTCGGCGAGCTCGGGCAGTTCGATCTCCACGATGCGGGCGCCGGCGGCACGCAGAGCCTTCAGCGAGCGCTCGAAGGCGGTGGCGACGGCGGGCTCGATGCCATCGAAGAACAGGTTCTTCACCACGGCCAGCCTGTAGGCGGAGAGCGGGGCGTTGCCGGCGGTCACGCGCCGGGCGGCGAGGATCTCGTGCGCGGTGATGGCATCGCGCACCGATCGGGTCATGGCGCAGGCGGTGTCCAGCGTGGTCGACAGCGGCAGGGCGCCGGCGGTGGGCGTCAGCCGGGCCGTGTTCTTGAAGCCGACGATGCCGTTGAGCGCCGCGGGAATGCGGATCGAGCCGCCGGTGTCGGAGCCCAGCCCGATGAAGGCTGCCCCGCTCGCCACCGAGATCGCCGCCCCGGACGAGGAACCGCCCGGAATGCGCGGCACCGCGGCGTCGCTGACGTTGGCCGGCGTTCCATGGTGTGGATTGACGCCAACGCCGGAGAAGGCGAACTCCGTCATGTTGGTCCGGCCTGTCAGCACGCCACCGGCGGCGCGCAGCCGAGCAACGGCAGGAGCATCGGCCTTCGCGGCCGGGGCGTGGGCGAGGACGGCGGAGCCGGCAGGGGTGGCCTGGCCCTCGACGTCGAAAAGGTCTTTTGCCGTGAAGGCGAGCCCGGCCAGGCGGCTCGCCGGGTCGCAGGCCTGGGCCGAACCCGGGGCCTCGTCGAACATCGTCCGGGTGAAGGCGTGGGCGCAGGCGGCGGACCTGGAGATGTCGAGCGCGCGCTCCATTTCGGTGCGGGCGTCGGTGCCACCTGCCAGAAGGTCGAGACGGGTGGCGTGGAGGTCGTTCATGGGAGCTGCAGGGTGCCGCCGGGGCGGTTCAGGTTCAGGGGAGGGGCGACGCCCGTGCTATACTCTTTGGGTTTCGCTGGCCGGGCAACGGCTTTCATTGCTCCCAGCCAGACACATCCGCAAACCGGCCCAATCAAGGTGTTGTGACTCGATTCGAAGAGCGCAAAACGGGCTGGATTTTAGACCCAACCTTTGGAGTAATTTCAATGTCCACGACCATGCGCGAAATGCTGGAGGCAGGTGTCCATTTCGGTCACCAAACCCGCTTCTGGAACCCCAAGATGGCCCCGTACATCTTCGGCCATCGCAACAAGATCCACATCATCAACCTGGAAAAGTCGCTCCCGATGTTCCAGGAAGCGATGAAGTACGCCAAGCAGCTCACCGCCAACCGCGGCACCATCCTGATGGTCGGTACCAAGCGCCAGGCCCGTGACATCGTGGCGACCGAAGCCCGCCGTGCCGGCGTGCCCTACGTCGACACCCGCTGGCTGGGTGGCATGCTGACCAACTTCAAGACGGTCAAGACCTCGATCAAGCGCCTGAAGGACATGAAGGCGCAGCAGGAAGCCGGCCTCGACAACCTGAGCAAGAAAGAACAGCTCACGTTCACGCGTGAAATCGAGAAGCTCGAGAAGGACATCGGCGGCATCCAGGACATGAGCGCCCTGCCCGACGCCATCTTCGTGATCGACGTGGGCTTCCACAAGATCGCCGTGGCTGAAGCCAAGAAGCTGGGCATCCCGCTGATCGGCGTGGTGGACTCCAACCACTCGCCCGAAGGCATCGACTACGTGATCCCCGGCAACGACGACTCGTCGAAGGCTGTCACGCTGTACGCCCGCGGCATCGCCGACGCGATCATCGAAGGCCGCAACAGCGCCACCGGCGACGTGGTGAAGGCCATCGCCGAAGGCAATGACGAATTCGTCGAAGTCGAAGAGGGTGCCTCGGCCTGATTGGCGCGCCCGCGAGCCTGAAGAAGGGGCTTTGGTGCCCCTTTTTTTTAACCTGATTTTTGAATTCACGGAGATACAAAATGGCTGCAATCACCGCAAGCATGGTCGGCGAACTGCGCGCGAAGACCGACGCGCCGATGATGGAGTGCAAGAAGGCCCTGACCGAGGCCGACGGCAACATGGAAAAGGCAGAAGAGCTGCTGCGCATCAAGCTCGGCAACAAGGCTGGCAAGGCGTCGAGCCGCATCACCGCCGAAGGCGTGGTGGCCGCATACGCTGCTGGTGACGCCGGCGCGATGATCGAAGTCAACTGCGAAACCGACTTCGTTTCGAAGAACGACAGCTTCCTGGCCCTGGTCAACGCCGCCGCCAAGCTCATCGCCGAGAAGAATCCCGCCGACATCGCTGCACTCGGTGCACTGCCCTACGAGCAGGACGGCTTCGGCCCCACGCTCGAGGACGTGCGCAAGGGCCTGATCGGCAAGATCGGCGAGAACATGACCTTCCGCCGCTTCAAGCGCTTCGCCGGCAACGGCAAGCTGGCTTCGTACCTGCACGGCACGCGCATCGGCGTGATGGTCGAGTTCGAAGGTGACGACACTGCCGCCAAGGACGTCGCGATGCACATCGCCGCCATGAAGCCCGTGTCGATCGCTGCTTCGGACGTGCCTGCCGAGCTGATCGAGAAGGAACGCGCCATCGCTGCCGGCAAGGCGGAAGAAGACCGCAAGGCCGCCGAAGCAGAAGGCAAGAAGCCCCAGCCGGCTGACATCGTCGCCAAGCGCATCGAAGGCGGCGTGCAGAAGTTCCTGAAGGAAGTCTCGCTGCACAACCAGCCTTTCGTGAAGAACGACAAGCAGACCGTCGAGCAGATGCTCAAGGCCGCCAACACCACGATCAAGGGCTTCACCCTGTACGTGGTCGGCGAAGGCATTGAGAAGAAAGTTGACGACTTCGCTGCAGAGGTCGCCGCTCAAGTCGCCGCAGCCAAGGCTGCCGCCTAAGCCTTTATGGCTCCAGCGACGGTGCGTTCGCGCGCACCGTCGTTTTTTCATCGTCACGTTTTACACTCGTCCCGCCCAACCAAAGGAAATTGCCCATGTCTGATGCCCGTCCAGCCCACAAGCGAATCTTGTTGAAGCTGTCGGGAGAGGCGTTGATGGGTGACGATGCCTTCGGCATCAACCGCGCGACCATCGTGCGCATGGTGCAGGAGGTGGCCGAGGTCGTGAACATGGGCGTCCAGGTGGCGGTCGTGATCGGCGGCGGCAACATCTTCCGCGGCGTCGCAGGCGGTTCGGTCGGCATGGACCGAGCCACGGCCGACTACATGGGCATGCTGGCCACGGTCATGAATTCGCTGGCCCTGGCCGACGCGATGGACAAGCAGGGCCTCGTGGCCCGCGTGATGTCCGCGATCGCGATCGAGCAGGTGGTCGAGCCCTATGTGCGCCCCAAGGCGCTGCAGTACCTCGAAGAGGGCAAGGTCGTGGTGTTCGCGGCCGGTACGGGCAACCCGTTCTTCACCACCGACACGGCCGCTGCGCTGCGTGGTGCCGAGATCGGCGCCGAGCTGGTGCTCAAGGCGACCAAGGTCGATGGCGTCTACACCGCCGACCCCAAGACCAACCCCGACGCAACCCGCTACGCCACGCTGACCTTCGACGAGGCGATTGCGCAGAACCTCGGCATCATGGACGCCACGGCCTTTGCGCTGTGCCGCGACCAGAAGCTGCCGATCAAGGTGTTCTCGATCTTCAAGAATGGCGCGCTCAAGCGCGTCGTCATGGGCGAGGACGAAGGCACGCTGGTGCATGCCTAGGAGTATTTGAGATGACCATTGCAGACATCCGCAGTGCGACCGACGCGAAGATGAACCAGTCGATCGCCGCATTCCAGAACAACCTCACCAAGATCCGTACGGGCCGTGCCAATTCGGCGCTGCTCGACTCGATCCACGTGGAGTACTACGGCTCCCAGGTGCCCCTGAGCCAGGTTGCCAACGTGTCGGTGCTCGATTCGCGCACCCTCAGCGTGCAGCCGTGGGAAAAGGGCATGGGCGCCAAGATCGAGAAGGCCATTCGCGAAAGCGACCTGGGCCTCAACCCTGCCTCGATGGGCGACCTGATCCGCGTGCCGCTGCCCGCCATGAGCGAAGAGCGCCGCAAGGAAATGACCAAGCTGGTCCGCAACGAAGGCGAGAGCGCCAAGATCGCCACGCGCAACCTGCGCCGCGATGCGAACGAGGCGGTCAAGAAGCTGGTCAAGGAAAAGCTGGCCTCCGAGGACGAGCAGAAGCGCGCCGAAGCCGAGATCCAGAAGGTCACCGACCGCCATATCGCGGAAATCGACCGCCTGGTCGCGGCCAAGGAAGCGGAGATCATGGCCGTTTGAGGCCTGCCATGGCCTCGTCGGCGCCGCGCATTCCCCACCACGTTGCCATCGTCATGGACGGCAACGGCCGCTGGGCGACGCGGCGCTTTCTTCCCCGTATCGCAGGGCACAAGCAGGGCGTCGAATCGCTGCGCCGCTGCGTCAAGGCCTGCGCCGAGCGCGGCGTGGGTGTGCTCACCGTGTTCGCGTTTTCTTCCGAGAACTGGAATCGTCCTGTCGAGGAGGTTTCCGGGCTCATGGAGCTGATGGTCGGCGCGCTCGCCCGCGAGGTGCCCAAGCTCAGCGCCGACGGCGTGCAGCTGCATTTCGTCGGCGAACGCGCAGGCCTGTCGCCCAAGATGGTGAACGGCCTGCTCGAGGCCGAAGCCGCCACGGCGCACAACACGCGGCTCGTGCTCAACGTCTGCTTCAACTACGGCGGCCGGTGGGACATCGCGCAGGCTGCCGCCAAGCTCGCTGCGAAGGGCGAGCCGATCACGGAACTCAGCCTCGATCGAGCCATGGCGCTGGCCCATGTGCCTGATCCCGACCTGTTCATCCGCACCGGCGGAGAGCAGCGTCTTTCCAATTTCCTGCTCTGGCAGAGCGCCTACGCCGAGCTTTTCTTCAGCGACAAGCTGTGGCCCGAATTCGACGAGGCCGCGCTCGACGAGGCCATCGCGGCCTTCCAGGGGCGCGAACGGCGCTTCGGCCAGACCTCGGCGCAAGTCTCTTCCACCGCCGAGGCCTGACGGCCCGGCAGCCTCCGCATGCTCAAGCAACGAATCATCACGGCGATCGTGCTTCTCGCGATCCTGCTGCCGGCGCTGTTCTATCCAAGTTACATCCCCTTCGGCTGCGTCATGCTGGTGCTGATCGGCGCCGGCGCCTGGGAATGGGGCCGCCTGAACGGCTACGGACAGGGCGTGTCGCTTTTCCTGGGTGCCGAAACCATCGCGCTATGTGCGTTGTCCTGGTGGCTCGGGTTGCTGGCGCAGCCGCTGATCCTGATGTGGACCCTGGCCAGCGCGGCCTGGGTGCTGGGCGGCGCAGCCTTGCTTCGAGTCGCCGTGCCCGGCTGGCCGCGCATTCCACGAGGACTGCGCCTGGTCGGCGGCCTGCTGGCGTTGTGGGTTGCCTGGCTTGCCGCGGTGCAGGCGCGCATGATCGGCATCAACTTCCTGCTGTCGATCCTCGTGCTGGTGTGGGTGGCCGACGTGTTCGCCTATTTCGCCGGCCGCGCCTTCGGCCTCAAGTTCACCCGCAGCAAGCTCGCTCCGGCCATCAGCCCCGGCAAGAGCTGGGAGGGCGTCTGGGGCGGCATGATCGGCGTGGTGGTGCTGGCTTTCGCCTGGGTCTGGGCCGACAAGGCAACCGGCGCCACGGTGGCCAGCCTGTACACACGTCTCGCCGATCGCGGCTGGTGGCTGCTGCTGCTGGCTGCGCTGTTCCTCGCGGCCATGAGCGTCGTGGGCGACCTCGTCGAATCTCTCATCAAGCGCAGCGCCGGCGCCAAGGACAGCAGCCGGCTGCTGCCCGGCCATGGCGGCGTCCTCGACCGCGTGGATGCCCTCTTGCCGGCGTTGCCCATTGCCATGATGCTGGCTTTCCTGTGAATTCATCCAGAAGACAACGCGTTACGGTACTCGGATCGACCGGTTCGGTCGGTGTGAGCACGCTCGACGTCATTTCGCGCCACCCCGAGCAATTCGAGGTTTTCGCGCTTTCCGCGGCCACCAGGGTCGACGAACTGCTGGCGCAGTGCGCGCAGTTCTCCCCGAAATTCGCGGTGATGGCCAGTGCGCCGCACGCAGCGCTGCTGGCCGAGAAGCTGAAGCAGAACGGCCTGAAGACGGTCGTGCTGATGGGCGACGATGCTCTTGAAACGATAGCGTCGCACGACGAAACCGATGCCGTGATGGCCGCCATCGTCGGCGCTGCCGGCCTGGGGCCGTGCCTGGCCGCGGCGCGCGCCGGCAAGCGGCTGCTGCTGGCCAACAAGGAGGCGCTCGTCGTCGGCGGCGAGCTCTTCATGCGTACTGTGCGTGAGGGCGGGGCGACGCTGCTGCCCATCGACAGCGAGCATTCGGCCATCTTCCAGTCGCTGCCCGAGGACCCATCCACGTGGGCGCGGCGTATCGACAAGATCATCCTGACCGCCTCGGGCGGCCCGTTCCGTACCCGCGCGCCCGAGACCCTCCGGACGGTGACGCCCGAGCAGGCTTGTGCGCATCCGAACTGGGTGATGGGCCGCAAGATCTCGGTCGATTCGGCCACCATGATGAACAAGGCGCTCGAGGTGATCGAGGCGCGCCATCTGTTCGGCGTGTCGCCTGAGCAGATCGAGGTGGTCATCCATCCGCAGAGCGTGGTGCACTCGATGGTCCAGTTCACTGACGCCTCCGTCATCGCCCAGCTCGGCACGCCCGACATGCGTGTGCCGATCGCGGTAGGCCTGGCCTGGCCCGAGCGCGTCGAAAGCGGCGCCGCGCGGCTCGACTTCCGCCAGATGGGCGCGCTCACCTTCGAGTCGCCCGATTCGGCGCTCTTTCCGGGGCTGGGCCTGGCCTGGCACGCCTTGCGAGCCGCGCCGGGCACAACGGCGGTGCTCAACGCTGCCAACGAGGTCGCGGTCGAGGCCTTCCTTGACCGCCGTTTGCGGTTCGATTGCATACATGCAGTCAACATGGAAACTTTGGAAAGAGTGGCTCCCTCCAAGCCGGCATCGCTGGCCGACCTGCTGGCGATCGACGCCAGCGCCCGGGCGGCAGCCAATGCCGCGGCCCTGCGATTCGCTGCCTGAAGTACCTGACCGAGCGACGCCTTTCCCCGAAAAGCAAGGACTCCGATGCTGCTTACTGTCATAGCCTTTGTGGTTGCACTCGGTGTCCTGATCGCGGTGCATGAGTACGGCCATTACCGCGTCGCGGTGGCCTGTGGCGTCAAGGTGGAGCGTTTCTCCGTCGGTTTCGGCAAGGCGCTTCTCCGATGGGAGCCGAAGCGGCAGCATCCGGGCCAGAAGACCGAGTTCGTGATCGGCGCATTTCCCTTCGGTGGTTACGTCAAGATGCTCGACGAGCGCGAAGGTCCCGTCGCGCCCGAGGAACGCCACCGCGCCTTCAATACCCAGCCCCTGCGTTCGCGTGCGGCCATCGTGGCGGCCGGGCCGATCGCCAACCTGCTGCTGGCGGTGGTGCTCTACACGGCGGTCAACTGGATCGGCGTGCAGGAGCCTGTTGCCACGCTGGCGCGCCCGGTGGCGGGCTCGATCGCCGAATCGGCCGGCCTGAAGGGCGGCGAGCACATCACCCGTGCCGGTTTCGACGGCGACCTGACGCCGGTCCAGTCCTTCGAGGATCTGCGCTGGCGCATGACGCGCGGTGCGCTCGACGGCCGGGACCTGACCATCGAGGTCGCGGGCGAGGGCGGTCGGCCTGCACGTGAACTGGTGCTCCCGCTGAGCCGCATGGAGGCCAGGGACGCCGATCCGCAGATGTTCCGCAAGATCGGCGTGCTGGCACCCCTGACCCGGCCCGAGATCGGAGAGGTCATGAAGGGCAGTGCAGCCGAGTCGGCCGGCCTGCTCAAGGGCGACGTGGTCCGCGCCATCGGCGCCACGGCGATCATCGACGGCCAGCAATTGCGCGAAGCGATCCGCGCATCGGTCGACAACGGCCAGCCGCGCACGCAGGCCTGGCAGATCGAGCGCGGCGGCCGTCCGCTCACCATCGACGTGAAGCCCGAAGTTCGCGAAGAGGGCGGCGCCAAGGTGGGGCGTGTGGGCGCCTATGTCGGCGCACCTGCTGAAATGGTGACTGTGCGCCAGGGGGTGATCGATGGCATCTGGCGTGGCGTGGTGCGCACCTGGGAGGTGTCCGCGCTGACCGTTCGCATGATGGGCAAGATGGTCATCGGCGAAGCGTCGATCAAGAATCTCAGCGGTCCTCTCACGATAGCCGACTACGCGGGCAAGTCCGCGAGCCTCGGATTTACGCAGTACCTGGTGTTCCTGGCGCTCATCAGCGTGAGCCTCGGGGTACTCAATCTCATGCCGCTGCCGGTCCTCGATGGAGGACACCTGATGTATTATCTTTGGGAGGGCCTGACCGGCAAGAGCGTCTCCGACGCCTGGATGGAACGGCTTCAGCGCGGGGGTGTGGCCCTGTTGCTGGTCATGATGTCGGTCGCACTCTTCAACGACGTCACGCGGCTCTTTGGTTAACTTTCTGCCGGCCCTTTCCGTGCCGGCTCAATTCACAGATGAACAAAAACTTCAGTCGCTTTCGCCTGCGTAGCGTTGTCGCGGTGGTTGCAAGTGCGCTTGCAGCTTCGGCCGCCTGGGCCGTCGAACCCTTCACGGTGCGCGACATCCGCGTCGAAGGTCTGCAACGCGTCGAGGCCGGTACGGTCTTCGCGTCGCTGCCGCTGCGCGTGGGCGATACCTACAGCGACGAGCGCGGTTCCGCCGCCATTCGCGCGCTGTTCGATCTGGGGTTGTTCAAGGACGTTCGCATCGACGTGAACGGCAACGTGCTGGTGGTCATCGTGGAAGAGCGCCCGACCATCGCCGATGTCGACTTCGTCGGCACCAAGGAGTTCGACAAGGCCGCGCTGCAGAAGGCACTGCGCGAAGTCGGCCTTGCCGATGGCCGGCCCTACGACAAGGCTCTGGCCGACCGCGCCGAGCAGGAGCTCAAGCGCCAGTACGTGAGCCGCAGCCTGTACAACGCGCAGGTCGTGACCACGGTCACGCCGATCGAGCGCAACCGCGTCAACCTGACCTTCACCGTGACCGAAGGCGAATCGGCCCGCATCCGCGAAGTGCGCGTGGTGGGCAACAAGGCCTTCAGCGAATCGACGCTGCTGAGCCTGTTCGACCAGGACAGCGGCGGCTTCATGAGCTGGTACACGAAGTCGAACCAGTATTCGCGCACCAAGCTCAACGCCGACCTCGAAACCCTGCGCTCGTACTACATCACGCGCGGCTATCTCGAGTTCCGCATCGACTCGACCCAGGTCGCGATCTCGCCGGACCGCAAGGACCTGACGGTGACCGTCAACATCACCGAAGGCGAGAAGTTCGTGGTGTCGAGCGTCAAGCTGGACGGCAACTACCTCGGCCGCGACGACGAGTTCAAGTCGCTGATCACCATCAAGCCGGGTGAGCCCTACAACGGCGAACAGGTCACCGAGACCACCAAGGCCTTCAACGACTACTTCGGCACCTTCGGCTACGCCTTCGCGCGCGTGCAGGCGCGTCCCGAGATCGACCGCGTCAACAACCGCGTGGCCCTCACGTTGCAGGCCGAGCCCTCGCGCCGCGTCTACGTTCGCCGCGTTTCCGTCGGCGGCAACAACAAGACCCGCGACGAGGTGATCCGCCGCGAATTCCGCCAGTACGAGGCCTCCTGGTACGACGGCGACAAGATCAAGCTGTCCCGCGATCGCGTGGACCGCCTGGGCTTCTTCACCGAAGTCAACGTCGACACCCAGGAAGTGCCCGGCTCGCCGGACCAGGTGGACCTGACCGTCAGCGTGGTCGAGAAGCCCACCGGCAGCCTGCAGCTCGGCGCCGGCTACTCCAGCGCCGAAAAGGTCGCGCTGACCTTCGGCATCTCGCAGGAGAACGTGTTCGGCTCGGGCAACTTCCTGGGCGTGCAGGTCAACACCAGCAAGTACAACCGTACGCTGTCGCTGACCGCAACCGATCCGTACTTCACGGCGGACGGCATCTCGCGCACGTTCAGCATCTATCACACGACGACGCGTCCGTACCAGACCTCCACCGACGGTGACTACAAGCTGGTGAACCAGGGCGCCTCCATCCGTTTCGGCGTGCCGTTCAGCGAAGTCGACACCGTCTTCTTCGGCATCGGTCTGGAGCGCTATGCGTTCGACCCGAACAGCTCGACTGCTTTCTCCGGCCTGTATACGCCGCCGTCGTACCTCAATTACTTCGGATGCCAGAAGGACGCCACGGGCCTGCTGGTGGTGAACTGCAGCCAGAAGAGCGTCTGGGGCGTCCCGCTGAGCGTCGGCTGGGGCCGCGACAGCCGCGACAGTGCCTTGATCCCGACCACCGGTCGCCTGCAACGTGCCAACCTCGAAGTCGGTGCCGCCGGCGACATGAAGTACGTCAAGACGAACTACCAGTACCAGCAGTTCTTCGCGATCAACAAGCAGTACACGTTCTCGATCAACGGCGAAGTCGGCTATGCCAAGGCCTTCGGCAACAAGGTCTACCCGATCTTCAAGAACTTCTACGCGGGTGGCCTGGGTTCGGTGCGCGGCTTCGAGCAGAACTCGCTCGGCCCGCGCGACGCCCCGCTGTTCCTCCAGAGCGAAGGTGCGGCCATCGGCGGTACGAAGAAGGCGATCTTCAACGCCGAGCTGAGCACTCCGTTCCCGGGTGCCGGCAACGACCGCACCCTGCGTCTGTATGGCTTCTTCGACATCGGCAACGTGTTCGGCACCCGGGCGCCCGGCGTGACCGACGAACAATGGAGTGCCGAGAAGAAGCTGCGGGCCTCGGTCGGCCTGGGTATCAGCTGGATTTCGCCGCTGGGTCCGCTGCGCCTCGCCTATGCCTTCCCGGTCAGGTCCCAGAAGGAAGTGGGACAACCCTTCACGGCGGGCTATATCCCCAAGGATAGAATCCAGCGCCTCCAATTCCAGATCGGAACGTCTTTCTAAATGAAGCATTTGATTCGCGCCGCGGCCGGCGCGTTGTTGATTCCCGTTTTTGCACTTGGCGCGGCTCCGGCCCAGGCGCAGGAAACCTTTCGCATCGGCTTCGTGAATCCGGACCGCGTGCTGCGTGAGGCGCAGCCGGCCAAGAACGCCCAGGCGAAACTCGAGGCGGAATTCCTCAAGCGCGAGAAGGACCTGACGGCGCAGGGCGATGCCCTGAAGGCCGCATCGGAAAAATTCGAGCGCGAGGCGCCGACCCTGGCCGAGTCGCAACGTGTCGCGCGCCAGCGCGCGCTGGTCGATCAGGACCGTGATTTCCAGCGCAAGCGCCGTGAGTTCCAGGAAGACCTCAACGCGCGCAAGAACGAGGAGCTCCAGCAGGTCTACGAGCGCGCCAACCGCGTGGTGAAGCAGGTGGCTGAAGCCGAGAAGTACGACGCCATCCTGCAGGAAGCGATCTACATCAATCCGAAGCACGACATCACCGACAAGGTGATCAAGGCGCTGAACGCGTCCGTCGCTTCTCCTGCGCCCGCGGCCGGCAAGTAACGCCGCGAACCGGCGTGTCACTGCAGCTCGGAGCCATTGTCGACGCCCTTGGGGGCGAGCTTCATGGCGATGCGGCGCTGTCCATCGAGCGGCTTGCGCCGCTCCAGAATGCGCAGCCCGATGCGCTCAGCTTCCTGAGCCATCCCAAATACCAGCAGGAGCTGGCGGCCTCCAAGGCCGCCTGCGTGATCGTGTCGCCCGCCATGCGGGAGGCGGCCGCGGCGCGCGGCGCCTACATCGTCACGCCTGATCCGTATCTCTACTTCGCCCGTCTCACGCAGCTCTGGAAGTCGCATAACGCGCGTCCGGAGGCCGACCGCATCCATCCCAGCGCGGTGATCCACCCTGAAGCGCAGGTCGACGCCACGGCGCGCATCGGCGCGCTGTGCGTGGTGGAGCGGGGCGCCCGCATCGGTGCGGGCACCGTGCTGAAGTCGCGCGTGACGGTCAGCGAGGACTGCGTCATCGGTGAACGATGCCTGCTGCATCCAGGCGTGGTGATCGGTGCCGACGGCTTCGGGCTCGCCCCGCACGAGGGGCGCTGGGTCAAGATCGAGCAGCTCGGCGCGGTGCGCATCGGTAACGACGTCGAGATCGGCGCCAACACCTGCATCGACCGCGGCGCGCTGGACGACACCGTCATCGAAGACGGCGTGAAGCTCGACAACCTGATCCAGATCGGCCACAACGTGCGGGTCGGCAGGAACACGGCCATGGCGGGTTGCGTCGGCGTGGCCGGTAGCGCGAACATCGGTGCCGGATGCACTTTTGGTGGCGGTGCCATCGTGCTGGGGCACCTGACCGTCGCCGACGGCGTGCACGTGTCGGCCGCGACCGTGGTCACCCGTTCCATCCACAAGGCCGGCCAATACACCGGCATGTTTCCCATCGATGACAATGCGAACTGGGAAAAGAATGCGGCAACGCTCAAGCAGTTGCACAGCCTGCGCGAACGACTGAAGGCGCTGGAGAAGGCTCCCTCGAAAAAATGACGACGATGCAGGAACAGAAAATCATGACGACGACGCTCGATATCCATCAAATCCTCAAGCTGCTGCCTCACCGCTACCCGTTCCTGCTGGTGGACCGCGTGCTGGACATGGAAAAGGGCAAGCGCATCACGGCGCTCAAGAACGTGACGATGAACGAGCCGTTCTTCAACGGCCACTTCCCGCACCGCCCTGTGATGCCGGGCGTGCTGATGCTCGAAGCGATGGCGCAGGCGGCGGCGCTGCTGTCGTTCCATTCGCTGGACATCGTGCCGGACGACAACACCGTCTACTACTTCGCCGCGATCGACGGTGCCCGCTTCAAGCGCCCCGTGGAGCCGGGCGACCAGCTGACCCTCGAAGTGGAGATCGAGCGCATGAAGGCGGGCATTTCCAAGTTCAAGGGCCGGGCCCTGGTGGGCAGCGAACTCGCCTGCGAGGCGTCGCTGATGTGCGCCATGCGCCAGATCAACTGATGGCCGGCCGCAGCCAGTCGCTCATCCACAAGGCATGACCCAGGTTCACTCGACGGCCATCGTCGACCCCCAGGCACAGCTCGACGCCTCGGTGTCGGTCGGGCCCTATGCCGTGATCGGTCCGCACGTGCGGATCGGCGCGGGCACCACCATCGGCGCGCACTGCGTGATCGAGGGGCGCACCACCATCGGGCGCGACAACAGGATCTTCCAGTTCTCGTCGCTCGGCGCCGTTCCGCAGGACAAGAAATACGCCGGCGAGCCGACCGAGCTCGTCATCGGCGACCGCAACGTGATCCGCGAGTTCTGCACCTTCAACCTCGGCGTGCCCGGGGCAGGTGGCGTGACGCGTGTCGGCAACGACAACTGGATCATGGCCTACACGCACATCGCCCACGACTGCCGTGTGGACGACCACACCACGCTGGCCAACAACACGACGCTGGCCGGGCACGTGCACCTGGCCGACTGGGTCACGGTCGGCGGGCTCACGGGCATCCACCAGTTCGTCTCCGTGGGCGCCCACGCCATGCTGGGCTTCGCGAGCGCGGTCACGCAGGACGTGCCGCCTTTCATGCTGGTCGATGGCAATCCGCTGGCGGTGCGCGGCTTCAACATCGTCGGCCTGCGCCGGCGCGATTTCTCCGCCGAGCGGATCGCGGCGGTGAAGCAGATGCACCGCCTGCTGTACCGCCAGGGCAAGACGCTCGACGAGGCGCGGGCAGGCATCGCCGCACTCGCGACCGAAATGCCCGAGGCGGCCGGTGACGTCGCGCTGATGGAATCCTTCCTCGCCAATTCGACGCGCGGCATCGCGCGCTGAAGTGACGGCCATGCAGAACGACGGACAGCGACGCTTCGCGCTGGTCGCGGGCGAAGCGTCCGGTGACCTGCTCGCCGGCCTCCTGCTCGACGGCCTGCTGGCGCGCTGGCCTGATCTCCAGACCGCCGGTATCGGCGGCCCACGCATGCTGGCCCACGGCTTCCAGAGCTGGTGGCCGCAGGAGAAGCTCGCGGTGCGCGGCTACATCGAGGTGCTGCGGCACTACGCCGAGATCGCCGGCATCCGCCGGCAGCTCAAGGCGCGGCTGCTGCAGGAGCGGCCTCAGCTCTTCATCGGCGTCGACGCGCCCGATTTCAACCTCGATCTCGAGGCCGGCCTGCGCAGCCAGGGCATGAAGACGGTGCACTTCGTCTGCCCGTCGATCTGGGCGTGGCGACCCGAGCGCATCGAGAAGATCCGCGCCGCAGCCGACCACGTGCTGTGCATCTTCCCCTTCGAGCCCGAACTGTTGGCGGAGAAGGGGGTCGCCGCGAGCTATGTCGGCCATCCCGTCGCCAACGTCATTCCGATGGTGCCCGACCGCGCCGGCGCGCGTGCGGCGATCGGCCTGGCGCCCGATGCGCCGGTCGTGGCCCTGCTGCCGGGCAGCCGCCGTTCGGAGATCCGCTACCTGGCCGCCCGCTTCTTCGCCGCTGCGGCGCTGATGCAGAAGGAGCGACCGGCGCTGCAGTTCGTGGCTCCGATCATCCCGGGCCTGCGTGCCGAAGTCGAAACCCTGCTGCAGGCCAGCGGCATGGCCGGCCGCGTCAAGCTGCTCGACGGCCAGTCGCATGCCGTGCTGGCCGCCTGCGACGCCACGCTGATCGCCAGCGGTACCGCCACGCTAGAGGCGGCGCTGTTCAAGCGGCCGATGGTCATCGCCTACAACATGAACGCGCTCTCGTGGCGCCTGATGCAGCGCAAGCAGCTGCAGCCCTGGGTGGGATTGCCCAACATCCTGTGCCGGGACTTCGTGGTGCCCGAGTTGCTGCAGGAAGCCGCCACGCCCGAGGCACTTGCCCGCGCCACCCTCGACTGGCTCGATGCGCCGGAAAAGACCCGGGCACTGCAACAAAGATTTTCAGAGCTGCATGTGCAATTGCAGCGCGATACGCCCACACTTTGCGCCGATGCGATCCAGAAAGTTCTTGAAGGCTGAGCAGGCCCCGCTGGCGTGGGACGCGCCCGGCCTGATCGCCGGTGTCGACGAGGCGGGCCGAGGCCCTCTCGCCGGGCCTGTGGTAGCGGCCGCCGTGATCCTCGACGACCTGCGGCCTATCCGCGGTCTCGCGGATTCCAAGACGCTCACGGCCCTGCAGCGCGAACGCCTGCACGACCAGATCCTGGCCAAGGCGCTGTGCTGCTCCATCGCGCAGGCCACCGTCGAGGAGATCGACACACACAACATCCTGCAGGCGACCATGCTGGCGATGCGCCGGGCCGTCGAAGGGCTGCGGCTCAGGCCGGCGAAGGTGCTGGTCGACGGCAACCGCCTGCCCACGCTCGACGTGCTGGCCGAGGCCATCGTCAAGGGCGATGCGCGGGTCAAGGCGATCTCGGCCGCGTCGATCCTCGCGAAGGTGCACCGCGACCGGCTTTGCGAGCAACTGCACGTCGAGTTCCCGCACTACGGCTTCGCCGGCCACAAGGGCTACGGCACGCCCGAACACCTGGAGGCGCTGCAGCGCCATGGCGCCTGCGTGCACCACCGCAAGTCTTTCAGCCCGGTGGCGGCGGCGCTGGCACGTACCGGTGGAACCTTGAAGGTGGCGCTGCCCGTCGAAACCGACGGCCAGCCGCCGATGGGCCTCGGCGCCATCGAAGTGTCGCGGCCCGAGCTTCGCGCAGCCCCCTGAGCCTTGCCCCGATGACTTCCGACACCGGCGCCAGCCACATCAGCTCGCGCGACAACCCGCTCCTCAAAGACCTGCGCAAGCTCGCGCAGGACCCGGGCGCCTATCGCAAGCTGGGACGGATCTGGCTCGAAGGCGATCATCTTTGCCGGGCTGCGCTGGCGCGGGGCGTCAAGCCCGCCGTGGCGGTGTTCTCGGAGTCGTTCTGGCCCAAGGCGCCGGCCGAGTGGTCGGCTGGTGCTATCAAAACCGTAGTGGTTGCCGACAACCTCCTGCGCGACATCAGCGGCCTGGAATCGCCGGCGCCGATGGGCTTCGTGCTCGATGTGCCGTCTCGGCCCGAGCTGCTTGCAGATGCGCCCAGCGTCGTGCTCGACCGCCTCCAGGACGCCGGCAACGCCGGCTCCATCCTGCGCAGCGCCGCGGCGTTCGGCTTCACCCAGGTGATCGCGCTCAAGGGCACGGCGGCGCTGTGGGCGCCCAAGGTGCTGCGTGCCGGCATGGGGGCGCATTTCGGCCTGCGGCTGATCGAAGGCGTGGACGCCGACGCGCTCGATGGCCTGAAGGTGCCGCTGGTCGCCACCAGCTCCCACCGCGGCGACTGGCTGCACAGGGCCGAATTGCCCCATCCCTGTGCCTGGTTGATGGGGCACGAAGGGCAGGGCGTCTCGGCGGCGCTGGAGGCACGGGCTTCGCACCACATCCGGATCGCCCAGCCAGGCGGTGAGGAGTCGCTGAACGTCGCCGCCGCGGCCGCGATCTGCCTCCATGCGAGCGGAGCAGCCCTGCTGGCCAAATAACACACCCAGTCCGGGCTACAATCGGGGGCTTACTCGCAAATCAGCGTCGCCCGGCCGCCTACAACGCCATCTTCCCCTTAAGCAGCAGTCCCCAGGCACGCGCCTGAGGCTCCGGGCGACCGTAACCATCCGGAGAACCCAGTGCTTTTGTCTCTCAAGGGAAGTTTCCCGCCCGCCATCCTGGCGCTCGCAGACGGCACGGTCTTTCTCGGCAACTCGATCGGAGCCACCGGCTCCACGACCGGTGAAGTGGTGTTCAACACCGCCATGACCGGCTACCAGGAAATCCTCACCGACCCGAGCTACTGCCAGCAGATCGTGACGCTCACGTATCCGCACATCGGCAACTACGGCGTCAACGGCGAGGACATCGAAGCCGACAAGATCCATGCCGCGGGCCTGATCATCAAGGACCTGCCCCTCGTCGCCTCCAACTTCCGCAAGACCGCCACGCTGACCGAGTATCTCGTGTCCGGCAACACCGTGGCCATCGCGAACATCGACACCCGCAAGCTCACCCGCCACCTGCGAACCAACGGCGCGCAGAACGGCTGCATCCTGGGCCTGGCCGCGGGCGAGACCGTGACGCAGGCGCTGATCGACAAGGCCATCGCCTCCGCCAAGGCCGCGCCGAGCATGGCGGGCCTCGACCTGGCGAAGGTGGTGTCGGTCAAGCAGACCTACGAGTGGACCGAGACCGAGTGGAAGCTGGGCGCGGGCTATGGCGTGCAGATCACGCCGCGCTTCCACGTCGTGGCTTTCGACTACGGCGTCAAGAAGAACATTCTGCGCATGATCGCCCAGCGCGGCGCGCGCATCACCGTGGTGCCGGCGCAGACGCCCGCGGCCGACGTGCTCAAGCTCAAGCCGGACGGCATCTTCCTGGCCAACGGCCCCGGCGACCCGGAGCCCTGCGACTACGCCATCAGCGCCGTCAAGGAACTGATCGAGACCGGCATCCCGACCTTCGGCATCTGCCTGGGCCACCAGATCATGGCGCTGGCCTCCGGCGCCAAGACCTTCAAGATGAAGTTCGGCCACCACGGGGCGAACCACCCGGTGAAGGACCTCGACAACGGCCGCGTGAGCATCACCAGCCAGAACCACGGTTTCGCGGTCGACGAGAAGTCGCTGCCGGCCAACCTGCGTCCCACCCACATCAGCCTGTTCGACAACACGCTGCAGGGCCTGGCACGCACCGACAAGCCCGCCTTCTGCTTCCAGGGCCACCCCGAAGCCTCGCCGGGCCCGCACGACATCGGCTACCTGTTCGATCGCTTTACGGCACTCATGGAAAAGAACAAGACGGAAAAGACGGAGAAAGAGAATGCCTAAGCGCACAGACCTCAAATCGATCCTCATCATCGGCGCCGGCCCGATCATCATCGGCCAGGCCTGCGAGTTCGACTACTCCGGCGTGCAGGCCTGCAAGGCGCTGCGCGAAGAAGGCTACAAGGTCATCCTGATCAACAGCAACCCCGCGACGATCATGACCGACCCGGCCACGGCCGACGTCACCTACATCGAGCCCATCACCTGGCAGACGGTCGAGAAGATCATCGCCAAGGAGCGTCCCGACGCGATCCTGCCGACCATGGGCGGCCAGACCGCGCTGAATTGCGCGCTCGACCTGTGGCGCAACGGCGTGCTCGACAAGTACACGGGCGCATCCACCAACAAGCCCGTCGAGCTGATCGGCGCCACGCCCGAAGCCATCGACAAGGCGGAAGACCGCCTGAAGTTCAAGGACGCGATGACCAAGATCGGACTGGGCTCGGCCCGCTCCGGCATCGCGCACTCCATGGACGAGGCCTGGGCGGTGCAGAAGCACGTTGGCTTCCCGACGGTGATCCGCCCCAGCTTCACGCTCGGCGGCACCGGCGGCGGCATCGCCTACAACCCGGAAGAGTTCGAGACCATCTGCAAGCGCGGCATCGAAGCCTCGCCGACCAACGAGCTGCTGATCGAAGAGTCGCTGCTCGGCTGGAAGGAGTACGAGATGGAGGTCGTGCGCGACAAGGCCGACAACTGCATCATCGTCTGCTCCATCGAGAACCTCGACCCGATGGGCGTGCACACCGGCGACTCGATCACCGTGGCACCCGCGCAGACGCTGTCAGACAAGGAATACCAGATCCTGCGCAACGCCTCCCTGGCCGTGCTGCGCGAGATCGGCGTGGACACCGGCGGCTCTAACGTGCAGTTCTCGATCAATCCGAAGGACGGCCGCATGGTCGTCATCGAGATGAACCCGCGCGTGTCGCGTTCGTCGGCGCTGGCCTCCAAGGCCACCGGCTTCCCGATCGCCAAGGTCGCGGCCAAGCTGGCCGTGGGCTACACGCTCGACGAGCTGCGCAACGAGATCACCGGCGGCGCCACGCCGGCGTCGTTCGAGCCCTCGATCGACTACGTCGTCACCAAGATCCCGCGCTTCGCCTTCGAGAAGTTCCCGCAGGCCGATTCGCGCCTCACCACGCAGATGAAGTCTGTGGGCGAGGTGATGGCCATGGGTCGCACCTTCCAGGAGTCGTTCCAGAAGGCGCTGCGCGGCCTCGAAGTCGGCGTCGACGGCATGAACGAGAAGACGCAGGACCGCGAAGTGCTCGAGAAGGAGCTGGGCGAGCCCGGCCCCGAGCGCATCTGGTACGTGGGCGATGCCTTCGCCCAGGGCATGAGCGTCGAGGAAGTGTTCGCGCTCACGAAGATCGACCCGTGGTTCCTGGTGCAGATCGAGGAGATCGTGAAGATCGAGCTCGAGCTGGAAACCAAGTCGCTCGACGACATCGACGCCGCCACGCTGCGCCTGCTGAAGCAGAAGGGCTTCTCCGACCGCCGCCTGGCCAAGCAACTGCGCACGACCGACACCGCCATCCGCGAAAAGCGCCGCGCCCTGGGCGTGCGCCCGGTCTACAAACGCGTGGACACCTGCGCGGCCGAGTTCGCCACCAACACGGCCTACATGTACTCGACCTACGAGGACGAGTGCGAGGCCGATCCGAGCGACAAGAAGAAGATCATGGTGCTCGGCGGCGGTCCCAACCGCATCGGCCAGGGCATCGAGTTCGACTACTGCTGCGTGCACGCCGCGCTTGCCATGCGCGAGGACGGCTACGAGACCATCATGGTCAACTGCAACCCCGAGACCGTGTCGACCGACTACGACACGTCCGACCGCCTGTACTTCGAGCCGCTGACGCTGGAAGACGTGCTCGAGATCGTCGACCGCGAAAAGCCCCTGGGCGTGATCGTGCAGTACGGCGGCCAGACGCCGCTGAAGCTCGCGCTCGACCTCGAGGCCAACGGCGTGCCGATCATCGGCACTTCGCCCGACATGATCGACGCCGCGGAAGACCGCGAGCGCTTCCAGAAGCTGCTGCACGAGCTCAAGCTGCTGCAGCCGCCGAACGCCACCGCGCGCACCGAAGCCGAGGCGCTCGAGAAGGCCTCCGAACTGGGCTACCCGCTGGTGGTGCGTCCGAGCTACGTGCTGGGCGGCCGTGCGATGGAAATCGTGCACGAGCAGCGCGACCTCGAGCGCTACATGCGCGAGGCCGTCAAGGTCAGCAACGACTCGCCGGTGCTGCTCGACCGCTTCCTGAACGACGCGGTCGAATGCGACGTCGACTGCCTGCGCGACGCCGAGGGCCAGACGCTCATCGGCGGCGTGATGGAACACATCGAGCAGGCCGGCGTGCACTCGGGCGACTCCGCCTGCTCGCTGCCTCCGTACAGCCTGAGCGCCGAGACGGTGGCCGAGCTCAAGCGCCAGAGCGCCGCCATGGCGGCCGCGCTGAACGTGGTCGGCCTGATGAACGTGCAGTTCGCCATCCAGCAGAAGGACGGCAAGGACGTCATCTACGTGCTCGAAGTGAACCCGCGCGCATCGCGCACCGTGCCCTACGTGAGCAAGGCCACCGGCATCCAGCTCGCCAAGGTGGCGGCACGCTGCATGGCCGGCCAGTCCCTGAAGTCGCAGGGCATCGAGAAGGAAGTGACGCCGCCGTACTTCAGCGTGAAGGAAGCCGTGTTCCCGTTCGTCAAGTTCCCGGGCGTGGACACCATCCTTGGCCCCGAGATGAAGTCGACCGGCGAAGTGATGGGCGTGGGCAAGACCTTCGGCGAAGCCTTCGTGAAGTCGCAGCTGGGCGCGGGCACGCACCTGCCGAAGTCGGGCAAGGTCTTCATTTCGGTGAAGAACAACGACAAGGCACGTGCCGTCGAAGTGGCGCGCGGCCTGGCCAAGCTGGGCTTCGAGCTGATCGCGACCAAGGGCACGGCCGCTGCCATCAATGCCGCGGGCATCGAGTGCGCGACGGTGAACAAGGTGACCGAAGGCCGTCCGCACATCGTGGACATGATCAAGAACAACGAGATTGCCTTGGTCATCAACACGGTGGAGGAGCGCCGCAACGCCATCACCGACTCGCGCCAGATCCGTACCTCGGCGCTGCAGGCTCGCGTGACCACCTTCACCACGATCTTCGGCGCCGAAGCCGCGGTGGAAGGCATGGGCTTCATGGACGAGCTCGGCGTGATCTCGGTGCAGGAAATGCACGCGCAACTGGCTGCGGCCTGAGCGTCATCGCGACCATGGAAACGCAGCTCGTCGAACTCGGCCTGACCGACTGGAACGCGGCCACGCCCAACGAGGCGTGGATCGCGGAGCTGGAGGTGGGCAAGGTGCTGTACTTCCCGCGCCTGGGCTTCGAGCTGCTGCCCGAAGAGCGCAGCCTGCTCACGCCCAGCCTGCTGTCGCCCGACGTGCGCAATATCAGCCTCGACGCCAACGGCAAGCTCAAGGGCGCCGTGGGTGACGAGACGGTGCAGCGCAAGGCGGCAGCGATGGTGGGGCGATTCAGGGCGCAGGCCACGCAGCTCATCCACGGGCTGCTGCCGCACTACGCGCCGGCCCTGCGGCTCGCGCCGACCAGCTACAGGCCGGCGCAGGTCGAGACGCGCGTGCAGTCGTGGCGTGCCGACGACCGTCGCTTGCATGTCGATGCATTCCCGTCGCGGCCGAATTACGGCGAGCGCATCCTGCGCGTCTTCACCAACGTGAACCCCGACGGCGCACCGCGGGTGTGGCGTGTGGGCGAGCCTTTCGAAGACATCGCGAAGCGTTTCCTGCCGCGCGCCAAGCCTTACTCGCGCCTGCAGGCGAAGCTGCTGCAGGCGTTGCACGTCACCAAGTCGTTCCGCAGCGAATACGACCACCTGATGCTGCAGCTGCACGACGGCATGAAGTCGGACATGGCCTACCAGGAAAACTCGCCGCAGGAAACTGCGAAGTTTCCGCCGGGTTCGGTGTGGGTCTGCTTCTCGGACCAGACTTCGCACGCCGTGATGGCCGGCCAGTTCATGCTGGAGCAGACCCTCCACCTGGATGCTTCCAAGCAATACAATCCGGCTTCGAGCCCGCTCGCCATCCTGAGCCGGCTGACAGGACGGACGCTCGTCTGAGCGCAGTCCCCCATCGACCGCCGAACGGCAGCGTTCGGCGGTTTCGCTTTATGGAGAGAAAACTAGACATGGCGACCATCCCCATCACCAAGCGCGGCGCGGAGAAGCTGCGCGAAGAACTGCGCCGGCTCAAGTCGGTGGACCGTCCTGCTGTCATCAATGCGATCGCCGAAGCGCGCGCGCAGGGTGACATCAGCGAGAACGCCGAATATGAATCCGCCAAGGATCGCCAGGGCTTCATCGAAGGCCGCATCCTGGAGATCGAGGGCAAGCTTTCCGCATCGCAGGTGATCGATCCCAGCGAGCTCGACGCCGGCGGCAAGGTGGTTTTCGGCTCCACCGTCGAACTCGAGGAAGAAGACAGCGGCGATGCCGTCAAGTACCAAATCGTGGGCGAGGACGAGGCCGACCTGAAGCAGGGCCTGATCAACGTCTCCAGCCCGATCGCCCGCGCGCTGATCGGCAAGGAAGAGGGCGACACTGCTGAAGTGCAGACGCCCGGCGGCCTCAAGCGCTACGAGATCGTGGCGGTCAGTTACGTCTGATCGCGGCGCGCATGAAGGACCTGAAGGATCGTATTGCGCTGATTCTGGCCGCCTTCTGGTGGGGCAGCCTGACGACGATCGGCTTTCTGGTCGTGCCCATGCTCTTCGCGAAGCTGGGCAACCCGTCGGTGGCGGGTAATTTCGCAGCGCAGCTGTTCGAGGCGCAGAGCTGGATTGCCATCGCCTGCGGGGTGATCCTGCTGATCCATTTCCGCTCCAAGGCCGACGAACGGATGAGCGGACCGGCGATGACGACCATCTTCTTCATCCTGGGTGCGCTGCTGCTGGCGCTGTTGCAGCAGTACGCGGTGGCGCCGCGCATCGTGGCCCGCGAGAACCTCAAGCTGTGGCACGCCATGGGCACCGGGATGTACTTCTTGCAGTGGCTGTGCGCCGGCGTGGTGCTGTGGCGCATCGGGGCCCGCACGGCAGGCTGAAGCGACGGCGGAGCAAGAAAAAAGGCGGCCCGGGCCGCCTTTTGCTTTTTGCCTGTCGCTTCCTACTCTTTCCAGTATTCCGCGACCCAGCGAGCCGGCTTGATGAAGCGGAATGCCCGGTTGCGGCGGCCCGCCAGCGCGTCCGGCGGGTTGCATTCGCCGTGGAACACCATGATGCGGGCGCCTTCGGGCACGAAGGGCTCTTCCCAGTAGTTGGTCGGCCAGGTCGGGATGCCGTGGTACTTGAAGCTCGGGCACCAGCCGTCGGGCCAGTAGGCCAGCTTGCCCTGCTTGTGGAGCACGTCCGACAGGTAGGTCTGCTCGTTGCGGTATTCGGCCTGGACCTTGTCCATGTTGGCCCGGAAATACGCCAGCACATCGGCATGGGCGCCGAGCTCGAAGCGATAAACCGAGGAGTTGCCCGTGATCCGGCCGCGCCGCCAGGGACGGTCGTAGTCGTGGATGATCAGGAACTCGCCCGGCTGCTCGAAGAAGGCGTCCAGGCTGCCCACGACGACCACGTCGAGGTCGAGGAAGAGTGCGGGGCCGCGCAGGCCGTGCAGGTCCTTCTCGAAGGTGGTGAGCTTCTTCCAGGCGCCATCGCGCTGGCCGGGGGCCAGGTGCAGGTTCAGCGGCGGAATCGGCAGGCAGGTCACCTCGGGACGCACGCCGTTGCCATCGTCGGTCAGGCAGACGAACTTGAAGTCGCCGCTCAGGTGGCGGCGGACCATCGCGTACAGCCGGTTGACGTACTCGGGGCCGTACTTCGTGCCCCACTTCATGCAGAGGATGTGGCGCTGAGCGCCTTCGGCGGCTGCCACCAGGCTTAATCCGCCTGGTTGCGCTTCTTGGCCGACAGCGGCCGCTTCGCCTTGGCGCGCTTGATGGCGCCACCCGGGGTGAGGCGCTGGTTGCCCAGAACGCGCAGGGTCTTGATTTCAGGGCGCTGGCCGCCGCGCTTGCTGTACTTGACGATCTTCACGTCGCGCGGGCCGGGCATGCGGTCTTCGTCGACCACGCGTTCCTTCTCGGGCTTCGGGCGCCACAGCACGAGCAGCTTGCCGATGTGCTGGATCGGGGCGGCATCGAGTTCGTCGGCCAGTTCGCGCAGCATGGCGTCGCGGGCCAGGCGGTCGTCGGAGAAGACGCGGATCTTGATCAGGCCATGGGCCTTGAGCGCCGCGTCGGCTTCCTTCTTCACGGCAGGGGTGAGCCCGTCTCCACCGACCATGACGATCGGATCCAGGTGGTGAGCTTCGGCGCGATGCACCTTGCGCTCGGCAGGGGTAAGTTGAATGGCGGGCATCCCCGTATTATCGACCCGTACACGAAGACCCCCATGAGCACCAAAGCCAAAAGCAAGAAAGTCAACAAGGCGTGGCTGCACGACCATATCAACGACCCCTATGTGAAGCTCGCCACGAAGGAGGGCTACCGGGCTCGCGCCGCCTACAAGCTCAAGGAGATCGACGAGTCGCTCGGCCTGATCAAGCCTGGCCAGCTGGTGGTGGACCTCGGCTCCGCGCCGGGCGCCTGGAGCCAGTACCTGCGCCGGCGCATGTCGCCGGGCGGGGCTGCCGCAGGTGAACTGAACGGCACCATCATCTCGCTCGACCTGCTGCCGATGGAGCCCATCGAGGGCGTGACCTTCCTGCAGGGCGATTTCCGGGAGGACGACCTGCTGCAACAGTTGCTCGGCGTGCTCGCCGGACGCAAGGCCGATCTTGTGGTGTCGGACATGGCGCCCAACCTGTCGGGTATCCATTCGGCCGACGCGGCCCGCGTTTCGCACCTGATCGAGCTGGCCATCGACTTCGCCCAGAACCACCTGAAGCCCGAGGGGGCGCTGGTGGCCAAGGTTTTCCATGGCAGCGGCTACGACGAGCTGGTAAAGCTCTTCAAGGCCAATTTCCGTGTCGTGAAACCTTTCAAGCCCAAGGCGTCGCGGGACAAATCGGCCGAGACCTTCCTGGTCGGGGTGGGGCTGAAGGCAGCGGATACGCCTTGATACCGGCCCCAGCAACATCCTTTGCGGCGCAAACCCATGTCAGGCTATGGCTGCATTAGGGAAATGCCAGCTTTTCGTAGCTTGAAAAGCCTAAAATGGGGCGCAATTGCGTACCCACAGCGCGTTTTTTCATTCACCTGTCACGCGCTTTAGCCTGGAGCTTCGTTTGAACAATCAGTGGTTTTCCAAAGTTGCCGTATGGCTCGTCATTGCCATGGTGTTGTTCACTGTCTTCAAGCAGTTCGACACCCGCGGTGGCGTCGGCTCGGGGACAGTCAGCTACTCCGAGTTTCTGGATCAGGTCCGCAACAACCAGATCAAGAGCGCCGTCATTCCTGAAGGCGCAGCAGGCGGCGAGATCGTCGCCGTCACGAACGACGACCGCAAGATCCGCACGACCGCAACCGTGCTCGACCGCGGTCTCGTGGGCGACCTGATCGACCACAACGTCAAGTTCGACGTCAAGCCGCGCGAAGAAAGCTCCCTGCTCATGACCCTGCTGGTCAGCTGGGGCCCGATGCTGCTGCTGATCGGCGTCTGGATCTACTTCATGCGACAGATGCAGGGCGGCGGCAAGGGCGGGGCGTTCAGCTTCGGCAAGAGCAAGGCCCGCATGATGGACGAGAACAACAACACGGTCACCTTCGCCGACGTCGCGGGCTGCGACGAGGCCAAGGAAGAAGTCCGTGAAGTCGTCGACTTCCTGAAGGACCCGCAGCGCTTCCAGAAGCTCGGTGGCCGCATCCCGCGCGGCCTGCTGCTGGTCGGCCCTCCGGGCACCGGCAAGACGCTGCTGGCCAAGTCGATCGCCGGCGAGGCCAAGGTGCCTTTCTTCTCGATCTCGGGTTCCGACTTCGTCGAGATGTTCGTCGGCGTGGGTGCTGCCCGTGTCCGCGACATGTTCGAGAACGCCAAGAAGAACGCTCCCTGCATCATCTTCATCGACGAAATCGATGCGGTGGGCCGCCAGCGCGGCGCCGGCCTCGGCGGCGGCAACGATGAACGCGAGCAGACGCTCAACCAGATGCTGGTCGAGATGGACGGCTTCGAAACCAACCTCGGCGTGATCGTGGTGGCTGCCACCAACCGCCCCGACATCCTGGACGCCGCTCTGCTGCGCCCGGGGCGCTTCGACCGCCAGGTCTACGTCACGCTGCCCGACATCCGCGGCCGCGAGCAGATCCTCGGCGTGCACATGCGCAAGGTCCCGCTGGGCCAGGACGTGAACCCGAGCGTGATCGCCCGCGGCACGCCCGGCATGTCCGGCGCCGATCTGGCCAACCTCTGCAACGAAGCCGCCCTGATGGCCGCCCGCCGCAATGCGCGCGTGGTCGAGATGCAGGACTTCGAGAAGGCCAAGGACAAGATCTTCATGGGCCCCGAGCGCAAGAGCATGGTCATGCCCGAGGAAGAGCGCCGCAACACGGCCTACCACGAGTCCGGCCATGCCCTCATCGGCAAGCTGCTGCCCAAGTGCGACCCGGTCCACAAGGTCACGATCATTCCGCGCGGCCGCGCCCTCGGTGTGACCATGAGCCTGCCGTCGCAGGACCGCTACAGCTACGACCGCGAGTACATGCTGAATCAGATCAGCATGCTGTTCGGCGGCCGCATCGCCGAGGAAGTGTTCATGCACCAGATGACCACCGGCGCGAGCAACGACTTCGAGCGTGCCACCAACCTGGCGCGCGACATGGTCATGAAGTACGGCATGAGCGATGCGCTCGGCCCGATGGTCTACGCCGAGAACGAAGGCGAAGTGTTCCTGGGCCGCTCGGTCACCAAGACCACAAACATGAGCGAGCAGACCATGGAGAAGGTCGACTCGGAAGTCCGCCGCATCATCGACGAGCAGTACGCCCTGGCGCGCCGCCTGATCGAGGAGAACAGCGACAAGATGCACGCCATGGCCAAGGCGCTGCTCGAATGGGAAACCATCGACACCGAGCAGCTCGACGACATCATGGCCGGCCGCGCGCCCCGTCCACCCAAGGACTGGACGCCCCGCATCCCGCCTTCGGGCAGCGGTGGCGGCAGCGGCGGCACGCCGGCCGTGACGACCGATCCGGCTCCCAACGCAGCGTGAGCGCGAGCTTGGCGTCAGACAACAACGGGGCCTCTGGCCCCGTTTTCGATGGCGGACAGATGAGCGCCGGCGGCGCCTTCTGGCAGACCTCCCGCTTCCGCATCGACCTCGCGCAGCCGCGCGTCATGGGCATCGTCAACGTCACGCCCGATTCCTTTTCCGACGGCGGCACCCATGCCTCTACCGAGGCGGCCCTCCGGCACTGCGAGCAGCTGCTGAAGGAAGGCGCCGACATCCTCGACATCGGCGGCGAGTCGACTCGCCCCGGCAGCCCCGCGGTGCCGCTCGATGCCGAACTGGCGCGCGTGGTGCCGGTGGTGCGCGAGGCTGTCAGGCTGAACGTACCGATCTCCATCGACACCTACAAGCCCGAAGTCATGCGCGCGGTGCTCGACCTGGGCGCGGACATCGTCAACGACATCTGGGCGCTGCGTCAGCCGGGCGCGCGCGAGGCGGTCGCCGCGCATCCCTCGTGTGGCATCTGCCTGATGCACATGCATCGCGATCCGCAGACCATGCAGGCGTTGCCCATGGCGGGCGATGTGGTTCCCGAAGTGCTGTCATTCCTTTCGGCCCAGGTGCAACTCCTGCGCGCGATGGGAGTCGATTCCTTGCGCATCACGCTCGACCCTGGTGTTGGCTTCGGCAAGACGGTGGCACAGAACTTCGCCTTGCTCGCGCGGCAGCGCGAGTTGCTCGCCGGTGGCTATCCGCTGCTGCTGGGCTGGTCGCGCAAGTCGTCGATCGGTGCGGTCACCGGCATCGAGGTGGCGGGAGAGCGAATCGTGCCCAGCGTCGCCGCGGCGGTGCTGGCGGTGGACAGGGGAGCGGCCGTGGTGCGTGTACACGACGTGCGCGACACCGTCGCGGCACTCGCGGTATGGCGCGCCATGAAGGCGCAAGAGTCACAACAACAAACACAAGGACAGGTATCCAAACGATGACCCGCAAATATTTCGGCACCGACGGCATCCGTGGCACCGTAGGCAAGGCGCCCATCACTCCCGACTTCGTCCTGCGCCTCGCGCACGCCGTGGGCCGCGTGCTCAAGAAGACGCAGTCGCGCCCCACGGTGCTCATCGGCAAGGACACGCGCATCTCGGGCTACATGCTCGAATCCGCGCTCGAGTCCGGCTTCAACTCTGCCGGTGTCGACGTGGTGCTGCTGGGGCCGCTGCCGACGCCCGGCGTCGCTTATCTCACCCGCGCGCAGCGTGCGAGCCTCGGCGTGGTGATCAGTGCCAGCCACAACGCGTATCCGGACAACGGCATCAAGTTCTTCAGCGCGCAGGGCACCAAGCTCGACGACGCCTGGGAGCTGGCCGTCGAGGCCGCGCTGGAAGAAGACCCGGTATGGGTCGATTCGGCCAACCTCGGCAAGGCGCGCCGCCTGAACGACGCGCCGGGGCGCTACATCGAGTTCTGCAAGAGCACCTTCGCCAACGACCTGAGCCTGCGCGAGATGAAGCTGGTGGTCGATGCGGCCCACGGCGCGGCCTACCAGGTGGCACCCAACGTGTTCCACGAACTGGGCGCTGAAGTGACCAGCATCGGCGTCGCCCCCGACGGACTGAACATCAACAAGGGCTTCGGCGCCACGCATCCCGAGGCGCTGATCGCAGCGGTGACGGCGCAGAAGGCCGACTACGGCATCGCACTCGACGGCGACGCCGACCGCCTGCAGCTGGTCGACGCGAGCGGGCGCCTCTTCAACGGCGACGAGCTGCTCTACCTCATGGTGTCCGAGCGCATCGCGCGCGGCGACAAGCCGGTGGGCGTGGTCGGCACGCTCATGTCCAACAAGGCTGTCGAGATGGCCCTGCGCAAGCAGGGCATCGAGTTCGTGCGCGCCAAGGTCGGCGACCGCTACGTGCTCGAAGAGCTCGACAAGCGCGGCTGGCTGCTGGGTGGCGAGGGCTCCGGCCACCTGCTGGCGCTCGACCGCCACACCACCGGCGACGGCATCGTGAGCGCGCTGCAGGTGCTGCAGGCCTGCGTGCGCAGCGGCAAGACGGTGGCGCAGCTGCTCGAAGGCGTCACCCTGTTCCCGCAGACGCTCATCAACGTGCGCATCTCGCCCGACCAAGACTGGAAGGCCAACAAGGCGCTGGCCAGCGAAACCGAGCGCATCGAAGTCGAGCTCGGCGATTCCGGCCGCGTGCTGATCCGCGCGAGCGGCACCGAGCCGCTGGTGCGCGTGATGGTCGAGGCACGCGATGCGAAGCAGGCCGAGTCCTGCGCCAAGCGCCTCGCGGCGACGCTGGATCCCGCGCGATGACGGCGGCGGCGACGCCGATCGAGGTGTTCATTGCCGACTATCGCAATACCGCCCACGCGGCCGCGCTGGTCGACCTTCTCGATGCCTATGCCAGCGACCCGGCCGGGGGCGGCAAGCCGCTCGAGGCTGCCGTGCGCCAGAGGCTGCCGGCTGAACTGGCTGCGCGGCCCCAGGCGTTCAGCGTGCTGGCGTATGAAGGCGGCCAGCCCGTGGGCCTTGTCAACTGCATCGAGGGCTTCTCGACTTTCGCCGCCAGGCCGCTCGTGAATGTCCACGACGTGGTGGTGCTGCCCAGCCATCGTGGGAAGCGCGTTGCGCAGCAGATGTTTGCGCTGGTGGAAGAGGAAGCCCGCAGGCGCGGTGCCTGCAAGCTGACGCTGGAGGTGCTGTCGGGCAACGCGCCGGCGTTGCGCGCCTATGAGCGCGAAGGCTTCGCGGGCTACCAGCTCGACCCGGCTTTCGGCACCGCTGTCTTCCTGCAGAAGAAGCTCTGAAAAAGAAAAGGGCCGGGGCGAATCGATCGCCGTCGGCCCTCACCCCAGCGCTCTCCCAGGGGGAGAGCGCGCAAGTCAGATCAGAAGCGCGTCACCGGCATTTCGGCGTCGGCCTTGCCCGGTGCGTACTTGCCCAGCTCCCACTTGGCGATCGCATTGCGGTGCACTTCGTCCGGACCGTCCGCGAAGCGCAGCGTGCGTGCGCCGGCATAGGCCGATGCCAGCGGGAAGTCGTCGCACATGCCGCCGCCGCCGTGGACCTGCATGGCCCAGTCGATCACCTGGCAGGCCATCGAGGGAGCCACCACCTTGATCATCGCGATCTCGTTCTTCGCGACCTTGTTGCCGGCCACGTCCATCAGCCATGCGGCCTTCAGAGTGAGCAGGCGGGCCATGTCGATCTTGCAGCGGGCTTCGGCGATGCGCTCCTGCGTCACCGTCTGCGAAGCCACGGTCTTGCCGAAGGCCACGCGCGACGAGGCGCGCTTGCACATCAGCTCCAGCGCGCGCTCGGCCAGGCCGATCAGGCGCATGCAGTGGTGGATGCGTCCGGGGCCGAGGCGGCCCTGGGCGATCTCGAAGCCGCGGCCTTCGCCCAGCAGCATGTTGCTCGCGGGCACGCGCACGTTCTCGAAGTACATCTCGACGTGGCCGTGCGGTGCGTCGTCGTAGCCCATCACGTTCAGCGGGCGCACGATGCGGATGCCCTTGGCGTCGGCCGGCACCACGATCATGCTCTGCTGCGAATGGCGCGGCGCCTCGGGGTCGCTCTTGCCCATGGTGATGAAGACCGCGCAGCGCGGATCGGCCGCGCCGGAGATCCACCACTTGTGGCCGTTGATGACGTACTCGTCGCCCTGGCGCTCGATGCGCGTGGAGATGTTGGTGGCGTCGCTCGAGGCCACTTCCGGTTCGGTCATCGCGAAGGCCGAGCGGATCTGGCCTTCGAGCAGCGGCTTGAGCCAGCGGGCCTTGATCTCTTCCGAGCCGTAGCGCGCGATGGTCTCCATGTTGCCGGTGTCGGGCGCCGAGCAGTTGAAGGCCTCCGAAGCCCATGGCACCCGGCCCATGATCTCGGCCAGCGGGGCGTATTCCTGGTTGGTCAGGCCGGCGCCGTCATAGCCGGAGGCTGCTGCGCTGTCGACCGGCAGGAACAGGTTCCACAGGCCCTGGGCCTTGGCCTTCTCCTTGAGCTTCTCGACCGTCTTGAGCGCCGTCCAGCGCTTGCCGGCGGCGGTGTTCGCGGCAAGTTCGGCGGCGTACTCGGCTTCGGCCGGATAGATGTGGTCGTCCATGAATGCCTGCACGCGCTTCTGCAGGTCCTTGGTCTTGGCCGAGTATTCGAAGTCCATCTTGTCTCTCCTGGTGGGGTGGGGCGGCTTATGCCTTCTGGGCAAACTGCCAGGCCATGTCGGCCATGGGGCGGGCGCCGCGGGCGGATGCCACGGCTTGCTCGCTCGACGCGGTGCCGGCCTCGACCCGCTTGGCAATGCCTTGCAGGATCGCGGCCATGCGGAACAGGTTGTAGGCCTGGTAGAAGTTCCAGTCGGGCGCGAGCGCCTCGGGCGTGCTGATGCGGGTGCGCTCGCAGTAGCGGCGGATGTATTCGCTCTCGGTGGGGATGCCCAGCGAGGCGACGTCGACACCGCCGATGCCGCGTCCGGTGGTCGGCGGCATGTGCCACGACATGCAGTGGTAGCTGAAGTCGGCCAGCGGATGGCCCAGCGTCGACAGCTCCCAGTCGAGCACCGCGATGATGCGCGGCTCGGTGGCATGGAACATCACGTTGTCGAGGCGGTAGTCGCCATGGACGATCGACACCTTGCTCTCGTCGCGCGCGCTTGCGGGCATGTGGGCCGGCAGCCAGTCGATCAGCCGCTCCATGGCCTCGATGGGCTGCGAGAGCTCGCCCGCGCCGTCGGCCGATGCCTTGTACTGCTTGCTCCAGCGGCCGATCTGGCGCTCGAAGTAGTTGCCGGGCTTGCCGTAGTCGGCCAGGCCGCGGGCGGCGAAGTCGACGGTGTGCAGCGCCGCGATCACGCGGTTCATCTCGTCGTAATGGGCGGCGCGCTCGGCATTGCTCATGCCGGGCAGCGACTGATCCCACAGCACGCGGCCCTGCATGAACTCCATGACGTAGAAGGCACGGCCGATGACGCTCTCGTCCTCGCACAGGCAGTACATGCGCGGCACGGGCACGTCGGTGCCGGCCAGGCCGCTCATCACCTTGTACTCGCGCTCCACCGCGTGGGCCGAGGGCAGCAGCTTCGCGACCGGGCCCGGCTTGGCGCGCATCACGTAGCTCTGCGTGGGCGTGACCAGCTTGTAGGTCGGGTTCGACTGGCCGCCCTTGAACATCTCGACCGTCAGCGGGCCCTTGAAGCCGTCGAGGTTCTTCCCGAGCCAGGCCGCGAGCGTGTCGACGTCGAAGGCGTGTTGTTGCGAGACGGCACGGGTGCCGATGAAGGAGGAGAAGTCCTGGCTCATGTCGGTGTGTTTGTCTGCCTGTGATTGTTGTTCTGGTGGTCGTTGCCGCCCTAGCTCTCAGCTTCCGAGACGCGCATCAGCGCCGCCCGGTCGAGCACCACGAGGCCGCCCGGCTCGATGCGGATGGTGCCCTCGCGCTCCATGGTCTTGAGCTCCTGGTTGACCCGCTGGCGCGATGCGCCCAGCAGCTGCGCCAGTTCTTCCTGTGCCAGCTGCAGGCCGATGCGCATCTGGCTGCCGTCTTCCAGGTTGGGCACGCCGTAGCTGCGCACCAGGTGGATGAGCTGCTTGGCCAGCCGCGCGCGCAGGGGCAGGGTGTTGAGGTCTTCCACCAGCCCGAAGAGTGTGCGGATGCGCCGCGCCTGCAGCCGCATCAGCGCCTCGTACAGCTCCACGTGCGAGGCCAGGATCTTCTGGAAGTCGGCGCGCGCCACGCACAGGATGGTGGTGTCGCCATGCGAGTAGGTGTCGTGCGTGCGCCGGTCCCCGTCGAACATCGCCACGTCGCCGAACCAGATGCCCGGCTCCACGTAGGTCAGCGTCACCTGCTTGCCCGAGACGGCCGTCGAACTCACGCGCACCGCGCCCTTGGCACAGGCGATCCAGTGTTCGGGCGGATCGCCGCGGGCAGCGATCAGGTCGCCGTCCTTGTAGCGTTTGACGAAGGCGCATCGGAGGATGTCGTGCCGCAGCGATGGAGAAAGGGAAGAAAACCAGCGACCACTGTTGATCGCTTCACGTTCTTCGATGGTAAGAATGGGGTCGTCCATTGGTCTGTCCTCTCGGCGACTGGAAAGCTGGTGGGTGTCACGGGAGCGACGCCGTCGGGCGCCGGCTCGTCACATGGGTACTTACTCGTATTGCGGCGGCTTCTTCTCGAGGAACGCGGCGATGCCGATGCCCGCGTTCGCGTGATGCAGGTTGCGCACGAAGTGATCTCGCTCCTGCGCGAGCTGCGAGGCCAGCGTGGCGCCCCGGGCCTCGCTCAGCAGCTCCTTGATGCTGGCCAGCGAATTCGGCGCACGCGCGTTGAGCCGGCCCGCCAGCGCCAGTGCGCCCGCAAGGGCCTGGCCGCTTTCGGTGAGCTCGTTGACAAGGCCCAGCGCATGCAGGCGCGAAGCCGCGATGCGCTCGCCGTTCATCAGCCATTCGCTCGCAAGCTGGCGCGGCAGCTGCCGGCCGAGGTGCCAGCTCAGGCCGCCGTCGGGCGACAGCGCCACGTTGCTGTACGAGGCCGCGAACACCGCATCGCGCGCCGACACCACGAAGTCGCAGGCCAGCGCGAGCGAGAAGCCCGCGCCCGCCGCAGCGCCTTCGACGGCAGCGATGACCGGCTTGGGAAAGGTGCGGATCGAATCGATCCAGTTGTGCAGGCCCTCGATGCTCTCGGCCTGCACCGAGCGGTCGAGCTGCCGGTTGGCCAGCAGCCGCTGCAGCGAGCCGCCGGCGCAGAACCATGAGCCTTCGCCCACGATGACCACGCTGCGGATTTCCGCGCTGTTCTCGGCGCCGTTGAGCGCTTCGATGCCCGCCGCGTAGATGTCGGGGCCCAGCGCGTTGCGCTGGGTGGGGTTGGAGATCGTCAGCACCATGGTGCTGCCCTCGCTCGTGCTCTTGAGTTCTGCGGTGCTCATGGATCGTTTCCGTGCTCGTCTGTTATTTCGCGATCATTCTTCTTCGTGCAACAGGCTCAGGCCAAGGGCGCCGCGGCGGCGCAGCCACGGGCTCGGGCGATAGCGCGGGTCGCCATACACCGTCTGCAGGTTGAACAGCACCTCGAGCATGTTGGTCGGCCCGTAGAGGTTGCCCATGGCGAGCGGGCCGCGCGGATAGCCCAGGCCCAGCTGCACGGCGGTCTCGAGGTCGGCCGGCGTGCACACGCGCTGCTGGCACATGTCGGCGGCGATGTTGACGATGGTGCCGATCACGCGCTGCGTGACGAAGCCGCCGCTGTCGCGGATCACGCTCACGGCCTTGCCGTCGCGTGCGAAGAGGGCGTGCGCGGCATCGCGGATGTCGCGGCGCGTGGCCGGGTTGGTGGCGAGTACGCGGCGCTTGGTGGCTGCATCGTCGATCAGCATGTCGATGCCGACGGTGCGCGTGGCGTCCAGCCGCTCGACGGCGGCGACCGTGGTCACGTCGAAGCCCAGCGGCGCGACCAGGATCAGCGATTGCGGCGCGGCAGTGGCGCCGCTGTCGATCTGCGCGCCCAGCGTGTTCACCAGGCGAAGCAGTTCGGCGCGGCGTGCCGCACGCGGCGACACCCACACCGAAGGCGTACCCTCGACGACCGGCGCGGACGCCTCGGGAGCCTGCTGCATCACGCCGTCGTCGTAGCGGTAGAAGCCTTCGCCGGTCTTGCGGCCCAGCGCGCCGGCAGCCAGGCGCTGTGCGGTGATCACGCTGGGTCGGAAGCGCGGCTCCTCGAAGTACTGGTGGTAGATCGACTCCATCACCGGATGCGACACGTCGAGCGCCGTCAGGTCCAGTAGCTCGAAGGGGCCGAGGCGGAAGCCGGCCTGGTCCTTGAGGATGCGGTCGACGGTCGCGAAATCGGCCACGCCTTCACCGACGATGCGCAGCGCCTCGGTGCCGTAGCCGCGGCCTGCATGGTTGACGATGAAGCCGGGCGTGTCCTGCGCCTGCACTGCGCTGTGGCCCATCTGCGTGGCGTAGCCGGCGAGCTGCTTGCAGACTTCGGGTGCGGTCTTGAAGCCCGCGACCACCTCGACCACCTTCATCAGCGGCACCGGGTTGAAGAAGTGGAAGCCCGCGACGCGCGCCGGATGCTTCAGCCCCGCTGCGATGGCCGTCACCGAGAGGGACGAGGTGTTGGTGACAAGCGTGGTGGTCTCGGCCACCACGCCTTCGAGTTCGCGGAACAGCTTGCGCTTGACTTCGAGATCTTCGACGATGGCCTCGACCACCAGGTCGCAGCCGGCCAGCGCCTGGATCGAATCGACAGCCTTCACGCGGGCGATGCAGGCGTCGCGTGTGGCGGCATCGATCTTGTTCTTCTCGTGCAGCTTGTTCCATTGGGCGCCGAGGGCTTCGCGCCCGCGCTCGGCGGCGCCTGCGAAGCTGTCGAGCAGCAGCACTTCGCTGCCTGCCTGCGCTGCGATCTGCGCGATGCCGCGCCCCATGGCGCCGGCGCCGACGACGCCGATTCGGGAGTAGTTCACTGTCATTTGCTGGAGATTTTCACTGGTTGGGTGGTATCCGGGCCCGCCGTGCAGGCGCCGACGCGACGCGGCATCGATGGATGCCGCTGCCGCTGTCGAGGACTCCGATTTTGCAGCCCCGCGCGCAGGGGCCGTGACGGGTTTTACGCGGGGGCGCGCTTTCAGGGGGCGCGCCGGCTGCGGTCGATCGCAACGCTCAGCGAGATGGCGACCATCAGCAGGCCGAGGCCGACCCAGCTCATCCAGGCGCTGGCGTCATGGGCCAGCAGCCATCCGCCCAGCGCCGCACCGACGGCCTGGCCGGTGTAGATGCCGGAGCTGTTGAGCGCCACCGAGCCCGGCGCCAGCGCGGGCGCCAGGCCCACCAGCCGCGCCTGCTGTGCCGAGTTGGCCGCGAAGCAGCCCAGCCCCCATGGAACGAGCACCGCGGCCAGCAAGGCCAGCGTGGAGGCCATGGGCCACAGCAGCAGGCTCAGCGAGATCAGCAGCGTGGTGACGAGCACCATGCGCCCGGCGCCCACGCGGTCGATGAATCGGCTGACCAGCATGTTGCCCACCAGCCCGCACACGCCGAACAGCGCCCACATCACGCTGAGTGTGGTGGCGTCGGCACCGTAGCTCTGCTTGAGGATTGGCCCGAAGTAGCTGAAGAGCACGAACTGGCCCGCGCCCTGCAGCGCCGTGACCGAGACGATGCCCATCAGCACAGGGCTGCGCAGCACGCGCGACCATGCAGCAGCCGTCAGCGCGGCAGGACGGATGCCGTTCGGCAAGGTGAGCCACACCGATGTCGCGCTCGCGACACTGAGCGCCGCAATCGCGCCGAAAGCCATGCGCCAGCCAAGATGCCCGCCGATCAGCGCGCCGATGGGCAGTCCCAGCACCGAGGCCATCGACCAGCCGAGAAAGACGAAGGTGACGGCCCGCCCGCGATGCTCCGGCGGCACCAGCAGGCCGGCGCAGGCGGCGGCCTGGGGCGTGAAGATGGCCGGCGCGATCACCGTGAGCATGCGCGCCGGCAGCAGCGCGCCGAAGCTGGGCATCAGCGCGCAGGCCACGTGGCCGAAGGCATACCAGAGCAGGGTGAGGGCGAGAAGCTGGCGCCGGTCCCATCCGGCCACTGCGGCTGCCAGCAGCGGCGCGCCTACGCACATGACCGCGGCGGCGGCAGTGATCAACTGCCCGGCCGTGGCGGCCGTGACCGAGAGCGAGGCGCTGATCTCGTTGAGCGTACCGGGCACGACCATCACGCCCGTGCCGATCACGAAGTTGCCGGCAAGCAGCGCCCAGAGCGCTCTCTGTGGCGCCGGCTGGCTCACCGGCGGACCTGCAGCGCGCCGGGATTCACGATGTTGGTGGGGTTGCCCTTGATGAAACTCACGACGTTGTCGAAGGCCTGGCCGAAATAGCTCTCGTAGCTTTCCTGCTCGACGTAGCCGATGTGCGGCGTGCAGATGCAGTTCTCGAGGCGCAGCAGCGCGTGGCCCTGCAGCGGCGGCTCGCTCTCGAACACGTCGACGGCCGCGAGCCCGGGGCGGCCGCGGTTGAGGGCCGCGAGAAGGGCGTCGGCCTCGACCAGTTCCGCGCGGGAGGTGTTCACGAACAGGGCGGTCGGCTTCATGCGCGAGAGGTCTTCGAGCGTGATGAGGCCGTTGGTCTCTTCGTTGAGCCGCAGGTGGACCGACAGCACGTCGGCCGCAGCGAAGAACTCATGGCGGTTCTGGGCCACCTGGAAACCGTCGGAACGCGCCTTGGCGCAGCTGGCTTCACGGCCCCAGATCACGACCTGCATGCCGAAAGCCTGTCCGTAGCGCGCGACCAGTTGGCCGATGCGCCCGTAGCCCCAGATGCACAGCGTCTTGCCCTTGAGCACCGAGCCGATGCCGAAGTTGGGCGGCATGGAGGCCGACTTCAGGCCCGACTGCTGCCAGGCGCCATGTTTGAGGTTGCTGATGTACTGCGGCAGCCGGCGCATGGCCGCCATGATGAGTGCCCAGGTGAGCTCGGCGGGCGCCTGGGGAGAGCCGGAGCCCTCTGCCACCGCCACGCCCCGCTCGGTGCAGGCCGCGACGTCGATGTGCCCGGCCACGCGTCCGGTCTGGGAAATGAGCTTGAGCTTCGGGAGCTTTTCGATCAGCTGGCGCGAGATCTGGGTGCGCTCGCGGATCAGCACGATCACGTCGGCGTCCTTGAGGCGAACCGACAACTGTCCAATGCCCTTCACCGTGTTGGTATAGACCTTGGCCGCGTATGCGTCCAGCTTGGAAGCGCAGCGCAGCTTGCGTACGGCGTCCTGGTAATCGTCGAGGATCACAATGTTCATGGCACGCCATTGTGCCTCGCAGCATTGGAATGTCGCGCCGGCAAACGTTTGGATACCCGCCCCGCAGCCGATCGCAGGGCGTCAGGAGCCCGCTAAAGGGCTCGGTTCAGGCTCAATGCAGTCGCGTCGAGCGAGGCGCGGCGGCCATGGTCTCGGCGGCTTCCAAGGCGGCCAGCCGGTCGAGTTCGGCGCACACGTCGGCCATGCGGCCGGAGATCACCATGCGGTTGTTGCCGCGTTGCTGTCCCTTGCCATCGACCACGCGGACGACGCGAAGAGGGCGTGCCTGAGCGGCCGATTCGGATGGCGTGGTACCGCTGCTGCGGGCGGTACAGGCAGGGCGAACCGCCACATAGCGCAGCCCAGCCGAAGATTCGGCGGTGTCGAGATGGTCTCCGCGGCGGGAGGGGCGGCGCGCCGGCATCAGTCGATTGGCCAGCGATTGCAGCGGCATCCAGATGTCGGCGATGGCGAGGAGGGCGATTCCCATGTGAACTCCAAGAAAGTATGAGGTTGAACACAGGCAGGATTTCTTGAGTCGGCTGCGACAGGGTGATGGCGAAGAACCTTCGCCATACGCCCGCCACCTGTCGCTGCCGGATGGGGTGCTGTTGCTCTGGAAAGCAGGCCGCCGTGGCCTACATCAGCATGGTGTTGCGGATGAGGCCGACCGCGAGGCCCTCGATCTCGAAGGGCTCGCCGGGCTGCACGATGATGGTCGGGTAGTCGGGGTTCTCGGCGTGCAGCTCGATGACCTGCTTGTTGCGCTTCAGGCGCTTGACCGTTACTTCGTCGCCGAGGCGCGCGACCACGATCTGGCCGTTGCGTGCTTCCTTGGTGGCCTGTACCGCGAGCAGGTCGCCGTCCATGATGCCGGCGTCGCGCATCGACATGCCGCGCACCTTGAGCAGGTAGTCGGGCTGGCGCTGGAACAGCGTGTTCTCGACGTAGTAGGTCTGGTCGACGTGCTCCTGGGCCAGGATGGGCGAGCCGGCTGCGACGCGACCGATCAGCGGCAGCGCCAGCTGGGCCATTCCGGGCAGCGAGAGCGAGAACTGGTTGCCTTCGCGATGGCGCGTTTCGTTGAGAGAGCGCAGCGCGTCGCCCTTGAGGCGGATGCCGCGCGAGGTGCCGCTGACCAGCTCGATGACGCCCTTGCGAGCCAGTGCCTGCAGGTGTTCTTCGGCGGCGTTGGCGGACTTGAACCCGAGTTCATTGGCGATTTCGGCGCGCGTGGGCGGCGCACCTGTACGGGCGATGGCACTCTGGATGAGGTCCAGGATCTGCTGCTGGCGGGCTGTAAGCTTCACGGCGAACTGCATGTGTGGTTCCTTGCGGCACTGGTTGGATATCCAGTGCCTGTATTTTTAACCAGTTTTTAGAAGTTGACAAGCCATGGTCAATTCCTCTTCGTCCGGGCTGCCACGTCGGGTCGTGGTTTTGGGCACCGGCGGCACCATCGCGGGCCGCGCCGCCAGCAGTGACGACAACATCGGCTACACGGCCGCGCAGGTGAGCGTGGCCGACCTGCTCGGTGACATCGAGGCGCCCGCAGGAGTGACACTGGAGGCCGAGCAGGTTGCGCAGGTCGACAGCAAGGACATGTCCTTCGCCATCTGGCAGCAACTGGCCAGGCGCTGCGCGCACTGGCTGGCGCAGCCCGACGTGGCAGGCGTGGTGATCACCCACGGCACCGACACGATCGAGGAGACGGCCTTCTTCCTGCACTCGGTGCTGGCCTCCTCCAAACCGGTGGTGCTGACCTGCGCGATGCGCCCGGCCACCGCACTGTCGCCTGACGGCCCCCAGAACGTGCGCGACGCCATCGGTGTCGCCGCGACCCGGGGTGCGGGCGGCGTGACCGTGGTGTGCGCCGGTGCGATCCATTCCGGCGTCGACATTCAGAAGGTCCACACCTACCGGCTCGACGCCTTCGCTTCGGGCGATGCGGGGCCCGTGGGCTATGTGGAGGAGGGCGAAGTGCGCCTTGTCCGGCCGTGGCCGCAGGGTGGCGGAATGTCGGTCGCGAAGCTCTTCGAAGCGGCCGAACTGCAATGGCCAAGGGTGGAGATCGTGATGAGCCACGCCGGCGCCAGCGGGGCCGTGGTAGAGGCACTGCTTCAGGCGGGCGGACCGGACCCTCTGCGCGGACTGGTGCTGGCGACCACCGGCAACGGCACCTTGCACCATGCGCTGGAAGCTGTCGCGCTCAAGGCGCAGGATGCGGGTATCGCAGTGCTCCGCGCGACGCGCTGCTCGAACGGGCGCATCCTGCCGAAGACGGGCGACCTGCTTCGCGATGCGGGCGAGCTGACGCCCGTGAAGGCCCGAATCGCCCTGGTGCTCGAGTTGCTGGGCTGAAAGCAGAACCGCCCCTCTGGAGGGGCGGTTCGGTGCGGGTCGGATGCTCGGTCGATGCTTCGATCAGCCGCTCAGCGCGGCCAAGGCACGCTGGGTGATCTCGTCGACCGTGCCCACGCCCTTGATGGCACGGTATTTCGGCGCCGCGGCCGGATCGGCCTTGGCCCAGGCCGAGTAGTAGTCGACCAGCGGACGCGTCTGCTGGCTGTACACGTCGAGCCGCTTGCGAACGGTTTCTTCCTTGTCGTCCTCGCGCTGGATCAGGTCCTCGCCGGTCACGTCGTCCTTGCCTTCCACCTTGGGCGGATTGAACTTGACGTGGTAAGTGCGGCCCGAAGCCGGATGCGAACGGCGGCCGCTCATGCGCTCGATGATGTCGCTGAAGGGCACGTCGATCTCGAGCACGTAGTCGAGCTTGACGCCTGCCGCCTTCATGGCGTCGGCCTGGGGGATGGTGCGAGGAAAACCGTCGAACAGGAAGCCGCTGGCACAGTCGGGCTGCGCGATGCGTTCCTTTACGAGGTTGATGATCAGGTCGTCGCTGACCAGAGCGCCGGCGTCCATGACCGCCTTGGCCTGCAGTCCGAGCGGCGTGCCGGCCTTGACGGCTGCGCGCAGCATGTCGCCCGTGGAAATCTGGGGAATTCTGTATTTCTGGCAAATGAAGGCCGCTTGCGTGCCTTTGCCCGCCCCGGGCGCGCCCAGCAAAATTAGTCTCATGGTGTCCTCGGACGGTTCTTAGATCTTGTGTCGCGCCGAGCTTCGGCCCCATGGCTGGGCTGGGCTGGGCGGAGTTGCTTCGAGGATAGCATGCGTGCCCTTCGGGAAATCCCGCTACTTGCAGCCGGAAGGACGCGAAGGCTCAGTGCCCGGCGGCCGCGAAGACCGCACGGACGCGCGCCAGGTCCTCGGGCGTGTCGATGCCGGGCCCCGGGGCAGCGTCACTCACGTGCACCGCGATCCGATGGCCGTGCCACAGGGCGCGCAGCTGTTCGAGCGCTTCCGTCGCCTCCACGGGGGAAGGCGGCAGGGAAGGAAAGCGCCGCACGAAGCCCGCGCGGTACCCGTAGATGCCGATGTGGCGCAGCGGGGCAGGGGCTGCAGGCAGCACCGTGGGTGCGGCACCATTGGCCGAGCCGTCGCGCCACCATGGAATGGGCGCGCGGCTGAAATACATCGCGTCGCCTTGAGCGTCGAGCACGACCTTCACCACGTTGGGATTCATGAAGTCGCCGACCGAGTCGATCTCGTGGGCGGCGGTGCTCATCGCCGCCTGGGCATGCGTGGCCAGCGTGGATGCCACGGCATCGATCAGCGCGGGGGCGATCAGCGGCTCGTCGCCCTGGACATTGACGACGATGTCGTCGCCATCGAGACCCAGCTGTTCGCAGGCTTCGGCCAGCCGGTCGGTGCCGCTGGGATGGTCCTGTCGTGTGAGGACGACATCGACGCCGTGCGCCTTGCAGGCCTCGATGATGGAGGGATCGTCGCCCGCTACCACCACGCGTGCCGCGCCCGATTCGCTTGCCCGCCGCGCCACGCGTACCACCATCGGCACGCCTGCGATGTCGGCCAGGGGTTTGTTGGGGAGCCTCGTCGACGCGAGCCGCGCCGGAACCAGAACGGTGAAGCTCACAGTCCGAGCTCTTCGTCGGAGAGCGCGCGTGCCTCGTTCTCGAGCAGCACCGGAATGCCGTCGCGCACCGGATACGCGAGTCGGGCGCTGCGCGACCACAGCTCCTGCTTCTCGGGGTTCCAGGTCAGCGGCCCCTTGGTGACGGGGCAGACGAGCAGTTCAAGCAGCTTGGTATCCATCGAGCGATGATAGCTTTGCGTCGAGTGCCGCGAAGAAATCCGCAGAGGGCGAGAACTCCAGCGGCACTGCCAGTGCGTCGGGCGCCTTGCGCCACAGCTTGACGGCGTCTTTCTCGGTGCAGACGAGGGTCTGGTCCAGACCCGATGGGCGTTGCCAGCTCTCGAAATCGAAGTGATCGGGCAGCGCGATGGTGTCGGCAAGCGTCAGGCCGCGGGCGCGCAGCATCTCGAAGAAGGCCTCGGGCCGCGCGATCGCCGCCAGTGCGACCAGGGGCCTGCCGGCCAGGGATGCCAGGGGCACGCGCTTGCCGGCGCTGCCCACGGCGGTGTCCGAAAGAGCGCGCGTGGCGGTATGCCCGCCCGCGAAAGCCGGCCGCGATCCGCTGTGCAGCACCAGGTCGCAGCGGCGCGGCCAGGCTTCTCGCAACGGGCCGGCAGGCAGGCGCCACCCGTTTCCGATTCCGCGGTCGTCGAATACGCAGATCTCGATGTCGCGCGCCAGGGCCAGGTGCTGCAGCCCGTCGTCGCTGACGATGACCTGCGTGGCCGGATGCCGCTCGAGCAGGGCGCGCGCCGCATCGATGCGCCGGCGCGCCACGAACACCGGTGCCCCGGTCGCATGGTGGATCAGCGCCGGTTCGTCGCCAACGTCCCGCGGATCGCTGTCGCCGAGCACTTCGCGGCAGTCGTCGGTGCGCCGGCCATAACCGCGCGACACCACGCCGACCCGCATGCCGCGCGCCTGCAGGTAATGCACGACGGCCATCACGACCGGCGTTTTTCCCGCACCCCCGGCGATCACGTTGCCGACCACGATCACGGGTACCTGCACTCGCTCAACCCTCAGCAATCCCGCGCGATAGAGCAGGCCACGCAAGGCGAACAGCGCGGCATAGACGAGCGACAAGGGCCAGAGCAGGCAGGCCAGGAGGCCGCGGTGCAGCCAGGCCTGCTGCAGGCGCGAACCTGTGTGGCCGCTGTTGCCGCTGCCTTCGGAAGGCACTCAGCGGCCGGCCTGCGCCGTCGACTGGGCCGCGAAGGTGATCTGCATCAGGCCCGCGCGGCGCGCGGCCTCCATCACCGTCACCACGGCCTGGTGCGGGCTGGTCGCGTCGGCGCTGATGATCACGACGCTGTCCTTGCCGCCGGTGGCCGCGGCGGCGAGAGCGGCCGTCACGGTCTCCACGCTGCGGTCGGCCACGGGATTCTTGTTGATCGAATAGCGGCCGTCGGCCGACACCGAAACGATCACTTCCTTCGGATAGTCGCGCTGCGCGTCGACGTCCGCCGTGGGCAGGCGCAGCTGCATCTCGGTGAACTTGCTGTAGGTGGTCGACAGCATCAGGAAGATCAGGATCACCAGCAGCACGTCGATGAAGGGGATCAGGTTGATCTCCGGCTCGTCGCGCGCGCCGTGGCGGAACTGCATGCGGCCGCGGGTCATGACAAGTCTCCGTCGCGGCGCTGCAGGGAGGCGGCTGCCCGCTCGGGGGGCAGCGCAGAGCACGCAGTGACAGGCGTGGGGGCCATCATTTGCGCAGTGCGTTCAGATGGCGGGCGAAGCGCTCGCCGGAGAGTTCGAGGTTCAGCAGGTACTCGTCGACCCTGCTGCGGAAGTAGCGCCAGAAGATCAGCGTCGGGATGGCGACGATCAGGCCGAAGGCAGTGTTGTAGAGCGCGATCGAGATGCCGTGCGCCAGCTGGGCCGGGTTGCCCGAGCCTACGGCGCCGCTGCCGGGCGACTGCGAGCCGAAGATCTCGATCATGCCGATCACGGTACCCAGCAGGCCCAGCAGCGGGGCTGCCGAGGCGATGGTGGCCAGCGCAGGAAGGTAGCGCTCGAGCCTGTGCGCCACGGTGCGGCCCGAGGCTTCCATCGCGGCGCGCAGGTCGTCCTCGGTGCAGCGCGGATTGGCGTTCAGCGCACGCAGGCCGGCGGCCAGCACCTGGCCGAGCATCGAGTTGCGTTCCAGTTTGGTCACCACATCGGGCCCGGGAATCGCGCCATGCGAAGCGGTGATGGTTTCATCGAGCAGCTTCGGCGGAAGGACCCTCACCGTCTTGAGGCTCGTGAAACGTTCTATAACCAGCGCGAGCGCGATGACCGAACAAGCAAGCAAGGGCCAGATCGGCCAACCTGCGGCAACTATGATGGAAAACAAGAAAATCCTCCGGCCCGTAGACTGCAAATGCGCGGCGATTATCCACTGAGGTCACCATCGTCACGCGCCTTGTTTTTGTGTCAGCAAGGACGCACAGATTCTGTGGATAACTTTGTGATTAACCTGCTGCGCAACGTGTCCGGACCCGCATGGGACGGCCTTTTCGCTGGATCGACTGAATTTTGAGCAGCACTTTTTTCAATGAAATCAACAGGTTGCACGAGAAACCGTGCAGCTGTCCTGCCCCGAGGGCTGAATGCGGGGGCCATGGCGCCCGTTGTGGAAGAGTGGCATTCGGCCGAGCGTGCACTTTGTGAGCTTGCGTGAACCGAATTCCGTGCCGGGGCCGCGCGTCTGGGCTGTCGGCGCGCTGTGCCGAGCTGTTGCCGATGCGCTCGACGCGCGCTTCAACCCGGTGTCCGTGCGCGGCGAAATCTCGGGCTTTTCCCGTGCTTCGAGCGGACATTGTTATTTCGCGCTCAAGGACGAATCCGGCCAACTGCGCTGCGCGATGTTTCGTCGTGCTGCCGGCCTGCTCGATTTTTCGCCGCGCGACGGCGACCAGGTCGAGGTGCGCGGGCGGCTCGCCGTCTACGAGCCGCGCGGCGATCTGCAATTGGTGGTCGAGAGCCTGCGCAGGGCGGGGCAGGGCGCCCTGTTCGAGCAGTTCCTTCAGCGCAAGGCGCGCCTCGAAGCGGAAGGCCTCTTCGATCCGGCACGCAAGCGTGCGCTGCCGACCATGCCGCGTTCGATCGGCATCGTCACTTCGCTCGGCGCGGCCGCGCTGCACGACGTGGTCACTGCGCTGCGAAGACGTGTTCCGCACATCCCGGTCGTGCTTGTGCCTGCGGCGGTGCAGGGCGCCAATGCGCCGGGAGAGCTGGTTCGGGCGCTGCAGTCGCTGTACGAACTCACGCCTGCCGTCGATGTGATCCTGCTGGTGCGTGGCGGCGGCTCCATCGAAGACCTCTGGGCCTTCAACGACGAGACGCTGGCCCGCACCATCGTGCGCAGCCCGGTGCCGCTGGTCAGCGGGGTGGGGCACGAAACCGACTTCACCATCGCCGATTTCTGCGCCGACCTGCGCGCGCCGACGCCCACCGCCGCCGCGGAGCTGGTCAGCGCGCCGCGCGACGTGTGGCTGGGAGCTCTCGACCTGATCGAGGAGCGCTTGGGCGATGCCTTGGGCGGGCGCCTCGATACGCTCGGGCAGCGGCTCGACCAGGCAGCGGGGCGCCTGGGTCGTCCGTCGGGCCTGGTGAGCCGGCAGCAGGTGCGTCTTGCCCACCATGCGCAGCGCCTGCGCTACACGGTGCTGGCCCGCAGGGAGCGCCTCACGCAGGCGCCGCGCCGGATCGCCGCCGACTTTCCGCAGAAGCTGGAGCGCGCGGTGACCCAGCGCCGCGATCGGCTGGAGCGCGTGGCTCTGCGCATGCGGCTGCTCGATCCGGCGCTGGTGCTGCAGCGCGGCTACGCCTGGCTCACCGATGTGGATGGTCATGCGATCGTCAGCGCAAGGCAGCTTGGGCCCGGCGATGCCGTCAAGGCGCGGCTCGCCGACGGCGAGGTCGACCTGACCGTCACACCGGGCGGTGCGACGGGAACGCGTCCGACGCCGTCTCGATGATTACTTCCTAGAATCCCTCTTTCCCGCAACCAACCCACGAGTAAAAAACCATGGAACATGTGCTCCCACCCCTGCCGTACGCCCTGGACGCACTGGCACCCGAGTATTCGAAGGAAACCCTCGAGTACCACTACGGCAAGCACCACAACGCCTACGTGGTGAACCTCAACAACCTGCAGAAGGGCACCGAATTCGAGTCGATGACGCTCGAGGAGATCGTCAAGAAGTCCAGCGGCGGCATCTACAACAACGCCGCGCAGATCTGGAACCACACCTTCTTCTGGAACTGCATGAAGCCGCAAGGCGGCGGCGCTCCCACCGGCGCGCTGGCCAAGGCCATCGAAGCCAAGTGGGGCAGCTACGACGCCTTCAAGGAAGCCTTCGTGAAGTCGGCCGTGGGCAACTTCGGCTCGGGCTGGACCTGGCTGGTGAAGAAGGCCGACGGTTCGGTGGACATCGTGAACACGGGCGCAGCCGGCACGCCGCTGACGACTGCAGACACCGCGCTGCTGACGGTGGACGTCTGGGAGCACGCCTACTACATCGACTACCGCAACCTGCGTCCGAAGTTCGTCGAGACCTTCCTGGCCAAGCTGGTCAATTGGGACTTCGCCGCCAAGAACTTCGGCTGATCCCCCGTTCTGCCGAAAACGAAAAAGCCGACCTTGGGTCGGCTTTTTGTTGGCTATGGACGGCAGACACTCATCGTTTGCCGGCCGCGAACAGCTCCCCGCCGATCTTCGCGCCCTTCTTGATGTTCTTCTTGGCGAACCATCCCTGGTTCATTTCAAGCACGTAGCGCACCGGCTCCTGCGAGCAATGCGTGTTCTCGGTCATGGGCTGCATGTCCGCCAGATTCACGATGCGGCCGTCGTCTGCCACGAACGCGGCGGTCAGCGGCAGGATCGTGTTGCGCATCCAGAAGCATTGCGTCGCAGGCTGCTCGAACACGAAGATCATGCCCTCGGCCTGGGGCATTTCCTTGCGGAACATCAGTCCGATTTCACGTTGCAGCGGAGTCTGCGCGACCTGCGCGTCGATCTTGTAGAGCCCGATCGACAGTTGCGTACGCGGCAGATCGGTCTGGGGTTGCTGCTGGGCATGGGCCGGCACCATGAACGATGCGGATGCGAGGAGCAGGGGAAGCAGTACGGCGAGACGCTTGAGCATCGGACGACTCTTTCAGGGCGGGGCCAGGGCCCGGCCTCGATTTAAAAATGCCAATAAAAATGCCCGCTGATGCGGGCATTGCCGGTGAGCGTGGAAGCTTACACCTTCTTGGCAGCGGCCGTGTGGGCCTTGGCCACGTGGCGAACCTTGTGCTTCTTGGCTGCGTGCTTCTTGGCCGAAGCGTGCTTGGCAGCCTTGGCGGGAGCGGGAGCAGCCGGAGCGGGTTCGGCTTGTTGAGCGAAAGCGCCGACTGCGAAGAGACCGGCGACCAGGGCTGCGAGCAGCTTGTTCATGAACATATCCTTTGAAATTCGTTGATCTGGATTGCCCTCCCTGCGGAAGGTAGACATTCAACGGAGGCCACTGCGCACGGTTGACACCAACGTGGACACCTCAAGCGAAAAAAAAGCGCTCCGAAGAGCGCTTCTTTTGCGGGGCAGGCCGAATTACTTCGGGGTGCCGCCTTGGGTCGACTTGCGCTTGATGCTGCCGTCCTTGTTGCGACGACGCTGGTCGCGGGTTTCAGCGCGCTTCTCGCCGGAGGCTGCAGCCTTGTCGGCACCGATGGCGCCGCCTTCGGGGGTCTTGGCTTCGTCGCCGGCCGGAGCCTTGACCTGGCCAGCGGGCTTGGCAGCCTTCTTGGCTTCGGCGCGTTGCTGCGACTTGCTGTTTGTGGCGTTGCCTTGCTCGGGCGTCGTGCCGGCCGGGTTCTGGGCGTAAGCGCCAGCGGCGAACAGGCCGGCGATCATGACTGCGAGAATTTTGCTCATTGATGATTCCTCTATCGAGAATTGGTTGGAAACGCCTCCCGGCGAGCAGAAGGTCAGCCACTAACGACGCCGTCGGGCCGTCGGTTGACAAACGCTTGCTGATGGGTTGCGTCTAAAATGTACAGCGATTTGTTCGCCGGCTGTACAGCGGAATGCGCGCCGTGTCTGAATTCGCTGACAGTTGTCAAAAGTACGTCAATCCCGGAGCCGCCTCCCTTCATGACCAGTTATCAGCACATCAAAGTCCCGACCGAAGGCCAGAAGATCACGGTCAACGCCGACAACTCTCTCAATGTGCCTGACCAACCGATCATTCCTTTCATCGAGGGTGACGGCACCGGACTCGATATCACTCCGGTGATGCTGAAGGTGGTGGATGCCGCGGTGGCCAAGGCCTACGGCGGCAAGAAGAAGATCCACTGGATGGAGGTCTACGCCGGCGAGAAGTCGACCAAGGTCTATGGCCCCGATGTCTGGCTCCCCGAGGAAACGCTGCAAGCCGTGCGCGACTACGTGGTTTCCATCAAGGGCCCGCTGACCACGCCGGTCGGCGGCGGCATCCGGTCGCTGAACGTGGCGCTGCGCCAGGAGCTCGACCTCTACGTGTGCCTGCGCCCCATCCAGTATTTCGAAGGCGTTCCAAGCCCGGTGCGCGAGCCGCACAAGACCAACATGGTGATCTTCCGCGAGAACTCGGAGGACATCTATGCCGGCATCGAGTTCGAGGCCGAAAGCGAGAAGGCGAAGAAGCTCATCAAGTTCCTGCAGGAAGAGATGGGGGTCAAGAAGATCCGCTTCCCCGAGACCTCGGGCCTTGGTGTCAAGCCGGTGTCGCGCGAAGGCACGGAGCGCCTCGTGCGCAAGGCGCTGCAATACGCCATCGACAACGACAAGCCCAGCGTCACCCTGGTGCACAAGGGCAACATCATGAAGTTCACCGAAGGCAGCTTCCGCGACTGGGGCTACGGCCTGGCCGCGAAGGAGTTCGGTGCGGAACTGATCGACGGCGGCCCGTGGATGAAGTTCAAGAACCCGAAGACGGGCAAGGAAATCACCGTCAAGGACAGCATCGCCGATGCCTTCCTGCAACAGATCCTGCTGCGTCCCGCCGAATACAGCGTGATCGCCACGCTCAACCTCAATGGCGACTACGTGTCCGACGCCCTGGCGGCCCAGGTCGGCGGCATCGGCATCGCCCCGGGTGCGAACATGAGCGACACCGTCGCGATGTTCGAGGCCACCCATGGCACGGCCCCCAAGTACGCCGGCAAGGACTACGTGAACCCCGGTTCCGAGATCCTCTCGGCCGAAATGATGCTGCGCCACATGGGCTGGAAGGAAGCCGCCGACCTGATCATCAGCTCGATGGAGAAGTCCATCGCCAGCAAGAAGGTCACCTATGACTTCGCCCGCCTGATGGAGGGTGCGACACAGGTGAGCTGCTCGGGCTTCGGCCAGGTGATGATCGACAACATGTAATTGCTGCGCGTCCCGGCGCCGCGGGCGTCGTGGCCGTACACGGCGGGCCCTTGAACTTCCGGAAGGAATTCAAGGGCTTTTTATTGCGTCTTCAATCGGGGTTTCGCCGGATTTTTTGCCTAAAACTCTTCGCGGCGCCGCCTTGGGGGAACACTGTCGCAAGCGCCGCAAACCCCTTGAATTGTCGGATAGGCGCCACCACGTTTTTTTGCTCGGCACGGCGCTTGCACGCTCTATAGAATGATTTTCATGGCAACGAGAATTCCAAAGACTCCAGGCACTCCGCCGGCGCAGAAACCGGCCGGGGACGACGGAGATTCGGTGGTCATCGAGCGCCGGCCGCAAAGAACCGCGCCGCCGCAGATGTACCAGGTGGTGATGCTCAACGACGACTACACGCCGATGGAGTTCGTGATCGTCGTGCTGCAGGAATATTTCAGCAAGGATCGCGAAACCGCTACCCAGATCATGCTCAAGATCCACCTCGATGGCCGGGGCGTCTGTGGGGTTTATTCCCGCGATATGGCGGCCACCAAGGTCAATCAGGTCATGGAGGCCGCCCAGCAGGCGGGGCATCCGCTCCAATGCATCAGCGAACCTGTTGCATGAACCAGTTGAATTGCGCAAGCTCCAACCCATCTGAGAACTTATTTACAGCAAGGCAAAAGGAAATCACATGATTGCCCAGGAACTGGAAGTCAGCTTGCACATGGCCTTCGTCGAGGCCCGGCAGCAGCGCCACGAGTTCATCACCGTGGAGCATCTGCTGCTCGCTTTGCTGGACAACCCGAGTGCCGCGGAAGTTCTGCGCGCCTGCTCGGCCAACGTCGACGACCTGCGGGCGTCGCTCACCAACTTCATCAAGGACAACACCCCCCAGGTGGCGGGTACCGACGATGTCGACACCCAGCCCACCCTGGGTTTCCAGCGCGTGATCCAGCGCGCCATCATGCATGTGCAGTCCACCGGAAACGGCAAGAAGGAAGTCACCGGCGCCAACGTGCTGGTTGCGATCTTCGGTGAGAAGGATTCGCACGCCGTGTACTACCTGCACCAGCAGGGCGTCACCCGCCTCGACGTGGTGAACTTCATCGCCCACGGCATCAAGAAGAGCGATCCGCCGGAAGCCGTCAAGGGCAGCGGCGAAGCTCCCTCGGGTGAAGGCGAGGAGGGCGGCGGCGAGCGCAACGAGAAGGCTTCGCCGCTCGAGCAGTTCACCCAGAACCTCAACCAGATGGCCAAGGACGGCAAGATCGATCCGCTGATCGGCCGCGAGTACGAGGTCGAGCGCGTCATCCAGATCCTGTGCCGTCGGCGCAAGAACAACCCGCTGCTGGTCGGCGAGGCCGGCGTGGGCAAGACCGCGATCGCCGAGGGCCTCGCATGGCGCATCACGCAAGGCGACGTGCCGGAGATCCTGGCCGAGTCGAACGTGTTCTCGCTCGACATGGGCGCGCTGCTGGCCGGCACCAAGTACCGCGGTGATTTCGAGCAGCGCCTCAAGGGCGTGCTCAAGTCGCTCAAGGACAAGCCGAACGCCATCCTCTTCATCGACGAGATCCACACCCTGATCGGTGCGGGCGCAGCCTCGGGCGGCACGCTCGATGCGTCGAACCTGCTCAAGCCGGCGCTTTCCAGCGGCCAGCTCAAGTGCATCGGCGCGACCACCTTCACGGAGTACCGCGGCATCTTCGAAAAGGATGCGGCCCTGTCGCGTCGTTTCCAGAAGGTCGACGTGGTCGAGCCGTCGGTGCAGGAGACCGTCGACATCCTGAAGGGGCTGAAGTCGCGCTTCGAGGAGCACCATGGCGTGAAGTACGCCGTGGCGGCCCTGCAGGCTGCGGCCGAGCTCAGCGCCAAGTACATCAATGACCGTCACCTGCCCGACAAGGCGATCGACGTCATCGACGAGGCCGGCGCTGCCCAGCGCATCCTGCCGCCGAGCAAGCGCAAGAAGACCATCAGCAAGAGCGAAGTCGAGGAAATCGTCGCGAAGATCGCGCGCATTCCCCCTGCCAACGTCAGCAATGACGACCGCAGCAAGCTGCAGACCATCGAGCGCGACCTCAAGAGCGTGGTGTTCGGCCAGGACAAGGCGCTCGAAGTGCTCGCCTCGGCGGTCAAGATGGCTCGCTCGGGCCTGGGCAAGGGCGACAAGCCGATTGGCTCGTTCCTGTTCTCCGGTCCCACCGGTGTCGGCAAGACCGAAGCCGCGAAGCAGCTCGCCTACATCATGGGCATCGAGCTGATCCGCTTCGACATGTCGGAATACATGGAACGGCACGCGGTGAGCCGCCTGATCGGCGCGCCTCCGGGCTATGTCGGGTTCGACCAGGGCGGTCTGCTGACCGAAGCCATCACGAAGAAGCCGCACGCGGTGCTGCTGCTCGACGAAATCGAGAAGGCGCATCCGGACATCTTCAACGTGCTGCTGCAGGTCATGGACCATGGCACGCTGACCGACAACAACGGGCGCAAGGCCGACTTCCGCAACGTCATCATCATCATGACGACGAACGCGGGTGCCGAGACCATGAACAAGGCGACCATCGGCTTCACCAACCCGAGGCAGGCCGGCGACGAGATGGGCGACATCAAGCGCTTGTTCTCGCCCGAGTTCCGCAACCGGCTGGACGCCATCGTCAACTTCAAGGCGCTCGACGAACAGGTCATCCTGCGCGTGGTCGACAAGTTCCTGCTGCAGCTGGAAACCCAGCTCAGCGAGAAGAAGGTGGAAGTCACCTTCAGCGACAAGCTGCGCAAGCACCTGGCGAAGAAGGGCTTCGATCCGCTGATGGGCGCACGGCCGATGCAGCGTCTGATCCAGGACACTATCCGTCGTGCACTGGCCGACGAGCTGCTGTTCGGACGCCTCACCGACGGTGGACGCCTCGAAGTCGATCTCGACGACAAGGACGAAGTGCTGCTGGACATCCAGCCGCTTCCGAAGAAGGAAGGCAAGTCGAAGCCTGAAGCCGAGGAAGCAGCGGCAGGCTGATCGCTTGCGGTTCCTGAAATGAAGCCAAAGGCCGGTAGCATCGCTACCGGCCTTTTTCTTTGGGCCCGTCCATATCGAATCGCCGTCCCAGCCGCCTTCCCGCCTTGATCCTCCCCGAACTCAGCAACGAATGGAAAACCGGCCTCTCCCTCGCGTGGAGCGGCTACATCGCGGTGCTGTCGGTCTGGATCGTGATGCAGAAGCGCGCGCCGGTGTCGACGATGAGCTGGATCCTCTCACTGGCGCTGCTGCCGTTCGCGGGGTTCGTCGTCTATTACTTCCTCGGGCCGCAGCGGCTGAAGAAGCAGCGCCTGAAGCGCCTGCGCAGCCGCGCCAGCGCCTCCTCGCAGGCCGACCTGGCAAGGCTGCGCGACGCGGCTCAGAACGCGCCGCCCGCGCTGCAGCAGATGGCCAAGCTCGGCACCGCGACCTGCGGGCTGCCGGTGTCGAGCGCGCTCGACGTCGAGCTGCTCTCGGGCGGCGCACGCACCTTCGATGCGATCTTCGATGCCGTTCGCGCCGCGCAGGACCACATCCACCTCGAGTACTACATCTTCGAGCCAGACCGCATCGGCACCGCGCTGCGCGACCTGCTCATCGAGCGTGCGAGAGAGGGCGTCACGGTGCGCCTGCTGATCGATGCGCTGGGCTCCAAGCGCATCGGCCGCAAGTTCATGGCGCCGATGCTGGAGGCCGGCATCAAGGTGGCGCTCTTCCATGACACCAAGATCGGCCGGCGCCTGCGCCCAGTGACCAACTACCGCACCCACCGCAAGATCGTGGTGTGCGACGGCCGTGTCGGCTTCACCGGCGGCGTGAACATCACCGACGAGGAAGACAAGCGCACCAACCCCGACGCCTACCACGACGTGCACCTGCGCATCGAAGGCAGTGCCGTGCGCTGGCTGCAGACCACCTTCCTTGAAGACTGGACCTACGCCACCGGCGAAGACCCGCGCGGCATGGACGACGCGCTCAACGACATGCTGCCGCAGCTGGAGGCCGGCCACATTCCGGTACAGATCGTCACGAGCGGCCCCGACAGTCCGATGGAAGCCATACACCGCATGCACGTCGAGGCCATCCATTCGGCCACGCACCGAGCCTGGCTCACCACGCCGTACTTCGTGCCCGGCGAGCCGGCACTGATGGCGCTCACGAGCGCTGCGCTGCGCGGCGTCGACGTGCGCCTGCTGGTGCCGCGCCGCAGCGACTCGGCCGTCGTGAGCGCCGCCGCGCGGTCGTACTTCGACGAGCTGATCGCTGCCGGCGTGAAGGTATGGGAGTACAAGGCGCGCATGCTGCATTCCAAGACCCTGGTGGTGGACGATCATTGCGCGATGATCGGCACCGCCAACTTCGACAACCGCAGCTTCCGCCTCAACTTCGAGGTCAGCGCGGTGGTTTACGGCCCCGAGCTGACGCGTCCGCTGGCGGCGCAGTTCGAGACCGACCTGCACAGTTCCGGCGCGGTGCGCGCCAACCGGCGCCAGGGTTTCTGGCGCCGCCTCGGCGACGCCATCGCGCGCCTGTTTTCACCCCTGCTCTGAATGAACCACACTTTTCTCTGGCACGACTACGAAACCTTCGGCGCGGTGCCGCGCCGCGACCGTCCGTCGCAGTTCGCGGCCGTGCGCACCGACGCGGAGCTCAACGAGGTCGGCGAGCCGCTGATGATCTACTGCAAGCCCGCGCCGGACTACCTGCCCAGCCCCGAAGCCTGCCTGATCACCGGCATCACGCCGCAGCTGTGCCTGGAGCGTGGCGTTCCCGAGCATGAGTTCGCCGCGCAGATCGAGCGCGCCTTCTCGCAGCCCGGCACCATCGGCGTGGGCTACAACACCATCCGCTTCGACGACGAGGTCACGCGCTTCCTCTTCTGGCGCAACCTGATCGATCCGTACGCCCGCGAATGGCAGAACGAATGCGGCCGCTGGGACCTGCTCGACGTGGTGCGCCTCACCTATGCGCTGCGGCCCGACGGCATCGAGTGGCCGAAGAAGGAAGACGGCAAGCCCAGCTTCAAGCTCGAAGACCTGGCGCGCGCCAACGGCCTGCTCCACGAGTCGGCACATGATGCCTTGTCCGACGTGCGCGCCACCATCGCGCTGGCCCGCCTCATCCGCAGCAAGCAGCCCAAGCTGTTCGACTTCGCCTTCGGCCTGCACAGGAAGGACCGCGTCGCCACCGAACTCGGCCTGCCCGCGACGCGCGAGACCGCGAAGCCCTTCCTGCATGTCTCGGGCATGTTCCCGGTCGAGCGCGGCTGCCTCGCCGTGATGTGGCCGCTGGCGAGCCATCCCACCAACAAGAACGAGCTGTTGGCCTGGGACCTGGCCCACGACCCGAGCGAACTGCGCGACATCGACGTCGAGACGCTGCGGCTGCGCCTATTCACCCGCACCGCCGACCTGCCGGAGGGCGTGGTGCGCCTGCCGGTCAAGGGCGTGCACCTCAACAAGTCGCCGATGGTCGTCGGCAACCTGCGCACGCTCGCGGCGCCCATGGCCGAGCGCTGGGGCGTCGACCTGGAGGCGGCGATGCGCCACGCGGCCATCGCGCGCGACCTGCCCGACATGAGCGCGATCTGGTCGCAGGTATATGCCCGCCCCAAGGAGGCCGCGCCCGACGTCGACGAGGACCTGTACGGCGGCTTCGTCGGCAATGCCGACCGGCGGCGCCTGAACCAGTTGCGCGGCCTCTCGCCCGAGGAACTGGCCAAGGACCGCACCGGCTTCGACGACGGCCGGCTCGAAGAGCTCCTCTTCCGCTACCGCGCCCGCAACTGGCCCGAACTGCTGAACGAGGACGAGACCGAGCGTTGGGAAGCGCTGCGCGTCGCCAGGCTCTTCAAGGGCGAGGGCGGCGCACGCACCATCGAGATGCTGTTCAGCGAGGTCGACGCGCTCTCCGAGAACGCCGACGAGCGCGGGGAGGAGATCCTCGGCGCGCTCTACGAATACGCCGAGGCCATCGCGCCCGAGGCCTGATCGACGCAACGACACAGCGGAGCGCCCAGCCCATGAGCCTGACGATCAACGCGGAACTGTCGAAGGGGCTCGAAAGCTACGGGCTCTTCCTCTCCGAAGGCTGCCTGCTGCCGACGCCGTTGCGCTTCGAGACGCCGGTGCGCATCTGGCATTCGGCGCAGCTGCATGCCAGCTGCTCCATCGGCGCCTATTCGAGCATCTCGCCCGGCGTGCTGCTCGTCGACGTTCGCATGGGGCGCTATTGCTCGATCGGCGACGGCGTGCAGACCCTGTCCGACCATCCGGCCGACTGGTTCACCACGCACATGCTGGCCTACGCGCCGAATTTTCCGGAGCCCTACCGGCACCAGTCCGTCGGGCAGTTCGCTTCGCACTCGCCGGTGACCATCGGCAACGACGTGTGGATCGGCTCGCGCGTGAGCCTCAAGAGCGGCATCACCATCGGCGACGGCGCGGTGATCGGCGCGGGCGCCGTGGTGACGCACGATGTGGAGCCGTTCACCGTGGTGGGCGGCGTGCCCGCGCGGGTCATCCGCCGGCGTTTTCCGGATGCGCTGGTGGAGCGCATCCTTGCCTGCCCCTGGTGGGACTGGGACCTGCGCGCGCTGGCGCTCGACTGGCAGCACCCGGACGCTGCCCAGTCGATGCTGGAGGAGGCCGTTGCCGAGAACCGCCTTTCGCGCTGGAATCCCGGCTGGAGGCTGCTCGACCGCGGCCAGCCGCCGGGCGAGGGTCAGCCGGCGCCGCTGGTCCTGCTGCCGGGCTGAGTGAGGTCGACGCACCGAGGTGTTTGCATGACAACGACGACGGCAACCATCCTTTCTCCCGGCCGTGCCGCGCTGGCGGCCGCCGCGGCGGCGATCGCGCTCGCCGGGTGCGGGAGCCTGCCGCCCGCGCCTGTTGGCGCGAACGCCTGCGCAAGCGGCTTCGAGGCCTTCGAGCGCGACACGCTGTACTTCGGCCGTGCCATTCCCTCGGGTGGCCAGGTCTCCGATGCCGAATGGACCGCCTTCTTGGACAGCGCGGTGACACCGGCCTTTCCCCAGGGGCTCACGGTGATCGACGCGGCGGGCCAGTGGCGCGGCATGTCCGGCGAGGTCGTGCGCGAGCGCTCCAAGCTGGTGGTGCTGCTGCACGCCCGCAGCGAGAAGGACGACGCGGCCATCGCAACCATAGTCGGCAGCTACCGCCAGCGATTCGCACAGGAGGCGGTGCTGCAGGAGAGGCAGGCCGTCTGCGTCCGCTTCTGAAGGGTTCTGTGGGCCGCCCGAGCGGCCGCGAGGCTACAGCTTGATGCCGGCACCCTTGACCGTCGGCCCGAGCACTTCGACCTGCTCCTTCACGAAGCCGTTGAACACGGCCACCGACTCCGGTTTCGCGACGATGCCCAACTCGGTCAGCTTCTTCTGGATATCGGGCATGGCCAGCACCTCGTTGCATGCGGCATTGAGGCGCGCCACCACGTCCGGCGGCAGCTTGGCCGGCCCCGAGAGGCCGAAGAAGTTCTCCAGCACCAGCTTCGGCTGACGCAGCTCGACCATCGTCGGCACCTCCGGCATCAGCGGCGAACGCTGCGTGCCCGTCACGGCCAGCGGCACCAGCTGGCCGCTCTTGAAGAAGGGAACGTACGAGGTGATGACGTCGATGCCCACCGGGATGGTGTTGGCGATGAGGTCGGTGCTCATCGGCGCACCGCCGCGATAGGGCACGTGCACCATGTTGATCCCGGTGATCTTCTTCAGCAGCTCGCCGTGGACGTGCCCGATGGACCCGGGCCCGCCCGAGCCGAAGTCGATGCGGCCTTCCTTGCGCGCCAGCGCCTCGAAGTCGGCGAAGGTCTTGAGGCCGGAGCCCTTGCTCGCCATGATCACCAGCGGCGCCGCCCCGAGGTAGGCGACATGGGTGAAGCCCGTGACGGGGTCGTAGGGCAGCTTGTCGAGCGTGAATGGGCCGAGCGCGATCGGCGTGGTGTTCGACAGCATCAGCGTGTAGCCGTCGGCCGGTGAGGACGCCACCAGCGCGCCGCCGATGGTGCCGCCCGCGCCGGGCTTGTTGTCGACCACCACGGGCTGCCCCAGCTTCTTCGCGAGCTGTTCCGCCATCACGCGGGCGAGCACGTCGCTGGAGCCGCCGGGCGGGAAGGTCACGATGATCTTGATGGCCCGGTCGGGCCATTGGGCGAAGGCGGGCAGGGCTGCGCCGACGAGGCCTGCGGCAAGGATCTGCATCGCAGCGCGCCGCGTAGGGCGATGGGGGCTTGAGTGGTGGTTCATGGCGTTCTCCGGCGACGGGCAAGAGCCATGGCTTTAGCAGGAATCGGGCCGCCGACTTATGCTCGCCGCATGTCCGCCAACCTCGCCGCCAACCCTGCTGCCTACGCCGGGCTCGCCGACTTCGCCACGCGCCACCGCAAGCTCTTCGTGCTCACCGGCGCGGGCTGCAGCACCGAATCGGGCATTCCCGACTACCGCGACGTCGATGGCGAATGGAAACGTCCGTCGCCGGTCACCTACCAGGCCTTCATGGGTGAGGAATCCACGCGCAAGCGCTACTGGGCGCGCAGCCTGATCGGCTGGCCGACGATGGCGGGTGCCCGCCCGGGTGCTGCGCACCACGCACTGGCGCGGCTGGGCGAGGCGGGCCGCGTCGGCCTGCTGCTCACGCAGAACGTCGACGGCCTGCACGAGGCTGCCGGCAGCCGCGGTGCCATCGACCTGCACGGGCGCATCGACACCGTGCGCTGCATGGGCTGCGAGCGGCGCACGCCGCGCGCAGAGCTGCAGCTCGAACTGCGGCGACGCAATCCGCGCTGGGCCGAGCTGGAAGCCCGCGCCGCGCCCGACGGCGACGCCGACCTCGACGGCCGTGATTTCTCCGACTTCGACGTGCCGGCCTGTCCGCACTGCGGCGGCCTGCTCAAGCCCGACGTGGTGTTCTTCGGTGAAAGCGTGCCGAAGGAGCGCGTCACCGCCGCCTTCGCCGCGCTGGAGGAGGCCGATGCGGTGCTCGTGGCCGGTTCGTCGCTGATGGTCTATTCGGGCTTCCGCTTCGTGCAGGCGGCCGCCGCGGCGGGCAAGCCGGTGGCGGCGGTCAACCTGGGGCGCACCCGGGCAGATCCGCTGCTTTCGCTGAAGGTCGAGCGCCCGGTCGGCGAGGCGCTGACGGCGCTGGCGCAGGAGCTCGCCTAGCTTCGGCCCGATGCCTTGAGCAGCGAGCGGACGAAGGCATCCACTGTGGTGGTGTAGGCGCCCGGCAGCCCCAGCTCGGCGTTGATCTGCGCGTGCGAGAGATCTTCCGGCGCCACCTCGGCACGGCCGCCTGTCGCCGCGATGCGCGCCGCGAACTGCCTCGCCTGAGCGCAGGAGCCATCGCGGCGCTGGGTCGAGCACACCAGCAGCATCGGCGGCGCGCCGGAAGCCAGTGCGTCGGTGGGCGACACGCTGCGCCAGAAGGCCGGATCGCCGCCGAACACGCGGTCGTAGAAGGGCATGTGCCGGCGCTGCATCAGTTCGGCCGTATCGAGCGCCGCACTGTCGAGTGCCACGGTGCCGAGCCAGGGGCGGGCGCCTTGCTGGCGGGCAATGGAAGGCGATGCGCTGACCAGCGCCGCGAGATGCGCGCCGGCCGAGTGGCCCATGAGCACGATGCGGCCGGCATCACCGCCCCACGAAGGCGCGTTCGCCTGCGCAGTGGCGACGGCACGTGCGACGTCCTGCGCCTGCTGCATCACGTCGACCTGCGGCACGAAGCGATAGCTCACCGAGACCAGGATGAATCCCTGCTCGCGCACCCAGTGCTCGACTTTCCGGTCGACCACCGATGCGGCCGCCTTGTCGCCGAACATCCAGGCACCGCCGTGGACCATCACGAGCATCGGGGCACCTTGCTGCATCTTCGGCGGCAGGTAGACATCCATGCGCTGGCGCGGATCGGGGCCGTAGGGCTGGTCGGCCAGCAGGCGCACGTCCGGCTGTGCGACAGGCGAACCGGACGGCTGCGCCGTCGCGGGCAAGAAAGCCGTCATGCACAGCCAGGCTGCGCAGATCCGCAACAAACGAGTCATGACAGGGCTCCCGGGGGACCGAAAAGGGCAGAGATTTTCGCGCGCCACCCCTTGGCTCGCCAGAGGTCGCGGCCCAGGTTCGCCCATTCGTGGAATGCGATGCGCAGCGGGTTGTGCGTGAGCAGCGGCGTGGTCAGCCCATAGCGCAGCTGCACGTCGCCTCTTTCCTGTGCGAAGGTGCCGAACATCCTGTCGAACACGATCAGCACGCCGCCGTAGTTGCGGTCGAGGTATTCCGGGTTCGACGCATGGTGCACCTTGTGGTGCGCTGGCGTGTTCAGCACCCATTCGAGCGGCCCCAGGCGAGGCATCCACGGTGCGTGCAGCCAGAACTGGTAGAGCAGGTTGGCGGCGAGGGTTGCCACCACCGCCACCGGCGGAAAGCCCAGCCACACGAGTGGCGCGAAGAACAGCGCGGTGCCGGTGAGCTTGCCTGTCCAGCCAAGGCGCAGTGCGGCGGCCAGCGTGAGTTCGTTGGGCGAGTGGTGCACCGCGTGCGTGGCCCAGAACCAGCGCACCCGGTGCGCCGCGCGGTGATACCAGTAGTAGCAGAACTCCTGCCCCACGAAGAGCAGTGCGAAGGCCGCCGGCGTCGACAGCGAAATGGTGTCGACCCGGTGCGCATGCGCCCAGGCCAGCACCGGCGCAGCAATCGACAGGCCCAGCGCGTCGACCGCTCGCCGGCCCACCGCGTCGGCGAGCGAGGCGCCATAGGCGCGCCAGTCGTAGGACTGGCGCCGCACGAAGCTCTGGACCAGGCCTTCCAGCGTGGCTGCCGCGAGCACGAAGACGAGCAGGCCGGTCAGCCAGATGCCGATGGCGGGACCCATCGAATCACGGATCAAATCGAAGGCCATGGTGCTATTTTTGCCGTGCGCGGGGTTGCTGGGTCATGGCGTAGGCCTCTATCTGCTCCGTCGTCACGCTGCCCGCCCGGGCTCTGTCGATGGCGTCGAAATTGCGGTAGACCCAAGGCATCCTGCCGCGGGCTTCGTCACGGGTGAGGCGCCCGTCGGCGTCGATGTCTGCGGCGCCGAAACGCTTGTGCAGCTCGGTGCGCATCTGCGCGGCGCGGCCTGCATCGGGTGTCTGGGCGCAGGCGGCGAACGATGCCGTCGCGAGTGCCAGAAGGAGGACGTGGCATGTCTTCATGGCTTTTCTCTCCAGCATCAACGGCAGGGGATGACCGCGCCGGCCGCGCTGTAGCAGGTGGCGCTGTGCGTCAGGCCGCTGCCGCTGCTGTAGCTGGTGCTGCTCTGCACGCTGTTGCCGGTGACGGCGCTGGTGGCCGTGGTGCTGCGGCTCTGGGTCACGTTGCCCGATGCGTCGCGGCTCGCGCTGCCACTGCTTTCCACGCTGCCGCGTGCGCCGGCTGCTGCAAAGCCGCTGCGGTGGCTGGCCGAGCCGTCGGGGTTGACGGAAGTCGAGCCTGCGCGTGCGGCGTAGCCTCCGTAGGGCCCGCGTACCGCTCGCGTGTTGGTGGCGGTGGCGCCACCCGCCGAGTTGGGCCGCACCACATGCCGGCTGGCCGCATCCGCATCGGCGGGCGAGCCGGATGCCAGCATGGCGCCGGCCAGCACGGCGAAGGTGGACAGGGAAAGAACGCGCTTCATGTTCGGGACTCCTTGCGGTGCCGGCTCCGCACCGCGCGGGGCCGTTGCGGTGACTGTGGCCGCGAGATGTGAGCCATCCATGGCGCGGCCAGGCCCGTTCATGACAATCCGTGAGCGCTCCTGCGGACCTTGTCATCGTTTGTCATGATTTCCCGCGCGACCGGGCAGGGCGATCGCCGTTACGATCCGCCGCATGACCGAAGCGCTGGCCCGCATCCTGATTGCCGACGACGAAGCCGACCTGCGCGCGTTGCTGCAGCGCTACCTTGGCGACCAGGGCTATGCCGTGCGCACCGTCGAGAGCGCCCTGCCGCTCGACAAGCTGCTGGCGCGCGAGCGCTTCGACGTACTGGTGCTGGACGTCATGATGCCGGGCGAGGACGGGCTGGCCGTGTGCCGCCGGCTGCGTGCCCAGGGCGAGACCATTCCCATCCTGATGCTCACCGCGCGCGGCGACCCGGTCGACCGTATCGTCGGCCTCGAGATGGGCGCCGACGACTATCTGCCCAAGCCTTTCAACCCGCGCGAACTGCTGGCGCGCATTCAGGCGCTGGTGCGCCGCCAGCGCATGCTGGGTGCGCATGGCGGACCCGCGTCCTCGCAGGAAAGCGTGCGCTTCGGCGTGTTCACGCTGCACGTCGGAGAGCGGCGCCTCGAACGCGAATCGGACGGATCGAAGGAGAACGTTCCGCTGACCACCGGCGAGTTCGCCCTGCTGCAGGCGCTGGCGCTCAACGCCAATCGGCCCCTGGGCCGCGAGCGCCTGATCGAACTGGCCCATGGCCGTGACCATGAGGCGACCGACCGCAGCATCGACGTGCAGGTGATGCGGCTGCGCAAGCTGATCGAGGCTGACTCCGCCCAGCCGCGCCACATCCGCACCGTCTGGGGCGTGGGCTACCTGTTCGTGCCATGAGGCTCTTTCCCCGCAGCCTGTTCGGGCGTAACGCGCTGCTGATCGTCGTGCTGATCGTGCTGGGCCAGCTTGGCGGCGCGCTGCTGCTTCGCGAGATGGTGCTCAAGCCCCGCCTGGACCAGATCGCTGAAAGCGTGGCGCGCAACGTCGACGCGATCCGCTCCGGCCTGCTGGCGCTGCCGCCCGCGCAGCGGCCGGCCTTCGTCGATGGCTTCAATCGCCAGGCGCTCGCTGGCCGGGCCGATCGCGCAAGGCGGGCAGGCGAAGGACTGCGCCCGATGCTCACGCCGCTGGAGCGCAGCTTCGTGCGCTCGGTGTCGGCGCGCATCGCCAGCCTCGGTGTCGATGCCGTCTGGCGCCGCGAGGAGGACGGCGGCCTCGCGCTGCGGCTGATGGTCGACGGCAGCGAGCACTGGATCGTGATGCCCGGTGTGCTGCCGGCGCGCGAGTTCACGGGGGCGCTGGTGGCGGTGTCGATAGGCAGCGCGCTGCTCGCCCTGGCAGGAGCGCTGTGGTTCCAGCGCCGGCTCAACAGGCCGCTGGTGCGCGTGGTGCAGGCCGCGCAGACCCTGGCTGGTGGTCATGAGCCCGTGCCGTTGCCCGAAGACGGCCCCACCGAAGTGGCAACCGTGAGTCGCAGCTTCAATCAACTGGTCAGCAGCCTTCGCCAGACCGAGCGCGAGCGCGCCTTGATGCTGGCCGGCATCTCCCACGACCTTCGCACACCGCTCACCAAGCTACGCCTGGGAGTTGAAATACTGCGCGAGCGCATGGAGCCCGAACTCGTGAGCAGCATGACCCGCAGCGTGGAGGAAATGGACGCCATCGTGGGCCAGTTCCTCGATTTCGCGAGAGGCGAGGGGGACGAGAAGCCGGCGGCGACGTCGCTGGACGACATGGCGTGCTCGCTGGCTGCCGCCGGTGCCGACCATGGCCGCCCCCTGGTCCTGCAACTGGGCGACGTGCCCACTGTCGCCTTGCGTCCACAGGCCATGCGGCGCGCCATCGGCAACCTGATCGAGAACGCCTGGCGGCATGGCAGACCTCCGGTCGTTCTGTCGACCCGCGTGGATGGCGACGAGATCGTCGTCGAGGTCATCGACGGCGGCGATGGCGTCGAACCCGGCGAGGCCGACGCGCTCAGGCAGGCTTTTCGCCGCGGTCGTGCGGAGCGCGGCGGCGTGGCCGGCGCGGGGCTGGGGCTGGCGATCGTGCAGCGCATCGCGCAGGCGCACGGCGGGCGGCTTGAACTCGAGACGCCGCCCGGTGCCGGCCTGCATGCACGGCTGCGCCTGCCGATGCAGATCGCGCCGGGCGGCACGTAGCCTTCGCATTCAGTCCTGGGGCTTCGGCACCATCCAGCTCGTCGATTCGCCACGGCCGGGAAGGTGCAGGCTGGCCGTGGCAGCCGGCGTTTCGGCCAGCAGGCGGCCCTTGCGGAACACCTTGAGCCGTGCGGCGCGCAGGCGGATCGCCTCGACCGGGTCGCGCGCTTGCAGCAGCACGAAGCTGGCGTCGCAGCCGGCCTCGAGGCCGTAGTTCTCCAGGTGCATCACGCGCGCGGCATTGGTCGTCACCGCCTCGAAGCACTGGCGGATGCCTTCCTGGCTGGTCATCTGCGCCACGTGCAGGCCCATGTGTGCCACTTCGAGCATGTCGCCCGAGCCCATGCCGTACCAGGGGTCCATCACGCAGTCGTGGCCGAAGGCGACGTTCACGCCGGCGGCCATGAGCTCCGGCACGCGCGTCATGCCGCGGCGCTTGGGGTAGGTGTCGTGGCGGCCCTGCAGCGTGATGTTGATGAGCGGGTTGGAGACCACCGACACGCCGCTTTCGGCGATCAGCGGCAGCAGCTTGCTCACATAGTAGTTGTCCATCGAGTGCATCGAGGTGCAGTGCGAGCCCGTCACGCGGCCCTGCAGCGCCAGGCGCTGCGTCTCGAAGGCCAGCGTCTCGATGTGGCGAGAGAGCGGGTCGTCCGACTCGTCGCAGTGCATGTCGACCAGCTTGCCCCGGTCGGCCGCGATCTCGCACAGCAGCTTCACGCTGGCGGCGCCATCCGCCATGGTGCGCTCGAAGTGCGGGATGCCGCCGACCACGTCCACGCCCTTGTCGAGGGCGCGCTCAAGGTTCTCGACGCCGCCGGGCGAGCGCAGCACGCCGTCCTGCGGAAAGGCGACCAACTGAAGATCGAGATACGGCGCCACCTTGCGCCGGACCTCCAGCAGCGCATCGACCGCCAGCAGGCTCGGGTCGCTCGTGTCCACGTGCGAGCGCACCGCCAGCAGCCCCTTGGCCACCGCCCAGTCGCAATAGGCCAGCGCGCGCTCGATGAGCGCGTCGGCCGTCAGCAGCGGCTTCAGCTCGCCCCACAGCGCGATGCCTTCGAGCAGCGTGCCGCTCTGGTTGACGCGCGGCAGGCCGTAGCTCAGCGTGGCGTCCATGTGGAAATGCGGGTCGACGAAGTGGGGCGAGAGCAGCAGGCCCTGGGCGTCGAGCTTTTCGTGCGCCGGCGCATCGAGCCCGGGCGTGACTTCGGCGATGCACCCGTCCTGCACGGCGACCGACATGCCGGTGCGGCCGTCGGGGAGGGTGGCGTTGGTGATGAGGAGGTCGAGCATCGTGGCGGCCTTTGCGTGTTCTGTGGTCCATCGGGTCAGCGGGATTGTCCCGCTCACTGCGGCGAGGGCTGGTGCCGATGGGCCCAGCGGTTGTTCAGGTTGTGGAGGTAGATATACACGTAGTCGCTGCGGTCGCGGGCGACGCCGATGCTGCCCCAGTGGAATCCGGCCGGGCTGCGGGCAACGCCCATGGTGGCCAGCCAGCGCTCGTGGAAGCGATGGCGCTGGTCGACGCTGCCGTAGAAGTCGGCGTCTTCCAGCTTGCGAAGGGCGGGGGTCGTGAGCGTGAGGAAGCAGCTCACGAGCAGTTCTTTCTCGAAACGCAGCTGGAGCTGCACCGTCATGTCGCCCGAGGTTGCCGCTGCCCGGGCGAATACGCAATCCACGAGCTGTCCCTCGACATGGGCGGTTTCGGCTCTTTTCGTGAAGTGGGCGGGCAGGTCGTCCGCAAGGGTGTCGATGTCGACGATGATCCCGGCCGCCGACAGCCGCCCGCTTGTCGTGTCCAGATGCAGCACCTTATCCATTCGGCTGTCCGCCTCGGCCGCTTCAGCGCGAGTTCTGCGCCCGGTACCGGTATTGCCCCGGCGCAGGCCCGACCTCGATGGTCACGCGGCGCAGCTTCTCGTCGTGTCCCGAGTCGGTCTTGGCGGTGACGACGATGCCGCGCGGCGTGGCGCGGCAGGTGAGGTCGGACAGCGAAATCTCTGCATGGTCGTTGTCGAGTTCGGCGATGGCGACCGTGTGCTCCGCGCGCAGGCTGCCGTTGGCGTCGCGGCTCATCCACTGCACGTAGAGGAACGACTGGGCGTACTGCTCGGCGTGCACCACGCGGTAGGTGCCCTGGTGGTCCTTGCCCCAGGTGCCGCACATCTGCACCCAGGTCACGGCGTCGGCCGTGCTGAAGGCCTCGTAGCCGTAGTTCATGCCGAGTGCGCGAGCGCCGTTGCCGCCCATGGTCAGCAGAGCCAGCAGCGCCGCGAGCAGGGCGCCTCGCGCGGCGGCGGCGGTCCTCGTGGTCATCAGCGTTCCCCCTTGCGGTACGGTTTCATCAACGCCTGCGGGTAGCTTGCCTTGCGCGCCACCAGCACCAGCGCCAGGATCGACAGCAGGTAGGGCAGCATCAGGTAGATCTGGTAGGGCAGCACGGCGTCGCCCGATTGTTGCAGCCGCAGCTGAAGCGCATCGAAGAAGGCGAACAGCAGCGCGCCCAGCAGGGCCTTGCCCGGCCGCCACGAGGCGAACACCACCAGCGCCACGCAGATCCAGCCGCGTCCGTTCACCATGTTGAAGAAGAAGGCGTTGAAGGCCGACAGCGTGAGAAAGGAGCCCGCCATGCCCATCAGCGCCGAGCCCGCGACGATGGCGCCGGTGCGCGTGGCGGCGACCGACACGCCCTGGCTCTCGGCGGCCTGCGGGTTCTCGCCGGCCATGCGCAGCGCGAGGCCCAGCGGCGTGCGGTACAGCACCCAGCCCACCGCCGGCACCAGCAGCAGCGCGAACAGGGTGAGCGCGGTCTGCGCACCCAGGATGGGAATGGGCAGCCAGTCCATCGGTGCGAAGGGCGTGATGGTGGGCGGCGTGTTCACCTTCGGAAAGCTCACGCGATAGCCGAAGTAGCTCAGCGCGGTCGCCAGCAGGGTGATGCCCAGCCCCGAGACGTGCTGCGAAAGCGCCAGCCCGACGGTCAGGAAGGCATGCAGCAGCCCGAACACCATGCCCGCGAGCGCGGCCACCCCCACGCCCACCCACAGCGGCGCACCGGCATAGACCGCGAGCCAGCCCGTGAAGGCGCCTGCGACCATGATCCCCTCGATGCCGAGGTTGAGCACGCCCGCGCGCTCGCACAGCAGCACGCCGAGCGTGCCCAGGATGAGCGGCGTGGCGATGCGCAGCACCGCGACCCAGAAGGCGGCGTTGGAAAGAATGTCCAGGAGGTCGGTCATTGCGTATTTCTCCCTCGTCTTCCGGGGGAGGGCCGGGGTGGGGGCAAGCGGCGCTCGATGGGGACTCCGATGCCCCCATCCCAGCCTTCCCCCAGCGGGGGAAGGAGCAAGGCAGAAGATGCGAAGGCTGCCGTCATTTCGTCATCCTCACCCGGTACTGCGTGAGCAGCGTCGCCACCAGCACCGCGATCAGCGAGGCCGCGACGATCACGTCGGCGATGTAGGTCGGCACGCCCACCGCACGGCTCATGGTGTCGGCGCCCACGAGCACGCCGGCCACGAACACCGCGGCGGCGATCACGCCCAGCGGATGCAGCCCCGCCAGCATCGCGATCACGATGCCGGTGTAGCCGTAGCCCGGCGACATGTCGAGCGTGACGTAGCTGGTGCGGCCCGCCACCTCGATGGCGCCCGCCAGCCCGGCCAGCGCGCCCGAGAGCAGCGCCACCATCACCACCGTGCGCGTCACCGGCACGCCCGCGAAGGCGGCGGCGCGTGCGTTCGCGCCCACGGCGCGGATGTCGAAGCCCAGCACCGTGTACTTGAAGATCGCCCACACCATCACCGCCAGCGACACCGCCCAGAGCAAGCCGGTATGAACCCGCGTCTGCGCGACGAGCTTGCCCAGTTCGAGGTCGGACTGCAGCGACACGCTCTGCGGCCAGCCCATGGCCGTCGGGTCCTTCATCGGCCCGTCGAGCAGCGCAGACACGCCCAGCAGCACGATGAAGTTGATCAGCAGCGTGGTGACGACCTCGTCCACGCCCAGCCGGTTCTTCATGAGCGCCGGACCCAGCAGCATCAGCGCGCCGGCAATGGCGGCTGCCAGCATCATCAGCGGGAAGAGCAGCCACGGCGACAGCTCGAAGCCGGTGCCGCCATGCATGCCGCCCACTGCCACGGCAGCCAGCGCGCCGGCGTAGAGCTGGCCTTCCGCACCGATGTTGAAGAGCCGCGCCTTGAAGGCGACGGTGGCAGCCAGCCCGGTGAGGATCAGCGGGATCGCCCGCGTGAGCGTCTCGCTCCACGCGAACACCGATCCGAAGCCGCCTTGCAGCAGCAGCGCATAGGTGCGGCCGATCGGCGCGCCGGCCCAAAGCACCAGCAGCGCGCTGATCACCATCGTGAACACGATCGCGCCGATAGGGGCGAGCACCAGCGCCATGCGCGAGGTCTCGTGGCGTCGTTCGAGCCGCATCATGACGAAGCTCCCTTGGCGTGGGATGCCGACGTCGCGCCGGCCATGGCCAGCCCGATGGCCTCGCGCGTCCATGCCGCGGCAGGGCGCGCTTCGCCCAGGCGGCCGCCGTGCATCACGGCCACGCGGTCGCCCAGCGCGAGCACTTCGTCGAGGTCGTCGGAAATCACCAGCACGGCTGCCCCCGCGTCGCGGGCGGCGATCAGCTGCTGCTGCACATAGGCGACGGCGCCGATGTCCAGGCCCCAGGTGGGCTGGTGCGCGATGATCAGGCGCGGGGCTCGGTTGGGGTGCTTCCTGTCGGCCTTGTCCTGGCTGGAGTAGGACTCGGGTTGTTCGGGCGCCAGCAGGGCGCGTCCAAGAATCAGTTTCTGCATGTTCCCGCCCGAGAGCGAGCGAGCCGGCGCCATCAGGCCGGCTCCGCGCACGTCGAACGCCTTTTCGATGCGCCGGGCGTGGAGTCTGGCGGCGGCGCGCTTCACGATCCACGACCAGCGCGAGAACACGGGGCTTCGCAGCCGCTCCGACACCGCGTTCTCCCACACCGGCAAGTCGCCGACCACGCCGACCGCGTGCCGGTCCTCCGGAATGCGCGCGACGCCGCGCTGCACCAGCCGGGCCGGCGAGGGCGGCAGCGCGCGGCCCATGAGCTGCGCCGTGCCCGAGGTCGCGCGGCGCGTGCCGCACAGCAGCTCGGCCAGCGCGACCTGCCCGTTGCCCGAGACGCCGGCGATGGCCGTGATCTCGCCCGCGCGCAGCGTCAGCGACACCTCGCGCAGCCGGTCGCGCCCGTCGCCCTTGGCGGAGGCCGCGGTGCTCACGTGGTCGAGCACGCAGACGGCGTCGCCCACCGACTTCGCGGGCCGGCGCTTCGGCGCCTCCACCGCATGCCCGACCATCCAGAGCGCGAGCTGCGCCTGCGTGGTGTCGGCCGTGCGGGCCTCGGCCACCAGCTTGCCGCCGCGCAGCACGGCGATGCGGTGCGACACGCGCAGTACCTCGTCGAGCTTGTGGCTGATGAAGATCACCGACAGCCCCTGCGCCACCATCTGGGAGAGCGTGGCGAAGAGCGCCTCGCTCTCCTGCGGCGTGAGCACGGCGGTCGGCTCGTCGAGGATGAGGATGCGCGCGCCGCGGTACAGCGCCTTCAGGATCTCCACGCGCTGGCGTTCTCCGACCGAGAGGCTGCCGACGAGCGCATCGGGCTGCACCGGCAGGCCGAAGCGCCGCGCCACATCGAGCAGCCGCTCGCGCGCGGCTGCGCGGCGCGACACCGGGCGCCAAAGCGGTTCGGTGCCCATCATCACGTTGTCGAGCACGCTGAGGTTGTCGGCCAGCGTGAAGTGCTGGTGCACCATGCCGACGCCCGCGGCGAGCGCCGCCTTGGGGTTGCCCGGCGGCAGCGGCGAGCCGAAGACTTCGATGCTGCCTTCGTCGGCGACATAGTGGCCGAACAGGATCGACATCAGCGTCGACTTTCCGGCACCGTTCTCGCCGAGCAGCGCGAGCACCTCGCCTGCGTGCAGGTCCAGGGAAATGGCGTCATTGGCCACCAGCGCGCCGAAGCGTTTGGTGATGCCGCCGAGCCGAAGCACAAGAGGGTTCATGGGATGGCGGGCTCGGAACTGCCGAGCTCGCGGCAAAAGTTGTCGATGGCATTGGCGGCGGCGATGGGCGCGGCCTGCAGCAATCCGTGCGGGCCTTCCAGCCGGACGATGCGAAGGCCCGGCAGCGCACGCTGGATGGTACGGGCGGCCTGGTCGGGAACGATGCGGTCGTCCATGGCCTGAAGGTACATCGCGGGCACGCGCACCTGCGCAAGCTTGTCGACCACGTTCACGCGCTGCACTTCCTTCATGCGGCGCGTCATGACGGCGGTCGACACCTGCCGCAGCGAACCCTGCAGCAGGGCCGCGAGGCGCGGCGTGGCGAAGCGGCCCAGCAGCATGCGCCGCATCGGTCCGCGCATCGGGCCGGAGTGCAGGAACTTCATCGACAGCTCGAGCAGGCCGCCGCGCAGCAGCGCCAGCCCCGGTGCAGGACGGCGGGCAAAGCTGCAGCACAGGATCAGGCCGCGCAGCCCCGGCGGCGGAGACGCCGCGATGGAGATGGCCAGCGGTCCCGAGAAGGATTCGCCCAGAAGAACGAAGGGCTGGCCGGCAGGCAACTGCCCGCGCACCAGCCGTTCGAGCTCGTCATAGCCCAGCGGCTCGGTACCGGGGTAGCGCACGACGTCGATGGCGTCTCGTCGTTCCATGGCCTGGGCCAGGGGCTCGAAGAGCTCGCCGGTGCCGTCCATGCCCGGAAGCAGAACGAGTCGGATGAAGCCGGCGGGCGCCGCCGTCACTTCCAGGCGGCCAGGAAGGCCAGCATGACCTTGGCGGAGTTGTCCGCCGCGATGCCCATGAAGGTGCCCATTTCGTTCTCGCCGTCGCCGCCGCCCGCGAGGTCGCTGAGCGAGCGGAAGGCGATGAAGGGCACGCCGTTGCTGTAGGCGACCATGCCCACGGCCGCGGTCTCCATGTCGAGCACGTTGGCCTGGAAGGTCTTGTAGGTGTATTCGCGGTAGGCCTTGTTGTCCATGAAGGCCTGGCCCGAGACGCCGTTGCCGCCCACCACCAGCTGCGGCTTGCGCGGCAGGCACTTGCCGGCGCTGCAGTTGGCCAGGTCGACGTTGCGGATGCTGCGGGCCACCTCGAGCATCTTCGGGTCGGCCTCGAACCAGAACTTGCGGTGGATCTCCGGCCGCGCCGCCGAACGCACCTCGACCGGGCGCGGGAACATCATCCCGAAGTTGGGCAGCGTCGCGTCGGTGATGAAGGGCGGGGCGGTGTACTTGCCGGGCGAGGTCTCGCGCGCCATCAGCACTTCGAGGTACTGGCCCCACTGCGCCGGCACGGTGACGTCGCCCACGTGCAGCGACGGGTTCACGCCGCCTGCGATGCCGCTGAAGACGATGTTGGTCACGCGGAAGCGGTTGAGCGCCAGCTGCGTGTTCATCGTCGCGTTGGTCATGCTGATGCCGGAGAGGAACAGCACGACTGGCTTGCCTTCGAGCGTGCCGGTGGTGAATTCCACGCCATTGACGCTGTGCTTCACCGGACCCTGCAGCCGCGTGAGCAGCAGCTTCAGCTCGGGCTCGAAGGCCGACAGCACCGCGATGCGCGGCGTGTCGTCGAGCCGCGTGCTGCTGTTGATGGCGACGGCGCCGCCCTTGTAGACACCCACGCAGCCGGTCAGCGAGAGCCCGATTGCTGCGGCAGCAAGAACATTCCCGGCCATTCGGGGAACACCGCGGAACCGGCTCTGCCGGGCCGCAGGTGTTGCCCCCTGCAAGGGGGTGGGCGTAGCGGCACGAGGTGCGCGGGGCCTGGGGGTGTGTTTCATCGTGCCGTCGACTTGGGCTGGGAGTCGTCGACCTTCACCGTGAACTTGCCCGAGAGAATGTCGGCCTGCTTGGCCTTCACCTTCGCGACGATGTCGGCCGGGACCTTCTTCTCGAAGGTGCCCAGCGGCGAGAGCTCGGAGCCCTTGTACTTCATCTGCGCGTAGATGCCGTAGTCCTCTGCGGCGAACTTGCCTTCCTTCACGAGCTTGATCGCGCGGTCGGCCGCCGGCTCGAAGTTCCACAGGGCCGAGGCCACCACCGTGTCGGGGTACTGGCTCTGCGTGTCGATCACGTTGCCGATGGCGAGCTTGCCCTTTTCCTTGGCGGCATCGGAAACGCCGAAGCGCTCCGCGTACATCACGTCGGCGCCCTTGTCGATCATGGCGAAAGCCGCTTCCTTGGCCTTCGGCGGGTCGAACCAGCTGTTGATGAAGCTCACGCTGAACTCCACCTTCGGATTCGTTTCCTTCGCGCCGGCCATGAAGGCGTTCATCAGCCGGTTGACCTCGGGAATCGGAAAACCGCCGACCATGCCGATGCGGTTGCTCTTCGTCATGCCGCCGGCCACCATGCCGCTGAGGTAGGCGGGCTCCTGGATGTAGTTGTCGAACACGCTGAAGTTGGGCGCCTGGGGCTTGAGCGAGGAGCCCATCAGGAAGGCCACCTTCGGAAAGTCCTTCGCCACCTTGCGCGCCGCCGCCTCCACCCCGAACACCTCGCCCAGGATCAGCTGGTTGCCGGCCGTGGCGTACTCGCGCATCACGCGTTCGTAGTCGGCGTTGCTCACGTTCTCGGTGGCCTTGTACTCGATCTCCCCGCGCGCCTCGGCCGCCTTCAGCGCCTTGTGGATGCGGCCCACCCATTGCTGCTCGAACGGCACGGTGTAGACCGCCGCCACCTTCAGCTTGGCCTGAGCGAGCGCAAGGCCCGGGGCGCCCACCGCAGCGAGCGCTGCGGCAACGGCGACGGAACGGATGATCAATTGACGACGTGCGGTCACGGTACTTCTCCTCGATTCGATTGGTGATGAAAGAACTAGCGCTGCAATCCTCGTGCCCGACTACAGGGAGCGGCGCCAACTCCGCCGCGGCCCATTCCAGGAACACCGAGGATCCGGCTCCGCCGGTCCTCAGGTGTTGCCCCCCGGTAGGGGGGTGGGCGAAGCGACACGAAGTGCGCGCAGCCTGGGGGGCGAGCCTCACTTCGTCCCGAAGATCCGGTCGCCCGCGTCGCCCAGGCCCGGAAGGATGTACCCGTGGCTGTTGAGCTCCCGGTCGATCGCCGCGGTGTAGATCGCCACGTCAGGGTGCGCCTTCTGCATGGTCGAGACACCCTCGGGGCAGGTCAGCAGGCAGACGAATTTGATCGACTTGGGGTTGAGTTCCTTCAGGCGCTCGACCGCGGCCACGGCCGAGTTGCCGGTGGCCAGCATCGGGTCGACCACAATCACGTCGCGGTTCTCCATCTCGCCGGGCATCTTGAAGTAGTACTCGACGGCCGTCAGCGTCTTGGGGTCGCGGTACAGGCCGATGTGGCCCACGCGCGCGCCGGGCACCACGGTGAGCATGCCGTCCAGGATGCCGGTGCCGGCCCGCAGGATGGACACCAGCACCAGCTTCTTGCCGTCGATGACCTTGGCCTGCATGGTCTCCAGCGGCGTTTCCACCTCGATGTCCTGCATCGGCATGTCGCGCGTGACCTCATAGGCCATCAGCATGCTGATTTCGTTGAGGAGCCGGCGGAAGCTGTTGGTGGAGGCGTCCTTGCGGCGCATCAGCGTGAGCTTGTGCTGGATGAGGGGGTGGTCGAGGAGGTGGACGTTGCTGCTCATCGGAATTTTTTGTGGCGTTGCTGGAAGACAGGGGAACCCTGGAGTCTAAAAGACGGTGCCGTCGCTCTCGATCAGCAGAGGCGGAGCGCCGTCGCGCAGGCGCTGTGCCAGGGCGCGGCCCGCCGCCCAGGTGCCGCCTTCGAGCACGCAGGCCAGCGGAAGCTCCTCCTCGGTGCGGTCGAGCACCTTGCGCACGCGCGGCGCGATCTCGTCGAGCAGCGCCACCGTGAGCGCGCGCCATTCGACGATGAATTCGTCGCTCACCTTCCACTGGCGGGTGAGGAAGGCCGGGTCCTTCGGCACGATCACGCCACTGTCGATCAGCAGGCCGCCGTTGCGGTATTCGGGCAGTGCGGTGAGCGCGTCGAGCTGGCGCACCTTCACGCCGGCCCATTCGAAGGGTTCGAGCAGCGAGTAGGTGAGCCACTGCGAGAGCTTGTGGAAGGGCATCCAGCCGTTGGTGAGGCCGGGGCCGCGCACGGCGCTGTGGCGCCAGCAGTCGCCGAGCGCCAGCGCGGGGTCGCCCGAGCCGATGCCGCCGGGGCTGTCGCTTCCGTCGGCGGCGATGCTGTCGACCGCGTTGGCCGCCGGCCAGATGCGCGAGAGCGTCTCCAGCAGCAACGACAGGATCTGGTGCGCCGTGACCTCGGCAGTGGGCGGCGCGGCCGGGCCGTACGGGCCGACAAGCGCGTCGAACAGCCCGCCGGGCCGGCCGTCGTCGCCGAAGGTCTCGGGCTGCTCGCTCATGGCCTCGCCGAGCCGGCGCAGCAGCGTGGCGCGGCCGGCGAGGCCGACCAGCGGATTGACTTCGCTCACCTGGAAGGCGTCGCCGAGGCGGTCGGCGACCAGGCCGCGCAGGCCGGCCGCGTCGACCTGGCAGGGGCGGTCGGGGTTGGACGAGAAAAGCCCGCTGGTGAACGCATGGAAGCTCGCCACGCCCAGCCCCTCCGAGCGTGTGAAGCGCTGGCCCGTGGCCGATTCGGAGTAGTGCCAGCCGGCTCCGGCGCCGGCGTCGAGCAGCACGCTCACCAGCACCAGGTCGATGTGGGCGCGGGCGCGCTGGCGTGCGTCGACCTTGCCGAGCAGCTTGTCGAGCTCCTCGACCCGCTTCACGCCGCCGGCCTCGAAATGGCGCCAGCGGCTGTGGTACGGGATGGTGTCCCACGGGTAGCGCTCGCGCGTGACCTCGGCCACGGTGCGCGCCGCGTCTTCGAGCGCGTCGTCGCCGCCGATGCGAAACCACTGCGACTCGCCGCGCCGTGCGCGAGAGAGCAGGGCGTTGGCGCGCTCGCGGATGGCCGCGGTGGTGCGCAGCAGCGTGGCCGCGCCTGCCGGGTGTGCGGTGTCGGCAGTGAATTCGATGGAGGGGTCGACTTCGCCCGCGCCGCCGGGCGGCAGGCTGCCCGAGCCGTCGACGGGCAGGTTCGGGTCGTCGCCGTTCCGGGTGGGGTTGACGGGAGTGTTGCTGTTCATTCGCTGAGTCCTCGGCCCTTGGCCTTCTTCAGTTCCTCCGCGTCCGGCACCGGGCCCGGCGTGAAGTAGCCGGCCGCCATCTTGGCGTCCATCTCGACGCGGGCGTCCGCGGGGATCAATTCATCGGGGATGTTCACGCGCTCGCCGATCTCGATGCCCGAGCCAGTGATCGCGTCGAATTTCAGGTTGCTCATCGACACGAGCCGATGGATCTTCTTGATGCCGAGCCAGTGGAATACGTCGGGCATCAGCTCCTGGAAACGCATGTCCTGCACGCCGGCCACGCACTCGGTGCGCGCGAAGTACTGGTCGGCCGTGTCGCCGCCCACCTGGCGCTTGCGTGCGTTGTAGACGAGGAACTTGGTCACCTCGCCCAGTGCGCGGCCTTCCTTGCGCGAATAGGCGATGAGTCCGACGCCGCCGCGCTGCGCGCCCTGGATGCATTCCTCGATGGCGTGCGTGAGATAGGGGCGGCAGGTGCAGATGTCGGAGCCGAACACGTCCGAGCCGTTGCACTCGTCGTGGATGCGCGCGGTGAGCTCGACCTCGGGGTTGGCGAGGTCGCGCGGGTTGCCGAAGATGTAGAGGGTCTGCCCGCCGATGGGCGGCAGGAACACTTCGAGGTCGGAGCGCGTGACCAGCTCGGGATACATGCCGCCGGTCTCCTCGAAGAGCGTGCGGCGCAGGTCGGTCTCGGAGCAGCCGAATCTGCGCGCCACCTCGGGCAGGTACCACACGGGTTCGATCGCGGCCTTGGTCACCATCGCGGCGCCGCCGGCGGTGAGGAACCTGCCGTCGGCCTTGAGGCGGCCTTTCTGAAGCGCCTCGATCACCTCGGGCAGGATCACGTGGGCCTTGGTGATCGCGATGGTCGGACGGATGTCGTAGCCCGCCGCCATCTCGGTGGCGAACACCTCCGCCACCTGCGCGCCCCACGGGTCGAGCGAGACGATGCGCCCCGGCTCGCTCCATTGAGGATAGGGCCCGATCGCGTCGGTGGGCGCGGTGTTGGTGAGGTCGGCCTTGTGCTCGCGCTTGAGCGCGCCGGCCGCCACCGCGAGCGCGCGGTAGACGCTGTAGGAGCCGCTGTGGGTGCCGATCACGTTGCGGTGGGCACGCTTGGTGGTGGTGCCGACCACCGGTCCGCGTTCGGCCGCGGTGGCGGCGCCCCATCGGATGGGCAGGGCGCCGAAGCCGCCGGCGTGCGAGGTCAGCCGGATGTGGCCGGTCGACGGCGAGGGATGGAGCGGGGGGAGGGGCGCGGCGCCGGTGGCACCGCCGGGAGCGGAAGGGATCGTTGTGCTGTCAGCAGACATTGGTGGCCCTCAAAAAATGCAATGTACCGATCACGCGTGCGGCTTGCAAGCAACGCGCCACGGGCGCACCCGGTGTCCTGCGGGCATGGCCGTGCCGATGGGGAACAATGCGCGGGAACGGACGGATGGACCGGACGCGATGGAGGAAAGAACGATGCGTGTGCTTGCCTGTGCATTTCTCGCCCTGGGCCTGCTTGGCCTGAGCGCCTGCGACAAGGCCAGGGAGGGTTTCTCCGAAGGCTTCGACTCCGCCTTCAGGACCAGCTTCCGCGAGAGCTTCGTCGGCAGCTGTGTCAAGAGCGCGGGCGAGCACGGGAACAAGTCGCAGGAAGAGCTGAAGAAGCTGTGCACCTGCGCGGCCGACGGCCTCATGAAGGACACCCCCGTGGCCGACCTGCAGGACCTGGAGAAGATCAGGACGCGGACCGGCCCGATCATCCAGCAGTGCCTGCAGCAGCCCTGACGCCATGCCGGCGCCCTCGGGCCCGGCACAATGCGTCGGAACTTTTTCGACAAGGCTGTAACCAGCCAGCCCGATGGAACGAAACACTGTAGGCAGCAGGAAGAATCCCGGCGACGTGGAAGCGGCGCTGCGCGGCCTGTTCCTCCGCGGCCTCGACGGCGACGCGAAGGCCTACCGCGACTTCCTGCAGCAGCTCGCCGCGCACCTGCGCGCCTTTCTGGGCAAGCGCCTTTTCGGCTGGCCCGATGAAGTGGAAGACCTCGTCCAGGAATGCCTGCTCGCCATGCACAACCAGCGCCACACCTACCAGAGCGACCAGCCGCTGACGGCCTGGGTGCATGCCATCGCGCGCTACAAGATGATCGACCTGCTGCGCGCCAAGTCGGCCCGTGAAGACCTGCATGAACCGCTGGACGACGAGCTCGCCGTTTTCGCCGAATCCGCCGAGGAGGCCAGCGACGCGAAGCGCGACCTGGGCGGCCTGCTCGAGACGCTGCCCGAGCGGCAGCGCCTGCCCATCGTGCACGTCAAGATCGAGGGCCGCTCGGTGGCCGAGACCGCGAGCCTGACCGGCATGTCGGAGTCGGCCGTGAAGGTCGGCATCCACCGCGGGCTGAAGGCGCTGGCCGCCCGCTTCGGCAACGGCTGGGGGGCCGCGGCATGAAGACCGACGACCTGGTCTCGATGCTGGCCACCGGCGACGTGGCCGTGCCGCTTCGCCGGCGTCGCGCCAGCTCGCGCATGTGGCTGGCGTTGCTGGTGGGGCTGCCGTTCTCGCTCGCGATCCTGTTCACCGGTTACGGCGTGCGGCACGACATCGTGCAGGCCATGTTCTGGCCGATGTTCTGGGTCAAGGTGCTGTTTCCGCTGTGCATCGCCGCGGCCGGCTTCGTGGCGGCGGAACGGCTGGCGCGGCCGGGCGTGAAGCCCCGGAATGTGTGGATGGGCGCCGTGCTGCCGGTGCTCGGGGTCTGGATGCTGGCGGCGATCGCCTGGTTCACGATGCCGGGCGAGGCGCGCATGCCCGCGCTGATGGGGCAGTCGTGGCGCATCTGCGCGGTGAGCATCGGGCTGATGGCGCTCCCGGTGTTCGCGGCTGCGCTCGTCGCGCTCAGAGGCATGGCGCCCACGCGGCCCGCACTGGCGGGCGCGGCGGCCGGTGCGCTGGCCGGCGGCGTGGGGGCCTCGGTCTATGCGCTGCACTGCATGGAGTTGACCGCTCCCTTCCTCGCCGTCTGGTACGTGAGCGGGATCGCGGTGCCGGTGTTGGCCGGGGCGCTGCTCGGGCCTCGGTTGCTGCGCTGGTAGGTAGGCAGGCGAGGCCCCTGGAGCTTCAGCGCTTCTTGCCGCCGAAGATCCCGCCGAGCACGCCGCGCAGGATCTCCTTGCCCACCGAGGTGCCCATGGTCCGCACCGCCGACTTGGCCATGGTCTGCACCAGGCCGTCGTGCTTGGCGCCGCGCGGACCGGTGGTGCCGAAGAGCATGTCGTTGAGCATGCTGCCCATGCCGGAGCCCGACGATTCCTCTGTGCCCTTGGCGGAGCCCGGTGCAGCGGGGGCAGGCGCGCCGGGCGCGCTTTCGGCGCGGCCCTTGAGCTTCTCGTAGGCCGATTCGCGGTCGACCGACTTCTCGTAGACGCCGGCGACCAGCGAGCCGGCGATCAGCGCCTTGCGCTGCTCTGGCGTGATCGGGCCGAGCTGGCTGGCCGGCGGCAGCACGAACACGCGCTCGGTCACGCTCGGGCGGCCCTTCTCGTCGAGCAGGCTCACCAGCGCCTCGCCGACCGCGAGTTCGGTGATGGCGGTCTCGATGTCCAGCCCGGGCTTCTGGCGCATGGTGCTGGCGGCCGCCTTCACGGCCTTCTGGTCGCGCGGGGTGAAGGCCCGCAGCGCGTGCTGCACGCGGTTGCCGAGCTGGGCCAGCACCGTGTCGGGAATGTCCAGCGGGTTCTGGGTGACGAAGTACACGCCGACGCCCTTGGAGCGCACCAGCCGCACGACCAGCTCGATGCGCTCCACCAGCGCCTTGGGCGCCTCGTTGAACAGCAGGTGGGCCTCGTCGAAGAAGAAGGCCAGCTTGGGTTGCTCGGGGTCGCCGACTTCGGGCAGCTGCTCGAAGAGCTCCGACAACATCCACAGCAGGAAGGTGGCGTACAGGCGCGGCGAGTTCATGAGCTTGTCGGCCGCGAGCACGTTCACCACGCCCTTGCCGCCCACGGTCTGCATGAAGTCGGCGATGTTGAGCATGGGCTCGCCGAAGAACTTGGCGCCGCCCTGGGTCTCGATCTGCAGCAGTCCGCGCTGGATCGCGCCCACGCTGGCGGCGCTGATGTTCCCGTACTGCGTGGTGAACTGGCTGGAGTTCTCGCCCACGTACTGCAGCATCGCGCGCAGGTCCTTCAGGTCGAGCAGCAGCAGGCCGTTGTCGTCGGCGATCTTGAACACGAGGTTCAGCACACCCGCCTGGGTTTCGTTCACGTCGAGCATGCGGCCCAGCAGCAGGGGGCCCATGTCGGAGATGGTGGCGCGCACCGGATGGCCCTGTTCGCCGAAGACGTCCCACAGCGTGACGGGGCAGGCCGCGGGCTCGGGCAGATCGATGCCGCGTTCCTTCAGGGTGGCGGCCAGCTTGTCGCCGATATTGCCCTTCTGGCTGATGCCGGTCAGGTCGCCCTTGACGTCGGCCATGAACACAGGCACGCCGATCGAGGAGAGCTTCTGCGCGATGGTCTGCAGCGTGACGGTCTTGCCGGTGCCGGTGGCGCCGGTGATGAGGCCGTGGCGGTTGGCCAGGCCGGGCAGGAGGTTGCACTCGATCGTGTCGTGCCGTGCGATCAGAAGGGGGTCGGCCATGGGGCGCTCCGGGTCGTATCGAAGCGGGTAGTCTAGGGTGAATCTGCGCTCGTTCTTCCCTCCGGCACGGCCTGGTCCGGGTGCCGATTCGCCCCGCGGTCCGCACATGCCGTGCAACAAGGTGAAATAAGCAGAAAGAGTACGTACTGCGCCGCGTCAGGCTCCGCGTCCGGCCCTGGACGGCACTCCTATAATCCACGGCCCGCACGGTGGTTCAGGAATAAGTTTTAGGAGGTTTTTTTGTCATCGACTGCCCAGCCCCCCATTCCCGCCAACGGCGATGCCTCCGAACAGTCGCCGATCGAAAAAGAGCTGGCCGTGCTGCTCGTGAACGCGCTCAACCTCGAAGTGGCTCCCGAGGACATCGTGCCGACCGAACCGCTGTACGGCGAAGGTCTCGGTCTCGATTCGATCGACATCCTTGAAGTCGCGCTCGAAGTCTCGCGCCGCTACGGCTTCCAGCTGCGTTCCGACGACGAACGCAACCAGCAGATTTTCCAGTCGCTGCGCACGCTCGCGGCTCACGTGGCCGAGCACCGCGTCGCCACCTGATCCCATGTCCCGATGGCGAATAGCGCTCCTGCTGGTGGCCGGGGTCGCATATGCCGGCCTCTCCCACTGGATGACGCTGTTCCACGCGACTCAGCCGTGGGCAGTGGTGGTGCTGCTCGGCCCGCTCTGGCTCGCCGCGATAGGCCTGGCCGGCAGCTGGTTCGGCCGCTGGGGCGTCGCCATCGCGGTGGCGGTCGGCATCGCAGGCTTCGCGCTCGTCTTCCTGGGTGAGGCGGGCGACCCCAACCGGCTGTACGTGATGCAGCACGTGGCCATCAACGGCGCGCTGTGCGGCTGGTTCGGCTCCACGCTGCGCGGCAAGGGCCTGCCCCTGATCACGCAGTTCGCGCAGCGCGTGCATCCGCTGCGCGGCCACATGCTGGCCTACACCACGCAGCTCACCCGCATCTGGACCGGCTTCTTCGCGGTGATGGTGACGGCCTCGATCGTCATCTACCTGACGCGGCCGTTCTCCGACTGGTCGCTGTTCGCCAACGTGCTGTCGCCCGTGATGGTGACGCTCCTCTTCGTGGGCGAACACCTGGTGCGCTACCGGCTGCATCCCGAATTCGAACGCACGCGCCTCGTGGACGCGGTGCGCGCGTTCTATGGCACGTCGTCGGTTGACACCAGCCCCGGCGGCCAATGACACAGGCCCCGCCCGCGTGACGACAGACGACATCCGCTTCCTGCCACTGCTCGCGAACCGCGACCTCGACGCCCCTCTCGCATGGCGCGCGGGCGTTCCAGTGAGCGCGCGCCAGTTCCTGGCCGACGTGGCCCGCTTCGCTCCCACGCTTCCGCCCGAGGGCGACGCCGTCAATCTCTGCGGCGACCGTTATGCCTTCGCGGTGAGCCTCGGTGCGGCGCTGGTGCGCGGCCGCGCGAGCATGCTGCCGCCCGATGCGCGGCCCGACACCATCGCGCGGCTGCTCGAATCCCGCGGTTCGCCGCTTTTCGCGCACACCGACGCCTCGCACATCCAGACGCCGGGCATCGAGCGGCTGCTGCTCGAAGGACTGGCCGGTCCCGCGGGAGATGCTCCCGTGGACGTGCCGCGCATCGACGCAGGCATGCACGCCGCCAGCCTGCTGACCTCGGGCTCCACCGGCGTCCCCCAGCCGCACGCGAAGACCTGGCGCACGCTGGTGGGCGACGTGGCCGTGGCGGTCAAGCGCCTGTGCCGGGTGCTGGAACGCCCGAGCCTGGAGGGACTGACGCTGGTCGCCACCGTGCCTGTGCAGCACAGCTACGGGCTGGAGTCTTCGGTGCTGCTGGCCATGCTGGGCGGCGCGATCTTCGAGAGCGGCCGGCCGTTCTTCCCGGCCGACGTCGCCAAGACGCTGGCCTCGGTGCCGCGTCCGCGCGCGCTGGTGACCACGCCTTTCCACCTCAAGACGCTGCTGCTCTCGGGCATCGAGCTGCCGCCTGTCGACCTGATCCTGTCGGCCACCGCGCCGCTGTCGCCGCAGCTCGCGCTGCAGGCCGAGCAGGCGATGGGCAGTGTGCTGCTCGAGATCTACGGCAGCACCGAGTCGGGCCAGGTCGCCACGCGCCGCACCACCGACAACGAGATCTGGGAGACCTTCGGCGAGATCCGCGTGCACGCCGAGCCCTCGGCCGACGGCGGCCCCGAGCGCTTCGTCTTCAGCGGCGACTTCATGCCCGAGCCCACGCCCATGGCCGACGTGCTCGAGCTGCTGGACGACCGCCGCTTCCGCCTTTTCGGCCGTGCCAACGACCTGATCCATGTAGCCGGCCGGCGCAGCTCGCTGGCGCACCTGAACTTCCACCTCAACAGCATTCCGGGCGTGGACGACGGCGCCTTCTGGCTGCCCGACGAGGTGGCCGACGGCGTGGTGCGGCCGGTGGCCTTCGTGGTCGCGCCCACGCTGTCGGCGGGGCAGATCATCGCCGCGCTGCGCCAGCGGCTGGAGCCGGTCTTCGTGCCGCGCCGCGTGGTGCAGGTGAAGTCCTTCCCGCGCGAAGGCACGGGCAAGCTCACCGTGCGGGCGCTGCGCGAATTCGCGCTGGCGCAGCTGGCCGAGGACGACACGCCAGTCCAGATGGCGCATGCGGTGCCAGACGACCACCCCGTGTTCGCCGGGCACTTCCCGGGCCAGCCGCTGCTGCCGGGCGCGCTCGTGCTGGCCGAGGTGATGGAGGCCATCCGCCGCGTGCCGGCGCTGGTCGCGCGGCTGGGCGAGCATCCGACGCTGGCGGCCGCCAAGTTCCTCGCGCCCGTGCGCCCCGGCGCCGTGCTGTCGATCGAGCTGAATCCCGAGACAGGAGCCTCGCGCGGCGTGCGATTCGACGTTCGCTGCGACGGCGTGGTGGCTGTCACCGGCCGCTGGACCGGTGTGCCAGAGTCCGGCCGATGAAACACACCGACGTCGAGACGCGCGCCGTCGACGAGGCGGCACGCAACGGCCATGCGGAGGCCAGGGCCGAGCGTGGGGAACGCGGCGAGAGCGGCGACTGGGCGCGCGCGCCCGAGCGCAGCAACATGCTCGCGCTGCGCTTCATCGTGATGATGGCGCTGGTGTTCGGGCGGCACGTCACGCGGCTGCTGCTGCCGCCCATCGCCCTGTACTTCCTGCTCTTCGCGCCTGCGCCGCGCCGGCACATCAAGCGCTATCTGTTCCGTGCCATCGGGCCCAAGGCCGGGTGGCTCGACGGCTTCCGCCTGCTGCACGCCTTCGCTTCGACGGTGCTCGACCGCGTCTACTTCCTGCGCGGGCGCATGGATCTCTTCGACGTGAAGATCTCCGGCAACGAGCCGCTCGACGTCGAGCTGGCGAACGGCCGCGGCGCCTTCCTGCTCGGCGCCCACGTCGGCAGCTTCGAGGCGCTGGGCGCCTGCAAGCAGCAGACGCACCAGCGCCATTTGCGCCTGGCGATGCTGATGTATCCCGACAACGCGCGGCGCATCACCGGCATCCTCAACGCCATCGCGGTGCCCGAGCTGCGCCCGCACGTCATCGCCCTGGGCCGCCCGCACTCGATGCTGGAGCTTCGCGACTGGCTCGACGGTGGCGGCATGGGCGGCATGCTGGCCGACCGCACGTTGCCCGGCGGCGAGGACCAGCCCGCGCACCAGCGCGGCAACAACATCGTGCTGCCGTTCCTCGGGCAGCCCGCCGTCTTCAACGACGGTCCCTTCCGCCTTGCAGCACTGCTGCGCCGCAAGGTGTTCTTCATGGCGGGTCTCTACGGCGGAGGCGCGCGCTACGACGTCCGGTTCGATCCGCTGGCCGACTTCGGCGAGCGGTCGTCCAGCCCCGCGGAGCGCGAGCAGCGCATCCGCGCGGCTGTCGAGGCCTACGTCGCGCGCCTGGAGGCGATGTGCCGTGCGTACCCCTACAACTGGTTCAATTTCCATGATTTCTGGCTCGAAGATGCGGCTTGACCGGCTTTGCAGGGCAATGGTGCTCGCGCTGGCCTTCTGCGCCGTGCCTGCCTGGGCGGCATTCGACCTGCCCGAGCTGATGACGCTGCTGGCCCGGCAGAAAAGCGGCGAGGCCCGCTTCACGGAACAGCGCTTCGTGCACGGCCTCGAAGGCCCGCTCGATGCCAGCGGCACGCTGAGCTTCGACGCGCCCGACAAGCTGGTGCGCCGCACCTTGTCGCCGCGCGTCGAGACCATGGCGGTCGAAGGCAACACGCTCACGCTCTCGCGCGGCGGGCGCAACCGGACGCTGGCGCTCGACAGCATGCCCGAGCTGCTCGGCCTGGTCGAAGCCATGCGCGGCACGCTGACGGGCGACGGCGCCACGCTGCAGCGCTACTTCCGCAGCACCGTGTCCGGCTCGGCCGCCAAGTGGACGCTCGACCTCACGCCGCTGGACAGCCGCCTCGCCGCGCAGGTGCGCAGCATGCGCATCAGCGGCCGTGCGAGCGACGTGCTGGGCCTTGAAATGGAATTCGTCGGCGGCGACCGCTCGGTCATGAACATCACGCCGGGTGCCGCCCAAGGGCCCGCATCCGCGCCAGCCGGCGCGCCCGGACGCACCGCGCCGTGACGCAGCCCGGGCAGCTGCAGCAGGCGGGCGGACCGCCGGGCAGGGGGCGCAGGGCGGCCGTGCTGCTGGCATGGCTGCTGGTGCTGCTGTGCGGCGTGGTGGTGATCGCGCGCACGCAGATCGGCGCCGATCTTTCGGCCTTCCTTCCAAAGAGCCCCGACATGCGCCAGCGCGTGCTGATCGAGCAGCTGCAAAGCGGTGTCGCCTCGCGCACGCTGATGATGGGTTTCGAGGGCGGCAGCGCGGCGCAGCGGGCTTCGGTGTCCCGCGCGGTCGCGAAGGAGATGCGCGAGAGCAAGCTCTTCGAGCTGGTCCAGAACGGTGACGTCAGCGACTGGAGCGACACCGGAACCTGGGTATTCGACCACCGGTATCAGCTTTCGCCCGGCGTGAATCCGGGGCACTTCACTCCCGAGGGCCTGCGCGACGCCATCACCGAGACCTTGTCGATGCTCGGTACGCCGGCCGGCAACGCGATCAAGCCGCTGCTCGACCGTGACCCGACCGGCGAGACGCAGCGCATCGCCATGGAACTGGTGCCCGCAAGTTCGCCGCGCAGCGAGGACGGGGTGTGGATGTCGCGCACCGCGCCGCGCGCACTGATGATCGCCACCACGCGCGCCGCCGGCAGCGACCTCGACGCGCAGGCCGTGGCCATCGCCCGCGTGCATTCCGCCTACGAGGCCGCGACGCGTGCCATGGGCGCCGAGGCCCCGAAGCTCCTGCTGAGCGGTCCGCCGGTGTTCTCGGTGATGAGCCGCGACAAGATCAAGACCGAAGCCATCCACCTCGCGGTGGTGGGCGGCATCGTGATGGGCGGGCTGCTGCTGCTGGCCTTCGCGTCGCCGCGCGCGCTGGTCATCGCCTTCCTGCCGGTGGCGACCGGCGTGGTGATCGGCACCGCGAGCGTGAGCCTGGTGTTCGGCTCGGTGCACGGGCTGACGCTGGGCTTCGGCAGCACGCTGATCGGGGAGACGGTCGACTACGCCATCTACTACCTGATCCAGGCGCGCCAGGTCGGCGCTGGTGCGGTGCCCGGTACCGGCTGGCGTCGCTGGCTCGACCAGAACTGGCCGACCGTGCGGCTGGGGCTGTTGACCTCGGTGTGCGGCTTCGCGGCGCTGGTGTTCTCCGGCTTTCCGGGGCTGGCGCAGCTGGGCGTTTTCTCCATCGCGGGCCTCGTCTCGGCCGCGCTGGCCACGCGCTACGTGCTGCCCGTGCTGGCACCCGATGGCGCCACGGGCATGGGCATGCGCCGCTACATGGCGCAGCTTGCCGGGGCGCTGGTGCGCGGCCTGCCGCGCCTGCGCTGGCCGCTGGCCGCGCTCGGCGTGGCCGCGCTGGCGCTGGTGCTGTGGCAGGGCGGCCACCTGTGGCGCGCCAATCTCGGCGCCATGAGCCCGGTTCCCAAGGCCTCCCAGCAGCTCGACGAGATGCTGCGCAACGACATCGGCGCGAGCGACGGCGGCGTGCTGGTGGTGGCCTTCGGCGACGACGAGCAGGCCGCGCTGCGCCACACCGAGGCCGCCGCCGCGAAGCTCGACGCGCTGGTCGACAGCGGCGATCTGGTCGGCTACGAGACCGTCACCCGCGTGCTGCCGAGCCTGGAGGTCCAGTCGGCACGCCTCGCAGGCCTGCCGGACGCGCAGACCCTGCGCTCCAACCTCGCGGAGGCCACGAAGGGGCTGCCGCTGCCGGCATCGCGGCTGGAGCCGTTCGTGGCCGACGTGGAGGCCGCGCGCAAGCTGTCGCCGATACAGCGCGCCGAGCTGGCCGACGGGCCGCTGGGCGCGGTCCTGAATACGCTGATGTACCAGCGCCCCGGCGGCGGCTGGGGCACGCTGCTGGTGCTGCACCCGGGCGCGAAGTTCGACCAGGCCCGGCTCGAGGCCGCTCTGTCGGGCCTGCCCGAGGTGCAGGTGGTCGACGTCGGGCGAGAGCTCGCGAGCCTGTACCAGCGCTACCTGCACGAGGCCTTCGTGCAGGTGCTGCTCGGCGCGCTGGCGGTGGTGGTGCTGCTGGGCATCTACCTGCGCTCGTGGCGCCGGCTGCTCGCCGTGTGCCAGCCGCTGCTCTTCGCGGTGGTGCTCACGCTGGGCGGCATGGCCGTGCTGCAGGCGGCGCTCGGCATCCTTCACCTGGTCGGCCTGCTGCTGATCGTGGCGGTGGGCTCGAACTACGCGCTCTTCTTCGACCAGTTGCGCACCACCGGCACGGCCGACGAGGACACGCTGGCCTCGCTGATGCTGGCCAACCTGACGACGGTGGTGTCCTTCGGGCTGATCGCGATCTCGGACATTCCGGCGCTGTCGTCGATCGGCCGCGTGGTCGCGCCGGGTGCGCTGCTGGCGCTGCTGCTGTCGGCGGCGTTCGCGCGCAGCGTGGGGCCATCGCGGCCCGGGCGCGGCTGATCGGGGGAAAATCCGGTTCCATGTCTTCCGCTTCCGCGTCCACCAACGAATCCTGGCCCTGGCCGCCGGCCATCCGTGCCAGCGCGGCATGGCATGCGGCTGCCATCGGCGCGGGCGTGCTGGTGCCGGGCGCCTTGCCCTGGGCCGTCGGCGCGATCGTGCTGAACCACGCGCTGATCACCGGCGCCGGACTCACGCCGCGCAGCAGCCTGCTGGGGCCCAACGTCACCCGGCTGCCAGAGGCGGCGGCGGCGCGGCGCGAAGTCGCCATCACCATCGACGACGGCCCCGAGCCCGAAGTCACGCCGCGCGTGCTCGACCTGCTCGACGCGCACGGCCAGCGCGCCACCTTCTTCTGCATCGCCGAGCGGGTACTCGCGCAGCCCGCGCTGGCCCGGGAGATCGTCGCGCGCGGCCACAGCATCCAGAACCACACGGCGCGGCACCGGCACAACTTCTCGTTCCTCGGGCCGCGCGGTTTCGCGGCCGAGATCGGACGGGCGCAGGACATCCTCGCCGACGTGACCGGCCAGCGCCCGACCTGCTTCCGCGCGCCGGCCGGCCTGCGCAACCCTTTCCTCGAACCCGTGCTGCACCGCCTGGGCCTCTCGCTCGTGAGCTGGACGCGGCGCGGCTTCGACACCCGCGAGGGCGACGCCGCCAAGGTGATGGCGCGCCTGAGCCGAAACCTGCAGGCGCGCGACATCCTGTTGCTGCACGACGGCAACGCCGCGCGCACCGCTGCGGGACAACCTGTTTTGCTGGAGGTATTGCCCTTGTTGCTCGAACGCCTGCGCGCCGATGGACTGCGCTCCGTGACCCTGCCGGAAGGGCTGAAGACATGAACGCGGCGATGTCGCCTTCACTTTCCACCGAGGCTGCCTGGCGCGAACTGCACGAGGCCGCCACCGTCCCGTACAAGAAGGGCGGCAACTTCGCCTGGCATTTCGCGCGCGGCAAGCTCGGGCGCGACCCGGTGTTCCGCGGGCTGCTCGAGCGCCGTCTGTTCGGCGAGCAGCACCAGCGCGTGGTCGACATCGGCTGCGGACAGGGCCTGTTCGCGAGCCTGCTGGCCTCGATGAGCGCGATGCAGAAGCAGGGCCGCTGGCCGTTGTCGTGGGCGGCCACGCCGCACGGCGCCGACTACACCGGCATCGAGCTCATGCCCAAGGACGTGGCGCGCGCCGAGGCTTCCATCGGCCACCTGGAGCCGGCACCCCGGCTGGTCTGTGCCGACATGTGCAAGGCCGATCTGCCCGACTGCGATCTCGTCGTGATCCTCGACGTGCTGCACTACGTGAACCTCGAGGCGCAGGAAGGTGTGCTGCTGCGCGTGCGCGATGCGCTGCGCCGCGGCGGCAACCCGCACGCGCGGCTGCTGCTGCGCGTGGGCGACGCCTCCAGCCGCCGCGGCTTCGCCATCAGCCAGTGGGTGGACCGCACCGTCACCCGCATCCGCGGCCACAAGGTCTCGCCGACCTGGGGCCGTCCTCTGGCCGAGTGGACGGCGGTGCTCGACCGCCTGGGCTTCCGCGTGCAGAGCATTCCGATGAGCGAGGGCACTCCCTTCGCCAATGTTCTGCTGGTGGCCGACCTGGAGCCGGCTGCTTGACCGCGCCGCAGACGCTCGATCGCGCGGGCATCGCCCTGCGCATTCCGCACAGCGGCAGCATGTGCCTGCTGGAGCGGCTCGAAGGCTGGGACGCCGAATCGATCCGTTGCACCACCACCACTCATTCGCAGGCCGACAACCCGCTTCGCACCGAAAGCGGCCTGCTGGCGCCGAACGCGATCGAATACGCAGCGCAGGCGATGGCCCTGCACGGCGGCCTGCTGGCGGAAGAGGGCAGCGCGCCGTCGGCCGGCTTTCTCGCGAGTGCGCGCAACGTGAAGCTTGCGGTGGCGCGGCTGGACGACGTGGCCGGCGCCCTGCAGATCGCGGCCCGGCGCCTGTCGGGCGACGACCGGCAGATCCTCTATGAATTCACGGTGCAGGCCGAGGACGGCCGCATGCTGGCCGAAGGCCGCGCCGTGGTGGTCCTGAATACGCCGCTCGCCGCGGCAGCATAAGAAAGAAAGCACGTCGTCGCCATGAGTCTCGAAGGAAAACGCGCCCTGATCACCGGCGCCAGCGGCGCGCTCGGCGCGGCCATGGCACAGCGCCTGGCGCGCGACGGCGCCACCGTGCTGCTGCATGCCAACTCGCGGCCTGAGGCGGTCGAGCAACTGGCGGCAACGATCACGGCCGCGGGCGGCAAGGCCGAATGCCATGTGTTCGACCTGAGCAGCGACGAGGCTTGCGCTGCCGCATGCGCGCGCATCCTCGAAGGAGGGGCGGTGCAGATCCTGGTCAACAACGCGGGCGTGCACGACGACGCCGTGCTGCCCGGCATGCGCGCCGAACAGTGGCACAAGGTGATCGACGTGTCGCTCAACGGCTTCTTCCGCGTCACGCAGCCGCTGCTGCTGCCGATGATGCGTACGCGCTGGGGCCGAATCCTGAACATCTCGTCGGTGGCCGCCATTGCCGGCAACCGGGGCCAGGTCAACTACGCGGCCGCCAAGGGCGCTCTCAACAGTGCGACCAAGGCGCTGTCGCTCGAAGTGGCCTCGCGCGGCGTGACCGTGAACGCCATCGCACCGGGGATCATCGCGTCGCCGATGGCGGATGCGGTTTTCGACCCCGCCGTCATCAACCAGATGGTGCCGGTCAAGCGCGCCGGAACGCCGCAGGAAGTGGCGGCGCTAGCCTCGTTCCTCGCGAGCGAGGAGGCCGGCTACATCACGGGGCAGGTGATCTCGATCAACGGCGGGATGATCTGAAGGCCCGGCGAGGCACTTACAGAGGCAAGGTGTCGAAGGCTGCGTAGGCCGTCGCGAGCCACGACTTGACGCGCTGGCGCTCCAGCAGGCCCAGCGCATGCGGTCCCTCGCGGTCGTTCACGGCTTTCCAGAAGCTGGTGTTCTGCGCGTCGATCTTGCGCATGCTCGCGTCGTGCAGGCGGGGAAGGGCGATCACGCGGGCGCCGTTGGCCGTGGCCTTCGACAGCGACTGCGATGCGAGCAGCATGCCGAAGTCGCTGCCGCGTCCGTAGTTCTGCACCACGATGTAGTTGGGACGGTTGCCGAAGGTGTCGATCAGCGTGCCGAGCAGGTCGGTCGAGTCCTTGCCGTCGTCCAGCACATGCCAGAAGTTGACGGTGACGCCGATCTCGGCGAACACGTCGAATAGGTCGGATTCCTTGATCCAGCGCGCCAATGGCGCCAGCGTCTGTGCCGCGAGGTCGACGATCACGCTCTGCTGCGGGTTCGTCTCGAAGCCGTTGACCACGGTGTCGAGGCCCTCGAAGCTGTCGACCACCACCGGAGAGGCGAAGCCTTCGTAGAAGCGGGTGAAGGAGCTGTGCGAGCGGTCGGTGTCGAAGCCGGTGAAGGGCCGGCTGTGATCGATGAAGTACTGGGCCAGCACCCGAGCGGTGACCGACTTGCCTACGCCGCCTTTTTCGCCGCCGATGAAATTGATGGAGCTCATGAATTGCTGCTGCCTCGAATGGGTTGAGGAGGGGAGGGCCGGGCCATTCTAGGGGCCGGCTTTCTCCTTCGATTCGTCGCCACTTGCGATCGCGTAACGGCTTGCAGCAAGAGGCGCGCCCGGTGGCTCACTTGGGCACGAGCGTGAACAGGGGCATGACCACCCCCATCACCCAGTTCTGGCCGAAGTCGAGCGCCGCCCGACGGTACTTCTCGTCGGCCTGCGCGGCCAGCAGGTCGAGGCGTGCCACCACCTTGGAGAGTTCGCGATCGGCCACGAGGTTGCGGCCGCGGTCGCTGATCTCGGTGGCCAGCAGCAGGGGCTGGCCGTCGGGGCCGGTCTTGGAGGAGATGAGCCACAGCGAGATCTCGAAGTTGCGCGCGGCCCGGAAGCTGTTCTCGGCGTTGATGCCGTCGAGCATGGTCTGGTCCCAGGTGTCGCCGTTGGCCTGCTTGAGCATGGTGGCCCAGCCGTAGACCAGCGCGGCCACGCGATCGCCCTGGTAGCCCTGTGGGGTGGTGTCGAAGGCCATGCGGATGGCGTCGATGCCGCTGGCGCCCTTGAGCTCGGGCAGCGGCGGGCCCTTGAGCACCGCGTCCCAGGCGCGCTGGGTGGCTTCCTCCATGCTGGCTGCCGACTTTCGCCATTCGCGCGGGTTGCGCTTGTAGAGCGTGCTCTGCACCCGGCGTATCGACTGCAGGTTGTCGCGCAGCGAGAGGTTGGCGATGCGGTTGGCGCCGGACTGCAGCCACTCCTGGTTGCTGTAGGGTTCGGCGCGCTGGGTGTCGCGCACCGACGAACAGCCTGCAATGCCGAGCAGGGCGGCGAGCAGGACTGCAAGCGAGCCTGCCCTGTGCGCCGTGCGGCGGGCCCGGCGCGCGGCAAGGGGTGAAACCGGGGAATCGTGCATGCCCTGACGTTATCATCCAAGGCTGGGGCGGCGGCCTGCTGCAAGCTGCGGGCCCGTGCAATTTTCCTTACAAATCAATACCTTGGCGCTACTGCCAAGGCAGGCCGACAAGTCGTGCGTCTTAATTCCATCAAGCTATCGGGCTTCAAGTCGTTCGCCGAACCCACCAACTTCATGCTGCCGGGCCAACTGGTGGGCGTTGTCGGGCCCAACGGTTGCGGCAAGTCGAACATCATGGATGCGGTGCGCTGGGTGCTCGGCGAATCGCGCGCCTCGGAGCTTCGCGGCGAGTCGATGCAGGACGTGATCTTCAACGGCACGACCACCCGAAAGCAGGCCAGCCGTTCGAGCGTGGAACTGGTGTTCGACAACGCCGACCACCGTGCCGGCGGCCAATGGAACCAGTTCGGCGAAATCGCGGTGCGGCGCGTGCTCACCCGCGACGGCACCAGCAGCTACTACATCAACAACCAGCCGGTGCGCCGCCGCGACGTCCAGGACGTGTTCCTGGGCACCGGCCTCGGCCCCCGCGCCTACGCCATCATCGGCCAGGGCACGATCAGCCGGATCATCGAATCCAAGCCCGAGGAGCTGCGCCTCTTCCTCGAAGAAGCCGCCGGCGTCTCCAAGTACAAGGAGCGCCGCCGCGAGACCGAGAACCGCCTGGGCGACACGCGCGAGAACCTCACGCGCGTCGAGGACATCCTTCGCGAACTCAACGCCAACCTCGAGAAGCTCGAGAAGCAGGCCGAGGTGGCCGCGCGCTACAACGCGCTGCAGGGCGACGCCACGAAGAAGCAGCACCAGCTGTGGTTCCTCAAGCGCAGCGAGAGCAATGCCGACCAGGCGAAGATCAAGGCCGATTCGGAGCGCGCCATCAACGACCTCGAATCGCGCATGGCCGACCTGCGCCACGTCGAAGCCGAGCTCGAGACCGTGCGGCAGGCCCACTACGGTGCCGGTGACCTGGTCAACCAGGCGCAGGGCAAGCTCTACGAAGCCAGCGCCGAAGTGGGCCGGCTCGAGGGCGAGATCCGCTTCGTGGTCGAGGGCCGCCAGCGCGTCGAGCAGCGCCTAGTCCAGCTGCGCGAACAGATGGGCCAGTGGGGCCGCCGCCGCGAGGAGGCAGAAGCCGAAATCGAGACCCTGGCCGGCGCCGGCGTCGATGCCGAGGAGCAGGCCATCATGCTGGCCGCCCAGCTCGAGGAGCACGACGCGCGCATGCCCGAGCTCGAAGAGGCCGTGCAGCGCGCACAGGACGAGGCCAACACTCAGCGCACGACCGTGTCGCAGGTGCAGCAGCAGATCCAGGTGCTGGCCGCCGACCAGCGCAACATCGAGGAGCAGAGCCGCCAGCTGATGCAGCGCAGCGAACGCCTTCGCGCCGACCAGAACGCCCTTGCCGCGCCCGACGAAGCGCGCCTGCTCGACATGCAGGAGCAGTACGCCATGGCGCAGGAGGCGGCGAGCGAATCCGATGCGCGCCTGCAGGAACTGCTCGAAGCCGTGCCGCAGCTCGACGACGACCGCCGCACGAAGCAGCAGGCCGTCAACACCGAGGGCGCCCGCCATGCCGAGTTCTCGGCCCGCCTGGAGGCGCTGCGCGCCCTGCAGGAAAAGGTCAAGACCGACGGCAAGCTGGCCCCCTGGCTCGCCAAGCACGGCCTCGAAGGCCTGCAGGGCCTGTGGAGCCGCATCCACATCGAGCAGGGCTGGGAGAACGCGCTCGAGGCCGCGCTGCGCGAGCGCCTGGGCGCGCTCGAGGTCAGCCGGCTGGAGATGGTCCGCGCTTTCGGCAACGATGCGCCGCCTGCCAAGCTGGCCTTCTACAGCCCGCCGGCCGCAGGCGTGCCCGAGGGTTCGGCAACGCTGCCGCGCCTGTCGAGCCTGCTGCGCCTGAACGATGCCGGTCAGCAGGCGCTGCTGAGCGACTGGCTGCACGGCTGCTACACCGCCGCGAGCTTCGAGGAGGCGCTGGCCCAGCGCGGCTCGCTGCAGCCGGGCGAGGTCATCTACGTGCAGAGCGGCCATGCCGTCTCAGCGCACAGCGTCAACTTCTACGCACCCGATTCCGAGCAGGCTGGCCTGCTGGCGCGCCAGCAGGAAATGGAAAACCTGGAGCGCCAGCTGCGCGCCCAGACGCTCATCACCGAGGAAGCGCGCACCGCGCTGGTCCGTGCCGAAGCCGCCTATGCCGATGCTGCCTCGCGCCTCGTCACCGCCCGGCGTGAAGCGGCCGAAACCCAGTCGCGCGCGCACGAACTGCAGGTCGAGACGCTGCGCATGACGCAGCTGGCCGAGCAGACCCGTGCCCGCAGCCAGCAGCTGGCCGCCGACATCGGCGAAGTCGACGCACAACTCGAGGAACTGCAGGAACGGCGCATCGCCGCCGAGGGCCGCTTCGAGGAACTCGACATGCAGCTGGCCGACGCCCAGGAGCGCCACGCCGAGCTCGACGAACGCGTGATCGAGGCCAACCGTGCGCTGGCCGCAAGCCGCGAGCAGCACCGCAGTCTCGAACGCCAGGCGCAGGAAGCCACCTTCTCGCAGCGCACGCTCGAAGCCCGCCGCGCCGAACTCAACCGCTCCATCGAGACCGCCGCGCAGCAGACCGTGGCGCTGACCGACGAGGACGAGCGCGCCCGCGCGGAGCTGGGCCGCCTGTCCGATGCGGCCGCGCAGGCCGGCCTGCAGGATGCGCTCGCGCTCAAGCTCGAACGCGAGACTGCGCTGGGCGCGGCGCGCAGCCAGTACGACGACCTCACGCTCAAGCTGCGCGCGAGCGACGAGCGACGCCTGCAGCTCGAGCGCGAGCTCGACCCGCTGCGCCAGCGCATCACCGAGTTCCAGCTCAAGGAGCAGGCAGCGCGCCTGGGCGTCGAGCAGTACCAGCAGCTTCTGGACGACGCCGGCGCCGACCTCGAGGCGATCGAGAAGTCGATCGAGACCGACAAGGTACGACTCACCGGCCTGCAAGGCGAGATCGACCGCCTCAACCGCGAGGTGGCGGCGCTCGGCGCGGTGAACCTGGCGGCCCTGGACGAACTCGCCATTGCCAGCGAGCGCAAGACCTTCCTCGACGCGCAGTCGGCCGACCTGAACGAAGCCATCGGCACGCTGGAAGACGCCATCCGCAAGATCGACGCCGAGACGCGCGACCTGCTTGGCGGCACCTTCAAGATCGTCAACGAGCACTTCAGCCGCATGTTCCCGGAGCTCTTCGGCGGCGGCAACGCCAAGCTCATGATGACCGGCGACGAAATTCTCGACTCCGGCGTGCAGGTGATGGCGCAGCCTCCCGGCAAGAAGAACCAGACCATCCACCTGCTGTCGGGCGGCGAGAAGGCGCTCACGGCCATCGCGCTCGTGTTCGCCATCTTCCAGCTGAACCCGGCGCCTTTCTGTTTGCTCGACGAAGTGGACGCGCCGCTGGACGACGCCAACACCGAGCGCTATGCCAAACTCGTCTCCGCCATGAGCCGCGAAACCCAGTTCCTCTTCATCAGCCACAACAAGATCGCCATGGAAATGGCCGAGCAGCTGATCGGCGTGACGATGCAGGAGCAGGGCGTCTCGCGCATCGTGGCGGTCGACATGGAGTCGGCTGTGTCCATGGTCGAAGCCGCATAAGCGGGGCGGCAACGATCCATGAGCAATCTCACACTCGCCCTGGCAATCTTCGGCGGCCTCGTTCTCGCGGCCGTCATCGGCTACGAGGCCATGATGTCGCGCCGCAATGCGCCGCGGCAACCCGATGCGGTCGACGTCGCGCTCGATGAAGCCGAGCGTGCGCTTGCCGCGGGCGGCGACGGCGTGGAGCCGGTGCTGAACGACGATCCGAACAAGGTGCAGGGCTCCGACCGGCACGAGCCGCTGTTCGACCCCGATCTTCCCGCGCCCAGCAGCGCCGCCGTGCCCCCGGTCGAGCGCCGGGGCGGACTCGATCCGCTGATCGACGTGATCGCGCCGATCTCGCTGGATGGCCTGGCCTCGGGCGATGCCGCTCTCGCCGCGATGCCGCCCACGCGCCGTGCGGGCAGCAAGCCGGTGGCCATCGAGGGCCTGAACGAACACACCGGGCAATGGGAGCCGCCCGTGGCCGGCCAGCGCTACAGCGCCTTCCAGGTCGGCGTGCAGCTGGCCAACCGCACGGGCGCGCTCAACGAGATCGAGTACTCCGAGTTCGTGGTCAAGGCCCAGGCCTTTGCCGATGCAGTCAACGGAGCCCCGGAATTTCCCGAGATGCTCGACGAGGTGGCGCGGGCCCGCGAGCTCGACCAGTTCGCCAGCGCACACGATGCGCAGCTGGGCTTCGTCCTGCGTGCGCTGCATGCGGCCTGGAGCCCGGGCTACGTGCAGCAGAACGCCGCGCGGCTGGGCTTCGTGGCGGGCATCATCCCGGGACGCATGGTGCTGCCGGCCAGCGAAGCCGGCCTGCCGCCGATCCTCGGCCTGGCCTTCGACACGCAGGCCGCGCTGGCCGACGACCCGGCCCAGTCGGCCATCCGCGAACTCAGCCTGAGCCTGGACGTGCCGCAGGTCGACCGTGCCGAGGAACCTTTCCGCCGCATGCGCGAAGCCGCCGCCACCCTGGCTCGCGAGATGGACGGCGTGGTCACCGACAGCGACGGCCAGCTGCTGCGCGACGAGACCATGGACGTCATCGGCGCCGATCTCGAACAGCTCTACGACACGCTCGACGGGCGCGACCTTGCCGCGGGTTCCCCGCTGGCGCGGCGACTCTTCAGCTGATTTCGATTCCTCCTCGGGAGACACCATGACGACGCGCGACGAAGCGGCACGCGAAGCCGCCGCACTGAGCGAACAGCTCCACCGGCACGCCCATCTCTACTACGTGCTCGACGCGCCGGAGCTGCCGGATGCGGAGTACGACAGGCTCTTCCAGCGCCTGCAGGCCATCGAGGCCGAGTTTCCCGATCTGCGCACGCCCGACTCGCCGACCCAGCGCGTCGGCGGCAAGGTGCTCGAAGGCTTCGTCAAGGTGCGCCACAAGGTGCCGATGCTGTCGATCCGTACCGAGACCGACATCACGCCCGGCGGCGCGAGCGCCTTCGATGCGCGCGTGCGCCGCGAACTGGGCCTCGCCGAGGACGGCCCGCAGGTCGGCTACGTCTGCGAACTGAAGTTCGACGGCCTTGCCATGAACCTGCGCTACGAGAACGGCGTGCTGGTGCAGGCGGCCACGCGCGGCGATGGCGAGGTGGGCGAGGACGTCACGCAGAACATCCGCACGGTGCGCGAGATCCCGCTGCGCCTCAAGGGCAAGGCGCCGCCGGTGGTCGAGGTGCGCGGCGAGGTCTACATGAAGCGCGCGGACTTCGACGCGCTCAACGAGCGCCAGCGCCAGAAGATCGCGGACGGGCAGAAGAACGAGAAGGTGTTCGTCAATCCGCGCAACGCGGCGGCCGGCGCCGTGCGCCAGCTCGATCCCGCGATCGCCGCGGCGCGGCCGCTGAGCTTCTTTGCCTACGGGCTGGGCGAGGTGACGCCCGCCGCCGAAGGCGGGCCCGACTGGCCCACGCAGTTCGACTGGCTGCAGCAGTTCCACGAATGGGGCTTCCCGGTCGCCACGCAGACGGCCCGTGCCACAGGCGCTATCGAACTCATAGCGTTCCACGAGAACATCGGCCGCCAGCGAGATGCCTTGCCCTACGACATCGACGGCGTGGTCTACAAGGTCGACAGCATCGAGCTGCAGCGGCAGCTGGGCTTCGTCTCGCGCGAGCCGCGCTGGGCCGTGGCCCACAAGTACCCCGCCCAGGAGCAGCTGACCGAGGTGGTCGGCATCGAGATCCAGGTCGGGCGCACCGGCAAGCTCACGCCTGTGGCCAAGCTTGCGCCGGTGTTCGTCGGCGGGGTGACGGTGACGAACGCCACGCTGCACAACGAGGACGAGGCGCGCCGCAAGGACGTGCGCGTGGGCGACACGGTGATCGTGCGCCGCGCCGGAGACGTGATTCCCGAAGTGGTCGGCGTGTCGCCGGAGAGCCTGGCCAAGCCCGACGATCAGCGCGGCCCGGTCTTCACGATGCCGCGCAAGTGCCCGGTCTGCGGCTCGGAGGCGGTTCGCGAGGAGGGCGAGGTCGACTATCGCTGCACGGGAGGGCTGTTCTGCGCGGCGCAGCGCAAGGAGGCCATCCTGCATTTCGCGGCGCGTCGCGCGGTGGATGTCGACGGGCTCGGCGACAAGCTGGTCGAGCAGCTCGTGGATTCGAACCTGATCCGGACCTTGCCCGATCTCTACAAGCTGGGCTTCGCCACGCTGGCGGGCCTGGACCGCATGGCGGAGAAGTCGGCGAAGAACCTCGTCGATGCGCTGGAGGCCTCGAAGAAGACCACGCTGCCGCGCTTCCTGTTCGGGCTGGGCATCCGGCATGTGGGCGAGAGCACCGCAAAGGACCTGGCCAAGCACTTCGGCAAGCTGGACTCGATCATGGACGCGACCGAGGAGCAGCTGCTCGAGGTGAACGACGTCGGCCCGGTGGTGGCGCAGAGCCTGCGCACCTTCTTCGACCAGCCGCACAACCGTGAGGTGGTCGAGCAACTGCGTGCCTGCGGCCTGACCTGGGAAGAGGGCGAGCCGGCCGCCCGGGCGCCGAAGCCGCTGGCGGGGCTGACCTTCGTCATCACCGGCACCCTTCCTACGCTGAGCCGCGACGAAGCAAAGGATAAATTGGAGGCGGCGGGCGCCAAGGTGTCCGGTTCGGTCAGCAAGAAGACCCACTACCTGGTGGCGGGTGAAGAGGCCGGGAGCAAGCTCGAGAAGGCGCGCGAGGCCGGTGTGGAGATCATCGACGAGGCGCGTATGCTGGAGATTCTTGCCAACGGCGTTCCGGCGGCTTGAGTCGTCGAGCGGCAGGGACGCCGACCGGCCTCTTTACCGGCCGTTACGCTGCTTCATCGCAGCGCAGTCAACAGGGTCTACAACCTGACGTTGAAAGCTAATTGAAGGCCACAAGGAGAGTCCCTCATGACCAAAATTCGAGTTCTCGGTGCCTGTGCCGCCATCGGTGGCGTCGCGCTGCTGACCGGCTGCGTCGGCGTTCCAGCCGATCCCTACTACGGCGGGGGCTATTCGTCGGGGCCTTACTACAGCGAGCCCGCGCCCGTGGTGGTGCCGGCGCCGGTCTACATCAACGGCGGCGGCTACTACGAGCGGCGTCCGCGCTATTACGACAGGCCTTACTACGACCGGCCGGCCTATCCGGTCCGCCCGCCTGCCTGGGGTGGTGGCGGCCGCCCAGTGGCTCCGCCTGTGGTGGTGCCGCCTCGTCCGCCCATCGCGGGTGGCGGCCCGGGCTCTATCCCGACCCCTCCTCGCGGCAACGCGCGACTCTGGACTTCGCCCGACTCGAAGAACCAGACCCCTCCCTGATCCCCTCCGGGGGGAGGAGTTTGGAGCCATCGCGATAATCCCGCCATGGCCATCCGCGAAATCCTGAAAATGGGCGACCCCCGGCTGCTGCGCATCGCACAGCCGGTGGCTGCATTCGATACCGACGAACTGCACATGCTGGTGCGCGACATGTTCGAGACCATGCATGCGGTCAATGGAGCCGGTCTTGCCGCGCCGCAGATCGGCGTCGACCAGCAGCTCGTGATCTTCGGCACCGATGTCGTGAATCCACGCTATCCCGATGCGCCACCGGTGCCGCGCACCGTGCTGCTGAACCCTGTCATCACACCCTTGGGCGATGAAGAGGAAGAGGGCTGGGAAGGGTGCCTGTCGGTGCCGGGCCTGCGCGGCGTGGTGCCGCGCTTCGCCAGCATCCGCTATACGGGTTTCGACCCCTACGGTGAACCCATCGATCGGGTCGCCACCGGTTTTCATGCGCGCGTGGTGCAGCATGAGGTCGATCACCTGCTGGGCAAGCTCTACCCGATGCGGGTTCGCGATTTCTCGCGATTCGGCTGCACCGAGGTCCTGTTTCCGGGCCTCGATGCTGCCGACGACGATTGAGCCCGCCGGCTCAGTTGTACTTGCTGCTCAGCGCGAAGCGGCCGCCGCCCATGAAGGCGAGGCCGAGCGCTGCGGCCAGGAACATGCCCTGCAGTTCCAGCGCCCATCCGCCTTGCTTGCCCAGTGCGCCCAGTTCCTTCGTGTGGACCAGCGCGATCGCCACCACCATGTTGATGGCAACGATCCAGGCGGCGGGCCGCGTGTAGAGGCCGACGATCAGCAGCACCGGCGCCACCACCTCCCCGATGTAGACCAGATAGGCCAATGCGCCCGGCAGCCCGTGCTGGGCCAGCATGCCCGAGATGAAGCCGACGCCGCCTTGCAGCTTGGCGATGCCATGCAGGAGGATCAGCACGCCGAGAGAAACGCGCAGGATGAACTTGCCGGTGTCGTCGGATTTGACCATTGTGTGGATTCCCATTGAGTGGTTGGTGAAGGGCCGTATGGTAGTGACCCTGCGGCGCTTCCAGCCAGCCCGTCGAGGCGCATATGCATTCAACCCGGAGTTCTTTGGCAGAGTCAGCCGTCGGCCCGTACACTGCCTTTTGCTTACCGTTGTTGAGGAGAACACCAATGATGAACAAACCATTCCGGCCGGCGCTGCTCGCGGGCGCCTGCCTCGCAGCCCTGGCCTTTGCCGCCCCGGCCTTCGCCGGCAAGACGCTCGATGCAGTCAAGCAGCGCGGCACCGTCAAGTGCGGCGTGACCAACGGCGTTGCCGGCTTCTCGGCACCCGACACGCAGGGCAACTGGTCGGGCCTGGACGTCGACACCTGCCGCGCCATCGCGGCTGCCGTGCTCGGCGACGGCAAGAAGGTCGACTTCGTTCCGCTCAACTCACAACAGCGCTTCTCGGCCCTGCAGGCCGGCGAGATCGACATCCTCGCGCGCAACACCACCTGGACGCTCACCCGCGACGCCTCGCTGGGTTTCAACTTCACCACAATCACCTACTACGACGGCCAGGGCTTCCTGGTGCCCAAGAAGCTCAAGGTGACGAGCGCCAAGCAGCTCAAGAACGCGACCATCTGCACCCAGTCGGGCACGACCAACGAGAAGAACGTGTCGGACTACTTCCGTGCGCAGGGCATTCCCGTGAAGACGGTGGTGTTCGAGAGCTTCGAGGCCTCGTTCAAGGCCTTCTTCTCGGGCCGCTGCCAGGCCTTCACGACGGACGCCTCGGCGCTGGCCGGCCTGCGCAACAAGGAAGCGACCAATCCCGACGACTACGTGATCCTGCCCGAACTGATCTCCAAGGAGCCGCTGGCGCCGCTGGTGCGCCGCGGCGACGACGAGTGGTTCGCCATCGCCAAGTGGGTGCCCAACGCGCTCATCGAGGCCGAGGAGTTCGGCATCACGCAGGCCAACGCGGACGAGCTCAAGGCCAGCAGCAAGGACCCGGCGCAGCAGCGCCTACTCGGTTCCGGTGAAGACCTCGGCAAGCTGCTGGGCCTGGACAAGGACTGGTCCTTCCGCGCCATCAAGGCCGTGGGCAACTACGGCGAGATCTTCGAGCGCAACGTCGGACCGAAGTCGGTCCTGAAGCTGCCGCGCGGCTCCAACAACCTGTGGAGCAAGGGCGGCCTGATCTACGCCCCCCCGGTGAGATAAGAGCTCCCCAGGCTTCGCGCACTTCGTGTCGCTTCGCCAATCCCGTCGCCGGGCGCAACACCAGCGGCCCGGCGCGGCCGGTTCCGCGGTGTTCCTGGCATTGGACCGCTTCTCCACGACGCAATGACTATCCGTAAAAGCGCTGCTCCTTCGTCATCGCGCGGGGCCTGGCTGGCATGGGCCGTCCAGGCCCTGCTGGTGCTGGCCGTGGTGGCCGGAGCGGTCTGGGTGGTTCACCATGCGCTCGAGGTGCTGCGCGCACGCGGCGTGCGTTCGGGCTTCGACTTTCTCACCGAGCCTGCCGGCTTCTCGATCAGCGAAGGCTGGCTCGACTTCGATGCCAGCCAGCCGTTCTGGCGCGCCTTCCTTGCGGGCCTGATCAATACGGTGCGCGCGGCAGTGCCCGCAGCCATCTTCTCTGTCGTGCTGGGCACGCTGATCGGGATAGGCCGGCTCGCGCCGCATGTGCTGCTGCGCGGCATCTGCACCGCTTATGTCGAGCTGGTGCGCAACGTGCCGCTGCTGGTCCAGCTGCTGATGCTGGCTTTCGCGATGGCGAACCTGTTGCCCGATCCGACGGAGCCGGTGCGGCTCCTGCCGGGCGTGTGGCTGAGCAAGGGCGGCCTCAGCGTGCCGTGGCCGATGATGGGCGAGGGCGGCCTGCATTTCGAGCTTCCCGAGCGCGGTGATTTCGGCGTGAGCGGCGGCGCGGCGCTCAGTCCCGAGTACGTGACCATCGTCGCCGGCCTGAGCCTGTATTCGGCCGCCTTCGTGGCCGAGATCGTGCGCGCAGGCATCCTTTCCGTACCGCAGGGGCAGGTACTGGCCGGGCAGGCGCTGGGGCTCTCGCCGGTGCAGCAGCTGCGCATCGTGGTGCTGCCGCAGGCGCTTCGGGTGATCGTGCCGTCGCTCACCAACCAGTTGCTGAGCCTCACCAAGAACTCGTCGCTGGCGGTGGCCGTGGGCTATCCGGAACTGGTGTCGGTGGCCAACACCACCATCGGCACGAACGGCCGCGCCTTCGAGTGCATCGCGATCATCATGGCGGTCTACCTGCTGCTGTCGCTGCTGATCTCCTTCGGCATGAACCGCTACAACGCGCGCGTCGCATTGCGGGGCTGGGGATGAGGAACGCCGCGCAGGGGCCGATCGCATGGCGAAGCGAGCTCTGGGGTTCGCCGATGCGCGTGCTGGCGACGCTGCTGCTGCTGGCGCTCTTCGCGTGGATCGGCTTCCACGTCGTCGAATGGGGCATCGTGCACGCGGTGTTCCGGCCTGACGCCGAGGCCTGCCGCGCCGCGCAGCACGGCGCCTGCTGGGGCGTGGTGGCCGAGAAGTGGCGGCCGATGCTCTTCGGGCGCTTTCCGTACGAGGAGCAGTGGCGTCCCGCCGTCGCGGTGGTCGTGTTGTCGGCAGTGACCATGCTCAGCGCCTGGCCGCGCAGTTGGCGCTGGTGGCTGGTGCCGCTGTGGGTCGTTGCGCTGCTGCTCTTCGTGCTGCTGATGCGTGGCGGCGTACTGGGCCTGAGCCATGTGCCCACCGGGCGATGGGGCGGCCTGCCGCTGACCATCGGGCTCGCGGTGGTGGGGCTGGCGCTGGCCTTTCCGCTGGCACTGCTGCTGGCTCTGGGGCGGCGCTCCGGCTGGCCGGTGGTGCGCACCCTGTGCGCGAGCTACATCGAACTGGTGCGCGGCGTGCCGCTGATCTCGGTGCTGTTCATGGCCTCGTTCCTGCTGCCGCTGCTTTGGCCGGCCGGATGGCAGCCCGATGTGCTGCTGCGCGTGCTCGCGGGCCTCGCGCTCTTCGTGGCCGCCTATCTCGCGGAGATCATCCGGGGCGGCCTGCAGGCCGTGCCGCGCGGGCAGACCGAAGTGGCGATGGCGCTGGGCTTCGGCCGCTGGCCGGTGCAGCGCGACATCGTGCTGCCGCAGGCGCTGCGCCTCGTCGTGCCCGCGCTGACCAACAACGTGGTCGGCACGCTGAAGGACACCTCGCTGGTCACCGTGGTCGGCCTCTTCGAGCTGACGGGCGCGCTGGGGCTGGCGCTGGGCGGCGACCCGACCTGGCGGCCTTTCTACCTCGAGGGCTACCTCTTCGTGGCCGCGGTCTACTGGGTGCTGTGCTTCGGGCTCTCGCGCTACAGCGTATGGCTCGAAAAGCGGCTGTCGGCCGCACCCTGACCGGGACGCCGCCCAGGTCCTGTACACTCCAGGGCTTCATGTCGAGCCAACGCTTCCCCTTCGCATCCTTCGCAGCCCCCATGGGCCGCATGATGCCGCCTGCCTCCGCGCAGGCGATGGTCGTTGCTCGAATGATTACCACCATTACCACCGCGGCCACCTGAGCACGCGCAGGTGGCCGTTCCGGCAGCCACCTGGTGTATCGCTCTCTCCCCCGAACGAATGAACCCAGCTCTGGCAGCTGGGTTTTGTTTTTTCGTCAGGAGTTGTCCATGTACCGCGATCCCGTTGAATCCCTAGAGCCCTTGCACCACCGCCAGGCGGCCATCCGTACCCTGCGCGTCGGGATGATCGGCATCGGCACCGTCGGCTCGGGCACTTTCCGCGTGCTGGCGCGCAACCGTGCCGACATCGCGGCGCGGGCCGGCCGGTCCATCGAACTGGTGATGGTCGCCGCGCGCAACCTGGAGCGCGCGGCCGGCATCGTGGGAGACAGCGTCGCGCTGACGGCCGACGCGATGCACGTCGCCACGCATCCCGACATCGACGTGGTGGTGGAAGTGGCCGGCGGCACCGGACCTGCGCGCGACTGGGTGCTGGCCGCCATTGCGCACGGCAAGCACGTGGTCACGGCCAACAAGGCGCTGCTGGCGGTACACGGCGCCGAAATCTTCGCGGCCGCGCGCGAGAAGGGCGTGATCGTGGCCTATGAAGGCGCGGTGGCCGTCAGCATCCCGATCATCAAGGCGCTGCGCGAAGGCCTCGCCGCCAACCGCATCGAATGGGTGGCCGGCATCATCAACGGCACCACCAACTTCATCCTGAGCAAGATGCGCGACGAGGGCCTGGACTTCGCCGCCGCACTCGCGCAGGCCCAGGCGCTGGGCTATGCCGAGGCCGACCCCAGCTTCGACATCGAGGGCATCGACGCGGCCCACAAGCTGACCCTGCTGGCCGCCAACGCCTTCGGCATGCCGCTTCGCTTCGCAGACGCCCAGGTCGAGGGCATCACCGCGCTGCAGGGCGTGGATGTGGCCTGCGCCGAGCAACTGGGCTACCGCATCAAGCTGCTGGGCGTCGCGCGCCGGCAGGCGGCCGGGGTCGAACTGCGCGTGCAGCCTGTGCTCGTGCCTGCCGCGCACCTGATGGCGCAGGTGAACGGTTCGATGAATGCCGTCATGGTGAAGAGCGACGCGGCCGGACTCACGATGTACTACGGCGCGGGCGCCGGCTCGGAACAGACCGCTTCTGCCGTGATCGCCGACCTTGTCGACGTGGCTCGGCTCGACGGCGTCCATGCCGCGCAGCATGTGCCGCACCTCGGCGTCCATGCGCATGCGACCAATGCGCTGGCCGTGCTGCCGCGCGCAGCCGTCCACACCTCGCACTACCTGCGCGTGCCGGTGCATGCGCTCGATCAGATCCAGGCGATCGCCGCCGGCCTCGCCGAGCGGAAAGTGCCGGTGCGCCAGGTCGCGCTGGCGGCCGAACGGCCCGGAGTGGGACCTCAGGTGCTGGTGCTGACCGGCCCGGTGGAGCAGGGCGCGCTCGACCTGGCCGTGCATGCGCTGCAGGCGCGCGCCGAGGTGGCGGGGCCGGTCACGACGCTGCGTGTGGAGTCGCTGGAAGGCTGAGCTTCAGGGCTTCCGGCGCGGGCTCAGCTCGGCATAGCCGGTGAGCGGATCGTGCGTTCGCGCGAACTGCCACTCCGGCAGCACGGCGACGAGGATCTCGGCCGTGGTCCGCACGACGCAGCCCGGCGCCGCGTGCCCGCCGAAGACGCGGCCCTCGGCGTCCGACACGCTGATGTGCAGGTGCGATCCGTCCGGCGACAGGCTGCCCGCCAGTGTGAGGATCTCCAGCTCGCCCTCGATGCGAGCCGGCGTCGGCGCCCCCGCGAAACGGATGCTCGCCCCGTTCAGGCTGCCGATGCCCGAGACGATGAATGCCGCTTCACTGCCGCTCGCAGCCAGGGCCGAGCCGAGCGACGCACGCAGGTCGTCGCCCGGGTTCAGCCGCAGCACCAGCGTCCGCATGCGGCTTCAGTTCCCTGCGAGCGCGCCGTCCACCACGTGCTGCGCTTCTTCGAGGATTTGCGCGAGATGCTCCTCGCCCTTGAAGCTCTCGCCGTAGATCTTGTAGATGTTCTCCGTGCCCGAGGGGCGCGCGGCGAACCAGCCATTCGCGGTGACGACCTTCACGCCGCCGATGGCCGCGCCGTTGCCCGGCGCATGGCTCAGCACCTCGGCGATCCTGTCGCCCGCCAGCTCGGTCGACCGGATCTGCTGCGGCGACAGGCTCGACAGCCGCTTCTTCTGCTCGACCGTCGCCGGCGCGTCCACCCGGTTCGAGACCGGCCTGCCCAGCGCCTGCGTCAGCTCGGCATAGCGCTCGCCCGGGTCGCGTCCGGTGCGCGCGGCGATCTCGGCGGAGAGCAGGGCGGGCGCCATGCCGTCCTTGTCGGTGGTCCACACCGAGCCGTCCTTGCGCAGGAAGGTCGCGCCTGCGCTTTCCTCGCCGCCGAAGGCCAGCGAGGCATCGACCAGCCCGTCGACGAACCACTTGAAGCCCACCGGCACCTCGTGCAGCCTGCGTCCGAGCCGGCTGGCGACGCGGTCTATCATCTGGCTGCTCACCACCGTCTTGCCGATGGCCGCCCGCGCTGGCCAGTTCGGCCGGTGCGTGTAGAGGTAGTCGATCATCACCGCGAGGTAGCTGTTCGGCTGCATCAGGCCGGTGCTGCCGGCGACGACGCCGTGGCGGTCGTGGTCGGTGTCGCAGGCGAAGGCGATGCCGAAGCGGTCCTTCAGCTCGATCAGCTTGTGCATCGCGTCTGGCGACGACGGGTCCATGCGGATGCGGCCGTCCCAGTCGAGCGACATAAAGCGGAAGGTCGGGTCGACCTCGCGGCTGAGCACGTTCAGGCGCTTGAGCTTGTAGCGCTCGGCGATGGCCGGCCAGTAGCGCACGCCGGCGCCGCCGAGCGGGTCGACCCCCAGGTCGATGTTCACGTCGCGGATGGCATCCATGTCGAGCACCTGGGCCAGGTCCTCGACGTAGGTGTTCAGGTAGTCGTGGCGGTGCGTGGTCGAAGCGCGCAGCGCCTGCGCGAGTGGCATGCGCTTCACGCCTTCGAGGCCGTTCGCCAGCATTTTGTTGGCGGCTGCCTCGACGGCCGAGGTGATGTCGGTGCCGGCCGGGCCGCCGTTGGGCGGGTTGTACTTGAAGCCGCCGCTCTCGGGCGGGTTGTGCGAGGGGGTGATGACGATGCCGTCGGCCAGCCCCGTGGTGCGGCCGCGGTTGTAGACCAGGATCGCGTGCGACACGGCCGGCGTGGGCGTGTACTCGTCGTCCTTCGAGATCATCAGCTCCACGCCGTTGGCTGCCAGCACCTCGACCGCGCTGCCGAAGGCCGGCGTCGAAAGGGCGTGCGTGTCGATGCCGAGGAAGAGCGGTCCGTCGATGCCCTTCTGCCTGCGGTAGTCGCAGATGGCCTGGCTGATCGCCAGCACATGCCATTCGTTGAAGGCATCGTCGAAGGAGGAGCCCCGGTGCCCCGAGGTGCCGAATGCCACGCGCTGCGCGGGCACTGCAGGGTCGGGCCGGCCTGTGTAGTAGGCCGAGACCAGGCGCGGCACGTCGACCAGCAGTTCGATGGGTGCGGGCTTGCCCGCCAGGGGATTGCTTGCTTGGCTCATGTCGATGGGAAGTCGAAGTTGATGAGATCCGAGATGCGCTCGACGGTGATGTCGGCGGGTGCGTAGGCTGCGTTGGCCGCGGTGTCGAGCGCATAGTGGCCCTGCCGCACGAAGACCGTTGTAAGACGCGGTCCCCAGATGGCTTTCATGGCCGAGAGGATGCGCAGCTTGTCGTCGATCATCACGTAGTGCCGCGCGGGATGGTGGTGCTCGACGACGTCGAGCATCTCTTCCTTGTGCACGTAAATCAGCACGCGGCCCTCCGTGGCCTCCCACAGGCCCGAGCGCTGCACCTTGCGCGGCTGCAGCACCACGTCGCCGTCCGAGAGGACCACCGTGGGACCGTGGCGGCGCAGGTGCTTCAGCGTCTCGTGCACGCCGGGATAGAGCCTGTCGGCGAAGGGGTAGTCGATGACGAACTCCGAGATCCGCAGCAGCCGCGCATCGCTCATGCCTTCGCGGCTTTTGCTCGTGCGAAAGAGCTGCAGCGCGCCGAGGTAGTCGACGTAGCCCAGGGAGTCGCGAAGCTGCTCGAAGCCGACCCAGTAGCGGCTCGCGCTTTCGGCGCCGAAGGCCTCGTCGAGGCGTGCGTGGAGGTCGGCGATGAAGCGGTCGTTGTCGAGCAGCGTGTTGTCGACGTCGATCAGGAAAACCGTGGCAGGAGGCTGTGTCATGGGGATGGGGCCGAGAGAGCTCGGCCGGGTACTGCGCGCGTTGCTTTCAGCATAGCGCCCGAATGCGATGCCGGATCGCGGCCGCGTGATTTAGTTGATGGTTCGCGGCTCGCTGGCTTAACCTTTGACGCAGGGGCGCCCGGCAGCGGAATAAGCTCTCGAGGAACTTTGAACGCGAGGAAGGAGCACGAAAGATGCACATCACGAACGGTCGACGCCGGTCCGCGGCGGTCCTGGGTACCTGGGCTCTCTGCATGGGCCTGGCCGCCTGCCAGTCGCCGCCGGCCGACCGCCCCCTGACTTCGGAAGTGCCCGAGCCGCCGAGCTTCGTCACCCCGCCCGACACCTGCCAGGCGGCGTCGGTGCGATTCGGGCTGGGGCTTCGCATCACGCAGCAGCTGCTGGAGGAAATGCGCCAGCGCGCGGGTGCGAGGATGGCGCGCACCGTTCTCGCGACGGAACCGGCCGATCCGGCGCAGGACATGATGCGGCTCAACGTGCAGGTCGAGCCCACCGGCCGCGTGGTCGGCGCGTACTGCGGATAGGGCGGCGTACTGGCCGACACCGCGTTGTATACGAAGGTGTTGTGGTGCGCACACGTGCCAGTAACAAATCTTCGCCGCAACGGGTGGATCGGTACGAATTGGGAGAACAATAGCCCGCGACTTCCGGAGTCCCAGTCTTTTGTCGAACCAGCAACCCACCGTTTCACTGCCGTCCTACTACGACGGATCGGCCCGCCTTCCGCCGGACGAGATCCTTCGTCCGCTGATGGCCGACTGGGCGCGCGCCGGCAAGCGGCTGGCGGCGGTGTGCTACGTCGATGTCGACCGCTTCGCTGAACTGAATACGCGCCTGGGCATGGTCGCGGGCAACGCGGCGCTGGAAGAGGTGGCCCGCCGCATCAAGGCCGAGCTGCCGCGTGAGAGCGTGATGGCGCGCGTGGGCGGCGACGAGTTCGCGGCGCTCTTCGCGGGCCTCGGCACCTCGCAATGCGCGCAGGTGCTCGAGCGCATACAGACGGCGCTCGCCGAACCCTGGGAATGGCGCGGCCAGACCGCCAGCATCGACGCGAGCATCGGCGCCATGCTGCTCGACAGCAACGGCCCGCCGCCCGAGACCGCGCTGCGCCAGGCGCAGCACGCGGCCTTCTTCGCCAAGCGCGCGGCCGACGGCAAGGTGCACTACTTCGACGCCCCGCAGGCACGCGCCGACGAGCAGGTGGTGCGCGAGCGCCAGCGCATCCAGGAGGGGCTGCTGCAGGGCGAGTTCTTCCTCGTCTACCAGCCCAAGGTCGACATGTCGCGCGGCGTGGTGGTCGGGGTCGAGGCACTGATCCGCTGGATGCACCCCGAGCGCGGGCTGATGCCCCCGGCGCAGTTCGTGCCGCTCATCGAGGACGATGCCCTGGTCGAGCAGGTCGGCGACTGGGCCATCGCCACCGCGCTGTGGCAGGCGCATCAGTGGCGCCTGGAGGGCCTGCAGATCTCGGTGAGCGTGAACGTGGCGCCGCGCCACATGATGCGCTGGGACTTCGTCGAGCGGCTGGCGCGCCACCTGGCCCAGTTTCCCAAGCAGGGCGAGGGCATGCTCGAGCTCGAGATCCTCGAGACCACCGCGATCAGCCAGTTCGCGAACGTCGCCTTGTTCGTCGAAGCTTGCAAGCTGCTGGGCGTGGGCGTGACCATCGACGACTTCGGCACCGGCTATTCGTCGCTGACCTACCTGCGCCAGCTGCCGGTGTCGACGGTGAAGATCGACCAGTCCTTCGTGCGCGGCATGGTCGACAACAGCCAGGACCGCGCCATCGTGCAGGGCATCATCGCGCTGCTCCACGCCCTGGGGCTCACGGCGGTGGCCGAAGGCGTCGAGACGGTGAAGCAGGGCGAGGCGCTGCTGGCCATGGGCTGCACGCTGGGCCAGGGCTATGGCATCGCGAAGCCGATGGCGGCCAAGGAGGTCGGGCCCTGGGTCGCGCAATACGAGCGCGCGCCGCTGTGGGGCCGCGACGGGAAGCCCGGCGCGGGCCTCCCCGATCAGAGCAGCGGCGTGTAGGGCGAAGTCATCGGGTTCAGCGTGGTGCCCGAGCCGGCGCCGGGCACGCCGATGCTGCTGGAGCCGCCGAACACGTAGCGCAGGTAGACGCTGCCTGTGAACTGCCGGTAGTTCTGCGCGTTGTTGAAGCCCAGGGCTCCGCCCAGGAACATCTTCGGAGCGAGCTGGTATTCCAGCACCGCGGCGAGGTTGTAGGCCAGGCCGGTCTTCGAACTGCTCGCGTAGGTGTTGTTGAAGTTGGAGCTGTTCAGCCCCAGGGCCAGCGCCTGGTATGCCGCGTTGGATGCAGCCGAGTTGCGCGACGGGTCCGTGGGGAAGTAGGGCGAAGTCTTCTGGGTGAACGACTGCACGCCCAGCGAGGCGTTCAGCCGCCACGAGAGCCGGTCGCTGCGCCCGGTCCAGTCGACCGGGAACGCCACGCTCACGAAGCTCTGCGGGCTGAAGTAGCCGCCTTGCCCGAAGGTGTAGTAGCTCAGGTTCTTCTGGTAGCCCATCAGGCCGATGTTCATGCCCAGCGTGAGCTTGGAACTCGGGCTGTTCAGCAGGTGCAGATAGGCGCCGCCGCCGGTTTCCACGCGCGAATTGCTGTGCACGTTCCTGCCGGTGATGCCGTGCGCCGCGAGGTAGCTGTACACGCCGTAGGTGCCGTCGTCGTAGCCGATGTCGCCGCGCACGCCGGTGGCGACCACGCCGCCCCAGCGCTCGTTGGTGCGCTCGTCCTTCGCGCCGGCGAAGGACAGCACGCTGTCGGTCACGGCGCGGCGGGAGATGTCGGCCTTGTAGTTCCACGAGTCGCCGATGCTGCCCTTGAAGGTCACGTTGCCGACGACGTTGGTGGTGGGAAAGCCCAGCGGCGTGGTGCCGATGCCGGCATCGATGTTCTTGCCCTCGTAGCCCACGTTGAGTCCGACGCCGGCCGCGTTCTGCTGGCCGGGGCTGGCGCCGGTGCTCAGCGAGTTCAGCGCGGCGCTGGGGCCGCCGCCGAAGCGGCTGCCGGTGCCGTAGTCGCTCGCGGGCGTGCCGGCATCTAGCACCGTGGGCGTCACGCCCACGACGATCTTGCCTTCGCCCACCGGGAAGCGCGCCTGTATCGGCAGCTGGAAGTCGGAGAGCCGGCTCAGGCCCGCCTCGCCGGCGCGGTTTCGGTACACCGTGCCCGCCGTGAGGCTGATGGCGCGCTGTGATTCGAGCTCCTGCAGCTCGGCTTCCACTGAACGGGGCGCGGGTGCGGTGCGCAGCGGCGCGTTCCAGCCGGATTCCGCACGCGGCGTGTTGGCCTGTGCATAGGCGGCGTTGGCCTGCGGGTAGCCCGGCGCCGGATAGCCGCCCTGCTGTGCCGGCGGAATGTAGACCGGCGCGACCTGCTGCGTGCCGGGCACCGGATACTGCGGCAAGGGCTGTTGCATCGGCTGCGCGATATAGGCCGAGGCCTGCGGCACGTTGTTCGGGTTCGCCGCGGAATTGCGCGCCGTGCGGGTCGACGACGACTTGGCCGCCGTCGAGCGGCCCTTGGCGTTCGACGCCGGAGCGCCCGAGTTCCAGGGCAGTGCGCCGGGCGGGTAGGCATTCGGCGCCGCTGCTGCCGGATAGGCGGCGTTGGCAGGGTAGGCGGGATAGGCCTGCGCCACCGGGTATCCAGCCGCTGCCGCAGGCGCCTGGTACGAAGCCGGCTGCATCCGCGCCTGTGCGAATGGATTGCCGTTGGCCGGCGGATAGCCGGCCGGCACCGCCGTACCGGGCGCGCCGCCCGTCATCCCCGCGAAGGGGTTGGCCTGCGGCAGCGGCGATGCGGCCATGCCGCCGGGGGCGAAGCCGCCCGATGCCACCTGCCGCTCGGCCTCGACCGCCGCGCGCAGGTACTGCTCGGCCTTGCGGCTCTCGCCGGCGTTGCGGTAGACGCGCCCGGCCGCCGCGAGCACGCGCGACTGGTCGGGGGCCTGCTTGAGCGCGGCCATCACGTAGTTCTCGGCCGAGCTGTGGTCGCGCTGCGCGCTGGCGCTGGCAGCGGCGGCGAGCAGGGTGTCGAGATCGGTCGGGTTGCGCTGGAGCACGCGCTGGTAGAGCGCGAGCGCCTGGCCTTCGTCGCGCGCCGCCGAGTACAGCCGCGCCAGCGCGGCCAGCGCCTGTGGATCGTCCGGGCGCTCGGCGAGCACCGGCGCCATCGCGTTGTAGGCCGCTTCGAGGTTGCCCGCCTCGCGCAGCGAATCGGTCTGGCGCAGCGCGAAGGCCACGCGCAGGTTGTCGAAGTCGGCGCGCTGGCTGGCCGTCATGTTGGTGGCGGCCAGCTGGCGCAGCACGGCCGACAGCTCGATGTCCTGCTTCGTCTTGAGCAGCACCGAGGCGTAGAGCAGCCGGTCGCCCGTGCTCGGCGTGGGCGAGCGCGCCAGCAGCTGGCGGCTCATGGCCAGGGCGCGCGGTGCGTCGCCGATCTCGGCATAGGCACCCGCGAGCTGGCCCCAGAGCTCGGCCGGCATGTCGCTGCTGAGCGCCGACTCGGCCTGTGCGAGCACGCCGCGCGCGGCGTCCACCTGGCCCTGGCGGGCCAGCGCCTGCGCGCGTGCTGCCTGCTGCTGTGCCCAGAGGCGGCGCTGCAGCGCGGCCATGTCGCGCGTGCGCGAACCCGCGGGAATGCGTTCGAGGTACTGGATGCCCGCTGCCGCGTCGCCGGTCTCGGAGGCGAGCAGGGCGCTCGCATAGAGCGCGTCGGGCATGTCGGGCTGCGACATCAGCAGGCCCTCCATCACGCCGCGCGCCTCAGACACCATGCCGCGCTTGCGGTAGAGATTCGCGAGGTCCAGCCGCACCCAGGGGCTGTCGGGCGCGGCGAGCATCGCGTCTTCGAGCGTGCGCTGCGCGCCGGCCGCGTCGCCGGCATCGGCCTGCTGGCGGGCACGGTTGCGCGCCTGCTCGACCTGGATGTCGCGCAGCCCGCCCAGCTGGGTGGCCTGCTCGGGCGTGAGACGGCGCGACAGGGCCACGGCCTCGTCGGGGCGGCCGGTCTGGCCGTAGACCGAGATCAGCCCGCGCAGCGCCTGCGTGTTCTGCGGATGGCTTTCGAGCACGCGCTTGTAGCCCTGCTCGGCCTGAGGGAAGTCGCCCGCGGCCGCGCGCAGGTCGGCCAGCGCGTTCTGGCCCACCGGCTCGCGCGGATCGATGCGCACGGCGCGCTCGTAGAGCGACTGCGCGCCGCGCAGGTCGTTCTTGCCCTGGGCGGCGCGGGCCTGTCCGACCAGCACCCAGTAGTTGGCGCTCTGCAGCGCCGAGTTCCACTTGCTGCCGCCAGCGCGCACCGCGCGCTCCAGCAGTTCCTGCGCCTCGGCGAAGCGCTCCTGGCGCAGGCGCACCAGGCCCAGTCCGCCCAACGCCTCGGTGTCGTCGGCCTTCGTGCGCAGCGCCTGCTGGAAGCGCTGCTCGGCAGTGCTCGCGTCGCCGCGGTCCAGCGCCTTGAAGCCTTCGCCCACCGGCACGCCGGGCGAGTTCGCGGCGGCGGCCTTGGCGCTGGTGAGGCTCTCGAGCCGAGCGGCCACGGCAGCGTCGGCCTGATTGGTGCTCAGGTATTCCTGGTAGAGCGCAACGTCGGGCTGGCGCGCGTCGAGCCAGATGAGCGCCTGGCGCCATGCTGCGCGCGCGGCATTGGCCACGGCCGGCTGCTTGGTCAGCTCGACCAGCTCGCGGATGCCCGCGCGGCGGGTCGATTCGCTGTAGGTCTTCTGCTGCGCCAGCGCGAGCTTGTAGTTGGCGTTCTCCGGATGGTCCTTCACCAGCTGCTCGAGGCCGCGGCGGCCTTCATCGGCGCCCTGGGGCGTGCTGGCCAGCACCTGGTAGTACTCGAGCGCCAGCGCCTCGGGCGGTGGACGGTTGTCGAACTGGCTGCGGTAGAGCTCCACTGCCTCGGCGGCGCGGCCGGCGCGAGCCGCGGCGCGGGCGCGCTGCAGCGTGCTCTGCGCACCGGCGGGCTGCTGCGCCTGCTGCTGCAGGCGTGCGAGGCGGCTGTCGTTCGGGTTCGCGGTACGCAGGCGGGTGATCCAGGTGCGCGCGGCGTCGGAATTGCCGCGCGAGAGCTCGACCTGCGCCATGCCGTACATCGCGTCGGTCGACTGGGGCTGCACGCTCAGCAGCTTCTTCCAGCTTTCCTCGGCCAGATCGGCGCGGCCCTGGGCCTGCCAGTAGTTGCCTTGCTCGATCAGCGCCGCGCTGGCGGCATCGGCCTGCGCATGGGCGGGGTTGGCGGCGTACAGGGCCACGAGCATGCCGAGGCAGGTCGTCCATTGCCGCGATTGGCGCGACGGCACGAAAGCACGCGGGCCGGCGGCGAGGCCGCGCGAGCGCTGCGGCATCAGGCCGGTCTTCATGCCGGTCATTGCGCCGGTCGATTGGGACGGCATAGCGTTCTCCATGAGGTTTGCAGCTGGCCGTGGCGGCCGAATTCATAACGGCCGTCGAGCCACGCCTGTCCGAAAAGCAACAGGCACTGCTCGTAGTACGGCAAGGGCGTCGGTGGCGGCGTGGTTGCGTTGGCGGCGGGAGGCGCCACGCGGCCGCCGGGCACACGGGCGACCTGGTCGGCCAATGCATCGGTGGCGTCCAGCGCCTTGAGGTAGGGCAGCATCGCGCCCGAGAAGCCCAGCGGCGCCATGCCGCGGATCTGGCCGGTAACGGTGTCGACGTATTCGGGCACCGTGTGGGTCTCGGCCAACGCCTGGCGCGGGCCGCGCAGGTTCAGCAGCAGCATCTTGCGCGCCGGGTCCTTCTCCGAAAGCATGCCCGCCCAGAGGTAGACGCGGATGGCGTCGTAGCTGCCGATGGCGCCCTTCTGCGGATCGGCGACGAAGCTGCGCGAATCCTGCGACCAGGCGCACCAGTCGGGCGCGAAGCCCTTTGGTGTGACGGCGCCGAACATGCGCAGCGTGTTGTCGATGACCTCGCCCCACGGGCCGGCCGCGTCGGCCTGCTGGAAGTAGCGCAGCAGCTGCAGAGGCATGTAGCTCGGGTTGAGGCGCCACAGCGGCCCGCTCGCCACCGACTTGGGCCAGGGCAGCAGCATGCGCCCGAGGCCGGGCACGTTGATGATCTCCTCGCGCACCGCCTGCGCCAGCACCTCCCGGCCGAGCGAGCGGTAGCCGGCGTCGTTCCAGAGCCGGCCGGCTTCCATCAGCGCATAGGCGATCCACAGGTCGGCGTCGGATGCGGCGTTGGCGTCGAGCACGCCCCAGCCGCCGGCGGGCTTGCGGCCCCATTGCCAGGCCGGGAGCTGCTTGGCGAGGCTGCCGCCCGCGAGATTGGCCTCGGTCCACGCCAGCACGCGCGAGAAGGTGGCGCGGTCGTTGTGGATCAGCGAGAAGAACAGGCCGTAGGACTGGCCCTCGGAAGTCGACTGCTGCTGCGGCGTGTTGAAGTCGATCACCCGCCCGTCGGGCTGGATGTGGCGCGCGGCGAAGGCGGCCCAGTCGGTGGCCGGGTGGCAGGCAGGTGCGGGTGCTGGCGAGGGCGAAGCCGCGGGGGGCGTCGTGGGGGGCGGGGCGGCCGGCGCGGCAGCGGCCAGCCTGGGCAGGGCCAGCACAAGCCCCGCCGCGCCCAGCAGGGCGCGCCGGCTCGAAGGCCGTTGCGGCGGGGGCACTGTTTTCGAACGTTGCATGTATTCCTTACTTACCCTTTGCCTTCACCGACAGCCGGCGGCGCGCGCGCAGCTGCAGGCCCGCGTACGACACGGCCGCGCCCAGCAGCGCCAGCACGATCACCAGCCCGGCCAGCATCAGCGGGCTGCGGGAGAGATTCCACTGCACCCAGGCGATGGGGGGCAGCCTCCCGACATAGTAGGTGTCCTGGCCCAGCACGCTGTTGACCTGCGTGTCGCGCACGATGGTCATGCTGCCCTGCACGCTCTTGAGCAGGTCGGGCGTCATCAGCGCGTTGAGCAGAGCGTCCTTCGAGTCGCCGTTGGCGATGGCGGCGACCACGCTGCGGCCGCTGCGAAGCGGCGACTCGAAGCCGGCCAGCACCCCGTCGCGGCCGTCGGCGCTCACCGAGATCTGCATCGAGCCCGGCAGGTCTTCGCGGGTGCGCGCGCCGATCACGAAGTCGATGGCGCTGTCGATCCAGCTGGTGAGCTTGAACTCGGGCGCGTTGCCGTTGCGCTTGAGCGGCATCCTGTCGGCCCACTGCGTGAACAGGGGCTGGTTCTGCAGGTTGCCGATCACCAGCAGGTCCTTGTCGGCCCACTGCTGCGCTTCGGCCGAGCGGCCCACCTTCACGCGCAGCGCGGGGTAGCCGGTGGAGCGGCCGATCTGGCCGAGCAGGCCGAGGAACATCTCGGTGTCGCTGCTGCTGGGCTGGTCGGGCAGGATGACGGCGGTGTCGGACAGGTCGGCCATGCGCGAGAACGGGAAGCCGCCGTTGGCGTACGCGGCCAGTTCCGGCATCGCGATGAAATGCGGGAAGCCCGACACGTCGATCTTCGAGGTCGGGTCGATGGCGCCGCGCACGTTGTCCAGCTGCGGCACGCAGCGCCCGCCCACCGGCTCGAAGTAGTAGTGCAGCCGCAGCTGGCTGCGCGGACCCATGGCCAGCGGCGGCAGGATCACCTCCTTGCGCTCGGCCAGCGTGCCGTCGGGCATCAGCTTCACCGCCAGCGGGTTCCACCAGCGGTCGCCGGCCGGGTTGGCAGAGCGCAGCGGCAGGCCGCCCACGAAGTTCTCGTTGACGTTGACGTTGAGCGTCGACTGGTCGGGCCGCACGCGCGGCGTATAGCGGTATTGCAGGTCGAGCGGAATGCCGCGGCTGCGCCAGGTGAAGAGGTCGGGCGGCAGCTGCAGGTTCACTCGGACCACGTCGGGGTTGTAGCCCGTCACCGAGAGGTCGGCCGCCGTGGCCAGCTCGCCCAGCTGCAGCGGCCGGTCGCTCGGCACCCAGCGCGGCGCGTCATAGGGCTTGCGCGTGGGCGGCTCCTGGAAGGCGGTGATCGAGGCCGTGGCGCCCGCAAAGGCCTTGGCGTTGAGCGCCAGCGCGGCTGCGGCGGTGCGCAGGTCGGCGGGCGTGCTGCCCATCACCAGCAGCAGCTTGCCGTTGGGGTCGCGCGGGTTGTCGACGATCGCGATGCCCGGCCCGCGGATGGCCGGCAGCGTGAGGCCCGGAATGCTCGAATCGGGCGTGACGAACACCACCGCGTGGCCCGTGGGCAGGTCGGCGCCCGACACCGGGAAGGTAGCGCCGCGGTAGTCGGCCAGCGCGCCGAACCACGACGAGACCACGCCCGCCGCCTCCAGCACCGGGCCCGAGGCGGCCGTGCCGAACACGAACGGAATGCGCGCGCGGCGCACGTCGCGGCGGTCGAAGAAGGGCTGCGGCAGGGCCGCGAGGTCGTTGACCAGCTTCAGCGGCGCCACCGTCAGCTTCAGCGTGCTGGAGGCGTCGACGCGCGCCCACAGGCTGGTGTGCGCCGGGTCCTCGCACTCGCGGGTGTAGTGGCCGATGAGCTCGACGTTGATGCGGTTGAATTCGGTGATCAGGCGCCGGTCGATCGGGATGTCGGCCGTCTGCGGACGGCCTGCGCCGGCGGTGGGTACCGGCAGCGTGGCCACCAGGACGTCGTTCACCGTGACCTTCAGGTGCGACAGCTCCGGGATCAGCGAGGGCGAGTAGGCGTAGTTCAGCCTGAAGGAGGCGGCGGTCACCAGCTCGTCGGCGCGGACGTTGAACGGAATGCCGACCGTGCCGCTGATGCCGCGCAGCTGCACCGCGTAGTCGATGCCCAGCTGCGTGAGGTTGAACTCGCGCACGGCGCCGCCGGCGGGCGCGGCTGCCGCCACGGCCTGCGGGACAGCGGCGGCGACCGGGACCGCAGGAACGGCAGCCGGAGCCTGCGGTTCGGCGGTGCGGGTCTGGCCGAAGGCGGTGCCGGTGGCCACCAGGGCCACGGCCAGCGCCACGGCGCGGGAGACGAACGAGGACGAAGCCGCGCTGACTGGATGCTCGGCGCGGCGATGCGCGCGCTGGTGGGTCGTCACGTGGGTCGTCACGTGGATTCCTTCGCTTTGACGGGACGCAGCCGCGAGGCGGCCGCACGGTAGTAGTGGCTGAACATGTCTCTGAAGCCGGTGCCGCTGATGCTGATGATGTGGCCGAGCACGCGGTGGATCGGCACGCGCGGGTGGTTGCCCCAGCGCGCGGCCCAGATGTCGGCGCGGGCGGTGGTGCACTGGACCAGCGCACGCTCCTGCGCAAAGCTCATCGGCGCGAAGCGAAGGCCCAGGCGCTTGCCGTTGCTGAAGCGCACGCTGGAGGCGAAGCGCGACTCCTGGTCGTTGCGGTAGAGCGCCACCTCGACCGGCGTTTCTAGGTCGAGCTTCATGTCCTGCGGCAATTCGAGGCCCAGGCCGCCGCTGGAGAAGTCGAAGGTGTTGCAGCGCAGTGAGCGGCCGTCGGGGAAATACAGCGTGGCCGGCAGGTTCAGCTCCACGCGGTGCGAGCCGCGCAGCTGGCGCGACTCGTTGGCCGCGGCCACGCAGGCGCCCAGGATCATCAGGTTGTAGACCGTCCAGGCCAGGTTCAGCCACACGGTGGCGATGTGCTGCGAATCCACCCAGGTCAGGCGCCACACGCCCAGGCAAACGCCCACGAAGTTCAGCGCGAGCAGCACCAGGCTGGCCTTGGCGATGCTGCTGTCGAAATATTCCTGCTGGATCAGGCCGCCCTTGGCCGTCACGTTGAAGCTGCCCAGCTTGGGGTTGATGAGCGCCACCAGGGTCGGGCGGAAGATGTACCAGGCCAGCACCGCCTCGTAGACCTCGTTCCACAGCAGGTAGCGGAAGCGCCCCTGGATGCGGCTGTTGGTCAGGTTGGCGTGCAGGATGTGGGGCAGCGCGAAGGCGAAGATCATCGAGGCCGAGGCGTGGATCACGCTCGCGCCGAAGTACAGGTAGGCCAGCGGCGCCGTCAGGTAGATGAGCCGCGGCAGCCCGTACAGGAAGTGCAGCATCGCGTTCACGTAGCACAGGCGCTGCGCCCAGTGCAGGCCTCGGCCGAACAGCGGGTTGTCGATGCGGAAGATCTGCGCCATGCCGCGCGCCCAGCGGATGCGCTGGCCCACGTGGCCCGAGAGGCTCTCGGTCGCCAGGCCCGCGGCCTGCGGCAGCGCGAGGTAGGCGGTGTTGTAGCCCAGCCGATGCATCTTCAGCGCGGTGTGGGCGTCTTCGGTGACGGTCTCGACCGCGATGCCGCCCACTTCTTCCACGATGGTCCGCCGCAGCACGGCGCAGGAGCCGCAGAAGAAGGTGGCGTTCCAGAGGTCGTTGCCGTCCTGGATCAGGCCGTAGAAGAGCTCGCCCTCGTTGGGCACCGTGCCGAAGGTGTCGAGGTTGCGCTCGAAGGGGTCGGCCGAGAAGAAGTAGTGGGGCAGCTGGACCATGCCCAGCTTGGGGTCGCGCCCGAACCAGCCCATGGCGATCTGCATGAACGAGCGCGTGGGGATGTGGTCGCAGTCGAAGATCGCGACGAACTCGCCCGTGGTGTTCTTCAGCGCGGCGTTGATGTTGCCGGCCTTGGCGTGGCGGTTGTTGTCGCGGATGACGTGGGTCACGCCGACCTGCTCGCAGAACACGCGGAATTCCTCGCGGCGGCCGTCGTCGAGCACGAAGATCTTGAGCTTGTCGCGCGGCCAGTCGATCAGCTGCGCGGCCAGCACGGTCTGGCGCACCACCGACAGCGACTCGTTGTAGGTCGGGATGAACAGGTCGACGGTGGGCCACTCGGCCGGGTCCTGCGGCAGCGGCACCGGCTTGCGCTCCAGCGGCCAGGCGGTCTGCACGTAGCCCAGCAGCAGCACCACGAAGGCGTAGAGCTCGGCCATCAGCAGGCCCACGCCCAGCACGAAGTCGAGCGGGTTGTCCATGAACATGGTCTCGGTCACCCGCCAGTAGGTGTAGCGCGAGGACACGACCACCGAAAGGAAGATCAAAACCAGGCTGGCGAAGCGGCCGCGGAAGCGGTTGGTGACCAGCGCCGCCACGAAGATGCCCACCGACAGCACGATCTGCTGCTCGAAGGTCATCGGCGCGATGATCAGCGCCGGCAGCATCGTGAGCGCCGCGATCCAGCCGAGGATGCGCACCGGCAGCAGCCGAAGGATCGCCGGCGCCGGGCGGGGTTCGGGCTGGGGCGGCAGGGCGGACTGGGCGTGTTTCATCGGTTCGTCTACGTGGTCCGCAGGTTCGGGAAGGACGCCGCCTGGCGGACGGTGTCGATGCGTTCGAGCAGGCGCTCGGCGCAGGCGTCGATGTCCTGCGTCGCCTGGCTCATGGGCGCGTAGCGCTGCACGGGCGCGGCCGAGGCCAGCGCCTCGGGCACCGCCTGGTCCAGGTGCAGCATGCCCAGCAGCTCGGGGCGCAGCCGCTGGCGCAGCAGCTCGAAGACGTCGTGGTTGAGTCGCTTGCCGGGGTCGATCTGGTTCACCACGTAGCCGGTACCGAGGTAGTCGGTGCGCGGGCGGGCGTACTTGTCGAGCATGCGCTCGACGATGGGCAGCGTTGCGAAGGAGCCTGCATCGGCCAGCACCGTGACCACGCCGAAGCTGGCCGCACGCAAGGCCTGCTGCAGGTAGACCGAGGGGCCGGGCGGGGTGTCGAGCACCACAAGCGTGTCAGGGGGCAGGCCGAAGCGCTCCAGCGTGTCACCCAGCCAGCCGGGGGCGCGGGCCAGCTGCTGCTCGAACGCGATCTGGCGCTCGTCGTCGACGTCGCCGAAGGGCAGCAGCATCACCCCGCCGTGCGCGGGTCGGATCACACGCGCCCACGGCATCAGGCCGGTGGCGGCCTCGACCAGGCCGCTGTCGCAGGCCTGCGGCTCGTTGGCGATGTGGAAGCGCAGCGCGTTCTGGGGATCGAGATCGATGGCCAGCACCCGCCGGCCGCGCTGGACGAGCGCGGTGCATAGATTGGCGGCAATCGTCGTCTTGCCTACGCCGCCCTTGGAAGAGATGACGGGGATGACAACCATCGTCACGTCGGCCTTCGCCAGCGTGACATGGGACCCGGCGGTGCCGCGGGCACCTGCGGTGCGGCCAGGCGTGCGAAGAGCTGCTCCAGCGGCGTCGGCCCGGCGCCCGGGCCGGAGGAGCCGATGGCGGCGGCCGCCGGCATCACCGGCGCGACCGGGGTCAGGGGCGGCTCGGGCGCGTACATGGCCGCGGGCGGCGGCGCGAAGACCTGCAGCGGCGGCACCGAGGCAGCCGGTGCATGAACGGGGGCCGCGGCGGGGGCGTGTACGGGTGCGTGGACTGGTGCATGAACCGGTGCGTGCGCCGTCATCGCGGCGCCGACCGGAACGGACGCCGGGGCAGGCGAGGGCGCCGGCGCGGGCGCAGCGACCGTCGGCGGATGGGCGATCTTCTCGCCGGTCAGCAAGGGCCACGCGCGCGGCGCCTCTGCGTCCGGCGGGGCGAACTCCCGGTAGCCATTGCCGTTGCCGCCGAACTTGCCAAAGAGGCCGGCGATGTCCTCGGGCATGTGTTCCTCCGAGCTCATGGGTCGACCCTCGCCAGCCGCAGGTCGACGCGCGGACCCGCATGGACTTCGGTCAAGGCGTGCACGCGCAGGTTCGCGGGCATGTGCTGCGCCTCGAACCAGGTCTGGTAGGCGCCCTCGAAGAAGCCGACGCTCCAGCCCGTCGATCCCGGCCCGAAGGCGGCCGCGACCGGGCTGCAGGCGTGGGAGATGGCGACGCCGTCGGCCTCTTCGTTCAGCACGGCGAAGCCCCAGTCGATGCCGTCCCAGCGGGCGTTGAACTCGTCCTGCAGTTCGCCCAGCGTGCGGCACGGGGGAATCGGCAGGGCATGCGCAAGACGCTGGCCGATGCGAAAGAAAAGCTGCTTCAGATCCTCAGGGGGCAATCCGGCGCTCAGTTCGGCGGCCATGCCGCGATTGAATTCCAGCCATTGCGCGCTGCAGGATTTCTTTTCGTAATAGTCAATCAACGACGAGCCAGTTTCCATGCCGAGGCATTCTCTTGGATCAGTTAACCATTGACAATGAATGTGAACTAATTAGTACGAAAGGACTGGGTTTGGGAGACCCAACTGTCTGAATTCGGGGACGAGTCCACAGCGCGGACGTGCAGGCCAAGCGATCCGCTTCGCGCCTGTACGGAGCACAGGCGCAAATGGATTCGTTTTTTTGGGGGAGGGCGGTCGATCCCCTGCGGGGGAACCGGAAGAAAGAGCGGGCGCTGCCGGCGCAGGGCTCGCGGGCTAAGGAGAGGGCTCGACGGCCCGCGTGGGATCAGCCCGAGATGGCCTCGCCGGCCTGCTGGAACATCAGGCGGCGGGTGCGCTTGACCGCGTCCATGGCGGCATCTGCCTGCCGCAGGGCTTCCTCCGCGGAGGTGGTTCGCGGATCGACCGCCACCACCCCGACGCTGGCGCCCGCGTAGTCGATCGTCATGGTCCTGAGCCGCAGCTCGCCCTTGGTGTTCTCGGCCAGCCGATCGCCCAGCGCCATCGCGCCGGTGCGCGGCGATTCGCCCAGGCCCGGACCCAGGCCGATCACCACGAACTCGTCGGAACCGAAGCGCGCCAGCATGTCGCTCGCGCGCACGGAGCCCGACAGCTGCCTGGCCATGGCGGCGAGGAACTCGTCGCCGACTTCCTGGCCGTGCGTGTCGTTGATCTTCTTGAAGTCGTCCATGTCGATGAAGCCGACCAGCACGCTCTGGGCGCTGCGCGCGCCCTGGGCGAGCATGCGCTGCAGGGCATCGACGAGCGCCCGGCGGTTCGGCAGGCCGGTGAGGGCGTCGGTCGCGGCATGGGTCAGCAGCTCGATTCCGGCCTTGTCGAGCTTGGCGATCATCCGTTCGCGCTCGACCTGCTGGCCGATCAGGCTGGCGAACAGGCGCAGCAGCGGCTGCGCCACGGCCGGCAGGGGCGTCTGCCCGGCACCGGCGACGCACAGCGCGCCATGGAGGCCGCCGTCGACCCGGACCGGCGCGGCGGCGCAGCTCCTGATGCCCAGTTCGCGTGCGGCATCGGCATCGCCCCAGCAGCCGCCCGCGTCGTCGGCGTAGATGCGGTTTTCCTCGAGGGCGTGGCGGCACAGCGTGTCGCCCCAGGGCAGGTAGTCCCCTTCGGGAACGGCGATCTCGCCCGCGTTGTGGGCGAAGAGGATGTGCTGGCGGGCCTTGTCGGGCTCGATGATTGCGAGATAGGCCGATTCCAGGCCGGTTGCCGCCTCCAGCATTTCGAGCATCGGGCGCGCCAGGTCTTCCAGCGTCGTGGCCGAGGAGACGGTTTCGGATAGCTGTTCGATCAGAAATTCCATGGCCGACATTCTGAGGGTTCCCGGGGTGTCAGGAGGCCAGTGCTTCCATCAATTCGGTTTCGATGGCCAGCTGGGTCTTCTGTCCCTGGAGCTCCGGGCCGCTGATCAGGAAGGTGTCTTCCACCCGCTCGCCCAGGGTCGTGACCTTGGCGAGCTGCAGGTTCAGGTGATGGCGCGCCAGCACCCGGGCCACCGAATACAGGAGGCCGGCGCGGTCGCTGGCGGAGATGCTGAGCAGCCAGCGCTGGGCCTTGTCGTCCGGCAGCAGGCTGATGCGCGGCTTGATCGGAAAGCTGCGCACCCGCCGCGACACCCGGCCCATGCTGGGCGCAGGCAGCGCGCCCGCTTCGGTCAGCGTCTGCGCCAGGCCCGCCTCGACCATGCTGATCAGGTCGCGGTAATGGTCGGGCAGGAAGGTGGTCACCACCTGGAAGGTGTCGAGCGCGTAGCCGTTGCTCGTGGTGTGCACCTTGGCGTCCAGGATGCTGAAGGAAGCCTGGTCGAAATAGCCGCAGATGCGCGCGAAGAGGTCGGGCTGGTCGGGCGTGTACACCGCCACCTGCAGGCCTTCGCCCACGGGAGACAGGCGCGCCCGGACCACCGGCGGCGCCTTCGGGTCGACCGGTACGTCGGGCGGCGGCACGAAGCGCGAGAGCTGCTTGGCATGCCAGGCGATCTCGCCGGCATCGTGGCGCATGAAGTAGCCCACGTCGAGCGTGTCCCACAGGGCCTTGTGCGCCTCGAAGCGCTGGGCGTGCAGGGCAAGCTGCACCAGGGCCTCGCGCTTGCGGGCCTCGACCTCCGCGTCGGGGTCGGGCATGCGGCCGCCCAGTGCGCGCAGGGTGTAGCGGTACAGGTCTTCCAGCAGCTTGCCCTTCCAGGCGTTCCACACGCGCGGCGAGGTGCCGCGGATGTCGGCCACCGTCAGCAGGTAGAGCGCGGTCAGGTAGCGCTCGTTGCCCACGCGCCTGGCGAAGGCGCCGATCACCTCCGGATCGCTCAGGTCCTGCTTCTGGGCGACCTGGCTCATCACCAGATGCTCGGCCACGAGGAATTCGATGAGCTTGGCGTCTTCCCGGGCGATGCCGTGCTGCTTGCAGAAGCGCTGCACGTCGCGCGCGCCCAGCGTGGAGTGGTCGCCGCCGCGGCCCTTGGCGATGTCGTGGAAGAGGGCGGCCACGTACAGGATCCAGGGCTTGTCCCAGCCGGCCGCGAGCTGCGAGCAGAACGGGTACTCGTGCGCGTGCTCGGCGATGAAGAAGCGACGCACGTTGCGCAGCACCATCAGGATGTGCTGGTCCACCGTGTAGACGTGGAACAGGTCGTGCTGCATCTGCCCGACGATGCTGCGGAACACGCGCAGGTAGCGCCCGAGTACCGAGGTCTGGTTCATCAGCCTGAAGGCATGCGTGATGCCGTAAGGCTGCTGGATGATCCGCATGAAGGTCTCGTGGTTGACCGGGTCGTTGCGGAACTTGCTGTCCATCACGTGGCGAGCGTTGTAGAGCGCCCGCAGCGTGCGCGCCGACAGGCCCTTCACGCCGATGGTCTTCTGGTAGAGCAGGAAGGTCTCGAGCACCGCGTGAGGCTCGCGCTCGTACAGGTCATCGCTCGCGATCTCGATCAGCCCGGCGCGCTCGTAGAAGCGCTCGTTGATCGGCGTGGGCTGCTCGTCGCTGGGCTGCAGTCGCTCGGAAATGTTGAGCAGCAGGATCTGGTTGAGCTGCGACACCGCCTTGGCGGCCCAGTAGTAGCGCCGCATCAGCGCCTCGCTCGACTTGCGCTGCGATTCGCTTTCGTAGCCGAAGGTCGCGGCCACGGCGGTCTGCAGGTCGAACACCAGCCGGTCCTCGCGCCGGTTGGCGATCACGTGCAGCCGGGCGCGGATCAGCGAGAGCAGCGCCTCGTTGCGCTTGATCTGCTGGGCCTCGAAGGAGGTGGCCAGGCCGTTCTTGGCCAGGTCGTCCCAGCGGCTGCCGTAGCCCGCGGCCTTGGTCATCCAGAGGATGGTCTGCAGGTCGCGCAGGCCGCCGGGCGACTCCTTGCAGTTGGGTTCCAGCGCATAGGGCGTGTTGTCGAACTTCTGGTGGCGGTGCCGCATCTCCTGCGACTTGGCCACGAAGAAGGCCTGAGGGTCGATGGCGCGCGAGAAGCGGCGGCGGAAGGCCGTGAACAGCTTCTTGTTGCCGGCGATCAGGCGTGCCTCGAGCAGCGAGGTCTGGACGGTCACGTCCTTCTCGGCCTCCGCCAGGCATTCTTCGACCGTGCGCACGCTGGAGCCGATCTCCAGTCCGGCGTCCCAGCACTGGCCGATGAAGGCCTCGATGCGGGCCGGCTCGATGCTGCCGGCCTCGCCCTCGGGCGGCAGCAGCAGCAGCACGTCGACGTCGGAATAGGGGAAGAGCTCGCCGCGCCCGAAGCCGCCCACGGCCGCCAGCGTGAGCGATTCGCCGAAGCCGGCCTCGCGCCACAGGGTGCACAGGGTTTCGTCGGCCAGCGCCGAGAGCTGGCGCAGCACCGTGTGGACGCTGCGGGTGGGAGCGCGCGCGAAGCGCAGGGTGTCGAACAGGGCGAGCTTCTTTGCGCGATAGGCTTCGCGCAGCGTCGCCACGTCGATGTTGGCTGCTTCGATCACGGGCGGAAAGGCGATGGAACGCGGCGCTGCCGCGTCAGGTCTTGGTGGCGGTGACGAAGGAGGGCAGCGGCGGGCTGCCGGCCGACAGGGTCAGCACCTCGTAGCCGGTCTCGGTGACGAGCACGGTGTGCTCCCACTGGGCCGACAGCGAATGGTCGCGTGTGACGATGGTCCAGCCGTCGTACTGGCCGCCCTTGAAGTCTTCCTTCACGTCGCGCTTGCCGGCGTTGATCATCGGCTCGATGGTGAAGATCATGCCGGGCTTGAGCTCTTCCATGGTGCCCGGGCGGCCGTAGTGCAGCACCTGGGGTTCTTCATGGAAGCGCTGGCCCACGCCGTGGCCGCAGAACTCGCGCACCACCGAGAACCCGTGGCCTTCGGCGAACTTCTGGATCGCATGGCCCACGTCGCCCAGGTGCGCGCCGGGGCGCACCTGCAGGATGCCGTGCCACATCGCCTCGAAGGTGATCTGGCACAGGCGCTTGGCGGCGATCGACGCGTCGCCGATCACGTACATGCGGCTGTTGTCGCCGAACCAGCCGTCCTTGATGACGGTCACGTCGACGTTCATGATGTCGCCCTTCTTCAGGGGCTTGTCGTTCGGAATGCCGTGGCACACCACATGGTTCACCGAGGTGCACAGCGACTTCGGGAACGGGACGCTGCTCGCGCCCATGTAGCCCACCGTGGCCGAGGTGGTGCCCTGCTTGACCATGTACTCGGCGGCGAGCCGGTCGATTTCGTTGGTCGTGATGCCGGGCTTGATGAAGGGGGTGAGGTAGTCCAGCACCTCGGAGGCCAGGCGGCAGGCGACCCGCATGGCTTCGATGCCTGCAGCGTCTTTGTAGTTAATGCTCATGGCCGAATTATCCCATTCGGCAAGCTAAAATTCCGGGTTAACGCGGATGACCCCAGTCAGCGGCCATCCGCCTCGATTCCTTGATTCCCAACGCGGCCCCCGAGGCCCCATCGACCGTGACGCAGCCCGCACCTAAAGCCCTTCCTGTCGTAACCATGTTCGAGGGCGGCAGCGCGCTCAGCGACTTCCGCGCGCGGCAGCTGCTGCCGAAGCTGCAGGCCATCGAACCGCGCATCGAGGGCATTTCGGCCCGTTTCGTGCACCTCGTGGTGACCGATGCGGCGCTCGGCGCGGCGGACCGCGAGCGCTTCGCCGCGCTGCTCACCTACGGCGACCCCTTCGAGGCCCCGGCCAAGGCTGGCGCCAGCGTCGTGGTCACGCCGCGCCTGGGCACCGTGTCGCCCTGGGCCTCCAAGGCTACCGACATCGCTCACAACTGCGGGCTGGCCCTGCGGCGCGTGGAGCGCGTCACCCAATACCACCTGAAGCTCAAGGCACCCCTGATCGGCAAGGCGCCCGTGCTCGAAGGCGACGCGCTGGCCGCCGTGGCCGGCCCGCTGCACGACCGCATGACCGAGTCGGTGCTGGCCACCGTCGAGCAGGCCGCCAGCCTCTTCAGCGAACTGCCAGCCCAGCCGATGGCGCAGGTCGACGTGCAGGGTGGGGGCCGCGCCGCGCTGGTGGCGGCCAACACCGGTTTCGGTCTGGCCCTGGCCGAGGACGAGATCGACTACCTCGTCGACGCCTTCACCCGCCTGGGCCGCAACCCCAGCGACGTCGAGCTCATGATGTTCGCGCAGGCCAACAGCGAGCACTGCCGCCACAAGATCTTCAACGCCAACTTCACCATCGACGGCCAGGCCCAGTCGCAGAGCCTGTTCTCGATGATCCGCAACACCGAGAAGCTGAACTCGCAGCACACCGTGGTGGCCTACGCGGACAACGCCTCGATCATGGAGGGCACGACCATCGAACGCTTTGTGCCGGCCCACGGCTCGCAGAGCTATCAAAAAGATAGCGCCCTGAGCCATGTGCTGATGAAGGTCGAGACGCACAACCATCCCACGGCCATCTCGCCGTTTCCCGGTGCCTCGACCGGCGCGGGCGGCGAGATCCGCGACGAGGGCGCCACCGGCCGCGGCTCGAAGCCCAAGGCGGGCCTCACCGGCTTCACCGTGTCGAAGCTCTGGCCGGAAGAGGGCAGCTACGGCAAGCCCGAGCACATCGCCAGCCCGCTGCAGATCATGACCGAGGGCCCGCTGGGCGGCGCCGCGTTCAACAACGAATTCGGCCGTCCCAACCTGCTGGGCTACTTCCGCGAGTATGAGCAGACCGTGGCCAGCGACGTCGACACCGTCCAGCGCGGCTACCACAAGCCCATCATGATCGCGGGTGGCCTCGGCAGCATCGATGCGGCGCAGACCAAGAAGATCCAGTTCCCCGCCGGCTCGCTGCTGATCCAGCTCGGCGGCCCCGGCATGCGCATCGGCATGGGCGGCAGCGCCGCCAGCTCGATGGCCACCGGCGCCAACGCGGCCGAGCTCGACTTCGACTCGGTGCAGCGCGGCAACCCCGAGATCGAGCGCCGCGCGCAGGAGGTCATCAACCACTGCTGGCAGCAGGGCGCGGCCAACCCCATCCTCGCGATCCACGACGTGGGCGCGGGCGGACTGAGCAACGCCTTCCCCGAACTCACCAACGACGCCGGCCGCGGCGCGCGCTTCGACCTGCGCTCGGTGCCTCTCGAGGAGTCGGGCATGGCGCCGAAGGAAATCTGGTGCAACGAAAGCCAGGAGCGCTACGTGCTGGCCATCGCGCCCGATTCGCTCGAACAGTTCAAGGCCTTCTGCGAGCGCGAGCGCTGCCCGTTCTCGGTGGTCGGCGTGGCCACCGAGGAGCGCCAGCTGCTGGTGGCCGACGAAGGCGCCGAGGTGCAGCCCGTCGACATGCCGATGGACGTGCTGCTCGGCAAGCCGCCGAAGATGCACCGCGACGTCAAGACCGTGGCGCGCAGCTTCAAGCCGCTCGACCTCACCGGTGTCGACCTGCAGAAGGCGGCCATCGACGTGCTCTCGCATCCGACCGTGGCTTCCAAGCGCTTCCTCGTGACGATCGGCGACCGCACCGTGGGCGGCCTGAGCCATCGCGACCAGATGGTCGGCCCATGGCAGGTGCCGGTGGCCGACTGCGCCGTGACGCTGGCCGACTACAAGGGTTTTGCCGGCGAGGCCATGAGCATGGGTGAGCGCACGCCGCTGGCCGCGCTCGACGCGCCGGCCTCGGGCCGCATGGCGGTGGCGGAGGCCATCACCAACCTGCTGGCAGCGCCCATCGAACTCTCGCGCGTGAAGCTTTCGGCCAACTGGATGGCCGCCTGCGGCGAGCCCGGCGAGGACGCCGCGCTGTATGAGACCGTGAAGGCCGTCGGCATGGAACTGTGCCCGGCGCTGGGCGTGTCGATTCCGGTCGGCAAGGATTCGCTGTCGATGCGCACCCAGTGGAAGGACGGCGCCGAAGCTAAGAAGGTCACGTCGCCCGTGAGCCTGATCGTCAGCGCCTTCGCCACGCTGCCCGACGTGCGCGGCACGCTCACCCCGCAGCTCGATGCCGAGGAGCCCGACACCACGCTGGTGCTGATCGACCTGGGCCAGGGCAAGCACCGCATGGCCGGCAGCATCCTCGCGCAGACGCTCGACCAGAGCGGCGACACGGTGCCCGACCTCGACGATCCGGCGCAGCTCGTCGCGCTGGTCAATGCCGTGAACGCGCTGCGCGCCGACGGCAAGATCCTCGCGATGCACGACCGCAGCGACGGCGGCCTGTTCGCCACCGCCTGCGAGATGGCCTTTGCCGGCCACGTCGGCGTGGCGCTGAACGTCGACATGCTCGTCACGGAGGGCGACGGCATCTCCGACAGCCGCATGGAGACCGGCGACGCCAAGAACTGGGCGCAGCAGGTCAGCGCCCGCCGCGAGGAGCTCACGCTCAAGGCGCTGTTCAACGAGGAACTGGGCATGGTGCTGCAGGTGCGCACCGCCGAGCGCAACGACGTCATGCAGGTGCTGCGCGCCCACGGCCTGAGCACCCACAGCCATTTCGTCGGCAAGACGCGCCCCGCCAGCTCGCCGATGGACGCGGGCAAGGGCAAGGTCGAAGTCTGGCGCGATGCCAAGTCCGTGTTCAGCGCCAGCCTGCACGACCTGCAGCAGGTGTGGGACTCGGTCAGCTGGAAGATCGCCCGCGAGCGCGACAACCCGGCCTGCGCCGATGCCGAACACGCGGCGGCTGGCGATCCGGCCGATCCGGGCATGCACGTTTTCCTGCCGAACGCGCAGCAGGCTGCCGCGCCGGTTGCCCCGGCCCTCCTGCAGTCGCGGCCGAAGGTCGCGATCCTGCGAGAGCAGGGCGTCAACTCGCACGTCGAGATGGCCTACGCCTTCACCGAGGCCGGCTTCGAGGCCTTCGACGTCCACATGACCGACCTGCAGTCGGGCAGGGCGGACCTTGCCAGCTTCAAGGGCGTGGTCGCCTGCGGCGGCTTCAGCTACGGCGACACGCTGGGCGCCGGCATCGGCTGGGCGCGCAGCATCACCTTCAACCCGAAGCTGGCCGAGCAGTTCAAGACCTTCTTCGGCCGTGCCGACACCTTCGGCCTGGGCGTGTGCAACGGCTGCCAGATGTTCGCCGAGCTGGCCGACATCATCCCGGGCGCCGAAGCCTGGCCGCGCTTCACCACCAACCAGAGCGAGCGCTTCGAGGCACGCCTGTCGATGGTCGAGGTGCTCGAATCGCCCAGCATCTTCTTCGCGGGCATGGCCGGCAGCCGCCTGCCGATCGCGGTGGCGCACGGCGAGGGCTACGCCAACTTCAAGTACCGCGGCGACGCCGACAAGGCCATCGCGGCGATGCGCTTCGTCGACAACCACGGCAAGGCGACCGAGCAGTACCCGTTCAACCCCAACGGCAGCGCTGGCGGCCTGACCTCGGTGACCACGCCCGACGGCCGCTTCACCGCCGTGATGCCGCACCCCGAGCGCGTGTTCCGCAACATCCAGATGAGCTGGACCTCGGGCGACAAGAGCGAGCTGAGCCCCTGGATGCAGATCTGGCGCAATGCGCGCCGCTGGGTGGGCTGAGACTGATGCTCGACCTCGATCACCCGCGAAGCCGGCATGTGCTGGAAGCGGCGCGGATCGAGGACTTGATCCGCAAGCAGTTGCTCGCGTGGCGCGCGGACGAGGCGGCGGCTTCGTCGGCACGCATCGAGATCCTGCGCACGCTGCTGCCGCAGCTCGAGGCGCTCAATGCCGCGCACTTCGGCGCATCGAAGAAGATCCATCGCACGCTCGATGCGCTGGGCCGGGCGGTGCAGGGCGCGGATGCCGGCGCGGCCTGGCAGGTGTTCGGGGCACTCGACGGCCCGGGCGACAACTTCGGCACCTGGGCGATCTGAGCGCCCATGAAAAAAGCGGCCCTGAGGCCGCTTTTTTTCATGCTCGGGGTCGATTACTCGACCTTGGCTTTCGCGCGCAGGTCTTCCTGGTACTTCTGCAGGCGCTGCTGCTGCAACTGCTGCGTGATCTGCGGCTTGACTTCTTCCAGCTTCGGCAGCTGAGCCTGGCGGATGTCGTCGACGCGGATGATGTGCCAGCCGAACTGGGTCTTGATCGGGGCGGGGGTGGTCTCGCCCTTCTTGAGCTTGATCATGGCTTCCGAGAACTCGGGCACGAAGCTCGCGGGGTTGGCCCAGTCGAGGTCGCCGCCATTGGCGCCCGAACCCGGGTCCTTGCTCTGCTTCTTGGCGATGTCCTCGAACTTGGCGCCCTTCTTCAGGTCGGCCATGATCTTCTTGGCCTGGTCTTCGGTCTCGACGAGGATGTGGCGCGCCTTGTATTCCTTGCCGCCATTGGCCGCGACGAACTTGTCGTACTCGGCCTTCACGTCGGCGTCCGAGACCGGGTTGGTCTTGCGGTAGTTCTCGAACAGCGCGCGGATCAGGATGGCCTGGCGGGCGAGTTCGAGCTGGTTCTTGTAGTCCTCGGTGGCGTCGAGGCCCTGCTTCTGGGCTTCCTGCATGAATACTTCGCGAGCCACGATCTCCTCGCGCAGCTGGCCCTGCATCTCGGGCGTCACCGGGCGGCCGGCGGCTGCCAGCTGCTGGGCCAGGACGTCCATGCGGGCCTTGGGCACCGGCTTGCCGTTCACGATGGCTGCGTTCTGCGCCAGGGCCGCCATGGGGATGGCACCGAGCAGCGCTGCGGCCGCGACGGCCTGCATGATGTGTTTTTTCATGGAATGAATATCGAGCTGGGAGGGAAATGCGCGTGTAGGAAAAGGCGCGGGGAAGAAAGCAGGAATTGGAGGGGAAGAGGAGCAGCGGCCGGTGCAAGCGCGGCGTTCGGTCCGTTGGACGACTGACTCAGAGCACCTCGATGGCGATGGCGTGCAGACCCTGTGCGATAAAAACCTGGAGGGCATCATACACAAGCCGATGCCGCGCCACGCGGGGCTTCCCCTCGAACAGGGGGGAGGCGATGCGCACCCGGAAATGGGTGCCCCGGCCCTCGGCGTTGGCACCCGCATGGCCCGCGTGGGCCGCGCTTTCGTCGATCACTTCGAGGGCCGTGGGCGCGAGCGCCTTGCGCAGCGCCGCCTCGAGTCCGGCTGTGGTGGGAAGGGGGGCGGTCGTGCTCGTCATGCCGCGGGCTTGTCTTCTTCGTTCTTCAGGTGCGGCGCGATGTACAGGCCCTGCGCCACCAAGAAGACGATGGGGAACACGTAGCCCCAGAGCTTGAAGTTGACCCAGGCCTCGGTGGTGAAGTACGCCGCCACGTAGCCGTTGATGACGGCCATGAAGACGCAATAGCCGATCCACGCCACGTTGAGCCGGCCCCAGATGCGGTCGGGCAGCTCCAACTGCGAGCCCAGCAGCATCTTCAGGAAGTTCTTCTTGAGTGCCCAGAGCGCCACCGCGAGCGCCAGCGCCATCGCACCGTAGAGCACCGTCGGCTTCCACTTGATGAAGCGATCGTCGTGCAGCGCCAGCGTGAGCGTGCCGAACAGCAGGATCAGCACCAGCGTGGCCTTCTGCATCGCCTGCAGCTTGCGCTCGGTGGCGTAGATGATCGCCATCTGCACCACCGTGGCGGCCATGAGCACGCCGGTGGCGGTGTAGATGTTGCCCATCTTGTAGGCAATGAAGAAGAGCAGGATCGGGAAGAAGTCGAGGATCAGTTTCATCGAGCGGGCCGCTTTTCTCTTATTTCTTCTGGAAGTCGAGCGACGCCGAGTTCATGCAGTAGCGCAGGCCGGTTTCGGTCGGGCCGTCCGGGAAGACGTGGCCCAGATGGGCGCCGCAGTTGGCGCAGACGTTCTCGGTGCGAACCATGCCGTGCGAGCGGTCGATGACGTTGCGGATGGCGCCCGGCACCGCCTCCTGCGAAAAGCTGGGCCAGCCGCAGCCGGCGTCGAACTTGGTGCTCGACTCGAACAGCTTGGCGCCGCAGCAGATGCAGTGGTAGGTGCCGTCTTCCCAGTGCGCCTCGTACTTGCCGGTGAAGGGGCGTTCGGTGGCCGCGTGGCGGGTCACCTCGAAGGCCGCGGGTTCGGCGCCTTTCTCAGCGAGCAGGGCTTTCCATTCGGCGTCGGTTTTCTGTACGGGAGTGGTCATGATGAGCAGCTGATTTCGATCGTGGAAGCCCAGTCGGGCGGGAACCCGGCATACGCGTCGGCGCCGGGATGTTCTTCAAATGGGGTCTGCAGCAGAGCCAGCAAGGTTGCCACACCCGAGTGGTCCTTTTGCTGACTCGCTTCGATGGCCTGCTGTCCCAGGTGGTTCCGCAGCACGAACTTGGGGTTGGAGCGACGCATCAGTTCGGCGGCCAGCGCCCTGTCGGTGCCGGCATGGCGCTGCGAAAACGATAGCAGCCAGGCGTCGAAGCCCGCACGGTCCAGGAACAGGTCGCGCACCGGCTCCACGTTGCCGTCGGCCATGTAGCCGGAAAGCCGGCGCCAGAAGATCGTGTAGTCGACCTTGCCCGCGGCCAGCAGCTTGAGCACGCCTTCGATCAGCGGCCGGTCGCCTTCGGCAGCCTCCGTCAGGCCCAGCTTGGCGCGCATGCGGCCCTCGAATTCGTTTGGGAACACCGTCTTGTACGACTCCAGCGCAGCCACCGCGACTTCCTGGTCGCCGATCAGCGGCAGCAGCGCCTGCGCCAGGCAGAAGAGGTTCCAGTAGGCCACGTTGGGCTGCTGGTTGAAGGCGTAGCGACCCTGGGTGTCGCTGTGGTTGCAGATGTGGCGCGGGTCGAAGCCGTCGAGGAACTGGAACGGCCCGTAGTCGATGGTGAGCCCGAGGATGCTCATGTTGTCGGTGTTCATCACCCCGTGACAGAAGCCCACGACCTGCCACTGGGCGAGCAGGGCCGCGGTGCGCTCGCTCACGGCCTCGAGGAAGGCTGCGTAGGCGTTGCCGCCGAAGCGGTCGGTGGTTCGGCAGGCCGGGTAGTAGCGGTCGATGACGTAGTCGGCCAGGGCGCGCAGTTCCTCGTCGCGCTGGTTGGCCGCGAAATGCTCGAAGTGGCCGAAGCGCACGAAGCTGGGCGCCACGCGGGTGACCACGGCGGCGCTTTCGATCTCCTCACGGTATACGGGGGCATTGGAGCCGGTCACGCACAGCGCGCGGGTGGTCGGAATGCCCAGGCCGTGCATGGCCTCGCTGCAGAGGAATTCGCGGATGCTGGAGCGCAGCACCGCGCGACCGTCGCCGCCGCGCGAGTAGGGCGTGCGCCCCGCACCTTTGAGCTGCACCTCGAGGCCGCCGTCGGTCTCGCCGAGCATGATGGCGCGCCCGTCGCCGAGCTGTCCGGCCCACACGCCGAACTGGTGGCCGCTGTAGACGGTGGCGATGGGGCGGGCGCCGGCCACCGGCATGCTGCCGGTCAGCGCCGCCAGCGTGGCCTTCGATTCGTGCCAGTCGGTCGGTAGCCCGAGTTCGCGGGCGACGGCTTCGCTGCGGCCCACCCAGTAGGGATCGGGCAGGGGCGTGGGGCGCAGTTCGGTGAAAAAGGCCGGTCCCAGGGCGGCAAACCCCGGTTTCCAGCGCAAGCCCAGGTCCGCGGCCTCGGTGTCTTCAGCAAGCAAGCTCATGCCCGGATTGTCCGGCACGGCGCGTAACCCCTGGCCGGGCGGGCCATCGAGGGGCGTGGAGGGTCAGGCCGCGAGGGCGGCCGGCGTGTCCCAGATGCGGGCCCGGTACTGCGCCGGCGGCACGCCGAACCAGCGCTTGCAGGCCCGGAAGAAGTTGCTGCTGTCGACGAAGCCCAGCATGTCGGCCACGTCGGTCAGCGTGTGGCGGTCTTCGGCCAGGTATTGCTTCGCCAGTTCGCGGCGGGTGCGGTCGAGCAGCGCCTGGAACGACACCGACTCCTCCTGCAGCCGCCGCTGCAGCGTGCGCTCGGCCAGGCCGAGTCCCGAGGCCACGTCCTGCCGGCGCGGCTCGCCGTGCTGCAGCCGGCGTGCGATCTCGGCGCACACCAGCGTGCTGGTGGTGGTCTGGCCCAAAAGGTCGAGCTGCTCCTCGAGCAGGTGCTCCTGCATCTCCCCGAGTGTTTCGTGGAAGGTGGGAAGGGTCGTGGCAAGGTCGGCGGCCGACAGCAGCAGGCGGTTGGCCTCGGCGTTGAACCGCACCTCGCAGCCGAAGGCCTCGCGGTGCAGGCGGTCGTCGGCCGGGGGCGGGTAGACGAACTCCATGGCCAGCGGTTGCAGGTCGCGCCGGGTGAGCCACTGGCACTGCATGAGCACGGTCAGCAGGGCGTATTCGACGCGCTGGCGCGGAATGGGCAGGCTGCCGCCAGTGTGCCGCATCACCATCCAGCAGCCGCGCGGATCGGGCTGCAGCGAGAACGCGGTCGCGTCCGAGATCACCGGCATGTAGCGCGTGAGCCGCACGAGCGCCGCTTCGAGGCTGGAGCTGCACGACATCGCATGCCCGACCGTGCCCAGCTTGCTGTGCGTGGAGGCCAGGTCGCGGTGCAGGCCCAGCATGGGCCGGCCGGCGCGGGCCACCGCGAGCTGCCAGAGCACGGAGATCTCGTCGACCGGGATGCGGGCGTTCTGCCGGTGCAGCGAGTCGGGGTCGAAGCCGGCTTCGCGCAGCAGCGAGGGCACGTCCAGCCCCTCGGCCTCGAACATCGACAGGACGCCCTCGAGCCATGCGGCCGAGCTGGTGCGCAGCTCCGGCTGCGGCATGCAGCCCGCCCGGCGTTGGGGGCTGCGCTGGCGCAGCGGCGTGGAGGCTCCTGAAGTCATTCGTTTGGCTTTGTTGCGATAGCGGTGAAAACCGTGCCGGTTCCTAGAATTTTTTTACGTGTTCGGCGGCCCCGGAGTATGGGCGCGGCGCGTCAAGCCAGGAATTCCGATTAACCCGGTGTGGAGACAAGAAACATGGAGACAGAGGCAAACGCCCGAGCGCCGAAGGGCCCGGCAGCAGCAGGAAAGACGGCCACGGCCAGGGCTGCTGCCCTGGCGATGGCAGCGGCCGCCCTTGCGGCGCTTTCGGCCTGTGGAGGCGGCGGTTCCGATTCGTCGGGCTTCGTCTTCCTGCCCAGCGCGCCGCCGCCCGCACCGGCTCCCGCCCCGGCGCCGCCCGCGGCCGACGGCCCCATGGTCCGACAGACCACCGCCGGCAAGGTCGAGGGCGTGGACGACAGCGCCAGGACCGGCACCTGGTTCTGGAAGGGCATTCCCTTCGCCAAGCCGCCGGTCGGTGCGCTGCGCTGGCGCGCGCCCGCGGCGCCCGAGCCCTGGACCGGCATCCGCCAGGCCAGCAAGTTCGGCAATGCCTGCCTGCAGATCGGCCGCATCTTCAGTCCCGGCGCCAACAACACCTACGACGAGACCATCGGCACCATGCTGGGCAAGCCCTCGGGCAGCGAGGACTGCCTGTTCGTCAACATCTGGCGCCCGGCCACGGAAGAGAAGAACCTGCCGGTGCTGCTCTTCATCCATGGCGGCAGCAACATCTCGGGCTATACGGCGGACCCGCTGTACGACGGTGCCGCGCTGGCCAAGGCCGCCAATGCGGTGGTCATCACCGCCAGCTACCGCCTGGGCATCCTGGGCTTCCTGAACGTGCCGCAGCTGCGTCCGGGCGGGACGGAAGGCGACGACTCGGGCAACTTCGCGCTGCTGGACAACATGGCGGCGCTGCGCTTCATCCGCGACAACGCGGCCAGGTTCGGCGGCGACCCGGGCAACGTCACGCTCTCGGGCGAATCGGCCGGCGCCACCAACCTGCTGTCGGTGATGACCTCGCCGATGGCCAAGGGCCTCTTCCACAAGGCCTTCGAGATGAGCGGCGGCATCTCGCTGGCGAGCAACCTGCCGGCGGGCACGCTGCCTTCGCTGTCGCCGGCCTCGGTCTCGCTTGCGCAGGGCGAGGCCATCCTGGAGAAGCTGCTCGTCGCCGACGGCACCGTCGCCGACGCGACGGCCGCCAAGGCCTACATCGCCGGTCGCACGCCGGCGCAGATCGCCGACTACCTGCGCGCGCAGGACGGCGGCAAGATGCTCACCACCGTGGTCGCGGCCGGCCACGGCGCGGTCGGCCCCATTCCCGACGGCACGGTGATCCCGACCGACCCCATCGGCGCCATCGCCGCCGACCAGTACGTGAAGGTGCCGATGCTCTCGGGCAACACGCGCGACGAGGGCAAGCTGTTCGCATCGCTGCTGGGCACCATCGGCTTCCCGAAGTCGGGCTGGATCGTCTCCGATGCCCAGCGCTTCTCGATGATGTTCAACTTCAACCCCGATGCGGCGCCCACGCTCAAGGTGGAAGACATCATCGACCCGTTCTACCTTCCGGTAGACAAGCCCGGCACCGGCTACGACGCGGCGACAGCCCTCATCACGAAAGGGCTGTTCGAGGCCAACCGCGACAACCTGCTCGACACGATGAAGACGCGCCAGTCGAACATCTGGCACTACCGACTCGACTGGGCCCAGCAGGCCGCGCCCTGGAACGACGTGTACGGCGCCGCGCACGCCTTCGACCTGCCTTTCGTGTTCGGCAATTTCGGCCCCTCGGTGCTGTCTAACGTGATACGCGGCAAGGCCAACGAGAAGGGGAGGCTGGCGCTGTCGAACGCGGTCATGGCCAGCGTGGGCGCCTTCATGCGAAAGGGCGATCCGAACACGCCCGAACTTGGTGCAACCTGGGCGCCGTGGCCCTCGCAGCTGCTGCTCGACGCCACACCCACGGCCACGAAGATCACCGCGGCGCCCTGATCAGGGGATCGCCGTCTTGCCCCGAGACGCGCCTGGGCAACGCATGCCATCCACCAAAACGATAACGGAGACAACAACATGAGGATTTCCACACCCCCCCTCCGATGGCGCGTTGCCGCGTCGCTGCTTGCCACCGTGGCGGCCCTTGCGGCCTGCGGCGGCAGCGGTTCGTCGGGCAGCGGGTTCGCCTTCTTCCCGCCCGCCGCCGAAACACCGCCAGCGCAACCGCCGGCCACGCCCGAGACCGGGGTGGTCCGCAAGTGGGGCTACATCACGCTGCCGGACGGCAACAGGATGTGCTACTCGCTGCTGCTGCCCAACGGAGGCAAGGGCAGCTTTCCGCTGCTGGTCGAGTACGACGGCTACAGCTCGGGTTCGGCCCCGAACATCGGCCAGCTCTGGGTGACCGAGGGCTACGCTGTGATGGGCCTCAACGTGCCGGGCACCGGCTGCTCGACGGGCGAAGACCAGGTGTTCGACGCCTCCACTGGCGCGGCCGGCGCCTTCGCCCTTGAATGGGCCGGCAAGCAGCCGTGGTCGAACGGAAGGATCGGCATGGTCGGCTACTCGTACTCCGGCTACAACCAGCTGTGGGTGGCGGCACACCGGCCCAAGGGCCTGCTGGCGATCACACCCAGCAAGAACGTGACGGACCCGTACCGAGACGTGGGCTACCCGGGCGGCATCAAGAACATCGGCTTCCCCTCGCAGTGGTGGGGCGGCTTCCCGGCCACCTGGAACCGCGCCGCGGCCCTCGCCGCCAAGCTCGACGGCGACACCGAATGCGCGAAGACCGTGGCCGATAACATCGAGAAGATCAAGCGGCCCGATCTCGACCTGACCAAGTGGCTCGAGAACCCGTATGCCGACGGCCTCTACGTGAAGCGCAGCGCGTTCTACGAGACCGGCAAGATCAACATTCCCGCGCTCGGCACCCAGTCGTGGCAGGACGAGCAGATCGGCCCGCGCTCGGGCTACTACGAGGACACCATGGAGCCCGGGAAGATGTGGCTCATCAGCTCCAACGGCGACCACCACACCAACGTCACCTCCGACTACATCGACGGCACGCTGAAGCGCTTCCTCGCCCATTTCGTGAAGGGCGAGGACAATGGCTTCGAGAAGGAGCCGCACGTTCGCCTGCTGCAGGAGATGCAGCAGACCGACCAGAAGGCGGTGAACGGCGCCGCGAAGCTGAAGCAGACGGCCGTGGCCGAGTTCGACCGCCTGCCGGTTAAGGTCAAGCCGCTGCGCCTGTGGATGCAGCCGGGCGGTGTGCTCGGCGATGCGAAGCCGACTGCTGGCGCGGCCTCGTCCGACTACAGGTATCCGGCGAAGAGCCCGGTGGTGAACAACCCGGCCGCCGAAGGCTGGCAGGCCGTGGCCGATGCGGAGAAGGACGGCCAGCTCACCTTCACCACCGCCGCCTTGCCCGAGGACCTGAGCTTCTACGGGGAAGGCTCGGCCGACCTGTATCTGAGCGCCACCGCCGACAACACCGACCTGCAGGTCACGGTGTCGGAAGTGCGGCCCGATGGCAAGGAAATGTTCGTGCAGCGCGGCTGGCTGCGCGCCTCCAAGCGCGCGCTCGACGACAGCCGCTCCACCGAGCTGCGTCCCTTCGGCGACTTCACGCAGCCGAAGGAAGCGGCGCTGCTGTCGGGGCAGCCCAACCTGGTGCGCATCGAGATCCAGAAATTCGCCCATGTCTTTCGCGCCGGCTCCAGCATCCGCGTGACGGTGGACTCGCCTTCGCAGACCGGCTTCTGGCTGTTCGGCAACGACAAGACGCCTTCGACCAACACGCTGTGGCATCAGGCCGCCAATGCGTCGAGCATCGTGCTGGGCTACGTGCCGTACCCGCATGTCGCCGCGCTGCCGGACTGCGGCAAGACGCTGCGCCAGCCGTGCCGCACCAACGTGGTGACAGTGCCGGTGGGCACCGGTCCGAGGGCGCCCACTTGAGCCGCTTCGTTCAATCTTGCAGTGCGGGTTTGTGTCATTGTGCAAATGGCCGAAGCTTGCGTGAATGCGTTGTTCCCGAGCTTTGAAGAAGTCATTTCACATAGGAGTCCGTAGATGCTGGGTTTGATGCAAGACCAACCGCTTCTGATCTCGTCGCTGATCGAGTTCGCCGAGCGCCACAACGGCGACGGCGAGATCGTCTCGCGCCGTGTCGAAGGCGATATCCACCGCTGCACGTGGCGCGACATCGCATCGCGCGCCAGGCAGGTGGCCAACGCGCTGGACGGCGAGCAGCTGCTGTTCAGCGACCGCATCGCCACCCTGGCCTGGAACGGCTATCGCCACCTGGAGCTGTACTACGGCGTGAGCGGCAGCGGCCGCGTGCTGCACACCATCAACCCGCGCCTGCACCCCGACCAGATCGCGTGGATCGCCAACCATGCCGAAGACCAGATCCTGTGCTTCGACCTCACGTTCCTGCCGCTGGTGCAGGCGGTGCAAGCGCGCTGTCCCACGATCCGGAAATGGGTTGCACTGTGTGATGCCGACAGGCTCCCCGCCGACAGCGGCGTGCCCAACCTCGTGAGCTACGAGACCTGGATGGGCACGCAGTCCACCGAGTACGAGTGGCCCACCTTCGACGAGAACTCCGCCTCCAGCATGTGCTACACGAGCGGCACCACGGGCAACCCCAAGGCCGCGCTCTACAGCCATCGCTCGACCATGCTGCACGCGTATGCCGCCGCGCTGCCCGACGTGATGCGCCTGTCGGCGCGCGACTCGGTGCTGCCGGTGGTGCCCATGTTCCACGTCAACGCATGGGGCATCCCGTACTCGGCCGCGCTGGTCGGCTGCAAGCTGGTGTTTCCGGGCGCGGCGCTCGACGGCAAGTCGGTGTACGAGCTGATCGAGTCGGAGGGCGTGACCTTCGCCGCCGGCGTGCCCACCGTGTGGCAGATGCTGCTGGGCCACATGCAGGCCGGCGGCCTGAAGTTCAGCAAGCTCAATCGCACGGTGATCGGCGGCTCGGCATGCCCGCCGGCCATGATCAAGGCGTTCCAGGAGCTCTACGGCGTGGAAGTGCTGCACGCCTGGGGCATGACCGAGATGAGCCCGCTGGGCACGCTGTGCACGCTCAAGAACAAGCACCTGTCGCTGCCGCCCGATGCGCAGCTGCAGATCCGCATGAAGCAGGGCCGCGCCATCTTCGGCGTCGACATGAAGATCGTCGACGGCGACGGCAAGGAATTGCCCTGGGACGGCAAGGCCTATGGCGATCTGCTGGTCAAGGGTCCGTGGATCGTCAAGGAGTACTTCAAGGGCGAGGGCGGCGATCCGCTCATTCCCGACGAACGCAACCGCGGCTGGTTCCCCACCGGCGACGTGGCCACCATCGACGCCGAGGGCTACCTGCAGATCACCGACCGCAGCAAGGACGTGATCAAGTCCGGCGGCGAATGGATCAGCTCCATCGACATCGAGAACATCGCCGTCGCGCATCCGGCCGTGGCCATGGCCGCGTGCATCGGCGTGTTCCATCCGAAGTGGGACGAGCGGCCGATCATCGCCGTCGCGAAGAAGCCCAATGCGGAGGTCACGCGCGAGGAGCTGCTGAAGTTCTACGAGGGCAAGACCGCCAAGTGGCAGATCCCGGACGACGTGGTGTTCGTCGACGCCATCCCGCTGGGCGCCACCGGAAAGATCCTCAAGACGAAGCTGCGGGAGCTGCTCAAGGACTACAAGCTGCCCACGGCTTGACCGCCGGGGCTGCCGCGGGCGCTGCGCTGTCGCATACGCGATAGCAAGGCGGCCCCGGCGGCCTTGCTTGCGGGCAATCCCTGTGCGGCGGAAAAAGGGCCGCTTGTACGCTGGCGTTCCGCCTTTCACATTGGAGACTCTTCATGCAAGTTGCCATCAAGTCCGTAGCTGCCTGTGCAATGTTGGCGAGTGCTGTCGCCGCGTTCGCGCAGAAGGGCGAGACAGTCAAGATCGCCTGGCTCGACCCGCTTTCGGGCCTGATGGCTGCGGTGGGCACCAACCAGCTGAAGACCACGCAGTTCCTCGCCGAAGAGTTCAACAAGAAGAACCAGTCGGGCGTGAAGTTCGAGATCATCGCGCTCGACAACAAGCTCAGCCCGCAGGAGACCACCGCGGCGCTGCGTTCCGCGCAGGACCAGGGTGCGCGCTACATCATGCAGGGCAATGGCTCGGGCCCCGCGCTTGCGATCATCGACGCGATCGAGAAGAACAATGCGCGCAACCCGGGCAAGGAGCTGCTGTACATGAACTACGCGGCCGTCGACCCCGACCTGACCAACAGCAAGTGCAGCTACTGGCACTTCCGGCTCGACGCCGACACCTCGATGAAGATGGAGGCGCTGACCACCTGGATGAAGGACCAGCCCGACATCAAGAAGGTCTACATCCTCGGGCAGAACTATGCGCACGGCGTGCAGGTGTCGAAGTACGCCAAGGAAGACCTCAAGGTGAAGCGCCCCGACATCCAGATCGTGGGCGACGACCTCCATCCGCTCGCGCAGGTGCGCGACTTCTCGCCCTACATCGCGAAGATCAAGGCATCGGGCGCCGACACCGTCATCACCGGCAACTGGGGCTCCGACCTGTCGCTGCTCATCAAGGCAGCGAACGACTCCGGCCTGGACGTCAAGTTCCTCACCTACTATGCGCCGGGCGCCGGCACGCCCACCGCGATGGGCGCGACCTCCGCGGGCAAGGTCTACACCGTCGCCTACGCCCACTACAACATGGGCGGCGAGATCCAGCAGCTGCTCGCAGGCTACAAGAAGCGCATGAACGACGACCTTACGCAGTCGTCGATCTACCACGTGTTCGCGCTGCTCGATGCGGCCTTCGTCAAGACCAGGTCGACCGACCCGGTGAAGGTGGCTGCCGCACTGGAAGGCATGAAGATCAAGAGCTTCAACGGCGAGGTCGAGATGCGCAAGTCCGACCACCAGTTGCAGCAGGGCCTCTACATCGCGCGGTGGGAGAAGGCGAGCGCAAAGTACCCCTACGACGCGGAGAACACCGGCTACACCAACGTTCCCGTGAAGTACTTCGAATCGTACGTGGCGAGCACGCCCACGTCGTGCCAGATGAAGCGTCCCTAGGCGCTTTGTGAACGCGTTTCCTACCCGGCGGTAGCAGGTGCCTACCGGCGGGTAGCAAATTGGAGAAACGCGGTGTCGCATGCGCGATAGAAACGGGCCTTTGCGGCGCCCCTCTTACGGGCATTCCCTGAGGGGAGGGGCTGCAAACGCTTGTACTCTCGTGCGGCGTTTTGAATCGGTTTGACCAGGAGATATAGATTGAACTTCGCTCTGAAAATCGCCGCCGCAGCCGTCATCGCTGCCACCGCCACCGGTGCCTTTGCCCAGAAGGGTGAAACCGTCAAGATCGCATGGCTCGACCCGCTGTCGGGCCTGATGGCCGCGGTCGGGACGAACCAGCTCAAGACCTTCCAGTTCTTCGCCGAGGAGTTCAACAAGAAGAATGCGGCGGGCGTGAAGTTCGAGATCATCGGCATCGACAACAAGCTCAGCCCGCAGGAGACCACCAGCGCGCTGCGCTCGGCCCTCGACCAGGGCGCGCGCTACATCGTGCAGGGCAACGGCTCCGGCCCGGCCCTGGCCATCATCGACGCGCTCGAGAAGAACAACGCGCGCAACCCCGGCAAGGAAGCGCTGTACCTGAACTACGCGGCCGTCGACCCCGACCTGACCAACAGCAAGTGCAGCTACTGGCAGTACCGCTTCGACGCCGACACGTCGATGAAGATGGAGGCGCTGACCACCTACATGAAGGACCAGCCGGAGATCAAGAAGGTCTACCTGCTGAACCAGAACTACGCGCACGGCCAGCAGGTCTCGAAGTTCGCGAAGGACAACCTCAAGACCAAGCGCCCCGACGTGCAGATCGTCGGCGACGACCTGCATCCGCTCGCGCAGGTGCGCGACTTCTCGCCCTACATCGCGAAGATCAAGGCATCGGGTGCCGACACCGTCATCACCGGCAACTGGGGCTCCGACCTGGCGCTGCTGATCAAGGCCGCCAACGACTCGGGCCTGAACGTCAAGTTCTACACCTACTACGCGGTGACCACCGGCACGCCGACGGCCATGGGCGCGGCTTCGGACGGCAAGGTCTACCAGGTCGGCTACGCCCACTACAACATGGGCGGCGACATGCAGAAGTACGCCGACGACTTCAAGAAGAAGTTCAACGACGACCTCTACACCACCGACATCTACACGGTGTTCCAGGCCCTCACCGAAGCCTTCGTGAAGACCAAGTCGACCGACCCGGTGAAGGTGGCGGCCGCGATGGAAGGCATGAAGTTCAAGAGCTTCAACGGCGAGATCGAGCTGCGCAAGACCGACCACCAGGCACAGCAGGGCCTGTACATCGCCAAGTGGGAGAAGGCCAGCGCCAAGTATCCGTACAGCCCCGAGAACACCGGCTACACGCTGGTGCCGGTGAAGTACTACGACGCGTACGTGGCGAGCACGCCCACCTCGTGCCAGATGAAGCGTCCGGGATGACGTTCGCTCCCAGGCTGCGCGCACCGCGTGTCGCTCATGCAGCCTGTGCCGTGCAACGCACGGCGAGGGACTGAGCCCGGCGGCCTGCTTGTTGGTCGAGGCCCGACTTCAACACTCGGGCCTCTTTCTTTTTCAACTGACACGAAAGACCGATGAACGTCGAATTCTTCGTCATCTCGCTGCTCAACGGCGTGAGCTACGGCTTGCTGCTGTTCATGCTGAGCTCCGGCCTCACGCTGATCTTCAGCATGATGGGCGTGCTCAACTTCGCGCACGCGAGCTTCTACATGCTGGGTGCCTACTTCGCCTACACGCTGTCGGGCATCCTCGGCTTCTGGCCGGCGCTCTTCATCGCGCCGCTGCTGGTGTTCGCACTGGGCGCCGCCTTCGAGCGCTACTGCCTGCGCCGCGTCCACAAGTTCGGCCACGTGCCCGAGCTGCTGGTGACCTTCGGCCTTTCGTACCTGATCCTCGAAGTCGTGCAGCTGGTGTGGGGCCGCTCCACGGTGCCCTACGGCCTGCCGTCGGCGCTGCAGGGACCGCTCTTCACGCTCTACGGCACGCAGTTCCCCAAGTCGCGCTCCTTCATCATGCTGGTGGCGGTGCTGATGCTGGTGTCGGTGTGGCTGCTGCTCACGCGCACGCGCATCGGCCTGGTGATCCAGGCGGCGCTCAAGCACCCCGAGATGGTCGAGGCGCTGGGCCACAACGTGCCGCGCGTCTTCATGCTGGTCTTCGGCGGCGGCGCCGCGCTGGCGGGACTGGCCGGCGTGGTCGGCGGCAACACCTACGTCACCGAGCCGGCGATGGCTGCGTCGGTCGGCTCCATCATCTTCGTGGTGGTGGTGGTCGGCGGCATGGGCTCGCTGGCGGGCGCCTTCCTGGCCTCGCTGATCATCGGCGTGGTGCAGACCTTCGCCGTGGCCATGGACCAGTCGCTGGCCACCGGACTGCAGGCCTTCGGCGTGGCGGTGACCGACCAGACCTTCGGCTACGAGCTGCTCAAGCTGACGATCTCGCAGGTCGCGCCGATCCTTCCGTACCTCTTCCTGGTGCTGATCCTCATCTTCAGGCCCAAGGGTCTTCTCGGAACCCGGGAGGACTGACGCGATGAACACCGCAACCACGACAAACAACCCCGTCCAGTACTACCGGTTCAAGCCGCTGAACATCGGCCGCATCCTGATCTGGAGCTTCTTCGCGCTGCTGCTGATCGTGGCGCCGATGGTCTTCACCAGCAGTCTGGCGCTGACCATGCTGTCGCAGATCGGCTATCTCATCATCATCTGCCTGAGCTACAACATGCTGCTGGGGCAGGGCGGCATGCTCAGCTTCGGGCATGCGGTGTACGTGGGCATGGGCTCGTTCATCGCGATCCATGCGATGAACCTGGCCAGCGCCGGCAAGCTGCCGGTTCCGCTGGTGCTCATTCCCATCGTCGGCGGCCTGGGCGGCATGTTCTTCGCCGCGCTCTTCGGCTATGTGTCGACCAAGAAGTCGGGCACCACCTTCGCGATGATCACGCTGGGCCTGGGCGAACTGGTGGCGGCGATGGCGCTGATGTTCCCCAGCTTCTTCGGCGGCGAGGGCGGCATCACCACCAACCGGGTGTACGGCGCCTCCTTCTTCGGGCTCAACTTCGGTCCGCAGAAGCAGGTGTACTACCTGATCGCCGTCTACTGCTTCATCTGCACCGGGCTGATGTTCGCCTTCACCGGCACGCCGCTCGGTCGCATGCTGAACGCGGTGCGCGACAACCCGGAGCGCGTGGAGTTCATCGGCTACAACACGCAGCGCGTGCGCTACTACGCCTTCATCATCGCCGGCTTCTTCGCGGGCATCGGCGGCGGACTGGCGGCCATCAACTTCGAGATCGTGAACGCGGCCGACAGCCTCAACGGGCTGCGCTCGGGCAGCTACCTGCTGTTCACCTTCCTCGGCGGCGCGACCTTCTTCTTCGGGCCGATCATCGGCGCGGCGCTGCTGGTGTTCGCACTGGTGCTGCTGTCCGAGCTCAGCAAGGCCTGGCTGCTTTATGTGGGCCTGGTGTTCCTGCTGATGGTGATGTTCGCGCCCGGCGGCGTGGCCAGCCTGATCATGATGAACGTGCGCGTGGCGCTGTTCGGCAAGATCAAGCGCTTCTACCTGCTGTACGTCGGGCTGCTGGTCGGCGCGGCCATCATGCTCGCGGGCGCGGCGGCCATCGTCGAGATGATCTATCACATGCAGCTCAACGCGGCGCTCGGCCCGATGGTGCCGTTCGCGGGGCTGCAGCTCGACACCTCCTCGGCCACGAGCTGGATCGTCGCAATTGCGCTGTTCGCGGTGGGTCTGGGCGTGTTCGAGGTGGTGCGCAGACGCTTCACCAAGGCCTGGGGGCATGCGCAGGAGGAAATCGAAGCCGAGATCAAGCGGCGGGAGACGGCATGACCACTTATTCACTCGAACTCAGGAACCTGCGCAAGAGCTTCGGCAAGACCGACATCATCCGCGGCGTGGACCTGGCCGTGACGGCCGGCGAGCGCGTGGCCATCATCGGTCCGAACGGCGCGGGCAAGTCGACGCTCTTCAACCTCATCAGCGGCCGGCTCGCGCCGACCAGCGGCGAGGTGCTGCTCAACGGCACGCGCATCGACGGCATGAAGCCGTACGAGATCAACCGCATGGGGCTGTCGCGCAGCTTCCAGATCACCAACATCTTCCCGAAGCTCAGCGTCTTCGAGAACCTGCGCTGCGGCGTGCTGTGGAGCCTGGGCTACAAGTACACCTTCCTTCGCTTCCTCTCGAACCTGGACGATGCCAACGAGCGCACGGAAGAGCTCATCCGTCAGATCGGCCTGGAGAAGAAGCGCGACGTGCACGCGATGAACCTCACCTACGCCGAGCAGCGCGCGCTGGAGATCGGCGTGACGATTGCGGGCGGCGCCAGCGTGATCCTGCTGGACGAACCGACGGCCGGCATGAGCAAGACCGAGACCTCGCACTTCATCTCGCTCATCAAGCACGTCACCGTCGGCAAGACGCTCCTGACGGTGGAGCACGACATGGGCGTGGTCTTCGGCCTCGCCGACAAGATCGCGGTGGTGGTCTATGGCGAGGTCATCGCCTTCGACACGCCCGCCGCCGTTCGCGCCAACGCGCGCGTGCAGGAGGCCTATCTGGGCTCTTCCGTTGCCGACGCGCAGGGAGCGGGACACTGAAATGCTGAAGCTCCAAGACATCCACGCCTACTACGGCAAGAGCCATGTACTGCATGGCGTTTCCTTCGAGGTGAGCCCGGGCGAGATCGTCGCGCTGCTGGGCCGCAACGGCTCGGGCCGCTCGACCACCGCCAAGGCGATCATGGGCCTGGTGCACGCGGAAGGCGGCCTGCACTGGAAGGGGCAGGACATCCTGCGCCGCAAGGCCTACGAGATCGCGCACTTCGGCATCGGCTACGTGCCGGAGAACCGCGACATCTTCCCCAAGCTCACGGTGCACCAGAACCTGCTGCTGGGGCAGAAGGGTTCGGGCAAGGGCAGCCGCTGGTCCTTCGACGACATGTACGGCATGTTCCCGCGCCTGAAGGAGCGCCAGCACACCGAGGCCGGCGTGCTCTCGGGCGGCGAGCAGCAGATGCTCACGCTGTGCCGCACGCTGATGGGCGACCCCGACCTGATCATCATCGACGAGCCCACGGAGGGCCTTGCGCCGAAGATCGTCGAGCTGGTGGGGCAGTACTTGCGCACCCTCAAGGACAAGGGCATCTCGGTGCTGCTGATCGAGCAGAAGCTCACCATCGCGATGGAAATCTCCGACCGCGCGCTCGTCATGGGCCACGGCAGCATCGTCTTCGACGGTACCCCCGCCGGCCTGCGCGCCGACGCCACCATCCGCAAGGAGTGGCTGGAGGTCTAGGCCTCCGATTGCGGGTTTGCGAGCGAAGAGGACGCAGAGGGCGCAGAGGGCGCGAAGATCACGCGAAGGACGCGAAAGAGAAGGCAGGTCATTTTTTCTGACTTTCCTTTGCGTCCTCCGCGAAACCTCCGCGTCTCTGCGTCCGGTGTCCGTTCCCCGCATCCGCGGCCCTTGTCTCTACAGCGACTGCGTGCCATTGTTGGGCCGCGCGAAACGCCTAGAATCCCCCGAAAAAGAACACTCGTGCTTTTTCTTCTTTTTCTTCACACACCAAGGAACGCAGCATGACGGCTGAATACAAAGTGCTCGGCGATATCGCCGTGATCACACTGACCAACCCTCCGGTCAACGGTCTCGGTTTCTCGACGCGCATCGGCATCACCGACGGCCTGTCGAAGGCCAACGCCGATGACGCCGTCAAGGCCATCGTCATCACCGGCGCCGGCAAGGCGTTCTCGGGCGGCGCGGACATCAAGGAGTTCGGCACGCCCAAGGCGCTGCAGGAGCCCAACCTGCTGAGCGTGATCCTCGCGCTGGAAGCCTCTCCCAAGCCCATCGTCGCTGCCATCCACTCGGTGTGCATGGGCGGCGGCCTCGAACTGGCCCTGGGCTGCCATTACCGCGTGGCCGCTCCCGGCACCAACGTCGCGCTGCCCGAAGTCAAGCTGGGCCTGATTCCCGGCGCAGGCGGCACGCAGCGCCTGCCGCGCGTTCTGGGCGTCGAGACGGCCCTGAACATGATCGTCAGCGGTGAGCCGGTCAAGAGCGAGCTGCTCGCATCGGTGCCCGGCCAGAAGCTGTTCGACAAGCTGGCCGCATCGGCCGAATCGGTGCTCGACGAGGCCGTGGCCTTCGCCAAGAGCGTGGCCGGCAAGACGGGCGAGGAGCTGCCGCTGGTGCGCAACCTGCCGTGCAAGCACCCGCAGGGCGATGCCTACTTCCAGTTCGCGAAGAACATGGTCGGCGGCATGTCGAAGAACTACCCCGCGCCGCTGCAGTGCGTCGATGCCGTGCAGGCCGCCACCAAGCTGAAGTTCGACGCGGGCATGGCCGAAGAGCGCCGCATCTTCACCTCGCTGATGTTCACGCCCGAATCGCTGGCGCTGCGCCACCTGTTCATGGCCGAGCGCGCCGCGAGCAAGATCCCCGACGTGCCGGAAGACACGCCCAAGCGCGAGATCAAGTCGGTCGGCGTGATCGGCGCCGGCACCATGGGCGGCGGCATCTCGATGAACTTCCTGAACGCGGGCATCCCCGTGACCATCCTCGAGATGAAGCAGGAGGCGCTCGACCGCGGCATTGCCACCATCAAGAAGAACTACGAAGCCCAGGTCAAGAAGGGCAAGCTCAAGCAGGACAAGTACGAGCAGCGCATGGCCCTGCTGAGCACCACGCTGAGCTACGACGACCTGAAGGACGCCGACCTCATCATCGAGGCCGTGTTCGAGGAAATCGGCGTGAAGGAGAAGGTGTTCAAGGAACTCGACCGCGTCGCCAAGAAGGGCGCGATCCTGGCATCGAACACCTCGACGCTGGACGTCGACAAGATCGCCTCGTTCACCGAGCGTCCGCAGGACGTGGTCGGCATGCACTTCTTCAGCCCCGCCAACGTGATGAAGCTGCTGGAAGTGGTGCGCGGCAAGGCCACCGCGAAGGACGTGCTGGCCACCGTCATGGCCATCGGGAAGAAGATCAAGAAGACGGCCGTGGTCTCGGGCGTGTGCGACGGCTTCATCGGCAACCGCATGATCGAGCAGTACAGCCGCCAGGCCGGCTTCCTGCTGGACGAAGGCGCGACGCCGCAGCAGGTCGACAAGGCCATCGAGAAGTTCGGCTTCGCCATGGGCCCGTTCCGCATGGGCGACCTGGCCGGCAACGACATCGGCTGGGCGATCCGCAAGCGCCGCGCCGTGGAGCGTGCCGACATGAAGTACAGCCGCACGGCAGACAAGCTCTGCGAACTGGGCCGCTTCGGCCAGAAGACCGGGGCAGGGTGGTACGACTACCAGGCCGGCAAGCGCGACGCCATCCCGTCGGAACTGGTCAACAAGATGATCGAGGACCATCGCAAGGAACTGGGCATCACGCCGCGCAAGATCTCCGACGAGGAGATCGTGCAGCGCCTGGTGTACGCGCTGGTCAACGAGGGCGCGCACATCCTGGAAGACGGCATCGCCTCGAAGTCGGGCGACATCGACATGGTGTACCTGACCGGCTACGGCTTCCCGATCTATCGCGGTGGCCCGATGCACTACGCGTCGCAGGTCGGCCTGTACAACGTGGCCGAGACGATGAAGCGCTTCGCGAAGAACCCGCGCGACGACGCCGAGTTCTGGCAGCCCGCACCGCTGATCCAGAAGCTGGTGGCCGAAGGCAAGTCCTTCGGCTGATGGCCGACGCGTAACCTGGGCCGGGACCAAGACCGCCAATGTTGAAACGCATCTTCCTCGGGCTGCTGCTGGCAGTAGTGCTGCTGGCAGCCGCCCTGGCGGTCAAGACCTGGACCACGCCGTCGCGCCAGCTGGCGGTGGCGCCCGCGCCCAAGCTGGACATCGACCTGCAGGCGGCCGCACGGCGGCTGTCCACGGCGATCACGTTCCGCACGGTGTCGGGGCTGGACGACCCGGCTGCCAACGCAGCCGAGTTCGACAAGCTGCACGCCTACCTGGAGCAGCAGTTCCCGAAGGTGCACGCCACCCTGAAGAAGGAAGTGGTGGGCAACAAGGCGCTGCTCTACACCTGGACCGGCACCGACCCGCAGGCCAAGCCCGTCGCACTGATGGCGCACCAGGACATGGTGCCCATCGCGCCTGGCACCGAGAAGGCCTGGACGGTCGATCCCTTCTCCGGCGAGATCAAGGACGGCTTCATCTGGGGCCGCGGCACGCTCGACAACAAGAGCAACCTGTTCGCGCAGATGGAAGCCATCGAGTTGCTCATCGGCAGCGGCTTCAAGCCGAGGCAGACGGTCTACCTCGTGATGGGCGACGACGAGGAGGTGAGCGGCCTGCGCGGCGCGCTGCCCATCGCCGAACTGCTCAAGTCGCGCAACGTGCGCCTGGACTGGGTGCTCGACGAGGGCCTGCTGGTGCTCGACGGCGTGATGCCCGGCCTGAAGCAGCCGGCTGCGCTCATCGGCCTGGCGGAGAAGGGCTACGCCACCTTCTTCCTCTCGCTCGACACCGCGCCCGGCCATTCGTCGATGCCGCCGCAGCACAGCGCCATCGGCAGCATGAGCGCGGCGCTGGCGCGGCTCGAGGCCAACCCGATGCCCGGCGGCATCAAGGGCGTGGCGGGCCAGATGTTCGGCGCGCTCGCGCCCGAGATGAGCGGGGTCAACCGCGTGATGCTCTCCAACCTGTGGCTCACCGAGCCGCTGGTGCGCGGCATCCTCGAGAAGAGCCCGAGCAGCAATGCCATGCTGCGCACCACCACCGCGCTGACCATCGTTCGTGCGGGCAACAAGGACAACGTGCTGCCCGGCCGCGCCGAGGCCGCCGTCAACTTCCGCATCCTGCCGGGCGACACCATCGCCAGCACCGAGGCGCACCTGCGCAAGGCGCTGGGCAACGACGACATCAAGATCAAGGCCTACCCGGGCAACTCCGAGCCGTCGCCCGTGTCGTCGACCGACAGCACCGGCTACCGCGCGATCGAACAGGCCGTGCGCCAGAGCTTTCCCGATGCGGTGGTGGCCCCGGGCCTCATGACCGCTGCCACCGACTCGCGCCATTTCAGCATCGTGAGCGACGCCGTCTTCCGCTTCTCGCCGTTCCGCATGAAGAACGAAGACCTGGCGCGCTTCCACGGCAACAACGAACGCCTGGCCATCTCGAACTACGGCGAGATGATCGGCTTCTACCGCCAGCTCCTGAGCAACGCCAACGCTGCTCCGGCGCAATGACGACAACCACTGCAGCCCTCTCTTTTCCCTTCCAACTGCTTCAAAGCCAAAGGACCTCACCATGACCAGCGCCGTCATCGTTTCCACTGCCCGCACGCCGCTCGCGAAGAGCTGGAAGGGTGCCTTCAACATGACGCACGGCGCCACGCTGGGCGGCCACGCGGTGCAGCACGCGGTGCAGCGCGCCGGCATCGACCCCGCATCGGTCGACGACGTCATCATGGGCTGCGCAACGCCCGAAGGCGCCACCGGCTCCAACATCGCGCGCCAGATCGCGCTGCGCGCCGGCCTGCCCATCACCACCTCGGGCATGACGATCAACCGCTTCTGCTCCTCGGGCCTGCAGACCATCGCCACCGCCGCCCAGCGCATCGTCGCGGGCGAGGGCGAGGTCTACGTGGCCGGCGGCGTCGAGAGCATCTCTTGCGTGCAGAACGAAGCCAACAAGCACATGCTGGCCGACCCCTGGCTGGTGAAGAACAAGCCCGAGATCTACTGGAACATGCTGCAGACGGCCGAGCAGGTCGCCAAGCGCTACAACATCGGCCGCGACGCCATGGACGAATACGGCGCCGCCAGCCAGCAGCGCGCCACCGCCGCGCTGGAAGCCGGCAAGTTCAAGGACGAGATCGCCCCCATCACCGTGCTGGCCGGCGTGGCCGACCCCGTGCTGGGCCTGCGCACCAAGGAAGTCACCGTCGAGAACGACGAAGGCATCCGCCCCGGCACCACCAAGGAAGGCATCAGCGGCATCCGCCCGGCGCTGCCCGGCGGCCTGATCTCGGCCGGCAACGCCAGCCAGTTCTCCGACGGCGCCGGCGCCTGCGTGGTGGTCGACGAGAAGTACGCCGAGCAGAAGGGCCTGAAGCCCATGGGCCGCTTCCTCGGCTTCGCCGTGGCAGGCTGCGAGCCCGACGAGATGGGCATCGGCCCCGTCTTCGCGGTGCCCAAGGTGCTCAAGCGCCTGGGCCTGACGGTCAACGACATCGACCTGTGGGAGCTGAACGAGGCCTTCGCCGTACAGGTGATCTACTGCCGCGACAAGCTGGGCATCCCGGGCGACCGCCTGAACGTGAACGGCGGCGCCATCGCCGTGGGCCACCCCTACGGCGTGAGCGGCCAGCGCCTGACGGGCCACGCGCTCATCGAAGGCAAGCGCAGCGGCGCGAAGAAGGTCGTGGTCACGATGTGCATCGGCGGCGGCATGGGCGCCGCGGGCGTGTTCGAAATTCTCTGACTCTCCCCCAGTCCGCGGCGCACTGCGCGTCGCCTTCGCCAACCCCCTTCCGGGGGCAACACCGGCGGCCCGGCGAAGCCGGTTCCGCGGTGTTCCTGAGAAGGAACGCCGCGGTCTCATGACTCCCACGGAAATTCGACCATGAGCCTTCGTTCCACCCTCGACTTCCTGCTCTACGACTGGCTCGACGCCGAAGCCCTCAACCAGCGCGAGCGCTTCGCCGATCATTCGCGCGAGACCTTCGATGCCGTGCTCGACACCTGCGAGCGCATCGCGCGCGAGAAGTACGCGCCGTTCAACCGCATCGTCGACACGCAGGAGCCGCACTTCGACGGCGAGAAGGTCGTGCTGCCGCAGGCCACGCACGATGCGCACAAGGCCTTCGTCGAGTCGGGAATGATGAGCGCAGCGCAGGACTACGACATCGGCGGCATGCAGCTGCCCTACACGCTGCAGGCGGCGGCCAACAGCTTCTTCGCGATGGCCTCGGTGAGCATCGGCTCGAACATGCTCACCAGCGGCAACGCCAACCTGCTGATGGTGCACGGCACCGAGATGCAGAAGGAGGTCTTCGCCAAGAACGAGTTCTCCGGCCGCTGGGCCGGCACCATGTGCCTGTCGGAGCCGCAGGCCGGCTCCTCGCTGAGCGACGTGGCCACGCGCGCGGTGCCCGACGGCGACGACTTCCAGAGCGATCCGCTGGGTCCGCGCTATCGGCTCACGGGCAACAAGATGTGGATCTCGGCAGGCGACCACGAGCTGACCGAGAACATCGTGCACATCGTGCTGGCCAAGATTCCCGACGAGAACGGCAAGCTGGTGCCGGGCACGCGCGGCATTTCGCTGTTCATCGTGCCCAAGCGCATGGTCGACACCGAGGGCCGGCTCACCGGCCAGCGCAACGACGTGGCGCTCGCGGGCCTCAACCACAAGCTGGGCTGGCGCGGCACCACCAACACGCTGCTGAACTTCGGCGAGGGCAGGTACCCGGTCGACGGCAAGGCCGGCGCGGTGGGCTACCTGGTCGGTGCGCCCGGCAAGGGCCTGCACTGCATGTTCCACATGATGAACGAGGCGCGCATCGGCGTCGGAACGGCCGCCACCATGCTCGGCATGGCGGGCTACCACGCCTCGCTCGAGTATGCGAAGAGCCGCCCCCAGGGCCGGCTGGTGAAGAAGCCCGATGCCGCCGGTGCGGCCGTGGCCAAGGATTCGGCGGCGCCTCAGGTGCGCATCATCGAGCACGCCGACGTGCGCCGCATGCTGCTGGCCCAGAAGGCGTACTGCGAGGGCGCCCTGGCGCTGGAGCTGTACTGCGCCCGGCTGGTCGACGAGCAGAAGACCGGCGACGCCCAGGCCGCCGACGACGCGCGGCTGCTGCTGGAGGTGCTCACGCCCATCGCCAAGAGCTGGCCCAGCGAGTGGTGCCTGGAGGCGAATTCGCTGGCCATCCAGGTGCACGGCGGCTACGGCTACACGCGCGATTTCCCGGTGGAGCAGTACTGGCGCGACAACCGCCTGAACATGATCCACGAGGGCACCCACGGCATCCAGGCGGCCGATCTGCTGGGTCGCAAGGTGCTGATGGAAAAGGGCCGCGGCCTGCAGCTGCTGGCCGGGCGCATGACCGCCACCATCGGCCGCGCCGCCAAGGTGCCGGCCCTGGAGGCCCATGCCAAGGCGCTGGGAGCCGCACTGCAGCGCATCGGCAGCGCCACCGAGGCCGCCTGGTCCACGGGCGATCCGGCCCAGGCGCTGGCCAACGCGGTGCCGTACATGCAGGCCTTCGGCCACACCGTGCTGGCCTGGATCTGGCTGGACGTGGCCCAAAGGGCCCTGGAAAACGATGGAGAAAAGGCGAGGGCGGTAACAGCTGGCAAGATCGGCGCCACGGACTATTTCTTCCACTACGAGCTGCCGAAAATCGGCGCATGGCTCAACGTGGTCGAAACCCGCGACCCGACCTGTACAGCTTTGCCCGAGGACGCCTTTTGATGGCCACGACCGATTCGCCGAACACCAACCCCAATACCCCTGTCGCCGCCAAGCCGCCGAAGCCGCACGCCCGGCTCGAGAAATGGATCTGGATCCTGATCTACGGCGGCCTCTTCGGCGTGATCCTCGGCATCGCCACCGGCCGCACCGATGTAGCGCTGGGCTGGTCCATCGCCGTGCCCGGCGGCGTCGTGGCGCTGGTCGGCTTCGTGCTGATCTACGTGCGCTCCCGCCTGTCCAACACGCCTTCGAGCAAGTAAGGAGGCCCGCCATGCTCAAGCACATCGTGATGTGGAAGTTCAAGGAGCACGCCGAGGGCGCCGACAAGGCGACCAACCTGCTCAAGGCCAAGGCGCTGCTCGATGCCTGCGCGAAGCTCTCGCCCGGCACGCTGCGCTTCGAGGTGGCCATCGCCCAGCCCGGGCTGGAAGCCACCTACGACCTGGTCCTGTACTCGGAATTCACCGATGCCGCCGCGCTGGCTGCCTACGCCGACCACCCGCAGCACGTGGCGCTGAAGCCGTTCATCGGCGCCGTGCGCGAAGCCCGCCAGTGCATGGACTACACGATCTGAACCACTACCCGAACCCCGGAGACAACCCATGACCGCACGCACCGTCCAGAAACTCTTCGACCTCACCGGCAAGACCGCCCTCGTCACCGGCGGCTCGCGCGGCCTGGGGCTGCAGATGGCCCATGCACTGGGCGAGGCGGGCGCGAAGATCATGCTGAGTTCGCGCAAGGCCGACGACCTGGAGCAGGCCGCCGCCGAACTGCAGGCCGCCGGCATCGACGCGCGCTGGATCGCCGCCGACTGCTCGAAGGAGGAAGACACCCGCCGCCTAGCCGACGAGACGCTGCAGCGCATGGGCGCGGTCGACATCCTCGTGAACAACGCGGGCGCCAGCTGGGGCGCGCCGGCCGAGAACCACCCGGTCGAGGCCTGGGACAAGGTGATGAACCTCAACGTGCGGGGCTACTTCATCCTGTCGCAGCAGATCGCCAACGGCTACATGATCCCGAAGAAGTCGGGCCGCATCATCAACATTGCCTCCATCGCCGGCCTCAACGGCAACCCGCCCGAGATGCAGACGCTGGCCTACAACACCTCCAAGACCGCAGTCATCGGCTTCACCCGCACGCTGGCAGCCGAATGGGGCAAGTACAACATCAACGTGAACGCGATCTGCCCCGGCTTCTTCATGACGAAGATGGCCGCCGGCCTCATCAAGTCGCTGGGCGAGGAGAAGATGGCCGCGCAGGCGCCGCTGGGCCGCCTGGGCGACGAGGAAGACCTGAAGGGCCTGACGCTGCTGTTCGCGAGCGATGCCGGCAAGCACGTCACCGGCCAGTGGCTGGCGGTGGATGGCGGTGTCAGCGTCGTGCTCGGCGCAGCTTGAAATGACCACCCCCAGCCTCGCCCACTTCGTGTGGCTCGGACACCCCCTCGAGGGGGCGCACCCTGCGGCCCGGCGAAGCCGCTTCCGCGGGAGCCCGCGAAGGGGCCGTGCCATCGTGTCGGCCATTGGCAGACTGAAATGACCACTCAAGACGAAGACATCAATTTCCGCTCGTACACGAGCCGCATCCCGTTCGCGCGCCACCTGGGCTTCGAACTCACGAAGTTCGAGAACGGCGAATCCGAGATCCTCTACACCGCCAAGCCCGAGCACCTGAACACCTTCGACGTGACGCATGGCGGTGCCTGCATGACCTTGCTCGACATCACCATGGCCGCTGCCGCGCGCAGCATCGCGCCCGAGACGGGCGTGGTCACCATCGAGATGAAGACCAGCTTCATGCAGCCCTCCGTGGGCCCGCTGCATGCGCGCGGCACGCTCATTCACAGGACGGCGACGCTGGCTTTCACCGAGGCCAGAATCTACGACGAGCAGGAGCGCGTGTGCGCCCATGCCACCGGCACCTTCAAGTACGTGAAGCGCCGGCTGCCGACCGGGCCGGCCAGCGCCAACGAGATGCGTCCGCCGTCCACCGACTGAGCTGACTTTACGACCTGAACGAACAGCAGATCGACCGAATTTCCCTGGAGTCTTCCATGCCCACCAACAAGCAGATCCATCTCGACAACCGCCCCGAGGGCGAAGCCGTCGCGAGCAACTTCAAGCTCGTCACCGCCGAAACCCCCGCGCTCAAGGACAACCAGGTCCTGGTGCGCCACCACTACCTGAGCCTGGACCCCTACATGCGCGGCCGCATGAACGACTCGAAGAGCTATGCGCAGCCGCAGCCGCTGGGCCAGACCATGCAGGGCGGCACCGTCGGCGAAGTGGTCGAGAGCAAGCACCCCAAGTACGCTGTGGGCGACAAGGTGGTCGGCTTCGGCGGCTGGCAGGAATACAGCGTGGTCGATGCCTCGCAGCCCGGCGCGCTGAAGAAGGTCGACACCACGCACGTGCCGCTGTCGCATTACCTCGGTGCGGTCGGCATGCCGGGCGTGACCGCCTGGTACGGGCTGGTGAAGATCATCGCGCCCAAGGCCGGTGAAACCGTGGTCATCACCGCCGCCAGCGGCGCGGTGGGCAGCGCCTTCGGCGCGCTGGCCAAGGCGCGCGGCTGCCGCGTGGTGGGCATTGCCGGCGGCGCCGAGAAGTGCAAGTACGTGACCGACGAACTGGGCTTCGACGCCTGCATCGACTACCGCCAGCACCCCGACGTCAAGTCGATGAGCGCCGCGCTCAAGGAAGCCTGCCCGAACGGCATCGACGGCTACTTCGAGAACGTCGGCGGCTACATCTTCGACGCGGTGCTGCTGCGCGCCAACGCCTTCGCCCGCGTGGCGCTGTGCGGAATGATCGCGGGCTATGATGGCCAGCCGCTGCCCCTGGCCAACCCGGCGCTGATCCTCATCAACCGCATGAAGATCGAAGGCTTCATCGTCAGCGAGCACATGGAAGTGTGGCCGGAGGCGCTGACCGAGCTGGGCACGCTGGTGACCACCGGCAAGCTCAAGCCGCGCGAGTCGATCGCGCAGGGCATCGAGTCGGCTCCCGAGGCCTTCCTGGGCCTGCTGAAGGGCCGCAACTTCGGCAAGCAACTGGTCAAGCTCGTCTGATTGATGCGCCGATGAGCTGAACGCAAGGCAAGGAGGCCGGTCATGCGCGCCGCGCCGGGCCGCCCCAAGCAAGCGAGCACCGCGGTGCAGAGCACGGAGGTATTCGAATGGACTCGACGCACGAGGTCTTCAACCAGCCCGAGCCGCTGGTCGACTACAACCTCTTCGACACCAACCGGCCGCTGCGCGATGCACTGAAGTTCAACGCGCCCACGCTGCAGACCACGCAGCTGCACGAACTGGGCGCCACCCTCGGCTCGGCCGGCATGCAGGCGCATGCGCGGCTCGCCAATGTCCACACGCCCGAGCTTCACACGCACGATCGCTTCGGGCGGCGCATCGATGAGGTGGAGTTCCACCCCAGCTACCACGCATTGATGAGCGCCGCCGTGGGCGCAGGCCTGCACGGCACGCCGTGGACCGGCACCTCCGCCTCGCCGCACGTGCTGCGCGCGGCCGGCTTCATGCTCTTCACCGAGCTGGAGCCGTCGATCCTTTGCCCCATCTCCATGACCTACGCCGTCACGCCTGCGCTGCGCGGCAACGCGGCGGTGCATGCCGACTGGACGCCGAAGCTCGGCAGCCTCTGGTACGACCCGGCGCTCAAGCCCTTCGGCGACAAGCCCGGCGTGACCATGGGCATGGGCATGACCGAGAAGCAGGGCGGCTCCGACGTGCGGGCCAACACCTCCCAGGCGGTTCGCGCAGGCGGCTGCGATGCCTGGGGCGAGCGCTACGCCATCACCGGCCACAAGTGGTTCTTCTCGGCACCGATGTGCGATGCCTTCCTGGTGCTCGCGCAGGCGCCCGCCGGGCTTTCGTGCTTCTTCCTGCCGCGCGTGCTGCCGGATGGCTCCCGCAACGCGATCCGCATCCAGCGGCTGAAGGACAAGCTGGGCAACAAGGCCAACGCGAGCTCCGAGGTCGAGTTCCAGGGGGCAACCGCGTGGCTCGTGGGCGAGGAGGGCCGCGGCATTCCGCAGATCCTCGAGATGGGCACGATGACGCGGCTCGACTGCGCGCTGGGCACCAGCGGCCTGATGCGCCAGGCACTGGCGATCGCGCTCAACCACGCCAGCCAGCGCATGGCCTTCGGCAAACCGCTGATCGACCAGCCGCTGATGAAGAACGTCCTGGCCGACCTTGCGCTGGAGAGCGAGGCTGCAACCGCGCTTGCCATCCGCCTCGCGCGAGCCTTCGACCACCAGTCCGAGGAGCACGAACGCCTGATGGCCCGGCTGCTCACACCGGTCGCCAAGTTCTGGATCTGCAAGCGCGGCAGCGCCTTCGCTCAGGAAGCCATGGAGTGCCTCGGCGGCAACGGCTATGTGGAGGAGGGCGGCGAGGGCATCATGGCCCGCATCTACCGCGAGATGCCGCTCAACTCCATCTGGGAGGGCGCGGGAAACATCATGGCGCTCGACCTGCTGCGGGGGCTGCGCAAGGGCGATGCGGTGGCCGCGCTCGAGAAGGAGCTGGCGCCCGCGAGGGGGCAGCATGCCGCGCTCGACCGCCTCGCCGACGCACTGCCGGCGCGCATCGAGGCGATGGCTTCCGAGGCCGAGGCCCGCCGCCTCGCGCAGGATGTCGCACTGGCCGTGCAGGCCGCGCTGCTCGTGCAGACTGCCCCGCCTGCAGTGGCGCACACCTTCTGCGCATCGCGTCTTGCCGGCGACTGGGGCCATGCCTTCGGCACCCTGGCCGCAGGCACCGATTTCGATTCGATCATCCAGCGCGCCCAGCCCCGCTGAAGCGCGCCAACATCACAACGCTAGAAAGCCCACGAACATGGCCGACCTGATCCTTCATCACTACCTCACCTCGCCGTTCTCGGAGAAGGTGCGCCTGATCCTCGGCGCCAAGAAGCTGCCGTGGAAGTCGGTCTTCATCCCGCCGATCATGCCCAAGCCCGACGTGGAGGTGCTCACCGGCGGCTACCGCAAGACGCCGTTCCTGCAGATCGGCGCCGACATCTACTGCGACAGCGCGCTCATCGCCGACGTGCTGGAGCACCTGCAGCCCACGCCCACGCTCTACCCCGAGCCCGAGAAGGGCATGTCGCGCATCCTCGCGCAATGGGCCGACACCACGCTCTTCTGGGCCGCCATGGCATGGAACCTCCAGCCAAGGGGCGCGGCCGAGGTGTTCGCCAAGGCCCCGCCGGAAGCGGCCAAGGCCTTCGGCGAGGACCGCGGCAAGATGAGCGCCGGCAACATGACCCGCCTGCGCCCGGCCGATGCCACCAGCGCCTACAAGTCGTACCTGCGCCGGCTCTCCGACATGCTCGACGAGAAGCCTTACCTGCTCGGCGAGGTGCCCAGCATCGCCGACTTCTCGGCCTACCACCCGCTGTGGTACACGCGGCGCATCGAGTCGGTCCGCACAATCCTCGACCTCACGCCCGCGGTGGTCGACTGGATGGACCGCATGGCCGCCATCGGCCACGACGTGCCCGAGAAGTTCACGAGCGCAGAAGCCATCGCGGTCGCCAAGGCCTCCACGCCGCACTCGCTGCTGACCGACAGCACCTTCCAGGACGACCATGGCATCCCGCTGGGCAGCGCCGTCACCATTCGCGCCGAGAGCTTCGGCCTCGAAGAGACGCCCGGCACGCTGGTCGCCGCCACGCGCACGCACTACACGCTGGAGCGCAGCAGCGAGCAAGTGGGCACCGTGCATGTGCACTTTCCCCGCATCGGGTATGTGCTGAAAAAGGCGGAAGGCTGATTCGGGTCACGCGAACGACAGTCGATCTCTGCGCGAAGCGGTCCAATAGACGGCGCAGAGACAACCAAAGGAAAGCACCCAATGATTCAGGACTTCAAGGGCAAGACCGCAGTTCTCACCGGCGCGGGTTCGGGCTTCGGCCTGGAATGCGCGCGCATCGGCGCCGCGCGCGGCATGAACCTCGTGCTGGTCGACGTGCAGCAGGACGCGCTCGACAAGGCTGCGGCGGAGATGGAAGCGGCCGGCGTTCAGGTGCTGGCGCGCAAGGTCGACGTGTCGGACGCTGCGCAGATGGAGGCGTTGGCCGCTGCCGTGAAGGAGCGCTTCGGCGCGCCGCACTTCGTGTTCAACAACGCGGGCGTGGGTGCCGGCGGGCTGGTGTGGGAGAACACGGTCGCCGACTGGGAGTGGGTGCTGGGCGTGGACCTTTGGGGCGTGATCCACGGCGTGCGCCTGTTCGTGCCGATGATGCTGGAAGCTGCCGCGAAAGACCCGTCCTACCGCGGCCACGTGACCAACACCGCCAGCATGGCCGGCCTGCTCACGCCGCCCAACATGGGCATCTACAACGCCGCGAAGGCCGCGGTGGTGAGTCTCACCGAGACGATGTACCAGGACCTGAACCTCGTCACCGACCAGATCGGCGCGAGCCTGCTGTGCCCGTACTTCGTGCCCACGGGCATCACCAGCAGCGAGCGCAACCGCCCGAATGCACCGAAGGAAAGCGAGCTCACCAAGAGCCAGCTGATCGGCCAGGCGATGAGCAACAAGGCGGTGAGCAGCGGCAAGATCACCGCCGCCGAAGTGGCCGCCAAGGTGTTCGAGGCCATCAGCGACAACCAGTTCTACGTGTTCAGCCATCCGAAGGCGCTGGGCAACGTGCGCAGCCGCATGGAGAACATCGTCTCCATCACCAATCCGGCCGACCCTTTCCTGGAGCGGCCTGAGATCGGCCAGAAGCTGCGCGAGCAACTGCGTTCGGCCTGAACGAAGGGCCCCGAAAGGTTGATGAAGGGCAGGCCGGCGATCACACGGCCTGCAGTTCGGCGACCAGTGCCTCCACGCGCGCGAGCGCATTCGAGATGGAGCGCTCCAGCAGATCGCCGTGGTCCTCCGCGTGCTCGATCGCGACGCTGTGGACTTCGTTCAATCCCAGCAGCGCCAGCGGGTTCGTGACGCCCGGTGTGAGCAGGTCCATCTGCGCCTGGAAGCCGCCCGGCCCGTAGCCGCTGCTGCCGCACGAGGTGAGCAGCACCGTGCGGCGATGGCGCTCGGCCAGCAGCGGCACGTACGGGTTGTCGCGGGAGGGGTCGAAGTCGAAGGTGGAGCCGATGCGCACGATGTTGTCTATCCATGACTTCAGCGGTGCGGGCATTCCGAAGTTGTACATGGGCACGCCGATCACCAGCACGTCGGCGCGGTGGACCTCGGCGATCAGCGCGTCGCTTTCGGCGAGCACCGCGTGCATCCAAGGCTCGCGCTGCCCGGCCGGCGTGTAGCCGGAAGCGATCCATTCGCCGGTGACGTGGCCGGGCGGCGTGGCGCCGACGTCGCGGTAGATCACTTCGTCATCGGGCCGCGCTGCGCGCCAGGTCGTGACGAAGTGATGGCTGAGGCGGCGCGAATGCGAGCCGTGGACGTGCGTGCCCGAGCGGCCGGGGCGGGCGCTGGCGTCGATGTGGAGCAGTGTGGTCATGGAGCGGTCCTCTTTGACATGAAGATTTGGATGAAGAGAATTCAGCTGTCTGCCTGGCATGAAGTGAAATCTACCGATGCACTCATGCGGCGACAAACGACGATTTCTTTGCGCTGCTGAAAAATAAATTCATCCATTCGCCCATCCATGGCCAACCTTCGCCAACTCCCTCCGCTGGCGGCGCTGCGCGCCTTCGAGGCCGCCGCGCGGCACTGCAGCGCCAAGCTCGCGGCCAATGAGCTGTCGGTGACGCCCACGGCCATCAGCCACCAGGTGCGTCAGCTCGAGGATTCACTCGGCGTGGCGCTCTTCATCCGGCAGCCGAGGCAACTGGTGCTCACGCCGCAGGGCCGGGAGTTGCAGGCGGTGCTCGGCGAATCGTTCAATGCCATGGCGAATGCGGTCGCGCGGCTGCGTGCGCCGCCCGAGCGGACCGCCATCACGCTGTCGACCACGCCGGCTGTCGCGGCGCGATGGCTGCTGCCGCGCGTGAGCACGCTGCGCGCGCTGCATCCGCGGCTCGACCTGTGCATCCATGCGTCGCACGACGCGGTGCCGCTCGACGGCATCACTGCCGACATCGCGATCCGCTATGGGCGCGGGGCGTGGCCCGGCATGGTGTCGCAGAAGCTGTTCGACAACGTCTTCGCGCCGGCGTGCAGCCCCGCGCTCAAGCTGCGCCGCCCCGGCGAACTGGTGCGGCATACGCTGCTGCACTTCGAGGTGCCGGGCAGCAAGACCCAGCCGGGCACGTGGACCGCGTGGCAGCAGGAGGCGCAGGTGCCGGGTCTCGACGTGTCGGCCGGCCCGGTGTTCTCCGACGAGACGCACACCGTGTCGGCAGCCCTGCAGGGACAGGGCGTCGCCCTGATGAGCCTTGCGTTGATCGCCGACGAACTGCGCGCGGGCAATCTCGTCCAGCCCTTCGGTCCGCAACTGCCGGGCTTGCCGTTCCATCTCGTCTGCCCGAAGGAGCGACGCGACGAGCCGGCCGTGGCGGCGGTTTTCGACTGGGTGAGGGCGCTGCAGCCGCCCGGCGACAGCGCCTGACTCCGCCTGCAGTGACTTTCGGCACTGGTGGCTGCCGGCTCGCGCTCCTAGAGTCCGCGCGAGGATCAGGCGGCGCCTTGCTGTTCACCGGTTGTTAACTATTGCGCAGGCCGTCGAGCTTTGTTCGCCGCGCCTCTTCTCATCCGCAAGGTTCGCGCAGTAATCCCTTAGCCCGGCCGGATCCTTTCCTTAACCTTCAGTCACTTTCTTTGAGGAAGGTCAGAAAAGGTTGCCCCGAAGCAGCCGGCCTTCTTCAGCGGACCCATGCATACACGCGAGATATCGCGAAGAGGAGGACATTCATGCGAACCCCGTTCCTGCGAGAAGGCAGCCCGGACGAACCACCCTTGGTGCCCGGGCGCGGCGCGGCGCTCAGGGCGCTGCTGCCGGTCGCGATGTGCTTCGTCGCCGCGGTGGGGTTCGTGATGATGGCTCTGTTCGTCCAGAACATCGTGGCGGCATCGGTGTTGACCACGGCCGCCATCGTGTCCCTCGGGATCGGGCTGATCCTCGGCCTGAGCATGTGGGTCTTCCCGGGCCTGCCGCGCTAGATGTCCGCGCATGAAGAAGGCATGGCCGGCAAGCCTGCCGCGGCCCCCGTCCTTCGCATCGGCAACTGGCGCCTGACCTTGATCGGCGCGGCGATGGGGCTGCTGATCGTGCTGGCGGTGCTCATGAAATGGATCGTCGAACTGCAGGTGGAGGCGGCGCAGGAGCGGCGCCTGAGCGAAGCCGTCGCGCGCGAGGCCGCTGCACGCTGCCATGAGAAGACGCCGCTTCAGGCGGTCAGGGAATGCCTGGCGGAGCTTGCCGCCGGCGTTGCGGCTCGTTCACAGGAGCGCTGAGCGAAATCGGTCAGCCGTCACGCATCCACTGGCCGGAAGCCGGGTTCACGACGGCAGGCTTGCCGCCCAGCATGAGCGACTCCTCGTCAGGACGTGCCGCGTTCGCTTCGGCGACGTCGAACTCGATCCGCAGTGCCTTCGCCACGGAGGCGTCCTCGATGGGGAACTCCCAGGTCAGGAAGACCAGGTTGCAGTCGCTGCCATGCGCGAAGTCGGCTGCATCGAAGCCGCTGCTGCCACGCCGGATCACCGCGTGAGGCTGGCCGGTGTCGAAGATCGCCGTGGTCCCACGCCTGAGCGGAATGCGCCGGCCTGCGGCGGGAAAGTGCAGGTCCAGCCCCTTGTCCTCGCTCATGAAGAGATTGCAGAACGCCGCGAAGCCGTACTGCATGCCGTCGTGGTGGTACTTCGCACCGCGGCAGGCCATCAGGGCGACGTCGCTGGAAGCGAGCACCCCGGGCAGGCCCTGCGCCTGCGCCCAGTCGGACGCAGCCTGGACGCACAGCCGGTAGTCCGGCCAGCGCGCGCGGGCCCGTGCGAGGGGCAGGGGCTCCACGTCTCCGGGTTCCAGTGCGAGCTGCGAGGAGATCTCGCGTTCCCAGTCGGCGAGCAGGCGAGTGGGAGGCATGGGAACGTCCACCGTGCCGGTGAGCACCACGTCGCTCACGCCGCGGCTGCGCAGCATTTCGCCGCTTCGGAAGAAGGCGGTTGGCGAGGGATGCGATGGGGCGGGGTGGTTCATCGCAGGGCAGTGTAGTGAGGGTGCGGTGCGGGCCGCCCCTCCAACCGTGCCTTGATAGCATCGCCGCCTTCGGCCGTGGGCCTGCCTGGGACTTCCAATGCGCGTTGACCTTGTCTCCGAAGCACAGCACGAGTCGCTGGTCGACCTGCTGTGCGAGCTGCATGCTTATTACAACGACGGCGCCGAGATCGCCCGGGAGCTGGTGAGAGAGCATCTGACCGCGAACCTGCTGGCCCCCGGGTCGTTCCAGCGCCTTGTCGTGGCGCAGGACGAAAGCGGGACGGTGATCGGCCTCGCAGCCATCTCGCTGGTGTATTCGCTGGTCGATTTCTCTCCCGATCAGAGCAGGCACTGCCAGTTGAAGGAGCTCTACGTTCGCTCGTCGCACCGGAGCCACGGGGCCGGCAGGGCGTTGATGGCTTGGGTCGCCCGGTACGCCACAAGGCACGGGTGCGCCCGCATCGACTGGCCGGTAAAGGCGTCCAACCTGAGGGGCATCGCTTTCTACGAGAGCCTGGGTGCGAAGCGAGTCATCGAAAGGCTGGGCTACAGGCTTTCCGAGCCTGGATTGAGCCAGCTTGCCGGTTGCGCCGAGCACGACGAGACGCTTCAATCTTCGAAATCACTGGCCTGAGGACAGTCCGCACTGTTGGCGCTCGGAAGATACCCTTAGAGATGTTGAGTACCTACGGGTTAACATTTGGAACCACATCCGGCAAAACAGTTCGCGACCCCATGGAGACGTATCCCACCCTCAGGCAGGCCACGGGCGTGGCCCGCACGCTGAGCAGGCACTCGTCCTGCACCATGGTGGTCTACCGCGTGACCGAGGAGAAGTTCGTGACGGCGCATCCCTCCGACCACGTCAATGGGACGATCGAGGCCGTCTACCGCGACGGCTATCTGGTGCAGACCCTGCTGAGCAAGACACGCTGAGCCGGCGCCGGGCGGCGCTTCGCAAGGCAGGCCTCCTTCGGGAGGCCTTTCTTTACTTCTGCGACACCGTCCGCATCAGCAGCGTCAGCGCCTTGCGCGGGCACGCTCAGCCTGCCGAAGCCTGCGACGCGATCCACTCCCACACGGCGCGTACCCCCGGCTCGTCCTCCCTGCCATTGGCGACGGCGAGGAAGTAGCTGCCGGTGTCCAGCGCGGGCCCGAAGGGCTGCACGAGCGCGCCGCTGCGGAGTTCCTCGGCCGACAGCGTGAGGCTCAACAGGGCCACGCCATGGCCGGCGAGCGCGGCCAGCATGGCGTGCGTCTCGTCGGAGAACGACAGGCCCGATGCCTTCATCGCTCGCCCCCTCGGCGGCGCGATGCCGGCTTCGCGGAACCATCGCGGCCATACGGCGGGCGCGAGCGCCTGCGGCTGCCAGTCGCAGTGGATCAGCCGGTGCTTCGGCAGGTCTGCCGCGTCGTTCAGGCCCAGCATCGGGCTGCACAGCGGCGCGTAGCGCTCGCACATCAGCTCGCGTGACACCAGGCCGGGCCAGTTGCCGTTGCCCGAGCGCACGGCGATGTCGGCCTCGCCGCGCGCCAGGTCGACCAGGGTGTCGCTCGCATGCAGCCGCAGTTCGACGCCGGGGCAGGCCTTGCGGAATGCCTCGATGCGCGGCAGCACCCAGCGCGCGGCGAAGGCGGTGTTGGTGCTCAGGGTCACGGCTTGCGAGGCGGGCGGGCGGCGCAGCTTGTCGACGCCGGCTTCCAGCAGGTCGAAGCCGGTGCGCAGGTCGTCGAAGAGCCGCTGCCCCGCTGGCGTCAGCGCGAGCTGTCGAGTGAGCCTGCGAAAAAGCGGCTGGCCGAGCGACTCCTCGAGCGCGCGCACCTGGTGGCTGATGGCCGACGGCGTCACCGAAAGCTCCTGCGCCGCCCGCTGGAAGCTCAGGTGGGCCGCCGCCGCCTCGAAGGCTCGCAGCGCGAGCAGCGGGGGTAGCCTGCGCGACGTGCGTACAGATGAGCCAATCTCTTTCATGCGTGGAGAAATGATCGTTTGTGGAGCCGGCCTTTGAATCCTAGATTCGAAGCCAGTGCCCCATTCTGGCAGCGCGATACGAAAGAAGGAAACTCATCCATGAAGAACGCGACCATCAATATCCTCCACATCGACGCCAGCGCCCGGCCGGGCCGCTCCGACACCGACCTGCACGGCTCCCACACCCGCCGGCTCTCCGCGCGTTTCGTCGAGCGCTGGCGGAAGGCGCGGCCCGCCGACCGCGTCGACTACCTCGACGTCGGCCAGCAGCCGCCGGCACCCGTCGACGGGCGCTGGATCCACGCCGCCTTCACGCCCCCCGCCGCGCGCGAACCGTGGATGGCCGAGGTGCTCGCCGAGAGCGACAGGCTGGTCGACCAACTGCTCGCGGCCGACCTGATCGTGGTCGGCCTGCCCATGTACAACTTCAGCGCGCCGGCACAGTTCAAGGCCTGGATCGACAACATCGTGCGCGTGGGCCGGACCTTCGGTTTCGACCGCTCGCGCGGCGCGGTGCCGTACTGGCCGATGCTGGCGGACGCGGGCAAGCGCGCGGTGCTGCTGGGTGCGCGCGGCGATCACGGCTACGACCCGGGCGGGCGCATCGCTCACCTCAACCACACCGAGAGCAGCGTGCGCAGCGCGCTCGGCTACATCGGCATCACGGAGGTGCACGAGGCGGCGGTGGAGTCCGACGAGTTCGGCGGCGAGCAGCTCGCGCAGTCGATCCGGCGCGCGGAGCAGCGTGTGGACGCACTGGTCGACGCGCTGCTCGAGCCCGCCGAAGCTTCGATGCCGATGGCAGCTTCGAAGGCGACCGTCGCCCTGAGCGCATCGGGAGAGGCGATGTAGAAATCGACGGCGCCGGATTGGAGGGCTCGGGCTCCTCCGGCGGGTCGGGTGGTACGACGCAGTCTCGCTGCCGGGAGCGAGGCGCGTCCCGCGGGGCGCTGAATCCGCCCGCGTCTGCACGGCGTAAATCCTGCATCTTCCGCGGCAACCCGAACCCACCGATACTCGGAGGGCGGGAAACCCGCCGCCGGCAACGTACCGGCCCCGAGCAAGTTCAATGAATCAAACAGGTCCCTCGAAATTCCGGTTCGGATTGCACACACGCCTGAGTCTGGGCGTGGCGGCGGTGGTCCTGTTGGCCACCTTCGCGATCGCCACCTTCGCGCTCCATCTGGTCAAGAGCAGCATGCGCGCCTCGATCGCGGCCGAGGAGTTCGCCCGGGTGGACGCCATCGCCGATGCGATCGACCAGAAATTCGGCAGCCGCCGCATCCTTCTGCAGACCTTCAGCGGCAGCGTGGAGGCGCAGGACTTCCAGGGCACCGCGGCGCTGCAGGCCTTCGTCGAGAAGCATGCCGCGCTGCGCCAGGCCTTCGACAACGTCGCCTTCCTCGACATGGACGGCAACCTGGTGGCCAACCTCAACGGTGCGCAGGCGATCGGCAAGGTGAACGTCAAGGACCGGCCGTACTTCCAGCAGACGGTCGCCTCCAGGGCCGGCCTGGTGTCCGAGCCGTACCGCAACCGGCTCAACGGACTGGCGCAGGTGGCCATCACCGAGCCGGTATTCGACGGTACCGGGCAGGTGCGCTTCGTGATCTCAGGCGCCATCAACCTGAAGGATCGCAGCGTGCTGGGCACGCTCGCCGACGTGAAGTTCGGCAAGACCGGCTACCTGTTCGTGACCACGGTGGACGGCATCATGGTCGACCATCCGAACGTCTCGCGCATCCTGAACCAGGTCCAGGCCAACGGCAGCGGCGGCGACGCGCAGATCCTGCGGGCGATGGCCGGCTTCCAGGGCTCCAGCGAGGGCATCAACGAAGCCGGCGTCCCCAGCCTCTACGCCTTCGACCGGATGGTGCAGGCGAACTGGATCGTCGGCGCCATGTATCCGCGCAGCGAGGCCTTCGCGAGCATCAATGCCATCGAGCGCGGCGCGTGGTTCGGCGCGTTCGCGCTAGCCTTGTGCGCCGGTGCGTTGACGCTTGTGGTGGTGCGCCGGCAGCTGACGCCGCTGGCGGTACTGCACCGCCACATGCAGTCGACCCAGCAGGCGCCTTCCCGGGTCGACGACGACACGCCGGTGGCGGAGCGCACCTATGCGGCCGACGAGATCGGCGACCTGGCGCGCACCTTCGACGAGCTGATGGAGCAGCGGCGTGCCATCGAACGCAGCCTCGCGCACAGCGAGGCCCAGGTCCGCGTGATCGCCGACAGCATTCCGGCGATGGTGTCGCACGTCGACGCATCGCTGCGCTACACCTTCGTCAACGCGCACGTGCGGGCGCTGCACAGCGGCAACGGTCCGCTGGTCGGCCGCCTGATGCCGGAGGTGCGCGGGCCGGCCGACTTCGCTCTGGTGGAGCCGCACATCATGCGGGCACTGGCCGGAGAGACGGTGATCCTCGAGAAGTCCGGCGACCCGGCGCTGGGCATCGGCGACCGCATCTTCAAGGCCCACTACATCCCCGACTTCGATGCCGAGGGCAAGGTGAGCGGCGTGTTCTCGATGACCTTCGACATCACCGAGGAAGTCAACATCCGCCGTGCGCTGAGCGAACAGGAAACGCGCCTGCGCGACGTGACCGACAGCATTCCGGCGCTGGTGGGCTACTTCGACCGCCAGCAGAACTGCCTGTTCGCGAACATCCGCGCGCGCCAGATGGCTGGCCTGGGCGAGAAGGCGCCGCTGCAGGGAACGACGCTGCACTCGGCGCTGGGCGGCACGATCTACACCCAGCTCAAACCGTACCTTCCGGTCATGTTCTCGGGCAAGAAGGTCCGCTTTCCGGTGCGCGCGCCGCTGCACGGCCGCCAGGGCTACTTCCAGGTGAACCTGATTCCCGACAAGAACCTGCGCGGCGAGGTGGTGGGCTTCTACCTGATGTCCTTCAACATCACGGCGCTGAAGGAAGCCGAGCTGCGCCAGGCCGAGAGCGAACTGCGCCTGCGCGCCATCACCGACAACATGCCGGCGCTCATCACCTACATCGACCGCGACGAGAAGATCACCTTCGCCAACGCCACCAGCCGCGAGTGGCTCGGGCTCGATCCGGCGCAGGTGCTCGGTCGCCACGTGCAGGAGGTGTCGGGCCGCGAGGTGTACGAGTCGCGCCGGCCGATGCTCGCTCGGGCGCTGTCCGGCGAGCGCGTGGAGTTCGAGGCGCGCATGCAGCGCGGCGGGAGCGAGCGCGTCACCCAGGTCATCTACGTGCCCGACGTGCGCACCGACGGCGTGACGCACGGCATCTTCTCCCTGGCACTGGACATCACCGCGCTGAAGGTGGTGGAGCACAAGCTCATCGAGCTGGCGCGCCTGGACACGCTCACCGGCCTGCCCAACCGGCTGGCCTTCAACGAATACCTGCCCGCCGCGGTGCTGCGCAGCCAGCTCACCGGCCATGCGATGGCGCTGATGTTCCTCGACATCGACCACTTCAAGGCCATCAACGACACCATGGGCCATGCAGTGGGCGACGCGGTGCTGACCGAATACGCACGGCGGCTGCAGGGCTGCGTGCGCGGCACCGACATGGTCGCGCGGCTGGCCGGCGACGAGTTCGTGCTGGTGCTGGAAGGGCTGAGCACGCCGGACGCGGCTGGCGTGGTCGCCGAGAAGATCGTGGACCGCGTCCACACGCCGCCCTTCGTGGTGGATGGCCAGCGCGTCGACGTCACCACCAGCATCGGCATCGCCTTCCACCGCGCGACCGGCTCGTCGGCCACCGCCGAGGAGCTGCTGGCACGCGCCGACGTGGCCCTCTACAACGCCAAGGCCGCAGGACGCGACAGGTTCGCGTTCTTCATGCAGTCCGGTGGCTCGCGCAGCGATCTGCCGACGCGGCTGGAGTATTGAGCGGGCAGGCCCGAACGTTCAGCAGATGCCCAGCACGTGGTTTTCGTGACGGGCGTCGCCCAGCGTGAACCAGGCGGTGCCCGTGCGCACGAAACCGTGCTTCCCGTAGAAGGCGCAGGCGCGCAGGTTCAGGACGTTGACCGTGAGCCAGAGCGCGTCGCTGCCCGTGCGGCTGCGTACCGCGGCACGGGCCTCGTGCAAGAGGGCGGAACCCACGCCGGCTTGGGTGAAGGGCTCCTGCACGTAGAGGGTGCATAGCTCGGTGTCGGCGGCAGGGAAGAGCTTCTGCGATGCGCCGAAGCGCAGCCGGGCATAGCCCGCCAAGAGGCCGCCGGCCTCGACGACGAATACTGCGGTGCTCGGATCGCTGATCCGCGATACGAACGCGGCGGGCGTGAACTCGTCCAGCACGTAGCGCGCAATCAGATCGCTGACGCCTTCGGTCGCGTAGGTGTCGAGCCAGACCTGGATGGACAACGCCGCCAGCGCGGGAGCGTCGGCGGCGATGGCAGGGCGGATGTGGAGAGGAGCGCGGGACATGGGCCGCGCGATTGTGCTCCCGCCCCGCGCATCAGAAGCCAGGGCAAGGCTCAGGCTCGAGCCGAAGCGCAGTCGGCCAGCGCATTGCCTGGCTCGCGCCGGTCGAGCGCGCGGCTCCAAAGTGCGATGGCCAGGCCCAGCAGGGTGATCGCCGCGGCCACCCAGCCCAGGGCGCGCAGCCCTGGACCGTGGTCGATCACCACGCCGCCGACCCAGGCGCCGAGGGCGTTGCCCAGGTTGAAGGCCGCGATGTTGAGGCTCGACGCGAGGTTCTGGCCGGAGCCGGAAGCCTTTTCGAGCACCCGCAGCTGCATCGGTGCGACGGTGGCGAAGGAGGCGATCCCGAGCAGTCCGACGAACACCACGGCCGTGAACGGCGTGCCGATGGTGAACTGCATCGCGCCGAGCACCACCGCCAGCGCCACCAGCGTGCCGAACACGGCAGCCATCGGCGCGCGGTCGGCCAGCTTGCCGCCGAGCAGGTTGCCGACGGCGAGGCCGCCGCCGAACACCAGCAGGATCGGCGACACCGCCGTTTCAGAGAGACCCGTGACCTGCGTGAGCAGCGGCTGGATGTAGGTGTAGACCACGAACACGCCGGCGAAGCCGAGCACCGTCATCGCCAGGCCGAGCAGCACCTGCGGACGCGCCAGCACGCCCAGTTCCTCGCGCAGCGGCGCGGGCTTGGCCGAGTCCTTGACGCGGGGGACGAAGACCGAGAGCACCGCGAAGGCCAGCACGCCGATCAGCGTCACGGCCCAGAAGGTCGAGCGCCAGCCGAAATGCAGGCCCAGCCAGGCGCCGGCCGGCACGCCGAGCAGCGTGGCTGCGGTCAGGCCGGTGAACATGATCGCGATGGCCGAGGCGCGTCGCTCCGGGGGCACCAGGCCGGTGGCGACCACCGAGCCGACGCCGAAGAAGGTGCCGTGCGCCAGCGAGGTGATGACGCGCGCGGCCATCAGCATCTCGTAGTTGGGTGCCAGGGCACAGGTGAGGTTGCCGAGCGTGAAGATCGCCATCAGCGCGAGCAGCACCGTCTTGCGCGGCAGCTTGCGGGTGGCGATGGTGAGCACCGGCGCGCCCACCGCCACCCCGAGCGCATAGCCCGAGATCAGCAGGCCGGCGGCCGTGATGGAGACGTGAAGGTCCGTCGAGACCTGCATCAGCAGGCCCATGATGACGAACTCGGTGGTGCCTATTCCGAAGGCACCGGCGGTGAGGGCAAGTAGAGCGATTGGCATGATGCCCCGTACTGTGGGGACGAATGCCATCGATGACTAGAATGCCGCTGGTACACAGACTTGTGAGTTGAAATCACAGATTGAAGGGGCACCATGCCGCGCATCGACGTCAACCGCTCCGGGGAGATGGAGGCCTTCGTGCAGGTGGTCGAGTCGGGCGGCTTCTCGTCCGCTTCGCGCCTGCTGGGCATGACGCCCTCCGCCGTGAGCAAGCTCGTGGCGCGGCTCGAGCTGCGCCTGGGCATCCAACTGGTGCACCGCTCCACGCGCAAGCTGCAGCTCACGCCGGAGGGCACCGAGTTCTACGAGCGCAGCCTGCGCGTGCTGGCCGACATGGACGAGGCCGAGCGCTGCGCCGCGGCCGGCGCCGCGCCGCGCGGCCGGGTGAGCATCAACGCCAGCGTTTCCTTCGGCCACCACAAGCTGGTGCCGCTGGTGCCGCGCCTGCTGGAGATGCATCCGCAGATCACGCTCGACATCGCGCTGACCGACCGCATCGTCGACCTGATGGACGAGCGCGCCGATATCGCGATCCGCTGGGGCCAACTGCCGGCGTCCGACCTCGTGGCGCGGCGCCTGGGCGAGACCAGCCAGGCCATCGTCGCCGCACCCGCCTACCTGGAGAAATACGGCACGCCGCGCACGCCGCAGGAGCTGGAGGCGCACAACCGCCTCGGCTGGAGCTATCGCCGCAACACGCCCGACTGGCCGCTGCGCGTGGACGGCCGCATGCAGTGGCTGCCGGTGGCCGGAGCGGTACGCGCGGGCGACGGTGAAACACTGCGCCAGCTGGCGATCGCGGGGGCGGGCGTGGCGCGGCTGTCGCTGTACCACATACAGCACGACATCGACGCGGGCCGGCTGGTGCCGCTGATGGAGGAATTCAATCCGGCCGAGGTGGAGCCGATCCACGCGGTCTACATCGGCAAGGCCGGCACGCTGCCCGCGCGGGTGCGGGCAGTGCTCGACTTCCTGGTCGCCTGCTCGGGCGTGGGAGGCGGGCGCTACACGATCAAGCGCACGGCGCCGATGCCGGGGAACTCGGCCGTCACCTGATCGCCGCGCCGGCAGGGCAGCACGCCGACCCACGAGCCGGTGGTGACGACGGTGCCGGCCGGCGCCGTCTGCCCGCTGCGCGTGATGTGGCGCAGCCAGATCGGCAGCAGCCACGCCGGATCGGCCAGCGGATGCGTGCCTTCGCGCACCAACACTTCGGCATTGCCGATCTTCGTCTCGCAGCGCTGCGAGGCCCAGTCGATGGCGGCGCAGGGCGTCCATTCGCCGATCGCGAGCGCACCGTGCACCTGCGAGTCGGCCAGACGCAGCAGGGCGGGCGTGGAGGGCAGGTCCTGCCAGCGCGCATCGACGATCTCCACGGAAACCGCCATGGCGTCGATGAGCGATGCGGCGCTGTCGTGATCGAGCTTCGCGGCCTGCGCAGGCGTCACGTCCTGGCCGAGCCGCAAGGCGATCTCGGCCTCGATGCCGGGGGTGTGGAACACGAGGTCGCTGAAATCGGCCGGGCCCTGCCGCACGCCTGCAGGCGGCAGCGGCGCATGCGTGAGCGTCGCGCTGCGCGAGCCGCCGCCGGACTTCCATGCGCGAGGCACGGGCTGGCTGTCGAACCAGCCGAGCGCCGCCGCGACGGCGTCCTGCACTTCATAGGCTTGCGCCGCTTCTTCGAGGGTGTCGAGCCACGGTGTGGCGTCGAGGGTGCGGTTGCCGCGGCGCGCGGCCACGAGTGCGTCGGTGAGGGCGGTCTGGGATGGAGTCATCTTCCCGATCTTCTCAGCAAAAACCTGGCCGGTAATGGCGATCCTTCCGGGAACACGGAGGAACCGGCTTTGCCGGGCTTCAGGTGTTGCCCCCGGAAGGGGGGTGGCGTAGCGACACGCAGTGCGCGAAGCCTGGGGGTGAGCCAGGTTCTTCAGGTTTCCACGTGCACGTTCCCGTCCTTCACCACCTTCGCCCACTTCGCGATCTCGGTGCCGATGAACTGCCTGAACTTGTCCTGCGAGCCGCCACCATCCTCCGCGCCGTAGGTATCGAGTCGCTCCTGCACGTCGGGCATCGCCAGCACGGTGTTCACGTCGCGGTTCACCTTCTGCGCGATGGAGGCCGGCAGCTTGCCCGGCCCGGCGAGGCCGTACCAGGTGGTGGCCTCGAAGCCCTGGAAGCCTTGCTCCTGCATGGTCGGCACGTTGGGATGGCCCTTGGCGCGCTTGGTGCGCGTCTGCGCCACGGCGAGCACGCGGCCGTTCTTCACGTGCGGCGTGGCGGCGGTCATGGTCTCGAAGCTGTACTGGATCTGTCCGCCCATCAGGTCGGCCAGCAGCGGGCCGCTGCCCTTGTAGGGCACGTGCAGTGCATCGACGCCGCCCTGCAGCTTGAACATCTCCAGCGCGAGGTGCTGCGCCGAGCCCGCGCCGGCCGAGCCGAAGCTCAGCGTGCCGGGCGCGGCCTTGCAGGCGGCGACGATGTCCTTCACCGACAGCGCCTTCTGCGTGGGGTTGGCGATCAGCAGGTTGGGCGTGACGCCCACCAGCACGATGGGCACGAAGTCGCGCTCCACGTTGTAGCGCAGCTTGGGCTGCAGGCTGGGCGCGAGCGCGTGGCTGTTGATGTGGGCCATCAGCAGCGTACTGCCGTCGCTGGGCTGCTGCGCCACGTAGTCGGCCGCGAGCACGCCGGCCACGCCGCCCTTGTTCTCGACGATCACCTGCTGGCCCCACATGGTGGTGAGCTTCTGCGCGACCACGCGGGCCAGCGCGTCGGTGCCGCCGCCGGGCGGGAAACCGACCACGATGCGCACCGGCCCGGTCGGCCATTCCTGCGCGAAGAGCCGGGGCACGCCCAGCGTGGCGGCTGCGGCGCCCGCGGCCTGGATCAACGAACGTCTCTGCATCTTCCTTGTCTCCGTCGTGGGTTGGGAATCCGATGCGCGCCATCCGCGCCTTGACACCTGTGCAGTGCCGGTGGCGCCGCGTGCCTGTGCAGCGCCGATGGCGCTGCGAGCCTGTTGTCTATGCGGCTTTCTGCAGCGCGGCCGGTGCCGTGTGGCTCGAGAAGTGGTCCATCGCGGCCTGAACGCCGCTGCCGGCCAGCTTGATGCCCGCGAGCTTCATGCCCATCTCGACGCCGGCGACCATGGCCACCAGCGTCAGGTCGTTGCTGTCGCCCAGATGGCCCATGCGGAACATGCGGCCCTTGAGCTTGCCCAGGCCGGTGCCGAGCGAAAGATCGAAGCGCTGATGGATCAGCCGGCGCAGCGCGTCGGCATCCACGCCCTCGGGCGTGATCACGCCGGTGAGCACGGGCGAGTACACGGCCGGGTCGGCGCACTGGATCGGCAGGCCCCAGGCGTTGACGGTGGCGCGCACGCCGGCGGCCCAGCGCTGGTGGCGCGCGAACACGTTGTCCAGCCCTTCGCCAAGGATCATGTCCAGCGATTCCGAGAGGCCGTAGAGCAGGTTGGTGTTGGGCGTGTAGGGCCAGTAGCCGTCCTTGTTCATCTCGACGATCTCGTCCCAGGCCCAGAAGGCCTTGGGCAGCTTCGCGGTCTTCGAGACCTCGAGCGCGCGCGGCGAAAGTGCGTTGAAGCTGATGCCCGGCGGCAGCATCAGGCCCTTCTGCGAGCCGCTGACGCACACGTCCACGCCCCATTCGTCATGGCGGTAGTCGGCGCTGGCCAGGCCCGAGATGCTGTCGACCATCAGCAGGGCGGGGTGGCCCGCCGCGTCGATGGCCTTGCGCACCGAGGCGATGTCGGAGGTGACGCCGGTGGAGGTCTCGTTGTGCACCACGCACACGGCCTTGATCTTCCTTTCGGTGTCCTTGCGCAGGCGGGCCTCGATGAGGTCGGCCTGCACGCCGCGGCGCCAGCTCGGGGCGTGGGGCAGTTGTGCGTCGGCGCCCTGCCAGGCGAGGAATTCGGTCGAGAGGCCCAGGCGCGTGGCCATCTTCTGCCACAGCAAGGCGAAATGGCCGGTCTCGTACATGAGCACGTGATCGCCGGGGCTCATCGTGTTGGCGAGCGCGGCCTCCCAGGCGCCGGTGCCCGAAGCGGGATAGATGGCGACAGGGTGCTTCGTCTTGAAGATCTGCCGGATGCCGCCCAGCACCTTCAGGCCCAGCGTGCCGAACTCGGGCCCGCGGTGGTCGATGGTGGGCAGGCTCATGGCCCGCAGGATGCGGTCGGGCACCGGGCTGGGACCGGGAATCTGGAGGAAGTGGCGGCCGGTGGGATGGATGTCGAGTTGCAGCATGGACTCTCCTTTCGCATTCAGTTTTGCATTCAAAATGCATTCTTGTTTGATGGTTTACCCTGAATATCCAGGGTTGTATGCCTGATTTTTTGCATTCAAAATGCGTTCAAGGGACAAAACCATGACAGCTGAAATCATCGAAATCTCCAGGCTCGCGCTGCACGACCAGGTGGCCGCGCGCCTGCGGACCATGCTGGTCGAAGGGCTCATCGCGCCCGGCGCCAAGCTCAACGAACGGGAGCTGTGCCTGAAGCTGAACGTGTCGCGCACGCCGCTGCGCGAAGCCATCAAGCTGCTTGCGGCCGAAGGGCTGGTCGACCTGCTGCCCAATCGCGGCGCGGTGGCCGTGAAGCTCACCGAGGCCGACGTGCTCGACACCTTCGAGGTGCTCGCCATGCTCGAGGGCATGTCGGGCGAGCTGGCCGCCAGGCGCATCACCGACGAGGAACTCGCCGAGGTGCGCGCGCTGCACTACGAGATGCTGGCCTGCTTCTCGCGGCGCGATCTCTCGGGCTACTACCGGCTCAATGCGCGCATCCACACCGCGATCAACGAGGCTGCGGCGAACCCGGTGCTGTCGAACACCTACCGCTCCATCAACGCCCGCGTTCAGTCGCTGCGCTTTCGCACCAACCAGAACGAGGCGAAGTGGAAGCACGCGGTGGAGGAGCACGAGCAGATGATCGACGCGCTCTCGAAGCGCGACGCCGAGGCCATGCGCAAGGTGCTGGTGTCGCACGTGCTGCGCAAGCGCGACACCGTGCTGGAGCTGCTGCGCGCAGGCGAGATCTATCCACCCACCAAGCCGGCCAGATCGGCCAAGCCTGCCAAAGCGACCTGATCACCATGCGCATCGACCCCGCCAGCCACATGCAGCCAGCCGGAACCGTTCGTCCGCCCAACGACACCTGCGAGCTGCTCGCGCGCCGCCTGCGCTCGCAGACTCAGGGCGAGGTGCTGTTCGACGACGCCTCGCGGGGCCGCTACGCCACCGACGCGTCGATCTACCAGATCACACCCGTCGGCGCCTTCGTGCCCACGAACGAGCGCGACATCGCGACCGCCATCGACATTGCCCGCGACCTGAAGGTGCCCGTGCTCGCGCGCGGCGGCGGCACGAGCCAGTGTGGGCAGACCACCGGTGCCGCGCTGGTCATCGACAACAGCAAGCACTTTCGCCGCGTGCTCGACGTGAACGTGGAGGAGGGCACGGCCACCGTCGAGCCCGGCCTGGTGCTCGACCACCTGAACGCGCAGCTCAAGCCGCACGGGCTCTGGTATCCGGTGGACGTGTCGACCAGCGCGCAGGCCACGCTGGGCGGCATGGCGGGCAACAACTCCTGCGGCTCGCGCTCCATCGCCTACGGGAACATGGTGCACAACGTGCTGGGCGCCAGCGCGTGGCTGTCGAACGGCGAGCTGGTCGAGTTCGGCACCGTCGGCTCGCTGGGCGTGCGCGCTGCAGGCATCGCGCAGTTCGTGCGCAGCCTCGCGCGGCAGCACCGGGAGGCGATTGCCGAGCACTGGCCCAAGGTCATGCGCCGCGTGGCGGGCTACAACCTCGACATCTTCGACAACCAGAGCGAGCGGCCCTACACGGCCGACGGCAGCGTGAACCTCGCGCACCTGCTGATCGGCTCCGAGGGCACGCTGGCCTACACCCGCAGTCTGAAGCTCAAGCTCGCGCCGCTGCCGCGCGCCAAGGTGCTGGGCATCGTCAACTTCCCGACCTTCCATGCGGCCATGGACTCGGCCCAGCACATCGTCAGGCTCGGGCCCACGGCGGTGGAACTGGTCGACCGCACCATGATCGAGCTGAGCCTGGCCAACCCTGCCTTCAAGCCGACGGTCGAGACGGCGCTGATCGGCAAGCCGGCGGCCATCCTGCTGGTGGAGTTCTCGGGCGCAGACAAGGCCTTGCTGCTTGCGCAGCTGAAGCAGCTCGTCGAACTGATGGGCGACCTCGGCCTGCCCGGCAGCGTGGTCGAGATGCCCGACGAGGCGCGGCAGAAGAACCTCTGGGAAGTGCGCAAGGCCGGCCTCAACATCATGATGAGCCTCAAGGGCGACGGAAAACCCGTGAGCTTCATCGAGGACTGCGCCGTGCCGCTGGAGCATCTGGCCGAGTACACCGACGCGCTGACCGAAGTGTTCGCCAAGTACGGCAGCCGCGGCACCTGGTACGCACATGCATCGGTGGGCACCCTGCACGTGCGGCCGATCCTCGACATGCGCACCGACGGCGCCGCGAAGATGCGCGCCATCGCCGAGGAGGCGAGCGAGCTGGTGCGCAGGTACAAGGGCGCATTCAGCGGCGAGCACGGCGACGGCCTGTGCCGCGGCGAGTGGATCGAATGGCAGTTCGGCCCCGCCCTCAACGAGGCCTTCCGCGCGATCAAGCGCAAGCTCGACCCCATCGATCTTTTCAACCCCGGCAAGATCATCGACCCGCCGCGCATGGACGACGGCGCGCTGTTCCGCTTCGCGCCGCCCACGGCGCCCAAGCCGTACCGGCGCATCGAGCTCAAGCCGGTGCTCGACTGGTCGGCCTGGAACGTCAACGCCGACCCCGTGACCGAAGTGACCACCGCGCCCGGCAGCGGTGGCGACAGCACGGGCGGCCTGGCCAAGGCGGTGGAGATGTGCAACAACAACGGCCATTGCCGCAAGTTCGACGCCGGCACCATGTGCCCGAGCTATCGCGTGACGCGCGACGAGCAGCACCTGACGCGCGGGCGCGCCAACACGCTGCGGCTGGCACTGTCGGGCCAGTTGGGCCCCGATGCCTTCACCAGCGAGGCCATGCACGAGACCATGGACCTGTGCGTGGGCTGCAAGGGCTGCAGGCGCGACTGCCCGACCGGCGTTGACATGGCGAAGATGAAGGTCGAGTTTCTCGACCACTACAAGAAGCGCCACGGCCACACGCTGAAAGACAGGCTGGTGGCGAACCTGCCCGACTACGCCCACAGGGCCAGCCGCTTTCCCTGGCTGCTGAACCTGCGCAACAGCGTGCCCGGCGCCGCATGGCTGGGCGAGAAACTGCTGGGCTTCTCGGCGAAGCGCTCGCTGCCCGAATGGCGCGGCGACACCTTCTGGCGCGGCAAGGCCGGCGAGCCTGGCCTGTTCGTCGAGCGCGACGTGGTGCTGTCGATCGCGCGGCGCGGCGGCAAGACGGCGGTGCTCTTCGTCGACACCTTCAATGGCACCTTCGAGAGCGAGAACGCATTCGCTGCCGCGCGCGTGCTGCAGGCGGCGGGCTATGTGCTGCACACGGTGGAGAAGAGCGGCGGCCACCACTGCTGCGGCCGCACATTCCTGGCCAGCGGCATGGTCGACGAGGCGAAGAAGAAGGCCGAGGCGCTGATCGACGCGCTCTTGCCGCTGGCGCGCGCCGGCGTGCCCATCGTCGGGCTGGAGCCTTCGTGCCTGCTCACGCTGCGCGACGAGGCGCTGGTCATGGGCTTCGGCGAGAAGGCCGAACTGGTGGCCAGGCACGCGCTGCTGTTCGAGGAGTTCATCACGCGCGAGCTGAAGCAAGGGCGCTTCGAGTTGCCCCTGAAGCCCGCCGAAGCGCCCATCCTGCTGCACGGCCACTGCCACCAGAAGGCCTTCGGCGCGGTGAGCCCGGTGATGGAAGTGCTGAAGCTGATCCCGGGCGCACAGCCCGAGCTCATCGAAAGCTCGTGCTGCGGCATGGCCGGCAGCTTCGGCTACGAGGCCAGCCATTTCGACGTGTCGATGAAGATGGCCGAGGCCAGCCTGCTGCCCGCCATCCGCGCGAAGCCCGGCGCCATCGTGGTGGCGGATGGCACCAGCTGCCGCCACCAGATCGGCGACGGTGCGCAGCGCGAGGCGGTGCATGTGGCCGTGCTGCTGGAGCGGCATCTGCTGCACGCCGACCCGGTGGCCGAAGCGGGTTGAGCGGGCGGGCTCCTGCAGGCCGGCGGCTGCTGCCGCAGAATAGGCCTCGCCTGCCGCCCGCCACCGCAATGCCGACGACGCTCGCCTCTCCAACCTCCATCTCCGCCCAGCCCACGCTGCGGCTGGCCTTCGCGCTCTCGATGGGCGCCGCTGTGTCGCTGGGCATCACGCGCTTCGCCTACGCGCTGCTGCTGCCGCCGATGCGCGCCGACCTGGGCTGGAGCTACGCGCTGGCAGGCGGCATGAACACGGCCAACGCGGTCGGGTATCTCGTCGGTGCGCTGGGCACGCCGGCGCTGATGCGGCGCTTCGGCGCGACGCGGCTGCTGGTGTTCGGCGCGGTGCTCGCCAGCGTGTTCATGGCGGGCAGCGGCTTCGTCACCGATGCATCGGCCTTGCTGCTGCAGCGCCTGCTGGCGGGCGTGGCCAGCGCGTGGGTGTTCGTAGCGGGCGGGCTGCTGGCGGCCCGGCTCAGCGAAGCCGGATCGGCGCGAGGCGGCCTGCTGCTGGGCATCTATTACGGCGGCACCGGCTTCGGCATCCTGCTGTCGGCATTGCTCGTGCCGCAGGTGCTGCGAGCGGCCGCGGGCGTGCCCCACGGATGGGCCTGGGCGTGGTGGGCGCTGGCGGTGGCAAGCGCGGCGGCCACCTGCCTGCTGGCATGGGCGGGGCGTGCGATGCCGCAGCAGACGGCCGCGCCGGCGGCACCTGTCGCAGCACCGGGTTCGGCACCGCCGGTCGCGCTGCACCGCTTCGGCTGGGCGCTCGCAGGCTATGCCCTGTTCGGCATGGGCTACATCGGCTACATGACCTTCGTGATCGCGCTGCTGCGCGAGCAGGGTGCCAGTGCCGGCTTCGTCACGCTGTTCTATGCATTGCTCGGCATCGCCTGCGTGGCGTCTTCGCGGCTGTGGGCGGGGCTGCTCGACCGGTATCGCGGCGGGCAGCCGCAGGCATTGCTCAACGGGCTGCTCGGCGTGGCGACGTTGCTGCCGGTGCTGAGTTCGGCGGCGCCGGTGGCGCTGATCTCCGGCGTGCTCTTCGGCGCGGTGTTCCTGTCGGTGGTGGCATCGACCACCGCGCTGGTGCGCCACAACCTGCCGCCATCGCGCTGGGCCCAAGGCATCAGCGCCTTCACCATCATCTTCGCGCTGGGGCAGATCGTCGGGCCGACCGTCACGGGCTGGATCTCCGATGGCCCGGGCGGACTTGCGCGCGGGCTCGTGGCCTCGGCGATGGCCCTGTGGCTCGGCGCGGTGCTCGCATCGCGCCAGCATTCGCTGCAACGGGAGGCATCGCAATGAGCGGCTTTGCCTTGTTCGAAACCTCCATCGGCATGTGCGCGCTGGCATGGGGCCCGCGAGGGCTGGTCGGCGTGCAGTTGCCTGCCGACAACGGCGAGGCCGCCACGCGAGCGCGCATGCGCCAGCGTTTTCCTGACCTGCAGGAAGGCCCGCCGAACGAGATGGCGCAGCGCGCCGTCGAGGCCATCCAGGGCCTGCTGCGCGGCGTGCGCGACGACCTGGGCCACATCGAGCTCGACATGAGCGGCGTGTCCGAATTCCACCAGCGCATCTATGCGATCGCGCGGCGCATTCCGCCGGGCCAGACCCGCACCTATGGCGAGATCGCCGAGGAACTGGGCGACAAGGGCCTGTCGCGCGCCGTCGGGCAGGCGATGGGCCACAACCCGTTCGCGCCGGTGGTGCCGTGCCATCGCGTGCTCGCCGCGGGCAACAAGCCGGGCGGCTTTTCTGCGGGCGGCGGCGCGCTGACCAAGCTGCGCATGCTGGACATCGAGGATGCGCGGCCGAATGGGATGGCGTCGCTCTTCTAGACCGCTAGATCATCAGATTTCTAGATGGCAGGCACCGGCAGCCGGTGCAGCGTCGCAATGCGCGACGCGAAGATGATCGCCGCCTGCAGCCCGAAGCCCGCGAGCGCCAGCAGCAGGCAGGCCGGTTCGCCCCATGCCGCGCCGACCATGCCGCCCAGCGCGGCGCCGATGGGGCGCGCACCCGCGTTGATCGTGAGGAACACGGCCGACACCCGGCCCAGCATCGTGGCCGCAGTCACGCTCTGGCGCAGCGTGGTCGACGTGATGACCCAGACCATCGGCCCCGCGCCGAACAGGAAGAACGAGAGCGCTGCCAGCGTCGCGGTCGGCACGACGAGCGTGGCGGCCATCGCCGCAGCGGCCAGAACGGCGACCGAAGGGCCGACCTGTATCGCGCGGCCGAATGGCAGGCGAGCCACCACGCGAGGGGTGAGCAGCGCACCGACGACCATTCCTGCGCCGTACATCGCCAGCGTGAAGCCGACCGCCTGAGCACCGAGGCCGAGGACGCGCACCGCATAGGGCACGTAGCCGGCCTGCAGCACGAACCAGGATATGTTGAAGACCGCACCGGTCATCAGCATGGGACGCAACATCTCGTGCTGCCAGACGAAGCGCGCACCGTCGCGCACTTCCAGCAGCGGATGACGGCCGGCGGAGGGTTCGCGTGTCGCCTCGCTCAGTCGCAGCAGCAAGGCCACCGCTGCCGCCGACAGAACTGCGGCCAGGACGAACGCAGCGGATGCGCCGGCCCATGCGACCAGCGCGCCCGCCAGTGCAGGCCCGGCGGTGAAGGCCGCGCTGCGCGCGAGTTCCAGCCGGCCGTTGGCCGCCGCCAACGCATCGCGCGGCACGAGTGCCGGCACCAGCGCAGGTGCCGCGACGCTGAAACCCACAGTGCCGACGGCTCCCAGGAACCCCAGCACGGCGAGCCAGCCGATGCTGAGCTTCGACGCGAACACCATCGCCAGCAGCACGATCAGCGACACCGCCCGCAGGCCCTCGGCCCAGACCATCAGTCGCCGGCGCGACATGCGGTCCGCGAGCAGACCCATGGGCATGGAGACCAGCAGGAACGGCAGCGTCTGCACGGCCGCAAGAAAGCCGATCTCGCCGGGGCCGGCGCCGAGCGCCAGCACCGCGACCAGCGGCACGGCCGCAAGGCTCAGCTGTTCTGCGGACTGCGCGGCGAGGTTGGACCACGCGAGGTCGCGGAAGGAACGGGGCAGGGGAGTTGGAGTCATGCCCGCATCGTGCGGGCGGAAGACGTTGTCGGCTGGCCGTTTCCGGACAAGCGAGCGTCAGCGCTGCGGCTTTGGCATCGGCATCGGCATCGGCTTGGATGCTGGCGACACCACCTCCATCACGAAGTCGATGAAGGCACGCACCTTCGCCGCCGGCAGGTGGCGTGACGGATAGAGCGCATGGAGCGGGAGCCGCTCATCCGGCCAGTCGGGAAACAGGTCGACCAGCTCGCCGCTGTCGAGCTGCGGCTGGATGCCCACCGCCTTGATCTGCGCCACGCAGATGCCGGAAAGGACTGTCTCCAGCACGGTCCCCGGATCGGTGAGCAGCAGCCGCCCCGTGGTCGGCACGGCGACGAGCTTGCGGCCGCGCTGGAACTCCCACGTGTACGGCTGTCCGGTGGCGGGGTTGCGCACCTGCAGGCAGGCGTGGCCGGCGAGGTCGGCCGGCTTCGCAGGGCGGCCGTGCCGCGCGAGATAGGCCGGCGCAGCCACCGTGACCACGCGCGAATCCATCAGCTTGCGGGAAACGAGCGACGACGAAGGCGGCGCGCCGAAGCGCACCGCGATGTCGAAGCCCTCGGCCACGAGGTCGCCCAGCTGGTCGCGTGCGATCAGCTCCAGCGTGAGCTCCGGGTACTGCGCGAGAAAGCGCGGAAGGTGCCGCGCCAGGAGCAGGCGCGAAGTGAAGGCGTCGGTATTCACGCGCAGGCGCCCGCGCACCGCGCCCGATGCGCCAGCGGCGATCGTCACCGCGTCCTCGATGCCGAGCACCAGCGGATTGATGTTGGCGTAGAGCTGCCGGCCTTCGTCGGTGAGGCTCAGCGAGCGGGTCGTGCGATCGAACAGCCGTATGCCGATGCGGCCTTCGAGTCGGGCGATGGCGCGGCTCACGCCGGAGGGCGTCAGGCCCAGTGCATTGGCGGCGCTGGCGAAGCTGCCGCCTTCGACCACTGCGGCCAGCACGCTGACGTTGGAGAGGAGGCGTCCGTCGAGGGGCATATTTCTATTCGTGATCAGGTGTCATGAATGATATGCCGCACGGTCGCTTTACTCAAAGATGAGCCATTCCTACGATTCGTCCCGTCGCATGCGTCACCCCATCGAATCAAGTCAGGAACAAGGAACTCTCATGTACGCAATCACCGGAATCACGGGCCAGGTCGGCGGCGCAGTCGCGCGCGCCCTGCTGGCCGAAGGGCAGCTGGTTCGCGCGGTCGTCCGCGACGAAGGCAGGGGCCGCCCCTGGGCTGCACTCGGCTGCGAGGTGGCCGTTGCCGAGATGGACGACGCCCAGGCGTTGACGCGCGCTTTCTCGGGCGCGGCCGGCGTCTTCGTCCTGCCGCCACCGAACTTCGACCCCGAGCCGGGCTTTCCCGAAGTGAGGGCGGAGAACGCCGCGCTGCGCCAGGCGCTCGACACCGCCCGGCCGCGGCGCGTGGTGTGCCTGTCGACCGTCGGCGCGCAGGCGGCCCAGCCCAATCTGCTGAGCCAGCGCACGTTGTTGGAAGAGGCGCTGCGCACGCTGCCCTTCGCGATCACTTTCCTGCGGCCCGCCTGGTTCCTGGAGAACCTGCGCTGGGACATCGCGCAGGCCCGCGAACACGGTGTGTTGTCCAGCTACCTCCAGCCGCTCGACCGCGCGGTGCCGATGGTGGCCACGGCCGACATCGGCCGCCTCGCCGCCGAACTCCTGCTGCACGAGGGCGAGCTGCCGCGCGTCGTCGAGCTCGAGGGGCCGCAGCGGCTGACGCAGCACGACATTGCCGAGGCGCTCTCGCAAGTGCTGGGACGCCCGGTGCGCGCCGAGTCGGTGCCGCGCGAGAACTGGGGCGCGATCTTCCGCGCGCAAGGCATGCGAGACCCGGTGCCGCGCATCCAGATGCTCGACGGCTTCAACGAAGGATGGATCCGCTTCGAGGGCGACGATGCGAGCGTGCGCAAGGGCCGCGTGAGCGTGGCGGAGGTGATCCGCTCGCTGGCCAGCGAAGCCGCCTAGGCGCCCCGGGCCTGCATCTGCTCGAACCACTCGACCACGTACGAGGCCTCCGGCGCGGCGTCCGGCGCCAGCCCGTAGTAGTAGCGCTCCAGCGTCATGCGAAGTTCGGGCAGCGGCGACTGCAGGCGGCCCGAGGCGAGGTCGTGCGACACCAGCGAGGTCGGCGCGAGCGCGATGCCCAGTCCGTCGACCGCGGCCTGCAGCACGAAGTGCAGGTGGTCGAACTGCAGCCGCCCCGCCGGCCGGGCACGCGGCGCGCCGACCTGCTTCTTCCAGTCGTCCCAGTCGTCCTTGCGGGTGCGGGCCGACAGCAGCACGTGCGAAGCCAGCGCGCGCAGGTCGGGCAAGGGGTGCGTCCTGAAAAGAGCGGGCGCGCCGACCACCAGCACCTCGTCCTCGAGAAAGGGCCGCACTTCCGCCGACGAAGGCCAGCCTTCGAGGCCGCGGCGCACCGCGATGTCGAAGCTGCCGACGGCTTCCTCTGGCATGACGGTGCTGGTGACGACCTGCGGCTCGATCTCTGGAAAGCGCTCGACGAAGGAGGGCAGGCGCGGAATGAGCCAGCGGACCGCGAAGGATGGCCGCACGTTGATGCGCACCGCGTGCGCCGGCCCCTGCGACTGCAGCGACCGCGCTGCGGCGTTGATCTGTGCGAGCGCGGGCTGCACCTCGGCGAAGAACTGCTGGCCCTCGGCGGTGAGTGCGACCTGGCGCACGCGCCGCTCGAACAGCGCGACGCCGAGAACCTCCTCCAGGCCCTTGATCTGCCGGCTCACGGCGCTGTGCGTGACGTGCAGCTCGAGCGCCGCGCGCGTGAAGCTGAGGTGGCGCGCCGCGGCGGCGAAGGCGCGCACGGCGTTCAAGGGAGGCTCACGAAGCGGCATGCGTGCGATTTTCTCACGCATGAAGGGCGTTAATGTCGTTTGTCGCCAGGGCATGTGGCGGCGCACCATCGAGGCTCGATGTCACGCACCGCACCCGCTTCTCCAACATCCCCCACCGACCTGAACTCCCGCCACGCGGCGATGGCCCTGGGCCTCTCGCTGCCGGCCGACGTGGTGCTCTACCTGCTGCTGCCGATGTACGCGAGCCAGTTCGGCGTGACGCTCGCAGAGGCCGGCATGCTGCTCGCGGCCAACCGGCTGGTGCGGATCGCCGGCTACGGCTTCGTGGCCCGCTTCTATGCCCGCAACGGCGACCGGCTGACCTGCACCATCGCCGTGGTGGCGGCGGCCGCATGCGGGCTGGGCTACGCCACGCTCTCGGGCTTCTGGGCGCTGCTGCCGCTGCGGCTGATGTGGGGGCTGTGCTTCGCGGCGCTGAACCTGTCGACGCAGGCGCTGGCCACTGCCGACCCCGTGGGCGCGGCGCGGCGCAACGGCCGTTCGCGCGCCTTCATCGCGATGGGGCCGGTGCTCGCGCTGCCGCTGGGCGCACTGCTGGCGCACTGGACGGGGCCGCGCACGATCTTCGCGATCCTTGCGGTGTTCTCGCTGCTGGCGTGCTTCGTCACGCGGCGGCTGCCCGAGGCGCCGCATCCGGTGACCAGGCCGACCAGGCGCTTCAAGCTGCCCAACAGCCTGGACAGCTGGTCGTTCATGGAAGGGCTGGCGCTCGACGGGCTCTTCATCGTCGGCCTTTCCTATCTCGGCAAGGACCTGCTGCCCGGCGGCGCGGTGATCGTCGCCGGCGTGCTGATGGCACTGCGCTACCTCGCGGAGATACTGCTGAGCCCCGTCGGCGGCCGCATGGCCGAGCACTTCGGCGCCGAGCGCCTGCTGGTGAGCCTCTCGCTCATTACCTCCATCGCGCTCGTGGGCTTCGGCTTCGGATGGCTGTGGAGCTGCGCGGCGCTGATCGTGGTGCTGCGAGCCCTGCAGCTGCCGCTGCTGCCGCCGATCGTCGCCCGCCGCACGCCGGGGCCCGAGCGCGTGCAGGCGCTGGCGGCGCGCTCGGTATGGCGCGACATCGGCGCGGGAACAGGGCCGCTCATTGCGGGGCTGCTGCTGCCGGTCGCGTCGCCACCGTGGATTTACGGCGTGACCGCCTTGCTGCTCGCACTGGCGGCGCTGGCCTGCGGCTGGGGCGCCTCGCCACAATCGACCAGCATCCAGCAGGAAAGCACATGACGACCTCCCACGCCATCGAAACCGTCGCCCAGCTCGAAGCCCTGTTCGGCCTGCCCGGCGAGGCATCCCTCAAGAAGGAGGTGCCGTACCTGCACCCGAGCTACCAGGCGCTGATCGCCGCGTCGCCCTTCGCGGTGCTCGCCACCATCGGCCCGGGCGGGCTGGACGCCTCGCCGCGCGGCGATCCGCCGGGCTTCGTCGCGGTGCAGGACGAGAAGACGCTGCTGATGCCCGAGCGGCGCGGCAACAACCGCATCGACAGCCTGCGCAACATCGTGGCCGACCCGCGCGTGGCGCTGCTTTTCCTGATCCCTGGCGTGGGCGAGACGCTGCGGGTCAACGGCCGGGCGCAGATCTTGGTCGACCCGGCGCTGCTGGAGCGCTTCGCCATGGAAGGCAAGCCGCCGAAGTGCGTGATCAGCATCGCGGTGGAGACGGTGTTCTTCCAGTGCGCCCGGGCGATCCAGCGCTCGAAGCTGTGGGCGCCGCTGCCGGCGGACGCGAAGCCCGAGGTGCCGACGCCCGGTGCCATCCTGTCGGCGCTGACCGAGTCGGCCTTCGACGGCGAGACATACGACCGGGAGCTGCCTGCCCGGCAGCGCGCCACGCTGTACTGAGCCGGGCGTGGCCCATGAACGAAAAAAGCCCGCTGACGCGGGCTTTCTCGTTTTCTTCCTGCGGTCCGCGGACCGGCGTGCCTGCCGGCCGGATCAGCGCACCCTGGATCAGCGCACCCAGTGGCAGACGCGGTGGTGATGGCGCGCATCCCACTTGCACACCTTGTGCTTGTGGTGGTGGCGCGGTGCCGCCGAGGCGATGCTGGGAGCCAGCATGGCGAGGCCGGCGAAGGCGAGGACGCTGGAGAGGATGAGTTGCTTGGTCTTCATGGCGTTCTTTCTGAGCAAAGACATCGATCGAGGAATTGCGTCGTTCAACGAGCGCCTCTGTAGAACGTTCTGATCAACATTCAGATGACACTTGTTGCATATTGATTGCGAGAAATCGCGGATCGCGGTTTCTGGAATGCATGGAATGGCGGGAGTGGCGATTACCCGGGGCCCTCAGGCCTGCCCCGCAGAAGGCGCCTGCTCCGTGCGCGCGTCGTGCCCGATGATCAGCACCAGCCCGATGGCCACCGCCGAAAGCATCGCCAGGAAGAGCACCGCGTAGAAGTCGTTGCCCATCTTGTCCTTGAGCGTGCCGAAGATGGTCGGGCCGATGTAGCCGCCCAGGTTGCCGATGGAGTTGATCCACGCGATACCTGCCGCCGCAGCGGTGCCGCTGAGGATGGCGGTGGGCAGCGTCCAGAAGGTGGGCAGGGCGCTGAAGATGCCGAAGGCGGCCAGCGTCACGGCGGCCATCTTCGGCACCGGCGCGGAGGTCTGGGCAGCCAGCACCAGGCCCAGGAAGATGCAGGCCAGCGGAATCAGCAGGAACCACTTGCGCTCCTTGCGCGCGTCGGAAGCCCGCGTCCAGAACAGCATGGCGATGGCGCCCACGAGGTAGGGGAAGGCGTTGATGAAGCCGATCTCCACGTTGCCCAGTCCGCCGAAGCCCTTGATGATCTGCGGCAGGAAGAAGCTCAGGCCGTACAGCGGCACCGTGATGCCCATGTAGACGAAGCCCAGGCCGATCACGCGCGGGTTCAGCAGCGACTGCTTCCACGAGATCTTGTTGATCGACTCGCGGTTGGCGCGCTCGGCGTCCAGCGTGCGCTGCAGCCAACTGCGCTCCTCGTCGGTCAGCCACCTGGCGTCCTTCGGACCGTCGGGCAGGTACATCAGCACGAAGAAGGTCAGGATCAGCGAGGGCACGGCTTCCAGGATGAACAGCCACTGCCAGCCGTGCATGCCCCCGATGCCGTCCATGTTGAGGATGTAGCCCGAGATGGGCGACCCGATCACGGTCGAGATCGGGATGGCGAACATGAACCAGCCCACGATGCGTGCCCGGTACGCCGCCGGAAACCACAGCGTGATGTAGAAGATCACGCCCGGGAAGAAGCCGGCCTCGGCGATGCCCAGCAGGAAGCGCACGATGTTGAAGCTGGTCGAGCCGCCGACCCAGGCCTGTGCGGCCGAGAGGACGCCCCAGCTGAACATGATGCGGGCGATCCAGCGGCGCGCGCCGAAGCGTTCCAGCGCCATGTTGCTCGGCACCTCGAAGAGGAAGTAGGCCAGGAAGAAGATGCCGGCCGCGCTGCCGAACACGGCGGCGGTGAAGCCCAGGTCCTTGGACATGGCCGCGCCGGCGAAGCCGAGGTTCACGCGGTCGAGGTAGGCGATGAAATAGCTGACCATCAGAAGCGGCAGCAGTCGCCAGCTGATCTTCGAGATGGTTCTCTGTTCTACGGGGTTCATGGTTGCTTGTCTCCGGTGTTGGATGGTTTTGTGGAGGCTGGTTGGGGAAACGGGGGAGGGCGGCCGACGCCGCCGGTGTCACTGCTGTTGTTGCTGCTGTTGTTGGGCCCTCATGATCTGGTGGCGCCGCCAGTAATGGCCGACGACGCCCTTGAAGTTCTCCTTCTGCTTGCCGAGGCCCGCGAGCTTCACCTTGGTGGTCCGCGCGCCCAGCATGCCCTTGTCGTGGTGGGTGACGATGAGCGTGTCGCCGAAGCTGCCGTCCTTGTAGGTCAGGCTCTTGACCTCGTCCCACGGGATGGCCGAGCCGCCGTCGGCAGCATTGGCACTGGGGTGCATGCCCTCGTAGCTGATGTCGACGCGCTCGCCGTTCTTCAGCTCGAAGCCCACCGGCGGAAAGTGGCGCAGCACCACGGCGCGCTCCTCCTCGGTCGCGGGTTCGTAGCGGTAGGCCAGGCTCAGCTCGTGGTTCTGCACGAATCGCTGCTCGTACTCGCTCCAGAGGCGCTGCTCGATGTCGTGGGCGGTCTCGATCTCGTCGGCCCATGAGGCCTGCGGCGCGGTCGCGACGATGCCGCCATAGGCGCTCTCGGGCACGTGATGGCCCACGTTGCGCATGCGCTCGAGCAGCGGCGGATGGCTGTCGTAGGGGTGCGGCACGCCGGCCGTCTTCATGGCCTCGATGAAAGCCGGCGAGCTGGCATAGGGCGGCAGGCCGTCGGCGACGAAGCGGGCGATGCCGAGGGCGCCGTCATGCTCGCGATCCTGTTCGAAGAGCTTGCGCTCCACGTCGTTGCGGTAGCTCGCATAGGCCGAGATCTTGATGAGCGACTGCACGATCGCATGCGGCGCGGTGAGCCCTGCTGCAACGCGGTCGGCCTTGTACTCGCGCTCCCGGCTGTCGCGGGCCAGCGCGAAGGCGAAGATCATGCGGTAGAGCCGCAGCAGGTAGTGGGCCACGATGGTGAGTCCGCCGCTTCGCATCTTCCAGGTGTACTGGTCGAACTGCAGCAGCTTGGGGCCGAGCGCGGCGCTGCTGCGGGTGTCGCCGCCGCCCAGGTGGGCGAGCTCGTGTGCGAGCACGGCGTCGGCCTCGGTCTGGTCGAGCACGCGCAGGAGCGGCAGGCTCACGAACAGCGTGCGCCCTTGCAGGGTGCGGCCCTTGACCTCGCAGGGCGCCTCGGTCACGAAGAAGTTGGTGTCGATGCCGGCCACGATGTGGTCGGGCGGCGCCGTCTTCACGCGGGCGGCGAGCTGGCGGATGCGCTCCCACAGGCGCGGCGCATCGGCCTGCGAGACCAGCTCGCCCTCGATCTCGTTGCCCGAGGGCAGCTTCTTGAACAGCGTGTAGATCGCGTAGAACACCGCCGCGCCGGCCGCGATGCCCGCCAGCGCGATGAGCTTGATGTAGTAGCTGTGCCAGAAGTACGCAGTGAGCCAGAACGACAGCCACACCAGCATCGCGCTCTGCAGCACGACCTCGACCGCGCACGACACCGTCATGAGCCGCCAGCCCGCAACGAAGCTGGCGTAGCGCAGGCCCCGGTTGGCGAAGGCCAGCGCCCCCAGCACCAGCGCCGCTGCGAGCAGCGCGGCGCCGAGCACGATGGTCCAGATGGCGGCGCGGTCGGCCCAGTGGAACTGCCACTGCATCGAATAGGGGCTGCACACCTTGTCGTGGAAGTTCCTGTCCTCGGCCGCGGTGGCGTCGCAGGCCTTGGAGAGCTGGTGGCTGCGGTAGAAGCCGGTCGCCTCGGCCTTCTCGGCGAGCGTGAGACGGCTGTCGTTGGCGATGCGCTTCTCGATCGCCTGCAGGAACTCGGCGTCCTGCGAGCGCAGCGCGTATTCGGTGAAGGCGAGCGTCGCGGCCGGAATGGCGAACAGCGAGACGAGGGTGAGGAGGAACACGCGAAAGAGGTCGGCGTGAACCGTGCGGGCCAGAGCCATGGGCGATCTTCTCCTGGATGACGATTGCTGCGAGTTGTTATGAACGGTCCGGGAAGCCCATAGCGTAGCGGCCGCGGCGCGTGCGGTGAAGCTGGGGGTGGCGTCAAGCGGTGCAGGGCACCGACCTGCCGCCGAATAAGGTTATCCCTTTTGCATCGTTCCGCACCGCGGGGCGCAGGTATAGCCTTCGTGCTCATCCATGGCTGCCACCTCCAACACCCCATCTTCGTTGCCCTCTGGTTCGGGGCCGTCGCCCGTCGCGTGGATCGCCGGTGTCGGCGCCAGCGCGGGTTTGGGCGCGGCGCTCGCGCGGCGCTTCGCGGCCGAAGGCTTCATCGTCGCGCTGACCGGTCGGACGCAGGCCCAGCTCGATGCGGTGGCCGGTGAAATCGTCTCGGCCGGCGGCCGGGCCCATGCATTCGCGGGCGACGTGGCGAGCGAGGCCGAGATTCATGGCATTGCGCAGAAGGCGAGGGCGCTGGGCCCGCTCACGGTGGCCATCTTCAACGCCGCGAGCGCGGTGCGCGCGCCGACGCTGGAGCTTTCGGTCGAGCAGTTCACGCAGGCCTGGCGCACCAGCGCGCTGGGCGGCTTCATCTTCGGGCATGAGGCCTTGCGCGGCCTGCTGGCCAATCCTTTCGAGGCGGGCGGACAGCACGCGCGCGGCACCTTGCTGTTCACCGGTGCCACTGCGGCGCTGCGCGGCAAGCCGCCTTTTGCGGCCTTCGCCGCGGCCAAGGCCGCGTTGCGTTCGCTAAGCCAGAGCCTGGCGCGCGAATTCGGTCCGCAGGGTGTTCACGTGGCGCATGTGGTCATCGATGGCGGCATCGACGGCGAGCGCCTGCGCAGCAACGCGCCACAACGCGTGCAGCAGGCCGGCGACGACGGCCTGCTGCAGCTCGAAGCCATCGCTGAAAGCTACTGGCAGCTGCACGTGCAGCACCGCAGCGCATGGACGCAGGAGCTGGACCTGCGGCCGTTCAAGGAACCGTTTTGAGGAGTCACGCTACATGAGCGTCGGATCGAATGGCCAGATGTTGACCGCCACACTGCCCTCGGTGGAAGCGGAGCTGAACTACCTGAAGGCGGGGCAGGGGCGGCCCGTGACTTACACATTCGAGCCGCCGCCCGGCACGCCCTGGGTGACCGGCGAACTGGAGCCGCGCCGCGTGGCGATCCGCGACGGGCGCCCCCTGGTCGCGCTGAACGAACTCTCGCTCGACCGCAGCGGCTTCACGCAGATCTCGCACCGCAGCGTGCTCGCCGATTTCTCCCAGGATGCGGCGATCCGCGACATCTACTACCGCGAGGCCGAGGCGCTGCTGCGCGACGTGACCGGCGCCGAGAAGATCGTGGTGTTCGACCACACGCTGCGCGACAGCGCACAGGGCTCGCGCCGCACGGCCGCGCTGCGCGAGCCGGTGCGCCGCGTGCACAACGACCAGACCTTCGTCTCCGGCCCGCGCCGCGTGCGCGACCATCTGCCCCACGACGAAGCCGAGGAGAGGCTGAAGAGCCGCTTCGCGATCGTCAACCTCTGGCGGCCGCTGGCCACGGTCGAGCGCCTGCCGCTCGCGCTGTGCGACGCGCGCTCCATCTCGCCCGATGACCTCGTGCCCACCGACCTGGTCTACCCCGACAAGGTGGGCGAGACCTATTCCTTCACCTGGAACCCGGCGCACCGCTGGTACTGGTTCCCGAGGCTTCGGCCCGACGAGGCGCTGCTGCTGAAGATCTACGACTCGCTGGAGCAGGGCGTGGCGCGCTATACCGCGCACACCGCCTTCGAGGATCCGACGGGCTCGCAGGAGGCGCCGCCGCGCCGCAGCATCGAGCTGCGCGCGCTCGTGTTCTGGCCCGCCGGCAAGTAGCCCCCGTCCATGAGCACCACGAGGCAACTGCGGCTGGGCGCCTTCATGCGCCCGGTGAGCATCCACACCGGCGCCTGGCGCTATCCCGGCGCGTGGCCCGACGCGAACTTCAACTTCGCACACCTGAAGCAGCTGGCCCAGACGCTGGAGCGGGGCCGTTTCGACGCCTTCTTCATGGCCGACCACCTCGCGGTGCTGAACATGCCCGTGGCCGCGCTGCAGCGCAGCCACACGGTGACGTCGTTCGAGCCGTTCACGCTGCTGTCGGCACTGGCGCAGCACACGCAGCACATCGGACTGGTGGCCACCGCCTCGACCGCTGCACATCGCGCGGCCGGTGCAGGGCTGGCCGGTGATCGTGCAGGCGGGCGCCTCGGAGGCGGGGCGCCAGCTTGCGGCCGAGACTGCCGAAGCCGTGTTCGCCGCGCCGGGCACGCTGGCCGGTGCGCGCAGCCTCTATGCCGACATCAAGGGCCGCATGCGCGCGATCGGACGCGACCCCGACCATCTCAAGATCCTGCCGGCGGCCTTCGTGGTGGTGGGCGACACGGTGGAAGAGGCACGCGCCATCCGCGCGAAGCTCGACAGCCTCGTGCACTACGACAGCGCCATCGCGTCGCTCTCGATCGCGCTGGGCCACGATGCGTCGAAGTTCGACCCCGACGGCCCGCTGCCCGACGTGCCCGAGACCAATGCGAGCCAGAGCGGCCGCGCCCGCGTGATCGAGCTGGCCCGCAGCGAGAACCTCACGGTGCGCCAGCTGGCACAGCGCCTGGGCGGCTACGGCGGCCTGGCCTTCGTCGGCACCGCGCAGACCATCGCCGACGCCATGCAGGAGTGGCTGGAAAGCGAGGGCTGCGACGGCTTCAACGTCATGTTCCCCTGGCTGCCCGGCGGGCTCGATGCCTTCGTCGACAAGGTGGTGCCCGAGCTGCAGCGCCGTGGCATCTTCAGGCGCGAGTACGAAGGTCGTACCCTGCGCGAGAACCTCGGCTTGCCACGGCCAGGCAACCGTTTCTTTGCCCAGAATTAGCAACGGGGGCTGAACCGCGCCCGGGCCGACCCCACGCCTGCACCGATCGCCGCGCTTCGCGACAATCGGCTCGATGCGTTCTTCCCCCTTCTTCAAGATGGCCCTGCTGCTGGGCCTGCTCTCGGCCATCGGGCCATTCGCCATCGACATGTACCTGCCGGCGCTGCCCGCCATCGGACAGAGCCTGCGCGCCGACATCGGCGCGGTGCAGATGAGCCTCACGGCCTTCTTCCTGTCGCTGGGCGCCGGGCAGCTGCTCTACGGACCGGTCTCCGACATGGTGGGCCGCAAGCCGCCGCTGTACGCGGGGCTGCTGCTCTTCGCGCTGGCGAGCATCGGCTGCGCGCTGGCGACCGACATCCAGACGCTGATCGTGCTGCGCTTCGTCCAGGGCCTGGGCGCCGCGGCCGGCATGGCGATCCCGCGCGCGGTGGTGCGCGACCTGCACACCGGCACCGACGCCGCGCGGCTGATGTCGCTGCTGATGCTGGTGTTCAGCGTGTCGCCGATCCTCGCGCCGCTCGCGGGCAGCGCCGTGATCGCGTTCGCCGGCTGGCGCGGCGTGTTCTGGGCGGTGAGCATCGCCGCGGTGGTCGGCCTCGCCATGATGGCGAAGCTGCTCGACGAAACCCGCCCGGCTTCGGAGCGCGTCGAAAGCAGCCTCGGCAGCGCGCTGTCGGCCTACTGGCTGCTGCTGCGCGACTCGCACTACCTCGGGCTGGTGTTCATCGGCAGCTTCGCGATGGCGGGCTTCTTCACCTACCTCGCGAACTCGTCGTTCGTGATGATCGACCACTACGGCCTGTCGCCCGCGCTCTACAGCGTGGCCTTCGGTGTGAACGCGGCCGCTTTCATCGGCGCCTCGCAGTTCACCGGTGCGCTGGGCGAGCGCTACGGGCTGGTCAACCTCGTCAAGTTCGGCGTGGTGTGCTGCGGCGCCGCGATGATCGCGATGTTCGCCTACTTCGCGATGGGCGGCGACAGCATCTGGGTGCTGATCGTCCTGTACTTCATCGCCTCGGGCTTCATGGGGCTGGTGATCCCGACCACCGGCGTTCTCGCGCTCGAAATGCACGGTGCCATCGCAGGCACGGCCTCGGCGCTGCTGGGCACGCTGCAGATGCTCACCGGCGCACTGGCGATGGCGGTGGTGGGCTTCTTCACCGACGGCAGGCCGCTGCCGATGGTGGCCGGCATGGCCGCCGGCGCGCTCATCGCGCAGGTGCTGACCTGGCTCACGCTGGGCGGCGTGCGCTCGGAGCCCACGGGCAAGGCAGGAAAGACAGGAAGGACACAGCAAGCCTGATGAACACGGTACGCGCAGGCGCCGCGCTCCCGGCCGCCGAAGACAACAACAACGGCGGCACCACGGCGCCAAGACCCGTCGACGGGCTGTCCCAGCCGGAGCGCGGCAGGGCGATGCTGGTCATCATCCTCGGGCTGATCGTGGCGGTGCTCGACGGCACCATCGTCAACCTCGCGCTGCCGGGCATTGCGCGCGAACTCAGCGCGAGCCCGTCGCAGTCGATCTGGGTGGTCAACGCCTACCAGATCGCCACGCTGGTGATGCTGCTGCCGCTGGCCTCGCTGGGCGACCTCGTGGGCTACCGGCGCGTGTACCTGGTCGGCATGGCGGTTTTCACGCTGTCCTCGCTGGCCGCCACATTCGCCAACTCGCTGGGCACGCTGATCGCGGCGCGCGCTTTCCAGGGCCTGGGCGCGGCCGGCATCATGAGCGTGAATGCGGCGCTGGTGCGTCTCACGTACCCGTCGTCGCAGCTGGGCAAGGGCATGGCGATCAATTCGCTGGTGGTGGCCACCTCGTCGGTGGCAGGGCCCTCGGTGGCGGCGGCGATCCTGTCGGTGGCTTCGTGGCCCTGGCTCTTCGCCATCAACGTGCCGCTGGGCATCGTCACCTTCGCGCTCGGCATGAAGGCGCTGCCTTTCAACCGCGTGCCGCCAGCCGCGGGGCTGCGCTTCTCGCCGCTCGACGTGGCGCTGAACGTGCTGATGTTCTCGCTGGTGTTCCTGGGCGTGGACCGGCTGGGCGTGCGCGAGGGAGGGGCGCAGGGCGCGGGCGGCTCGCAGGCGTCGGCCTGGGGCATCCTGGTGGCCGGACTGGTGGTCGGCTTCGTCTACCTGCGGCGCCAGCGCAAGCAAGCCGTGCCGCTTTTCCCGATCGACCTGCTGCGCATCCCGGTGTTCGCGCTGTCGATGGGCACCTCGGTTGCGGCGTTCTGCGCGCAGATGCTGGCCTACATCTCGCTGCCTTTCCTGCTGCTGGAGGTGTACGGGCGCAGCCACATCGAGGCGGGCCTGCTCATCACGGCCTGGCCCCTGGCCATCGTGGTGATGGCGCCCATCGCGGGCAAGCTGATCGGGCGCTACCCCGACGGGCTGCTGGGAGGCATCGGGCTGGGCCTGCTGGCCATCGGGCTGGGGTTGCTGGCGGCGCTGCCAGCGCATCCGGGCAATGCCGACATCGCCTGGCGCATGGCGTTGTGCGGGCTGGGCTTCGGGCTGTTCCAGTCGCCGAACAACCACACCATCGTGAGCTCGCCGCCGGCGCACCGCAGTGGTGCGGCCAGCGGCATGCTGGGTACGGCCCGGCTCACCGGGCAGACGCTGGGCGCCGTGGTGCTGGCGGGCGTCTTCAGCTTCTGGAGCCCGCATGGCGGCCACGGGCCGGTGGTCGCGCTGGTGCTGGCCGCCAGCTTTGCCGCGGTGGCGGCGGTTTTCAGCAGCCTGCGGCTCAAGACGACAAGCCACGGCGGCTGAATGAGTTAGGGTACTCATCCATGACGGAAGTACCTGATACCGTGGTTTGCCCGGGCTGCGATGCGGTCTATGGCCGCACGCCGCTGCGCCCGCGCGACGTGGCGCGCTGTCCGCGCTGCGGCACCGAGCTGGACCGGCATCCGGGGCAGCAGGAGCGCCGCATCCTCCCGCTGACGGTGGCCTGCCTGATCATGTTCGCCATCGCGAACCTGTTCCCCATCGTCGAGATCGAGCTGCAGGGCATGCGCAGCCAGACCACGCTGGCCGGCGCGGTGGTGGCGCTCAGCGCCGAGGGCATGTCGGTGGTGGCGCTGCTGGTGCTGGCCACGACCATCCTCTTTCCCTTCCTGCAGCTCTGCATCCTGGCTTACCTGCTGGTTCCGCTGAGCCGCGAGCACCGGCCCCTGGGCTTCGCGCTGCTGGTGCGGGCGATGCAGTCGCTGCGGCCCTGGGGAATGATCGAGGTGTTCCTGCTGGGCGTTCTCGTGGCCATCGTCAAGCTTTCGAGCATGGCGACCGTGGTCCCGGGGCCGGCGCTGTGGGCCTTCGTGGCGCTCACGGTGATGCTGACGGCGGTGCTGTCGTTCGACCCGGGCGCGTTCTGGGGGATGGCGTTCCGCCCGAGGGGCGAGAAGGTCGGCGACGAACCTGGCGAAGGGAAAGGCGGGGCATCGGCATGAAGCCGCTGGGACGCGTCCGGCAGCGCCTCGGAAGCCTCGCGGCTTACGGCGACCGGTACCACCACGAACATGAAGAAGACGCGAAGTCGCCCACCGCCGCCTCGATGGGCTACATGGCCTGCCGCCACTGCGGCGCCGTCTGGAAGGACGCGCAGGACGGCGAACCCTGCGGCCGCTGCGGCACGCACCTGCACACGCGCAAGCCACAGAGCCTGAAGCTCACCTGGGCCTTCCTGATCGCGGCCTGCATGATGTACATCCCGGCCAACCTGCTGCCGGTGATGATCACGCGCACGCTGTTCGGCACGCAGAACGACACCATCCTGAGCGGCGTGATCTATTTCTGGGTGTCCGGCGCCTACGGGCTGGCGGCCATCGTCTTCATCGCGAGCTTCCTGGTGCCGCTGTTCAAGCTGGCCGTGCTCCTGCTGCTGGTGGTGCTGGCGCAGCGCGGCAGCACATGGCGGCGGCGGGAGCGGGCGAAGCTCTATCACATCATCGAGATCATCGGCCGCTGGTCGATGCTCGACGTGTTCGTGGTGTCGCTGCTGACCGGGCTGGTGCAGATCCAGGGCTTTGCGGTCATCACCGCTGGCGTAGGCATCGCGGCTTTCGGCTCGGTGGTGGTGCTGACCATGCTGGCCTCGCTGAGCTTCGACCCGAAGCTCACCTGGGACAGCCGGGAGGACCAGGCCATCCTGCAGGACAACGAGGAAGCCGCACGGCACGAGCAGCTTGTACAGGGACATGAAAAAAGGGACGAGAAACCAGCATGAGTGAAGACGACCGACCCCAAGACGACCCGGCACCATCCGCCCGGCCGAGCCCGACAGGCCAGCACCCGCTTCCCAAGCCGCGCGTGGTGCGCCGGCGCGAGTGGCTGCCCTCGCTGATCTGGCTGATTCCCATCGTGGCCGCGCTGGTCGGCATCACGCTGGTGGCGCGCATCATCATGGAGCGCGGCCCGGAGGTGGTGCTGACCTTCAAGACCGCCGAGGGGCTGGAGGCGGGCAAGACGGCCGTCAAGTACAAGGACGTGCAGATCGGCCTGGTCACCAGCCTGCGCCTGGCGCGCGACCGCTCGCACGTGCGCGTGCTGGTGCAGTTCAACAAGGACGCGCAGGGCTTCACCGCGGAAGACTCGCGCTTCTGGGTGGTGCGCCCGCGGCTGGACACCTCCGGCATCTCGGGCCTCAACACGCTGCTGTCGGGTGCGTACATCGGGGCAGACGCAGGCGTGTCGAAGGAAACGGCGGGCGAGTTCACCGGCCTGGAGAGCCCGCCCATCGTCACCCGCGACGACTCCGGCAAGCAGTTCCTGCTGCGCGCCAACGACGTCGGCTCGCTCGACGTCGGCTCGCCCGTCTACTTCAGGCGCATCAAGGTCGGCCAGGTGGCGGCCTACGAGCTCGACGGCGACGGTCGCGGCGTGACGCTGCGCGTGTTCGTCAATGCGCCGTACGACAAGTTCGTGGGCATGAACACCCGCTTCTGGCAGGCCAGCGGCATCGATGCGCAGCTCAGCGCCAGCGGCTTCACGCTGCGCACGCAGTCGCTGGCCACGATCCTGCTCGGCGGCATCGCCTTCCGCGCGCCCGAGGACGCCATGGGGCCGACGGCGAACGAGAACGCCTCCTTCGCGCTGGCGCAGGACGAAACGACGGCCATGAAGGAGCCCGACGGGCCTTCGCAGACGCTGCTGATGTACTTCAACCAGTCGCTGCGCGGCCTGGCGCCGGGCGCGCCGGTCGATTTCCGCGGCGTGGTGATCGGCGAGGTGAAGTCGATCGGCGTCGAATTCGACCGCGCCGAGCGCGAGTTCCGCATGCCGGTGCTGGTGCAGGTCTATCCAGACCGCCTGCGCCGCCGCGCCGGCGAGACCGGCACCGAGTCGCGCTTCAGCCAGCAGGAGCGGCTGCGCTTCCTGGCCGAGAAGGGCCTGCGCGCGCAGCTGCGCAACGGCAATCTGCTGACCGGCCAGGTCTACGTGGCGCTCGACTTCTTCCCGAAGGCGCCTGCCGCCAAGATCGACCTGTCGAAGAACCCGATCGAGCTGCCCACGGTGCCCAACAGCCTCGACGAGATCCAGTCGCAGGTGCAGGAGATCGCGACCAAGCTCAACAAGGTGCCCTACGAGCAGATCGCGGCCGACCTGCGCACCACGCTCGCGACGCTCAACAAGACCCTCACGGCCGCCGAGCAGACGGTCAAGCGCATCAACAACGACGTCACGCCCGAGCTGGCTGCAGCCATGAAGGACGTGCGCAAGACCGTGAACACGGCCGAGCGCACGCTGGCCGACGACTCGCCGCTGCAGCAGGACATGCGACAGACACTGCAGGAGCTCACCCGCGCCGCCGGCTCGGTGCGCGTGCTGACCGACTACCTCGAGCGCCACCCCGAGTCGCTGCTGCGCGGCAAACCGGACGACAACAAGAAATGAAGACGAAACACCTTGCCTATCCCGCGTACCTTGCCGCAGCGCTGGTCGCGCTCTCGGGCTGCGCCAGCAAGCCCGACAACTACTACACGCTGGCGAGCCCGGTGGCCGCAGCCGACGCAGCGCCCTCGACGATCGGCGGCACCGCACCGGTCTACATCGAGCTCGCGCCGGTGGCCGTGCCCGAGCGGCTGGCCCGGCCCCAGATGGTGGTGCGCCGTCCCGACGGCAGCGTGCAGGTCGACGTGCTGGAGCAGCACCGCTGGGCCTCGTCCTTCGAGAACGAACTGCGCGACGCGCTGGCCAGCGGCATCGCCGGGCGGCTCGGCGCGCTCGACGTGACCAAGGGCGGCCGGCAGAGTTCGCTCCCGTTGTGGCGCATCGCGGTGCAGCTGCGGCAGTTCGATGCGGTGGACGGCGCTCGCGTGGACGCGAACTTCACCTGGACGCTGCGGCGCTCCGACGAGGCGCGCACGATGATCTGCCAGCTGAGCCTTGGCGAGCCCGTGGGCAGCGGCATGGACGCATTGGCGCAGGGTGCGCAGCGCGTGACCTCGGCCGCCGCCGCCGCGATGGCGCGCAGCGTGAGCGCGGCGCTGGCCAATCCCTCGGCGACCGCCTGCGCAACCTGATCCTGGCTGTTTCTCCCTCTCCCTCTGGGGGAGGGCAGGGGTGGGGGCACGGCAGCGCTCGAGGAAGCATGGCGTATCGTGCGGGGGCTGCCCCCATCCCGACCTTCCCCCAGAGGGGAAGGAGCAAGACGGAATCCCATCAAAAGGAGACCCCATGGCACAGATCGGCAAGGCGCCCTGCGACGACACGCTGATCCTGCACGGCGCCCGCCCCGAGGAGACCGGCTGTCCCGAAGCCGCCAGGCCATGGGTGCTGGCAGCGGCCATCGTCGGCTCGAGCATGGCCTTCATCGACGGCACCGTCGTCAACGTCGCGCTGCCGGCCATCCAGTCCGACCTGCACGCAACCGCCTTCCAGGCGCAATGGGTGGTCGAGTCCTATGCCTTGCTGCTGGCGGCGCTGCTGCTGGTGGGCGGGGCGTTGGGCGATCACTACGGGCGCAGGCGCGTGTTCGCGATCGGTGTCGGCATCTTCGCGTTGTCATCGGTGGCCTGCGCGCTCGCGGCCAATGTGCAGCAGCTGATCGCCGCGCGCGCGGTGCAGGGCATCGGCGGTGCGCTTCTGGTGCCGGGCAGCCTCGCGCTCATCAGCGCGGCCTTTCCGGAGAAGGAGCGGGGCAAGGCCATCGGCACCTGGTCGGGCTTCAGCGGCATCACGGGGGCGGTGGGGCCGGTGCTGGGCGGCTTCCTGGTCGATCACTTCTCGTGGACCTGGGCCTTCCTCATCAACGTGCCGATGGCGCTGCTGGTGCTGTGGATCGTGTGGCGCCACGTGCCCGAAAGCCGCGGAGCTTCCGCCACCGGCGGGCTCGACCTGTGGGGCGCGCTGCTGGCGACGGCAGGTCTCGGCGGCATCGTCTACGCCTTCATCGAGGCGCCGACGCAGGGCTGGGGTTCGGCGGCGGTGCTCTGTGCGCTGGCCATCGGCTTGCTTGGCAGCGTGGCTTTCTTCTTCGCCGAGCACAGGGCGCGCACGCCGATGCTGCCGCTTCAGCTGCTGCGCATCGGCAACTTCAGCGGCGCCAACCTGCTCACGCTGCTGCTCTATGCGGCGCTGGGCGGCGGGCTGTACTTTTTTCCGCTCAACCTGATCCAGGTGCAGGGCTACTCGGCCACGGTGGCCGGCGCGGCGCTGTTGCCCTTCATCTTCATCATGTTCGCGCTCTCGGGCTGGGCGGGGCAGCTGGTCGACCGGTTCGGGCCGCGCATGCCGCTGGTGATCGGCCCGTCCATCGCCGCCGTGGGCTTCGCCCTCTTCGCCTTGCCGGGCGTCGGCGCGAGCTTCTGGAGCGGCTTCCTGCCGGCGGTGGTGGTGCTGGGCTTCGGCATGACGGTGACGGTGGCGCCGCTGACGACCACGGTGATGAACTCCGTCGGCGCCGACCTGGCGGGCGTGGCCTCGGGCGTGAACAACGCGGTGTCGCGCGCGGCGGCGGTGCTGGCGATCGCGGTGTTCGGCGCGCTCATGGCCTGGGCCTTTGACGCGGCGCTGGCGGCGCACCTGCGCGAGATGGGGGCTTCGCCGCAGCTGGCGGCATTTCTCGAAGGCGAACGCAGCAAGCTCGGAGGCGCTGCGGTGCCGCCGGGCGTGGACGCGGCGACCGCGGCCGCGGTCAAGCGCGCGGTGGCCGAATCCTTCGTCGCGGGGTTTCGCTGGGTGATGCTGTCGAGCGCGGCCCTGGCGGTGCTCAGTGCGGTGAGCGCCTGGCTGATGATCCGGAGCAAGCCTGCAGGAGGCCCCGGCAGCAGGAACTGAGGAGACAGGAGACATGTCGATGCAGGAAGAAGACCGAGACCGGCAGACCCAGCAACAGCAGCCGCAACAGGAGCACCGACAGGAGTACCTCGACGTGCTGGTCGTCGGCGCCGGGCTCTCCGGCATCGGCGCCGGCTACCACCTGCAGGCGAAGTGCCCGGGGCGCAGCTACGCGATCCTCGAGGGGCGCGAACGCAGCGGCGGTACCTGGGACCTGTTCCGCTATCCCGGCGTGCGCTCCGATTCCGACATGTACACGCTGGGCAGCTTCCTGCCGTCAGGCATCGCGTACGGCCTCACGCGCTGGAAGAACGTGCTGCTGTCGATGTACTTCTTGCGCCTTGCGCGGCGCAGGCCCGAACGCGTGAAGCGGCTGATCCTCGGTGGCGTGCGGCAGGCCCTCGGGCCCGGCTACGACGTCGCCACGCATTTCACGCCGCGTTACAACCCGTGGGACCAGCGCCTCTGCCTCGTGCCAGACGGCGACCTGTTCGCGGCCATCAGGGCAGGGCGCGCATCGATGGTCACGGACCATGTCGACACCTTCACGCCGGGCGGCATCAGGCTGAAGTCGGGCAGAGAGCTGCAGGCCGACGTGATCGTCACCGCCACCGGACTCGAACTGCAGGTGCTGGGCGGCGTGCAGCTCGAAGTGGACGGCCGCAGCGTGGACCCGGCCGCGACCTTCAACTACAAGGGAATGATGTACAGCGACGTGCCCAACCTGGCCTCGTCGTTCGGCTACACGAACGCCTCGTGGACGCTCAAGAGCGACCTGACCTGTGCGTATGTCTGCCGGGTGCTCAACCACATGGAGAAGCACGGCTGGAGGCAATGCACGCCCCGCAACACCGACCCGTCTCTGGTGCCCGAGCCCTGGCTGGACTTCTCCTCAGGCTACGTGCAGCGCGCGGTGGACAGGTTTCCGAAGCAGGGCTCGCGCGCGCCGTGGCGGGTGTACCAGAACTACGCGCGCGATCTCGTGAGCCTGCGCTTCGGTTCGGTGGACGACGGGGTGATGGAGTTCGCGAATCCGCGTGCCGGCTAGGGCGCTGGCGCGTGCGGTGGCGAGAGCAGCGTGTCGAGCTCGGCCCACAGCGGATCGCACTGCCCGGGCCTGAACGCGGCCGCCCTGAAGGTCGGGTGCTCCCCGCGGTAGGTGTCCCACAAGGCGCGCTGGCCGTCGGCCACGCAGGCGCGCACATTGGCCAGCCGGTCGGCGGCCTTCACGAGCAGCGCGAGTTCCTCGTCGCCCTTCACCTCGGCCAGCGCCGCGTAAGTCCTGGCCTTGCGCTCCTTGCGATTGGCACCGGGTGCGTCGGTGAGCAGAGCGACGCAGGAGGCGACCAGGTCGCCGAAGCGCGAGCGCACGTCGGCCACGGTGGTGGCCGTGTCCTCGACCACGTCGTGCAGATAGCCGACGACGCGCGCCTTGTCGCCGTAGGGCTGTAGCAGGGCGGCGACGGCGTCGAGATGGTGCACGTAGGGATGCGTGCCGTATTTCTGTTCGCCGTGCATCTCGACGGCGTAGGCACGGGCGGCCTCGGGTGTGAGTGAAGTACTCGTCATTCGGAGTCCTTTGCTTTTTTCCATTCTGCCTTCGTGGCGGCGCACCATCCTTGGCGCTTGCAGCCGCCGTGGGGCGCAGTCGATTCGGCCGGGGCATTTCGCCGGCGAAGTGCTTTTTTTGGGCGCAAGCGCCTGGGTTCTTCAGGCGCCTCGTTTCACCAGCAGCCGCTGCGGCCCCTGGCCCTCGGCGCCGAGCCGGTCGAGCGGATTGCGCAGCTTGCAGCGGTCGATAGACAGGCAGCCGCAGCCGATGCAGTCGTCGAGGGTGTCGCGCAGCTTCTGCAATTGCGCCAGGCGCTCGTCCAGATCCGCGCGCCATGAGGCCGAGAGCCGGGCCCAGTCCTCGCGGGCCGGCGCGGCGGAGTCGGGCAGGGTAGCCAGTGCAGCGCCGATCTCGGCAAGCGAAATGCCTACCCTCTGGGCTACCCGAACGAAGGCCACGCGCCGCAGCACCGTGCGCGGGTAGCGTCGCTGATTGCCCGCGGTGCGGGTGCTGCCGATCAGCCCCTGCGCCTCGTAGAAATGCAGCGTGGACACGGTCACCCCGCTGCGGCGGGCCACCTCGCCGACCGTGAGCGTGGAGGGAATGCCGGCTCGTTGAAGTGCGTCGTTCATGGAAGAGAAAAGCCCTTGACCTCAGCTTTACTTGAGGTTTGAGAATAACTCCCAGCGCGCGGGTCCCGTGCGCATTTTTCTCTGCAAGGAATCCGCTCCATGTCGCACGACACCATCGCCTCTTCCTCGTCCTCGACCTCGACCTCTTCCTCGATCCCTGCCTACGGTCCCGTCTTCCGGGTCGACAAGTTCGCCGTGCCAGCCGAAGCGCGGCCGGCGTTCATCGCGCAGATGCAGCGCATCCAGCAGACACTGCGCAACCTGCCGGGCTGCCTGCGCGCGCATGTGCTGGACCAGACGGGCGGAGGCAGCGAGTTCAACGTCCTGACGCTGGTCGAATGGACCAGCGAGCAGGCCGTGGCCTCGGCCACCGAGTTCGTGAAGAAGAAGTTCGCCGAGGAGGGCTTCGATCCGGTCGAGTTCACGAAGAGGGCGGGCGTACGCCCCGACCAGGGCTTCTATCGCATCGCCTGACAACTTCCCACTGACAGGCGTTGCACGGGTTGACAGCCAGCGGCGGAGGCTTCGATACTGAACCTCAAGGTTCATCATTCAAGCACCAAGGAGATCCCATGCAGAAGATCATTCCCTGCCTCTGGTTCGACACCAACGGCGAGGAGGCGCTGAATTTCTACAGCAGCATCTTCCCCAACTCCCGCGTCACCGACAGGCTGCTGTGGGGCGACGCCAACCCCGAGCGCAAGGGCTCGCTGCTCACCGCGACCTTCGAGCTCGACGGGCAGGAGTTCATGATCCTCAACGGCGGCCCGCAGTACAAGTTCAACCCGGCCATCTCGATGTTCGTGCCGTGCGAGACGCAGGCCGATGTCGACTACTACTGGGACAGGCTGCTCGAAGGCGGCGGCGAGCCCGTGCAGTGCGGCTGGCTCACCGACCGCTACGGCGTGTCGTGGCAGGTCGCGCCCAAGGCCATGATCCGCATGTTCCAGGACAAGGACCAGGCCAAGGCCAACCGCGCGATGCAGGCCATGATGAAGATGGTCAAGCTCGACCTTGCCGAGGTGCAGCGCGCCTTCGAGGGAAGGTAGGAGCGGCGCCTACACCAGCCGGTGGATCGCCTTCTTGCGCCACACGAGCTGGTAGTACGCGGTCTGCAGCAGCAGCATCGCGCCGAAGGTCACGGGGTAGGCCACCCAGACTCCGTCGAGCCCGATGCGGTGGCTCATGAGCCATGCCACCGGCACTTCCACGCCCAGGATGCAGAAGATGGAGATCAGCGTCGGCACCAGCACCGAGCCGCTGGCGCGCATGATCCCCGAGAGCGCCGAGGCCATGCCGAACACCACCAGGCTCCACAGCATGATGTGCAGCAGCGTCTGCGCGATCTCGATCACCGGCGCGCTGGTGATGAAGAAGCCCATCAGCGGACGCGAGAAGAGGTAGCCCAGCAGCACCAGCCCGCCCGTCAGCACGAGGTTCATAAGCAGCGCCGTCTTCGCGATGGCGCCGAGCCGGTTGGCACGGCCCGCGCCGATCGCCTGCGCGCCGAGGATCGATGCGGTGATCGCGATGGAGATGGCGGGGAACTGCACGTAGGCCACCACCTGGTTGACCGCGCCGTAGGCGGCCGTGGCGTTGGAGCCGAAGCCGTTGACCATCGACAGCAGCACCACCTCGGCCAGCGCCACCACGATCATCTGCACGCCGGTGGGCACGCCGATGCGCAGCACGGCCTTCAGCAGGTGCGGCTGGATGCGCAGGTTGCGCATGAATTCCGCATCGGGTGCGAGCGGGCTCCTGCGCTGGCGCAGCCGGAAGCCCAGCCAGACGGTCGCTACGAGGAACGACAGCACCGAGGCCCATGCGCCGCTGGCCACGCCGAGCTGCGGCAGGCCGCCCCAGCCGCGGATGAGCGCAGGCGTGACCACCAGGCCGATCAGGGTGGAGATCAGCAGCGTGAGCAGCGGCGTGACGGTGTCGCCCACGCCGCGCAGCATCGCGGTGGCCAGCAGGAAGATGAACACGCCCGGCATCGCGATCAGCATGATGCGCGCATACCGCGTGGAGTCGGCCAGCACGTCGGGCGGCGTTCCCAGCGCCGCCAGCATGGGCGTGGTGAACGCGCCGCCGAAGACGGCGATCACGAGGCCCATCAGCACGCCGACGGTGAGCGTGGTGCCCGCGACGGCCTTCGCCTTGGCGGCGTCGCGCGCGCCCCAGGCCTGGCCGATGAGCACCGAGGCGCCCGCACCCAGGCCGATGATGAAGGCGATGAAGAAGAACATCACCGGGAAGAAGCTCGACACCGCCGCGAGCGCGCCCACGCCGAGCATCTGGCCCACGTACACGTTGTTGAGCGTGCCCGAGAGCGACTGGAGGATGTTGCTGAGCAACATCGGCGCGAGGAAGAAGAGGAACACCTTCCACAAGGGCCGGGGCGCGTTGACGGGCGATACGGGCACGCCCTGCAGGCCGCTCTGGCCGGCACCCTGGCTGCTGGCCGTGGAGCCGGTCGTCTCGGTTGTCGTTCTCATCGATGGTTCCAGCCGGCGGCCGCGAGTTTCTGCAGATGGGCGCGCACGTCGGCGGGCCATGGTTCGATCAGGTTGGCGAAACGCTGCTCCTCGCCGGCGAAAAGCGCGCGGGTGGCTTCCTCGAAGCCGGGCAGGTTGCCCGCGATCGCGGTCATGAAGCGGTAGGCGGCCTCCTGCGCAGCGCGCACGGTGTCGCGTTCGGCGTTCACGCGGCGCGCATCTTCGACCAGCTTGCGCAGCGCGACCGACGCGCCGCCGGGCTGGCGGCCCAGCCAGTCCCAGTGCCGCGGCAGCAGCGTGACCTCGCGTGCGACCACGCCGAGCTTGGGACGGCCCACGCTGCGCGGTGCCTCGTCGCGATGCGGCTCGGCCTCGGGGTAGCGCAGTTCCGGCGGGAGCTCGCGCATGTCGAGGTCGAGCTGGGTGCCGGTCTGGTCGTCGAAAACGAGATACGGGCCGGGATCGTCGCGGCGGCTCAACTGCTCGAGCACTTCGGCCTTGCTGCCGTGCGCGACGCGCTGGAAGCCGAAGAACACGGTCAGGGTGGTTGTCGGGGTGTCGGAAGACATTCGGGTGTTTGTTTGTTCCTGGGGGATGCCAAGCGAAACGAGGTGCGTAATCTACTCGCTGCTGCGCTTCGCTGCGCACCGTTTCGACAGCATGTATCGCACATGCGTTCAGGGTGTGTTGTAGCCGTTCGCCCCGAAGCATTGAAGCTCTTCCTGCCAGAGCGAAAGAAGCTTCTCGAGTTCGGCCTTGCGATCGAAATCGGGGTCTTTTCGCTCCTTGACGCGATCGACCACCTCGAAGCTGAAATGGTCGGCGCCGTGGGCGATCCAGTCGCGCAAGAGCGCCTTGCTGCGATGGGAGCGCATGTTCAGCTCGAAACGCGCGCGATTCATCGCGCCTTCGACGTCGAGGCTGCCGCCCACGTAGATGCGCCCGTCGAGCCTGTTGCGGATCGCGTAGACGCCGGCGGGGCGCGGGGTTTCCTTGTACTGGCGGATCAGGTCGCGGCGGGTTTCAGTGGGCAGGTTCATGCCTCAAATATTACCCGGGTTAAATAAGGATGGCAATATACCCGGGTAAAATATGCGTCAGCCTTCCTTGAAATGACGCCAGTTTCGGGCGAGGCGCCGATTCAACGCCCGCACCAGGCGCCAGGGGCGGCTCTGCCTGACGAAGTCGAGCACGCGGTCCTTCCAGGCCTTCCATCGGGGATACCAGCGGGCGAACCAGGGAATGCGCATCAGCGGCCCCTCGACCAGCTGGAAGATCCGCGCCACGATGGCCGTGCCGACCAGCTTGGCCAGCACCAGCACCGTCAGCGCACTCGCCGCATGGCCACGGCCGAAGAGGAAGAGCGCCAGCACCTTCACCGGCAGCAGCAACAGGACCGGCACGAAGAAGGCCAGCAGCGCTCCCCACGGCGGCAGCCGGCGCAGCCTCTCCTCTAGCGCAGCCCATAGGGGAAGGTGCGAGAGGCGCGCCACAAGCGCCGCCAGCGGCTCCCAGCCCCACTCCTCGAAGAGCAGCAGCGGAACGACGAGCGCCGTGGCAATGGCGCGGAGCAGGGCACGCAGCACGCGCAACAGATGCGCAAGGAAAGTCATCGTGCGAGCGTAAGGCAAGGCAGTGCGGCGGGCCGCTTTGCCATCAGCTGACGGTCAGCGAGGGGGATTTGAATGGCTCAAATGTCAGTCGAAATGCTTCGTCAAGGCCTGAGGGACGGTGGACGGCGCCCTTTGTTGGGTAGAGCAAGGCTATGGCAAAAGACATGTCGAACTGCCCATCCAAAGCCTCGCCAACCGGGCATTACATGCGTCGCCACAAGGGAAAAGTAGTACTTTTACTTGACACCGGTAGTCAATCGCAACAGGATGCAACCAAGGTAATCAAAAAAGTTCGGTTTAAAAATCTGAGTAGAAATGGATTAACTTTTGGAAACGAACACGATGGACTAGTTGTCACAAAGGGGCTGAAATGGAAAGCGATCTTGAGATTTCGTTGACAGATTCAAGCAACTCTGCAAGGAAGTACAACAACCCTGGCCAGTTCGGCGGACTGCTGTCACCGTCCGCCGACACCCTCCCGTGGCCAGACTTCCTGACCGGGCAGCAGACCAAGCCGGTGCGCGTACTGCTCGTGGACGACGACCCGTTCGTGCGCCGCGTCATCGCCCAGGAATTGCTGGGCGACCTGCGCATCCAGCTCGAAGGCCAGGCCGGTACGCTGCGCGAGGGCCGGCGCCTGCTGATGCAGCATGAATTCGACGTGCTCATGGTCGACATCCGGCTCGGCGACGGCAGCGGATTCGAACTGATCGAGGAGGCCAAGCGCCATCGCAGCGCGGCCGAGATCATCGTCATTTCGGCCCTCGAGGACGAACCCCAGGTGCTGCATGCTTTCGAGCTCGGCGCCTCGGGCTACCTGGTCAAGAACGCGTGGTTCCAGAGCTATGCGCAGGCCGTGCTGCAGGTGGTCAATGGCGGTGCCGCCATCACCCCCCGGCTGGCCCGCAGGCTGCTCGTGCACCTCGATCACAAGCGCTCCAACGTGAACCCGGTGCGCCCGCCCGACAGCAAGGCGACCCTGTCGGCGAGGGAGCGCGAAGTGTTGCGACTTGTAGCGACCGGCTACGTAACCGAAGAGATCGCGCTGCAGCTCACCATCAGTGCCCAGACGGTTAACGCACACGTCAAGAACATCTACCGCAAGCTGCACGCGCACACCCGCGCGCAGGCCGTGAGCTTCGCCTCCCATCGGGGACTCCTCTAGGCCATGCCATGCTCGCGCCGCAGGACCTTCAGCTTCCGCATCTTCTGGAAGACCAGTTCGTGTGGCTTTCGATCGCTGCCTGGTGCGTGCTGCTGGCATGGCTGCGCCGGCAGGTCTCGCGCCGCCGGCTCCTGGCCTGGACCGCGCTCGCGGGTGCGCTGCACCTGACGCCGGTCGCCGCGCAGGCGATCTGGTCAGGGCCGGCCGCCGTCGCAGCCACTGCGGGCGACATGTCGTTCGCCTTCTGGGCCCTTCAGGCCGTCAACGTGCTGGTGCTGGCCATGGTCGTGGGCATCTGGTACTTCTCGCGACAGCGCACCTCCCATTCGCTCCAGGCCGAGGCCGTGATGGCCGAGCGCCGCCGCATTGCCAACGACCTGCATGACGGCGTCGGTTCCAGGCTGGTGGCGCTGCTGGCCAGCCAGGACCCCAGGTCGGCCGGCCCCGGCAGCCTCTCGATGGCGCTCCAGGCCTGCCTGCTCGAGCTGCAGATGACGGTGGACGACCTGGACGACCAGGGAGACAGCACTGTCGTCGAGCGCCTCGGACACCTGCGCTACCGCCTGCTGCCCGCCTTCGAGCGCATGGGGGTGGCCTTCGAGTGGAGCGTGCCGGCCGAGGCAGAGACTTTCGAGATGCCCGCGGAAACCGCCTCGCAGGTCTGCCGCGTCGCGCAGGAGGCGCTGTCGAACGCCTTGCGCCATTCGCGTGCGAGTCGGGTCGAGCTGCGGGTCGCGGCGCACGACCAGGGGCGCGCGATGGTGCTCGAGGTGCGCGACGACGGCCGCGGGCTGGGCCCGGAGGCGAACGTTCGGGCGGGCGAGGCGGCGGGCGACGGGATTCCCTCCGCCGGCCTGGGCAAGGGCCTGCGCAGCATGCATTCGCGCGCCGAGGCGATCGGCGCCGAGCTCGACATCGGCCCCGTCGCGCCGCACGGCCTGTGCGTGCGGCTCGTGGTGCCGTGCGCGGCGCCGGCACGGGCGGAACACGAACGCAAGCTGTAACACGCCCGGCGGGCCGGCAGGGGCGGAGGCCGCGCTCGCCTATGGCAAACTCCCGCGCTTTGCCAGGGACGCGCTCAAGACATGCAGAAAATCATTCGCCAGCTCGCCGTCGAGATCAAGGTCGGCGAGAACCAGGTGAAGGCCGCCGTCGAACTGCTCGACGGGGGCGCCACGGTTCCATTCATCGCCCGCTACCGCAAGGAAGCCACCGATGGCCTCGACGACACCCAGCTGCGCGAACTTGAAGCGCGTCTTTCCTACCTGCGCGAACTCGAAGACCGCCGCGGGGCCGTGCTCAAGGCCATCGACGAGCAGGGCAAGCTGACCCCCGAGCTGCGCGCCGCCATCGAGCTGGCGCCCACCAAGCAGGAACTCGAAGACCTCTACCTGCCGTTCAAGCAGAAGCGCCGCACCAAGGGCCAGATCGCCCGGGAATTCGGCATCGAGCCGCTGGCCGACAAGCTGCTGGCCGACCCCACGCTCGACCCCGCCGTGGAAGCCAAGGCCTTCCTGCAGCCCGCCACCACCCTCGACGACGGCAAGCCGGGCCCCGATTTCTCGACCGTGCCGCTCGTGCTCGACGGCGTGCGCGACATCCTCTCCGAGCGCTGGGCCGAAGACGCCGCGCTGGTGCAGAGCCTGCGCGAATGGCTCTGGAACGAGGGCCTGCTGCACTCCAGCCTCATGGCCGGCAAGGACGAGAACAACGCCGACGTCGCCAAGTTCCGCGACTACTTCGAGTACGACGAGCCCATCGGCCGCGTGCCCTCGCACCGCGCACTGGCCGTGTTCCGCGGCCGCGCGTTGGAGATCCTCGATGCCAAGCTTGTGCTCCCCGTGGAGCCCGAACCCGGCAAGCCCAGCATCGCCGAGGGCCGCATCGCGCTGCACCTGGGCTGGAGCCATTCGGGCCGCCCGGCCGACGACCTGCTCCGCAAGTGCGTGGCCTGGACCTGGCGCGTGAAGCTCGCGCTGTCCACCGAGCGCGACCTGTTCACCCGCCTGCGCGAAGACGCGGAAAAGGTCGCCATCAAGGTGTTCGCAGACAACCTGCGCGACCTGCTGCTCGCGGCGCCCGCCGGCCCGCGCGTGGTGATGGGCCTGGACCCCGGCATCCGCACCGGCGTGAAGGTGGCCGTGGTCGATTCCACCGGCAAGCTGGTCGAGACCGCCACCGTGTTTCCGCATGAACCGCGCAAGGACTGGGAAGGCTCGCTGCACACCCTGGGCAAGCTGTGCGCCAAGCACGGCGTGAACCTGATCGCCATCGGCAACGGCACCGCCAGCCGCGAGACCGACAAGCTGGCGGCCGACCTCATCAAGCTGCTGGCCAAGATGGCCGCGCAGGCCGGCGCGCCCGAGCTGAAGGTCGACAAGGTGGTGGTGAGCGAAGCCGGCGCCTCGGTGTACTCCGCCAGCGAATTCGCCTCGCAGGAGATGCCCGACGTGGACGTGAGCCTGCGCGGCGCCGCCTCCATCGCACGCCGCCTGCAGGACCCGCTGGCCGAGCTCGTGAAGATCGACCCCAAGAGCATCGGCGTGGGCCAGTACCAGCACGACGTGAACCAGAGCGAGCTCGCGCGCACGCTGCAGGCCGTGGTGGAAGACTGCGTGAACTCCGTGGGCGTGGACCTCAACACCGCGAGCGTGCCGCTGCTCAGCCGCGTGTCGGGCCTGTCGTCCAGCGTGGCGAAGGCGGTGGTGCGCTGGCGGGAAGCCAACGGCGCCTTCTCCACCCGCAAGCAGCTGCTCGACGTGACCGGCTTCGGCCCCAAGGCTTTTGAACAAAGCGCGGGCTTCCTGCGCATCCGCGGCGGTGCCGACCCGCTGGACATCACCGGCGTGCATCCAGAAACCTACCCGCTGGTCGAGCAGATCATCGTCAAGACCGGCAAGCCGATCACCGAGCTGATGGGCCGCGCCGACATGCTCAAGACGCTGAAGCCCGAGCTCTTCGCCAACGAGAAGTTCGGTGTCATCACCGTCAAGGACATCCTGGGCGAACTCGAGAAGCCCGGCCGCGACCCGCGCCCCGACTTCAAGGTGGCGCGCTTCAATGACGGCGTGGAAGACATCGCCGACCTGAAGGAGGGCATGGTGCTCGAAGGCACCGTGAGCAACGTGGCCCAGTTCGGCGCCTTCGTCGACCTCGGCGTGCACCAGGACGGGCTGGTCCACGTGAGCCAGCTGAGCCACAAGTTCGTGAACGACGCGCGCGAGGTCGTGAAGACCGGCGACATCGTGAAGGTCAAGGTGATGGAAGTGGACGTGGCCCGCAAGCGCATCGGCCTGTCGATGAAGCTCGACGCCGCTCCGGCGCGCCGCGACGGCCCGCGCGACAACCGCTTCGAAGGGGCTGGACGCGGCCAGCAGCAGCACGGCCGCCGCGACAGCTCGCCACAACCGGCCGGCCAGATGGCCAATGCCTTCGCCAAGCTGCAGGGGCTTCGCAAGTAAGGCAGGCGTCGACGCACGCTTCTTGCTGACGCGACCGGCATGACGATGAAAGCCCTGCGCATCTACGCCGGCCCCGCGGCCCGCAAGCACATCGAGCAGCACGGCCTGCGTCCGCAGGACGTGCGCACCGTTCCCGGCGCGGCGGGCGGGCCGAAGGGGCTGATCCTCGGGCCGCTCGACCGTTTCATCTTCGGACGCTGGCTGCCGCAGTCGAGCCAGCAGGTGCACCTGGTGGGCGCGTCGATCGGCGCGTGGCGGCTGTCGACGGCCTGCCTGTCGGATCCCGACACCGCTTTCGAGCGCTTCGAGCACGACTACGTGCACCAGCAGTTCGAGGTGCCGCCCGGCCAGAAGAAGCTCAGCCCGCACCAGCTCAGCGAGCGCTTCGCCGAGAGCCTCGAATCGTTCTACGGCGGGCGCATCGGCGAGGTGCTGGGCCATCCGCGCTATCGGCTTCACGTGGTGACCTCGCGCGGCCGGCACATCCTCGGGCGCGAGGGCAGGGCGCGCACGCCCGTGGGCTACCTCGGGGCATTCGCCACCAACAGCCTGCACCGCAAGAGCCTGGGCGCGTGGCTGGAGCGCTGCGTGTTCTCCACCCCCGGCGCGGCCCTGCCTTTCGCCACGCGCGACTTCCGCACGCGCCAGCACGCGCTGAGCGAGGCCAACTTCAACATGGTGCTGCAGGCCTCGTGCTCGATCCCGTTCCTGCTGGCGGCGGTGCACGATATTCCCGGCGCGCCGCGCGGCGCCTACTGGGACGGCGGCATCACCGACTACCACCTGCACCTGGACTACCAGCCGGCCGACGAGGGCATCGTGCTGTATCCGCACTTCCAGCAGGCGGTGGTGCCGGGCTGGCTCGACAAGGGCCTGCGCTGGCGCCACAAGGCCAGCGGTTTTCTCGACCGGATGGTGGTGCTTGCGCCCGACCCCGAATGGGTTCGGTCACTGCCCAACGGCAAGCTGCCCGACCGCAAGGACTTCATCCATTTCGCGAACGACGCGCAGGCGCGCATCGCCGCATGGGGCCGCGCCACGCGCGAGGCGCGGCGGCTTTCCGACGAGTTCGAGGGCTGGCTTCAGCGCGACGGCGTGCCGGAGCTGCTGCCACTCTGACCCGGCAGCGCCAGGGGCGCGGCGCAGTCGAGGACGTTCACTTCCACCGCATCGCCGACCTTGAGCCGGGCGCCGGCAGGCCATCGACCGGTGCCTACCGAACGGCTGTGCACGCCTCCGTTACGATAGCGCACGACGGCGTAGGGCGCCGCGGCACCACCGTCCGAGCCGCAATCGCGATCGGCCGTGGCGGCAAGGTCGCCCGCGCGCCCGACGCTGACGACCTCGGCAGCGCGCCAGCCGGCGGAGCGGTCGAAGGAATGCGCATCGAAGGCCGAGCAGCCGCCGAGCATCAGCGCTCCAAGAAGGAAGAGGCGCATCACGGCGCGGGCCCCTTCACTGCGATCGCAGCCGTCGCCTGGATCTCGACGCGGTACTCGGAGTCGATCAGTTTCGCTCCCACCGTGGCGCGCGCGGGAGTGTGTCCCGCCGGCACCCATTCGTCCCACACCGAGTTCATCGCGGCGTAGTCGCCCACGGTGCGCAGGTAGATCGTCACGCTGACCAGGTCCTGCTTGGTGGCACCCTGCGTGGCGAGCAGGCGGTCGATGTGATGGAGGATCTCGCGCGTCTGCCCGGTGATGTCGAGCGACGGGTTCTCGGCCACCTGACCCGAGAGATACAGCAGGCGAGCAGTGCCCAGGTCGACGGTCACCATCTCGCTGAAGCGGGGTCCCATGTCGTGGCGGATGATGTTCATGGCGATGCGGAGGAATTGGAAGAAGACGTCGAAAGCGACGAAGACGAGGCGACCGCAGCCTGCGGCTGGTTCCACCAGCCGCCGCCCAGCGCCTGGAAGAGGGCGGCCGCGTCGGTCAGCCGCAGCGCGCGGGCCTGCACTAGGTTGAGCAGCGCCTGCTGCTGGGCCTGCTGGGCGATGCGCAGCGAGAGCGCGCTGGCGTCGCCCAGCCGTACCTGCGCCTGCGTGCGCGCCAGGCTCTGCGACGCGGCGCGCTCGGCCTTCACCGCTGCCTGCAGCGCTCGGGTGTCGGCGTCGATGGCTTCGAGCGTGTTCGCCACGTCCTGGAAGGCGGCGAGCACCGTCGCGCGGTACTGCGCGGCCGCCTGGTCGAACGATGCGCGGGCGGCGGCCTCGCGGTGTTTCAGCGCGCCGCCGTCGAAGATGGGCTGCGTCACGCTCGCGGCGACCGTCCAGAAGAGCGAGGACGACTTGAACAGATCCGCCAGCCGGTAGGCCGAGGAGCCGTACGAGTTCACGCCCAGCGTCACGTTGGGCAGGCGCGCGGCCACCGCCACGCCGATGGCCGCGCTCGCCGACTTCAGCTGCGCCTCGGCCGCACGCACGTCCGGCCGATGCTCGACGAGGCTGGACGGCAGGGTCAGCGGCAGCTCCGTCGGCGGTTGGAGCGCGTCGAGATCGAAGCGCGCCTCCACGCCCTGGCTCGGGAAGCGGCCGGCCAGCGTGGCCAGCAGATTGCGCTGCTGCGCCAGCTGCCGGTCGAGCGGCGGCAGCGTCGCTTCGGTGGCGGCCAGCGCGGCCTCCTGCGCATCGACGTCGGCCGGCGCTGCCTGGCCCAGCGCCAGCTGCCTGCGATAGGCCTGCAGCACTTCCTTCTGGCCCGCGATGATCTTCAGCGTGGCGGCCTGCTGCGCGCGCAGCGAGGCTTCGGTGATCGCGGCGGTCACCACGTTGCTGCTGAGCGAGAGCTTTGCGGCCACGCTCTGGAACTGCTGCAGCTCGGTGTTGGCCTGCGCGCCTTCCACCTGCCTGCGGGTGGCGCCGAACACGTCGGGCGTGTACGACACCGTCACCTGCGCCGTGTGCAGCGTGTAGAGACTCGCGTTGGACGACACCGGGCTCGCCACCGCGCTGGCCACGCGCTGCCGCGTCGGCGAGTAGCCCAGCGCCACGCTCGGCCAGAAGGCGGCGCGGTCGGCGGCTTCGTTCTCCTGCGCGGCGCGCAGGGCGGCATCGGCGGCCTCGATGGTCGGGTTGCCGGCGAGGCTCTGGGCGACCAGCGCGTTCAGCGGCTCGCTGCGAAAGGCCTGCCACCACTGGGCAGGCACGTCCACATCGCTCGACAGGTGCGCGAGCGGCACGCCCTCGGCGGCCTGGTTCGTGGGTGGCGCAGGCGTGTATCGCTCGGGCAGGTTCAGCTGCGGGCGCGCGTAGTCAGGACCGACCGCGCAGCCCGCCAGCAGCATCGCCGCGATGCCGGCAGTGATGCCAGCCGTAGTACCAGCCGGGACGGGCGCCGCCAGGTTCGTCTTCTTCTTCATTTCTCTGTTCTCCTACCGGTCGCGCCGCGAGCGCGTGCCCCAGCCCTTGCGTTCGAACAGGCGTTCCATCGCGAAGTAGAGCGTGGGCAGGATGAAGAGCGTCAGCAGCGTCGACACGACCAGCCCGCCGACCACCACGGTCGCCAGGCCGCGCTGCACGTCGGTGCCCACGCCGGTGGCCAGGGCCGCGGGCAGCATGCCCACCGAGGCCACCGTGGCCGTCATCAGCACCGGCCGCAGCCGCTCGGTCGCGCCTTCGAGCACCGAGGCCTGCAGCGCCAGGCCTTCGCCGCGCACGCGGCGGAAGTTGGCGACCATGATGATCCCGTTCTGTATCGATACGCCGAAGAGCGCGATGAAGCCTACGGCCGTGGCCACGTTGAGCGTTTCGCCCGCGACGTGCACCGCGATCAGCCCGCCCAGCGTCGCCATCGGCACCACGCCCAGGATCAGCGCCACCTGCCGGATCTTTCCGAACTGGAAGAACAGCAGCACGGCCATGATGCTCACCACGATGGCCAGCGACACGCCCAGCCGCGCCTGCGCGCGCTGCTGGTTCTCGAACTGGCCGGCCCACTGCAGGCGGGTCTTCGTGGGGTCGAACTTCACTTCCTTCGCGATGCGATCGCGTGCCTCGTCGAGGTAGGAGGCCAGGTCGCGGTCTCGGTTGTCCACGCGCACCGTGATCTGGCGCTCGTTCATCTCGTGCGAGATCGTGCTTTCGCCGGTCTGCAGCCGGATGTCGGCCACCTGCGCCAGCGGCACCTTGGCGCCGCTGGAGCTGTTGAGCAACAGCGAGCCGATGGCTTCGGTGTTGCCCTTGGCACTCTTCGGCATCTTCACCGACACGTTGTAGGTGCGGTTGCCCGAATAGACGGTGATGACGGGCGCGCCGCCGATGCCGGTCTGGATCAGGTTGGCCACGTCGTTCGCGTTCACGCCGAAGCGCGCCGCCGCCTCGCGGTTGAGCTCGATCACCACCTGCGGGATCGGCGGCTCCTGGAACAGCGACGCCGAGGCCGTGCCGCGCACCGTCTGGAGCAGGTCGACGATCTGGTTGCCGATGCGCCGGCTTTCCTTCAGGTCGTCGCCGTAGATACGCAGCACCAGCGGACTGTGCGCGCCGCCCACGGCGTCGTTCACGCCGTCGATGATCGGCTGGCTGATGCCCACGTCGAAGCCCGGCATGCGCGCGAAGCGCTCGGTCAGCGTGCGCACGAAGTCGGCCTTCTTCACGCCGGCCGGCCATTCGCCGTAGGGCTTGAGGCCCACGGGCACCTCCATGTGCGAGGGCGTCCACGGATCGGTGCCGTCGTCGTTGCGGCCGAGCTGCGTCACCACGTAGGAGACCTCGGGGTACTCCAGCAGCACGTGCCGCAGCTCGGTGGCCATCTCGCTGGCCTTGTCCAGCGACAGGCCCGAGGGCAGCTGGACCTGCAGCCACAGGGCGCCTTCGTCGATGTCGGGCAGGAACTCGCGCCCGGCCGTGGCGCCCAGCACCACCACCGCGGCCAGCGCCGCCACGCTCAGGCCGTAGGCGATGGCCGGCAGCTCCAGCAGCCGCGCCAGCACCCGGCGATAGGCACCCGTCAGCCACACCAGCGGCTTGTTGACGAAGGGCTTGCTCGGCTTGCGCAGCGCCACGTAGGCCAGGCTCGGAATGAGCGTCAACGCGCAGAGCAGGGCGCCCACCAGCGCGTAGCCGACCGTGAAGGCCATCGGCTTGAAGAGCTTGCCCTCGGCGCGCTCGAAGGCGAAGAGCGGAAAGTAGGCCGTGATGATGATCAGCGTGGCGAAGAAGATCGGCCCCGACACATGGCTCACCGTCTCGAGGATGTTGCCCTCGGTGAGCGTGGCATGCGGCTCTTCTTCGCGGCGCCGCAGGATGGCCTCCATCACCACGATGGCACCGTCCACGATGATGCCGAAGTCGATCGCGCCCAGCGAGAACAGGTTGGCCGGCATGCGGGTGAAGTGCATTACGATGAACACCGTCACCAGCGACATCGGAATGGCAACCGCCGCCACCACCGCGCTGCGCGGGCTGCCCAGGAAGAGGATGAGCACGAAGCACACCAGCGCCATGCCTTCGAGCACGGTGTGCGTCACCTTGTCCACGGTGAGCTTCACCAGGTCGTCGCGGTCGATGTAGGGCACGATCTTCACGCCCATGGGCGCGAGCTCGGCCTGCAGTTCGTCGATCTTCCTGTGCACGCCCTCCAGCACGCGCGATGGGTTCTCGTACTTGAGCATCAGCACGATGCCCTCGATGGTGTCCGGGTTGGTGTCCTTGCCGAGGATGCCGCCGCGCTCCTGGTGCCCGAACTGCAGCCGCCCGAGATCGCGCACCAGCACCGGCGAGCCGCTGCTCTGCGCCACCACCACCGTGCCCAGATCGTCCAGCGTCCGGATCTGGCCGATGCCGCGCACCACGTAGCTCTGGTCGCCGCGCGCGATGCGGCCGCCGCCGGCGTTGGCGCTGTTGTTGTTGATGGCCGTGACCACGTCGTTGAGCACCAGACCGTATTTCTGCAGACGCGCCGGGTCCAGCTCCAGCTGGAACTCGCGGGTGAAGCCGCCGAAGTTGTTGATGTCGACCACGCCGGCCACCTGCTTGAGCGCCGGAATCACCTTCCAGCGCTGCAGTTCCGACAGCTCCATCAGGTTCTTGGTGTCCGACTCCAGCGTGTAGCGGTAGATCTCGCCCGCCGGCCCCGCCACCGGCCCGAGGCCGGGCTGTGCGCCGGAGGGCAGGCTGACCTGGCCGATGCGCTCGGTCACGCGCTGGCGGGCGAAGTAGTCGTCGGTGCCGTCCTTGAAGGTCAGCGTGATCAGCGAGAGGCCGAAGGTGCTGCTGGAGCGGATCCACGCCAGCCCGGGCGTGTTGCTTAGCGCGCGCTCCAGCGGCGTGGTGATCTGCTGCTCGATCTCCTCGGCGGCCAGGCCGTTGACCTGCGTGGTCACCTGCACGTTGACGTCGCCGAGGTCGGGGTAGGCCTCGACCGTCATCTGCGTCCACGACCACGCGCCGAAGAGCACCAGCGCCACCGACATCGCCCAGGCCAGGTGCCTGCGGCGGAAGAACTGGGTGATGATGAGGTTAATCATTCAGCAGCACACCACCACGCACCACCACGCGCTCGCCCGCGGCCAGGCCGCTGCGGATGCGGACCTTGTCGCCGTCCTCCCGGCCCAGTTCCACCGTGCGGCGCACGAAGGTCCAGGGCTCGGCCTCGACGAAGACGCTCACGCTGTCGTTGTTCATCAGCAGCGCCGAGGCCGGCACCTGCGGCTGCGCGCCCTGCGGCACGCCCAGCACGGCCGTCGCGTACATGTTGGGCTTGAAGATGCCTTCGGGGTTGGCGAACACGATGCGGGCGCGGGCGCGGCGCGTGTCTGCGTCGAGCACCGCGCTCACGAAGGCGACCTTGCCGCTGAAGCTGCGGCCCGGGTAGGCGGCCAGCGTGACCACCACGTTCTGCCCGGGCGCGACCGTGCCCACGACGCTCTCGGGCACGTTGACCGTGACCCAGACCGAATCCAGGTTCGACACCGTCATCAGCGCCGCGTTGGCGTCGTTCAGGTTCGAACCGGCGGCCGCGTTCAGCGCCGTGACCGTGCCGGAGGCGGGCGCGACGATCTTCAGCACTTGCCCGGCCTGGCCAGCCTGGGTGCCGCTGCCGTCCGCGCCCAGGCTGCGCAGGCGCGCCTCGCTGCGGCGCAGTTCGGCCGTCTGCTGGGCGACGGCACTCTGGGCCGCCTCCACGTCCTTGGCGGCGTTGGAGCCGGCCTCGTTCACGCCGCGCGCACGCACCAGCGCACGCTGCGCGAGGTCGAGCGCGTCGCGGGCCTTCTGGGCATCGGCCACGGCCTGCGCGAGGTCGGGCGAGCTCATGGTGGCGAGCACCTGGCCGCGCCTGACGGTATCGCCCAGGCGCACCTTGAGCTCGAGCAGCCGGCCGGTCAGCGGCGGCAGGATGTTGACGGTGCTCGCCGGGTTGGCTTCCACCGTGGCGGGCAGGCTCACCTCGTGCGGCAGCGTGTCCTGGCCGACGGTGGCGACCAGCAGCCGGTCGCGCAGCGGCGAGCCGGCGGGCACGCTCAGGCGGTTGCCCTGGCGCACCAGCATCGGGGCGGGGGCGGCGGCCACCGTGGTAGCTGCATGGGCGGCGCCGTCGAAGGAGTCGACGCACAGGGCCGCGCAGGTCATCACGCCGAAGACGATGCGCGCGGGGGTTATCTGGTAGAGGGATTTCTTCTTCATCGCGATCCGGGGTGTCGCGGGACGGGCGCGCCGTGCATGGGACGCCTTCCCATGCCCTCGATCCGCTCCCGTCTCCTGCCGGAGAGCGTAGGAAAAGGCGCCTGAAGAAGCTCCCAAGAAATCCTGAAGTTCTCTTAAGGATCCGGACCGGTGACCCGGTGACCCGGTGGCCCGGTGGCCCGGTGGCCCGGTGGCCGTTGGTCAGGAAGGCACGGCATGATCCGCGCCATGAGAATTCTGCTGATCGAAGACGACCGCAAGGCCGCCCGGCTGCTGGCCCGGGGCCTGCAGGAGGAGGGCTTCGTGGTCGACGTGGTCCATACCGCGGAGGAGGGCGACGAGGAGGCGTTCGTCGTCGCCTACGACCTGATCGTGCTCGACTGGATGCTGCCCGGAAAGGACGGCCTCACCCTGTGCCGAGACCTGCGCCAGCGCGGCTGCAAGACCCCCGTGCTCATGCTGACCGCCCGGGACGCGCTCAGCGACCGGGTGGCCGGCCTGAACACCGGCGCCGACGACTACCTGACCAAGCCCTTCGCCTTCGACGAGCTGCTGGCCCGCGTGCGCGCGCTGCTGCGCCGCTCCGAGCTGGTGCGGCCGGTGGTGCTCGCGCTGGCCGACCTGAGCCTCGACCCCGTGAGCCAGCGCGTGCTGCGCGGCGGCATGGTGCTGGAGCTGACCCACAAGGAGTTCGCGATCCTGCAGATCCTGCTGCGCCACGCCGGCGAGGTCGTCAGCCGCTCGCGCCTGGCCGAGCAGGTGTGGAAGGACGACCTGATCTCCATCGACAACCTGATCGACGTTCACATCAGCAACCTGCGCCGCAAGGTCGATGCGCCGCCGTGCGTGCCGTTGATCCACACGGTGCGCGGGCGCGGCTTCAGGCTGGCGCTGGCCGAGGACGCCAACGGCGGCGGAAGCGTCGCTCATGATTAGCTTCCGCAAGCGGCTGGCGCGGGCGCACGTCAGCGTGATCGTGGTGGTGATGGCGGTGGCCGCCTTCGCCTCCTACCTGGTGTTCTCGCGCAACGTGCACCGCGAGCTCGATGCCGCGCTGCTCGCGCTGGCCGAGACCGAGATGGGCATGCTGCTGGCGGCCGGCGAGGGCGACACCGTCATCGTCCACGAGGCGCCGCCGGGCCCCGGCGCGCCTTCGTTCGTGCGGCTCGACCGGCTGGTGCAGATCGTCGATGCCGACGGCCGCGTGCTCGCGCGCAGCAGCAACCTCGGCGAGGCGCAGCTGCCCATCCCGGCCGCGCTGCGCGAGCGGCTCGCGGCGGGCGAGACCGTCTTCGAGACGCTCGACGGCTACGGCGAGGAGCCCACGCGCATGGTCTCGGTGCCCGTGCCGGGCCGCAGCTCGCTGCTCGCGGTGCAGGTGGCGGGCTCGCTGGACGACGTGAACCGCACCGTGGCCATGGCCAGCGCGCTGTTCATCATTCTTGGCGGCGCGCTGCTGCTGGCGCTGGGCGCGGCCGGTGCGCTCATCACCCGGCGTGCCTTCGGCGCCATCGACGACGTGGTGCGGCAGGCCCATCGCATCGGCGATGCGAACCTCGGCGAGCGGCTGCCGCACCCCGGCACCAGGGACGAGATCGGCCGCCTCGTGGACACCCTCAACGACATGCTCGCGCGCATCGAGCAGGGCATGGAGGCGCAGCGTCGCTTCACCGCCGATGCCTCGCACGAGCTGCGCTCGCCGCTGTCGCGCCTGCGCACCGAGCTCGAGCTGGCGCTGCGAAGGCCGCGCGAGCCGGCTGCTTACGTGGAGACGCTGCGCTCCTCGCTGGAGGAGGTCGAATCGCTCACGCTGCTGGTCGAGGAGCTGCTGGTGCTGGCCCGCCTCGACGCCGGCCAGGAGCGCGACGCGGTGGAAACGGTGTCGCTGAACCAGCTCGCCGAGGAGGCCCTGCGGCGCCTGGAGCCACTGGCACGCGAACGTCGGCTTGCCCTGTCGCTGGACGCGCCATTCCCGGTCGCTGCGCGCGTCGCCCGCGGCGCAGCCAGCCTCGCGCTGGCCAACCTGCTGGACAACGCCCTCAAGTTCTCGCCACCCGACACGGTGGTGAACGTGAGCGTGCGCGCCGACCTGGAGGCCGACGAGGCGATCGTCAGCGTGTCGGACCACGGGCCAGGCATTCGCGGCGACGAGCTGCCGCACCTGTTCAAGCGCTTCTACCGCGGCGCCGCCGCGCGCTCCGACGAGAAGACGCCCGGACTCGGCCTGGGGCTGGCGCTGTCGCAGGCGGTGGTGCATGCGCAAGGCGGGCGCCTGGAGGCGGCGAACGAAGCGGGCGGCGGCGCGCGCTTCGACATGCGGTTGCCGCTGGCGCGCTGAATACCGAAAGTGCCATGGCGGGCACGGTCGCTGCTACGGCTCTGGAAAGCCATCGAAGACACCATTCATGAAGCACTTCATCGTCGAAATCAACTACCTCGTTCCGCTCGAAAGAATCCAGGAATCCGTGCCGCCGCATCGCGCCTACCTGCAACTGGGCTACGACGCCGGCTTGCTGCTCTGCTCCGGGCCGAAGGTGCCGGCGACAGGCGGGTTCATGCTGGCCCGCGCGGAATCGCTCGCCGCGCTGCAGGCGTTCTTCGCGCAGGACCCGTTTCACACCGAAAAACTCGCGAGCTTCACGTTCAGCGAGTTCAACCCCGTCAAGCGGCAGGGCTGGGCCGAGGCGTGGTTCGCCGAACCCCCGGCGGCTTGATCACTGGCGCGGCGCCGCGCCTGCTGCGGCAATGGGCGCAGGCGCATCTTCCCAGCCGCCGCCAAGCGCCTTGTACAGGCTCACCGTGTTGACCGCCTGCTTGAGCTGCAGCTCTATCCATTGCCGCTGCTCGACGTACAGCTCGCGCTGCGCATCGGCGCCGGCGAAGTAGTCTTCGAGCCCGTTGCGAAAGCGTGTGCGCGAGATCGCCGCCACCCGCTGCAGCGACTGCACGCGCGCCTGCTGGGCCTGGAGCTGCGGGCGCAGGTGGCTGTCGGCGATCAGCGCGTTGGCGGTTTCGCGCAATGCCTGCTGCACGGCGTATTCATAACTCGCCATTGCGGCGGCCAGGCGCTCTTCGTTCGCGCTCAGGTTGGCGGAGCGCCGGCCCCAGTCGAAGATGGGCAGCGACACGCCGAGCACCGTGGCCCAGCTGCGGTTGCCGGAGCTCAGCAGGCTCGAGAACTCGCTGCTCAGGCCGCCACCCACGGCGGTCAATGAAAAGCTCGGATAGAACGCCGCCTTGGCCGCGCCGATGCCAGAGTTCGCGGCCTCGACGCGCGCATACGAGGCCAGCAGGTCGGGCCGGCGCTGCAGCAGGCTCGCGGGCAGGCCCACCGGCACGTCGGCCACCGAGCGCTCCGGCCATGGGCGCTGCGCGCCTGTGTTGGCGGGCACCGGCTGGCCGACCAGCACGGTGAGCCATTGCAGGTCCTGCCCCACGCGCATGCGGAATTCCTCGCGCTGAACGGCGGCACGCTGCACCAGAGACTGCGAACGCAGCAGGTCGAGGTCCGACGTGCCGCCCGCCGTGCGCGCACGCTGCATCACGCCGGTGCTGTCGGTCTGGGTGGCGAGGTCGGACTCGGCCAGCGCCAGCAGTGCGCGGTCGGCGCGCAGCGTGAGGTAGGCGTTCGACACCTCGCCCACGAGGCTCATGCGCGCCGCGGCAAAGTCCAGGTCGCTGGCCGTGGCCTGCGAGCCCGCCTGCTTCACGCCCGCATCGATGCGGCCGAAGAAGTCGAGCTCGTAGGCCATGATGCCGGCCTGCACCGCATAGGTGTTGCCTACGCGGCCGACCGCCTGGCTGTTGGTGGCCACGCCGTTCGGGCCGAGCGACGTGACCTGGTTGCCGCGTCCGGCGGAGCCCGCGAGGCCGATCTCCGGAAACAGGCTGGAACGCGTGCCCGCATACACGGCGCGAGCTTCCCTCGCCTTGGCGGCGTACACGCGCAGGTCGCGGTTGCGGGCCAGTGCGGTGGCGATCAGCCCGCGCAGCTCGTCGTCGCGCACGAAGGCCTGCCATGCCATGGGGGCCGCGTCAGCGCCGCCTGCTCCCTCGGCCCACTGCGCGGGCACTTCGACGTCGGCCGGTTTCAGCGACGGCGTGAGGTTGCAGCCCGACAGCACCAGCACGGCGACCAGCAGCACCATCAGCATCGGCGCGCTGCTGGCGAACATGCGCGGCATCGCCGGCATTCGGGGCATCCTGGGCCAACGCCAGCCCGCGCTGTCCATGAAGGCCAGCGCGGCGCGCCCCGGCTTCACCTGCGTGGCGACATGGCTGGGCGGCAGGCTGAAGACCTGGCGCACCAGCCGGTCGTGCACCGCTTCGTCGTGCTCGAAGGCCAGTTCGGTGCCTGCGTCGGAGCGGCCCGTCACCGTGGCCGCAACCCAGCCGACGTGGTCGACGTGGACGTCCAGCGGCTGCCCGACCGCGATGCGGCCCAGCGCGGCGCTGTTGAGCAGCCGCGCGCCGTCGCCCGCGATCTCGGCGAAGCGTGCCGCACCCACGCCCGCGGCGCTGCGCACGGTGGTGACGGCGTCGTACGGAAAGCGCTCGTCGTGCTCGGGGCGCGGGCGGTCTATGCAGGCGATCAGCGCGGCCAGGCAGTACACGGTGGCGACGAAGGTCCACACCACGTTGAGCACATCGCCGGCGGTCATCGAGCCGCCGATGGCGCCCAGCGCGCCCATCAGCATCGCCGCGATCAGGGCGCCGAACACCGCGACCAGGTTCCAGTGCACCACCGTCCTGCTGCGGTCCTGCCCCTTGGCCGTGACCTTGAACGGCCGCCCGAAAGGGCGGATCAGCGCCGAGACGATGGTGCGCGTGACCGCCATCGCGGCCACGATCTGCGTCACTTCGGTGAACACCGGCAGGCAGCGGCGCTGGCTGATCCAGTAGGTGTAGCCCCAGAACATGACGAGCGGCGGCAGGCCGTACATGGCAAAGGCCTGGGGCGTGGCATGGAAGGCCGACACGCCCGTGTACCAGTAGAGCGCGGGCGCCGCCAGGATCAGCAGGATGAAAGGCTTGGTGAGCCAGTGCATCAGCCCGTGCACGTAGTGCAGCCGCGCCGTGAAGCTGTAGCCCTTGCCGCGCAGCGGGCCGTCGCGCAGCAGCGCCACCTGGATGGTGCCCAGGCACCAGCGGCTGCGCTGGTTGATGTAGTCGATGACGCTGTCCGCCGACAGTCCGTTCGACAACCGCTCGTTGAGCCAGCGCGTGACCCAGCCGAAGCGCATCAGCGTGTAGGTGGTGTAGATGTCTTCGCACACGCTGCCGGTGGGGAAGCCGCCGGCAGCGGTGATGGCGTCGCGCCGCACGATGAACGAGGTGCCTACGCAGAACGCCACGTCGGCCGCGTCCTTGGCGGGCTGCAGCACGTCGAAGAACACGCGCTGTTCGTCGACCCAGCTGTCGGTGGCGCGCAGGTTGTGCTGTATGGGGTCGGCGTTGTAATAGAACTGCGGCGTCTGCACCAGGCCCACCTTCGACTTCGGGTCGCCGAACAGGCCGAGCACGCGGTAGACGATGTCGCGGTGAGGCGCGAAGTCCGCGTCGAGCACGAGGATGTAGGGTGCATTGGTCAGCGCTGCCGATTGCCGAAGCCCATTGTTGAGGTTGCCCGCCTTGGCATGCGCGTTGTCGGGCCGGCGCGCGTAGTGCACGCCTTTTCGCTCGCAGTAGTCGCGCAGCCAGTCGCGCCGCGTGTCGTCGAGCACCCAGACATTCAGATGCGGATAGTCGATGGCCTGCGCAGCGAGGATGGTCTTCTCGAGCACACCGATCTCTTCGTTGTAGGTGCAGATGAAGACGTCGACGGCCGGCACGGCCGCGCCGCGCTTGCGCAGCATCGCTTCGCCCGCATCCGCCTGCGCGTGGTTGTCGCGGCGGCGCGAGAGCATCTGTATCGACAGCAGGGTGTAGACGATCGACACCATCTCGAACACCAGGAACACCCAGCCCATCAGCGTGCCGAAGCCCAGGTCCGCCGGCGGCAGGGTTTCGGCCAGCCGCCACACCACGTAGCGCACCAGCACCAGCGCGGTGAGAAAGCCGAACAGCACGCGGTGCGACGCGCGGTCGGCGCGAGCATGGAAGATCATGATCAGGGCCAGGCCCACGACCATCAGATTGACCCTGAATTCAGGCGTATCGATCAGTTCGAACATGGCTTTGCTCCTGCGACGTTGGTGATTCCGGTGAACGGGTTCCAGCCCTTGGCTGCAAGTGCGATCCAGGCCGTGGCGCCCAGGTGGGGCCAGCGGTAGTAGAAGAAGTCGGGGCCCTTGGAATCGGGCCCGATGGCCAGCCCGGTCGAGATTCGCGGGCTGGGCGTGGCGTAGTACAGGCCGTTGGGTGCGCGCTGCGCGGCCAGCAGCTGCCACAAGGCCTCCGGCGCCGCGCCCTTGACGGCCACCAGCGTGGCTGCGGCCTGGGCGCTGCCCTCGGTCCAGATGCCGTCGGGCTGACGCGAGAAGCCGTAGCCGGCACCGTAGCGATGGTTGGCATCGATCCATGCAAGCCCGGCTTGCCATGCGCAGTGACCCGGCGGCGCGGCGAGCAGCGGCCACAGCTGCGCATCGAGGCCCGAGGCCGTGCCGGAGACGCTCGCGCCGTCGGCCTGAGTGCCGATGTGGAAGCGCTGCTCGCCCTTGTTCCACATGCGTTCGACGAAGGCCAGCGCGGTGGTGGCCTGCTGCTTCTGCTCGGGGTGCGTGCCGGAGCGTGCGGCCCATGCGGCGGCCATGGCGATGTCGATGTTGTGCTCGGTCGACTTCCAGGTCTGCGCCGCCTGCTTTTCGTCCCAGCCGTACCAGCCGCCGCTGTAGCCATCCGGCGCAACGCTGGAACGCGTACGTTGCTCGATCCATGCCAGCAGCCTCGCGGTGGCATCGGCATAGCGCGGCGAGGGTGCAGACTGGTTCACGTTGAGCAACAGCAGCGCGGCCCAGGCCACGTTGCCGGTCGCGGTGCTGACCTGGTAGGCATCGGCGATCCACTGGTTCCTGCTGGCGTCCCAGTAGCCGGACAGCACGGGTTTCGCATCGACCAGCAGGCCGGCTCGGTAGGCGTTGCGGATGCGGCCGTCGGAGTAGTGCGGGTCGTGCTCGACGGCCAGCACCATCGCGTCGGCGATGCGCTTGGCCGACGCGGTGTCGCCGCATGCGAGCAGTGCGATGCCGGCCAGCGCGTTGTCGTACACGAAGGCCACGTTCGCGAGGCTCGGCGCGAGTTCAGGCACGCCGTCGATCTGCGCCTCGGTGCGATAGCTCGGCAGCAGCAGCGGCGCCGAAGACTCACCCCGGCTGCTGAACGCCACGGCGCGGCGCAGGCCGTCGCAGCTCTGCCGCGCGAGCAGCTGTTGCACGGAGCTCTCGGCCCCCGGTGCCTGCGGCGCATGAAGGCACAGCATCGCCGTGAGCGCCATGGCCGGCGCCAGCGCGCATCGTCGAACGGGTGTTGCGTGATCCATCGTCTGCCTTCATCGGCGTCGTGGATGCATGCTTCGCGCTAGGAGGCCAGCCTTGCCGACACCACCTTGCCGGGCGCGCACAGGCCCCGTTGCGCGATCCAGGCCGGGTTGTCGGACTCGACACGCGCCACCGCGTACAGCGAGCCTTGTTCCGCGAAGGGGAAGGGCACGGCATAGCGGCTCTGGAAATCTTCTGGAGCAACTGGCAACAACTGGGTAACGCGGGCCGAAACTTCCGCGCCGCCGTCGTCGGTTCTCACGGCGATGGTCGAGCCCATGTTGAGCTTCCTGGCCACCCGCGGCGGAAAGACCGCGACCACTTCGATGCGGCTGCAGTCGGTCATGCGCACCAGAGTGGCCCCTTGCGGCACGAAGCTGCCCTGCGGCATCAGCACCGAGTTCACCTGGCCCGGTTGCATCGCACGCACCTGGAAGGCGGCCATGCGGTCGATGCGGCTGCGTTCCTCGGCCTCCAGCGCGGTCACTTCGCGCAGCTGCTGGCGCAGGACCTCGCTGTCGTGCTGCGCGCGCTCGATGGAGCTGCTCAGTGTCTCGCGCCGGCTGGTGAGCGTCTGGTAGACGCTGGCACCGCCGCCGCCCACGAACACGCCGCGGCTCGCGCTCGCCATGCTCTGGCCCAGGCCTGAGTAGGCCTGCTCGGCCACGGCCGCATTGGCCCGCGAGATGCTCAACTGCGCCTGTGCTGCGTCCATGGCCTGCGGGCTCACCGCGCCTTCGTCGAGCATGGCGGACGTGCGGCGCACCTTCTGCTCCTGCTCCGCCACGCTGGACTGCGCCACCTCGCGCTGGCGCTGCGCGATCTGCCACGCATCGCGCGTCTGCGCCATCGATGCGGTGCGGTACAGCTTGACCTGCTGCTCCACGAACTGGAGTTCATCGCCCGATGCGTTGGCCTGGTTCGTCAACTGCGCCACCTGGCTCTGCAGCGCGAGCCGCTGGGTGCTGAGCGTGGTGAGGATGTCGCGGTTGATGGTCGGGTTCTGCACCGTGGCCACCACGGCGCCGGCATCGACCTTGTCGAGCGCGCGCACCGACATCTGAGTGACCACGCCGCTGATGGGCGAGGTGACCAGCGTCACCGGGGCCTGCAGCACCGCGCGCGTGGCCTGCCTGGAGACCAGCGGCTGTATCAGCGTGGTGACGACGAGCCAGAGCACGAAGGCGAGCAATGCGTACCCCGCGATGCGCGGCACCAGCGACTCGGCGGTGCCGCCTCGCCATCGTCGCCAGCGCTCATGCCATGTGGAGACCTCCGCCTTCGCGATCTGGTGCGACTCCTGGACGGTACTTGCATTCATTGGCGCCTCGCAATCGATGACGTGGTGGCTTTTCAGGACCTGCGTCTCCACTGCCGTGGCACATCATTGGGGCATGCCATCTGCTTTGCTGCATCGCAGCAATACACATGCCAAAAGTGAACTATTTCCGCTTACAAAAGCAACCGAATGTGCATTCAGGGCGCGAGCACGAGCACCTTGAACTGGCTCGGCACGATGCGCATGCCGACGATGTTGCTGCGGTTCTGCACGGTCAGGCTGGTCATGCGCGTGCATGGCGAGCCCTTGAGCAGCACGGTGAACGCGCCCGTGATGTGGCGCGACGGACCCATCACGGTCTGCGACACCACGCCCATCAGCACGCCTGCGTTGTCGCCGTTGGTGATGGGCGTGGTCGTCGCCAGGTTGTGCGCGGGTGTTCCGCCGTAGAGGATGTTCCAGGCATTGGGAATGGCCGTGGGCCCGAGCGCGAAGTTGGGGTAGGGAATCGGAACGGCCGGCGGCGTCTTGCAGACATCGGGAAAGGCCAGGTCCATGCCCATCATCTGTGCGTTGGCGAACATGCGTGAAGCTCCTTCGAATCGGTGGCGGGTGGTTCAGCCCATGTGGATCTGCTCGGCATCGACCTTCACCAGCTCCTTGCTGGTGACGAGCGTGTTCTTCGCATGCAGGCGCAGCGTGCGCGAGGCCTGCATGTCGATCTGCCCCGCGCGCACCTGTTCGACTTCCTCGGTGATGCGGAAGCTCGACCGCGTGAGCAGGCTCAGCCGGTCGAGCACCACCTCGCAGGCGCGGCCGACGAAGCGCGACACCAGCACGCCGAACCGCACTTCGGCGCCCTGGTAGTCCAGCTCGGACACGGTGCATTGCGCGCGCTCGGCCGCGAGCGTCCATTGCGGCGATCGGCTGGCGATGGCGGTGTCCGATTGGAGGTCGATCGCACCCGCGCCCTGGATGGCAACGCCGCCGTGACGCGACTGCAGCCGCAGGTCGCCGTCGACTGCGAGCGTGGCCAGGCTGCTGTCGGCCTGCGCAACGACGGCGATGAGATAGAGCGCCTCGTCGTGCGGGCCGGCGACCATCACCGTGTCGCCGGGGCCGGGCAGCAGCAGGCAGCTGGCGGCGCGCCGGCAGCGCAGCATGCGGCGGCTGTCTGCGAGCATGACTTCGCAGAAGCCGTCTTCGGCCTCGGCGGCGCTGACCGTCGCCATGGCGATGCCGCTGGGCGGTGCGTCGGCTTGCCGTTGCTTCGGGCCTGCTTGCTTGCGCAGCAGCGGCGCCAGCGCGCTTTCGTCGGCGCTTTCGTCGGCGCTTTCATTGCCGCGTTCGTCGCCGCGGCCGGCCAGCGGCGCGGGTGCGCTGGACGGTGTCCTGGATGCCATCGTCATGCGGGGTCCTTCATGTGGGAGGAGGGGAGGTCCTGCGCGCGCATCAGCCCGTGCGCGTCGCGATCGATGCGCACGGCGCGGTGCGGGCGCTGCCAAGCGACGCGCTCGGCCTCGAACAGCTCGGGGTCGGCGTCGAGCACGCCGACGCGGTCGCTCCAGCGCGTGCCCGTCTGCAGGCTTCGGTGCATCTGCGTGCGCTGGAAGACGGCCTTCTCGAAATTGGCGGCGCGCAGGTCCGCGTATGAAAAGTCGGCGTACACCAGCCGGCTGCGCGCGAACGACGTGCGCTCGCAGCGGGCGCGGTGGAACACGCATTGTTCGAGGCGCGCGTCGGAAAAGTCGGCGTCGGCGAGCTGCGCATCGATCCACAGCGACTGGTCGAACACGCCCCCGCGGCAATCCGCGCGGCGCATGTCGGCCTGTGGAAACAGCGACTGCTGCGCGTGCACGCGCAGCAGCCGTGCGCCATCCAGCGCCGCGCCCTTGAAGTTGCACTGCACCAGCCGCGCGTCGTCGAACACGCAGTTCGACAGGCGCGCTTCGATGAACTGGCAGCGCTCGAGCGACTGGCCTGCGAACGACTGGCCGCGCAGGTCGGCCTCGGTGAAGATCGCGTTGTCGAAACGCGCGCCGAGAAAGCCCGTCTCGCGCAGGTCGCAGCGAAAGAACACGCCGGTCGCGAACGCGGCTTCGCCGAAGTCGGCATCGCCGATGCGGCTGTCGTTGAAGATTGTCTTGGTGACCGATGCACGCACGAACCGTGCGCCGCCGAGGTCGCAATCGTGGAAAGCGGCCTCCTGCAGTACCGATTCATCGGCCTGCACGCCCCGCAGATCGGACTCGGCAGCCACCGTGCCTTCCCACCGAGCCGCATGCATCGGCGCTTCCTGCAGGCTGCAGCGCAGGAAAGAAGTCTTGCCCATCTGCGCGCCGTCCATCGCTGCGCCGTCGAAGACACAGCGCTCGAATACGGCGTCGGCCAGTTGCACGCCGTTCATGCTTGCGCGCGTGAAGCGGCACTCGCTGAACAATCCGCCCGACAGGTCGAGTCCGTCGAGCGGCATTGCGCTGAAGTCTTCTCCCTGCAAGGGCTCGCCGCTGCGTGCCTTGGCTGCCAGCGCCTGCGGGCTCATTCGACGGCGGCGGCCCGCGCGGCCGGCACGGTCTTGGTGTGCACGATGTAGGCGTCGCGCGTCTCGGTGACGTCGTCGATCACGATCTGGGACATGTCGGCGCGAAACAGATTGGCTTCGCGCAGGTCGGCCGACAGCAGCCGGGCCTTGTTGAAATTGGCGTTCATGAGGTTCGCGGCGCGCAGCGAAGCCCGGCTCAGGTTGCTGCGTATGAAAAGGCTCTCGGGCGTCTGTGCCGCACCGAGGTCGGCGGCGGTGAGGTCGCACGACGAAAGATCGCAGGTGTCGAGGGTCGAGCGCGCAAAGCGCACGCCCTCCATCGGAATCTCGCGCAGGCTGCATTGCACGAGCGTGGCTTCTTCGAAGTCGGCGCCGCGCAGGCTGCTGTTGCCAACGAAGCAGGTGCTGCGCAGCAGTGCACGCCCGAACACCATGCGGTCGTCGCAATTCACGTGGGTCCAGGCGCAGGCTTCGAGCTCGGCGCCGCTGAAGTCGAGCCCTGCCACGCGGCAGCCCAGGAAGCCTGCCTTCATGAGACGTGCGCCGCGAAAGCTGCAGTCTTCGATGGTCACGTCGGAAAGAAACCCGATGTAGGCGGCGTCGACCGCATCGAAGTTGCAATGCAGCAGCTGCGATTCGATGACGTGCAGGTGGCGCATGCGGGCCGATGAAAAGTCGCAGCGCTCGAGCTTGAGCTTCTCGAAGCCCGTGCCTTCGAACAGGGCCTGCGAGAAGACGGCCTGCTCGCACTGGATGCCGGCAAGGTTGGTGTCGCGGAAGACCGCGCGCTTGAAGTCGCCGGCCGACAGATGCGCGCGCACGAGCACGGCTTCGCTGAAGTCCGCGCCTTCGCAGCGTGCGCGGCGCAGGTCGGCGCCTTCGAGCAGCGCGCGGCGGAAGCAGGCGCCCTGCAGGTCCATGCCGCGGAGGTCGGCGCCCGTGAGGTCCATGTCGGTGAAATCGCGGCTGCCCTGGAGCACGGACAGAACCTTGGCGCGCAGCGCGGCCTGCCGTTCGTCGCTGGGTGCATCGATCGGCGTCTGGTGCTGGGCCGAACCGCGGTACAGCGCGAGCAGCCCGCGCTCGGCGTCCTGCGCGAGCTTGCGCATCGACTCGACCTGCTGCCCCGGCAGCGGCGCGGTGCCGGTGGCCGCGGGAATGCCTTCGAAGCCGCGCAGCAGTTCGGCGCTGTCGACCTGCGGCGGGCCCTTCGGGCGCATGGCGTCGTGTTCGCGCACCAGCTTGCCGGTGTCGAAGCCGACTTTCATCGACTCCTTGGCGTTGGCATCGGCCTCGCGCTGCAGGCGCTCGCGCTCGACGGCGCCCTGTTCGCGCTGGGCCCGCGCGTGGTGGTCGGCCCGTTCGACGAAGTCCGGCAGCTCGCGCAGCGTGGGCATTCGCGTGAAGGGCTCCGGCAGGCGGCGCTCGTTGAAGTGCCGCGCCTTGTGGCCGGCGGCGAGCGCCTTCTGCTTCAGGTCTTCGCGGGCCTGCGCGCCACGCTCGCGCATGTTGCGCACGAGCGCCGAGTCGCCGGTGCCGGGCTGGTCGAGCCACGGGCCGATCGCTTCGTCGGGAATGAGCTCGTCGTCGCGGAACATGTACAGCGCGCCCTTGTCCGGATCGCAGCGCTGGCGCAGCACGGCGGCGTAGTGGTCGATGCCGCGCGGCTGGCCGACGCTTTCCAGCGCCGGCATCACATGCGAGATGTCGGACGCATCGTCTTCATCGATGCGCGTCTCTCCGTGGAAGACCAGCACCACGCGATCGAGATGTGGAAAGAACCATGCGGTGGTCAGCCGCTGCGGCACTTCCTCGATCTGGCCGGGAAGCCGGTGCCGCGCAATGACGGCAAGGGCGCGCCACTGCGGCAGGCGGCCTTGCTGGATCGGCGTTGCAGGGTGCATGTTCCAGACCGCGAAGGGCGTGCCCGGTGCAATCTCCGCCGTGTCGTGAAAACGCTGGTCGGCGGGCGCGGCGTTGAAAAGCTGCCAGTCCATGTCCTCGGCGAATCCGGGGAACAGGTTGTCGCGCCAATGCCCGTCGTATTGCTTGCCGATGAGCCGCAGGCGGCGCGGCCATGCGATGTCGAGCGGACCGAAGCCCGCCGGCTCCGGCCGGTCGCCTGGATGGTGCAGGCGGTGCGCGGGGTCTTCGATGTTGGGTAGCCGCTGCACCTCATGGCCGTTCACGTTCTCCAGGCCGTGGCCGCGGCCCAGCGGGTTGTCCGCGAAGTCGGGGCCGCCGTAGGCGCGCGTCCAGTCGATGCGCATGGCCTCGAAGGGCTGGGGTGGGGAAGGGCGTGCGCCGATCCAGAAACGATCGCCGAACACCGCGAGGTCCTTGGCCAGATGGCCGACCTGCAGCCGTGCGGCGCACCGGGTCTTCTCTTCGTGGTGCGCGGTGTAGGCGTAGCCGGTCGCGAGCATTTCGGCGCGAACCTTGGGAATGCCGAGGTCGATCGCCGTGGCCGGCCCCAGTTCCTCGGACAGCGTCTTCCAGAACTCGGGCTCGGGTGTCAGCACAGGCTGGCCGCTCATCGAGGCCATGCACAGCGTGGTGACGGCCAGGCGCTGCTCGGCCTGCCGGAGGAAGGGGCGCGTGATCGCGCTCAGCCGCAGCGGCTTGACTGTCTTCATGGACGAGTAAGGGAACAGCGCTCAGTCGGCACGCGGCAGCTCCAGCGGCGTGCGCGTGCGGTCGATGGCCACCGAGGCCGGATCGCTCGGGTCGTAGCGCAAGTGGACGACGCGCTGCGGCGTGAGGAACTGCGGCACCAGCGCGTCTTCGACGAAGGTGGGAATCGAGGCCGAATGCGCCGCGCCGGCGGCATCGGTGTAGGCCACGTCGAGCACCAGCGCGCAGACCGTCTGGCCGCGCGAGCCGCCGCGCGTCATGTTGTTGGGATGCATGCGCACGTTGCTGACCACGGCTTCAGCCGGCTGGCCCGTCTGCGCGAGCACCGCCCAGCGCCTGGCCTCGGCCGTGTAGCGGCCGTTCTCCTTGCGCATGTAGCCCACCGCGCCGATGCCGCCCAGCACCACCACGGCCATCACCACGCCAAAGAACACCCAGAGAAGCGTCTCCCACTCGACCATGCCGGGCGTCACATCACGAGGTGCATGGCCTGCGCATAGGCCGCCATGCCGTCCATGTAGAAGCGGACCGCGGTCCTGCCGACTTCCATGGCCTGGTTGGTGATGTCGATGCCCTTGTTCGCGATCTTGAAGGTCAGGAAGTCGACCTTGAGCACCGCGTACTGCGAGTTGATGCCGTAGAACTGCTGGCGCACGCCCCAGAAGTCGAGCGACATGCCCACCGCGCCGAAGCGGAAGCCCGCGCCGCCGGAGCGCGTCAGGCGCCAGTCGCTGCTCTTGGCGTAGTTGTTGGTGTAGCTGACCGAGTTGTTGGTGTAGCTCACCGCCAGGTTGTTGTAGGTGTTCGACGTCGTGTTGTAGACGGTGGTGTTGATGACGTGCTGCGTCGTGTTGTGGATGTGGTTCGTGGTGTTGAAGGTCACGTCCGGCGAGGTATGCACCGTCGGGCCGGTGACGGTGGTGGTCGACGGGCCGTTGACCACCACCGTGTTCGAAGCGTCGATGGTGTCCTGCCGGCCCGCACTCACGAAGCGCACTTCCTGCCCGTTGATGGTGCCGTGGTATCCGCCGGCGATGGTCGAGTTGACGCCGCCGGTGATGGTGTCGTTCAGGCCTCCGCTGAGCACGCGCGTCTTGCCGCCCGAGATGGTCTGGTTCACGCCGCCGGTCACGGTCTCGGTGAAGCCGCCGGTCACGCTGCGGGTGTCGCCGCCTGTGATGGTTTCCTTGGCACCGGCGGTGATGTCGCGCGTCTCGCCGTCCTGGTAGGTGGCCGATTCGTGGCCCTTGATGAGCGTCGTGCGGGTGCCGTCGGTGGTGTGGGTTTCGTCGGCCTCCACTTCAACGTCGAGGTTGCGCTCGGCATGCAGCAGGATCTGCTCGGCACCCGTGCGGTCCTCGAAGCGCAGCATGTTGGCCTGGTTGGCTGCGCCGCCGCTGCTGGAGCGCGTGAGGATGCCGCTGGCCGTGGCGTTGGCGGGCAGCTCCCATGGCGGCATCTGGTCGCTGTTGTAGACGCGGCCGGTGACGATGGGGCGGTCGGGCTCGCCGCCGATGAAATCGACGATCACTTCCTGGCCCACGCGCGGCATGTGCATGGTGCCGTAGTTGGCGCCGGCCCAGCTGCTCGACACGCGCACCCAGCAGGAGCTGTTCTCGTTCGACTGGCCGTAACGGTCCCAGCGGAACTGGAGCTTCACGCGGCCGAATCGGTCGGTCCAGATCTCCTCGGGGCCGACCACCGTGGCTGTCTGCGGACCGTTGGTACGAGGGCGTGGCGTCTTGCGAGCCGGACGGTAGGGCACGGAGGAGGGCAGCACGGTGAAGTCGAACTCGCACACCGATTCGCTGCTGCCGCCCGAGGAGTACTCGGGCTCGCGCAGGTCGTAGCGGGTCTCGGTGACCAGGTACTCGCGGTTGTCCGACTCGCGCGGGCAATGCGTCATCTGGAACAGGTAGCCCGGCGCCATGCCCACCACGTTGGTGTGGCCCGCGGCCAGCTCGTGTGCGCACTGCAGCTCCTGCAGGCGGATCTTTGCGTAGGCGTCGCCCTGCTGGTGCTCGGTGTAGCCGCCGAGCCATTCGTAGACCTCGTAGGTCGAGTGATCGTGAGGCTTGGGGTCTTGCTGCACGCTCTGGAGCGAGGCGCGCGACTTCCGGAAATCGAAGTCGTCGAGCATCACGCGGCCGGAGGTGATCTGCTCGGCCACCCGCCACTGGTCGATGCAGGGCTCCAGCGCATTGACCACGCGGTCGCGCGGCCGGTAGGGAATGCTGGCATGGCCCGGCAGAGGCTTGTAGCTGCCTGCGTCGTCGGCCAGCACCAGCAGGTGCGAACCGTCGGCGTGTTCGAAGTGATAGGCGATGCCTTCGTGCTCCATCAGGCGGCTGACGAAGGCGAAGTCGCTCTCCTGGTACTGCACGCAGTACTCCCAGGTGGGGTAGCTGCCGGTGAGGCGCTTCTCGAACTGGAAGCCGTACTTGCCCAGCACTTCGTCGAGCACCTCGGGCACGCTCTTGTTCTGGAAGATGCGGCAGTCGGTGGTGCGCGTGAGGTACCAGAGCCACGGCTGCACCAGCGCGCGATAGATGTAGTGGCGGCCGGTTTCGTTGGCGCGGCCCACGAGCTCGAAGCGAACCACGGTGCCGTTGAGGAAGCGCGGGCCGCCGTCGTCGGCCAGCTCCAGCGTGAGCGAGGTGCCGAGCAACTGCTTTAGGTCGAGGCTGAAGCTGGTGCTGACCATGTCCACTTCGAACTCGAAGAGTTCGGAGAGTCCCTCCCGGCCCCGCATCGAGCGGAACTTGAGCTGCTCCGAGCTCAGGACGGTGTGGACTTGGACTGTGCGCTGCATTCGGAACTTCCCTGACCCTTGGGTTTCCGCGGCTGGGAAACCTTCGGTGACAGTCTAGAAATCCCTTATGTCACATAAATGACGCGAGGGGTGTGAGAGGGCGGTTTTTCCCTCTGAAACACCCCTCGGAACGCTCACTGAAGCAATGTGTAGAAGAAGCCATTACAGGCTTCTTGCGCGGGCCTTACATCGAGGCTTCGAGCATCGCCTTGTAGTCGTCGCGCGTGGCCAGGCGCGGGTTGGTCTTGTGGCAGTGGTCGGCCATGGCGCCGTCGATGATCTGCTCGAACATCGCGGGCGTCACACCCACTTCGGCCAGGCCTTTGGGCAGGCCGAGGCGCGCGTTCATGTCGCGGATCGCATCGCCGAGGTCGCCGGCCGAATCGAGGTGCATGGCCTGCGCCATGCGCTGCAGACGCTGTTCCTTCTGCACCGACTCGGCGCCCGAGTTGAAGTGGATCACAGCGGGCAGGAAGAGGGCGTTGAGCGTGCCGTGATGCAGGCGCGGATCGACGCCGCCCAGGCTGTGGCTCAGCGAGTGCACGCAGCCCAGGCCCTTCTGGAAGGCCATCGCACCCTGCATCGACGCGCTCATCAGGTTCAGGCGCGCCTCGCGGTCGCTGCCGTCCTTGGTTGCGCGTTCGATGTGCCCCCATGCGCGCTCCAGTCCGTCGAGGCCGATGCCGTCGGCTGGCGGATTGAACGCGGCCGACATGAAGGTCTCCATGCAGTGCGCGATGGCGTCCATGCCGGTGGCGGCAGTGAGCTTGGGCGGCAGGCCCAGCGTGAGCTCGGGGTCGCAGATGGCCGCTTTGGGCATCAGGAACCAGCTGTGGAAGCCCAGCTTGCGGTGGTCGTCGACGATGACGATGGCGCCGCGCGCCACCTCGCTGCCGGTGCCGCTGGTAGTGGGCACCGCGATCAGAGGTACCACGCGATCGGTGATGCGCGGCGAGCCGCCTTCGATGGTCGCGTAGGTCTTGAGTGGACCCTCGTGCGTGGCCGCGACGGCGACGCCCTTGGCGCAGTCGATGGCGGAGCCGCCGCCCACGGCGATCAGGCCGTCGCAGCGGCCGCTGCGGTAGAGCTCCACGGCTGCGCGCACTGCGGCTTCGGTGGGGTTGGAGGGCGTCTGATCGAAGACCGAGACTTCGAGGTCGGCGATGGCGTCGAGCGCCTTCTGCAGCACACCGGCCGCGCGCACGCCGGCGTCAGTCACGATCAGAGGACGGTTGATGCCGATGCGCGCGCATTCGCTGGAAAGCAGCTTGATCGCGCCGAACTCGAACTGGATCTGGGTGAGGTATTGAATGAGTGCCATGGGGGTGAAGGCCTCCGGGAGCCCGGGGCAGTACGATTGCCGACCAGCCAAATCTAACAAGAGCGAACCGTCTTGCACACGAAAGAAACCCTTGCCGCTGTCGCGCCGGGCACACCGGACACCACGCGGCTCACGCAGAAGATGGCCAGCGTCGTCGAACGCATGGCCCGCGCAGGCCACCCGCCGCTCGACCGCCAGACCCCCGACGAGGCCAAGGCCTCCTACGAAAAGGGTGCCGGCGTGCTCGAAGTGCCCAAGCCCGAACTGGCGCGCATCGAAGACTTCACCATCGCGGCCCGCGACGGCCATGCGCTCCCGGCGCGCCTCTACGCGCCCTCGGCGGAGGTGCTGCCGGTGCTGATCTATTTCCATGGTGGCGGCTTCACCGTCGGCAACATCCGCACGCACGACACGCTGTGCCGCGTGCTGAGCATGAAGAGCGGCTGCGCCGTGATTTCCGTGGACTACCGGCTGGCCCCCGCGCACAAGTTCCCGACCGCATCGAACGACGCGTGGGATGCCTTCCAGTTCATCGCGAAGCAAGGCGCAAGCCTGGGCCTCGACCCCTCGCGGCTGGCGGTGGGCGGCGACAGCGCGGGCGGCACGCTGGCGGCGGTCTGCGCCATCCTCGCGCGCGATGCGGGGCTGCCGCTCTCGCTGCAGATGCTGATCTACCCCGGCACCACCGCGCACCAGGACACGGCCTCGCACCTGCGCCACGTCGACGGCCCGTTGCTGACCAAGGCCATGATCGACTTCTTCTTCGCGCAGTACGTCAACACGCCCGCCGACCGCGACGACTGGCGCTTCGCGCCGCTGCTGGCCGACGACGTCGACGGCGTGGCGCCGGCCTGGATCGGCCTTGCCGAATGCGACCCGGTGGTGGACGAAGGCATCGCCTACGCAGACAAGCTGCGCGCGGCAGGCGTTCCGGTCGACCTGGAGATCTACCGCGGCGTGATCCACGAATTCATCAAGATGGGCCGGGCGATTCCGGAGGCGCTGCAGGCGCAGGACGACGCGGCCCGGGCAATCAAGGAGGCATTGCAGACACCATGAGCGACACGACGACATCCACCGGACGCAAGGACTTCCGCTTCTTCCACCGCCTGCGCGTGCGCTGGGCCGAAGTCGACATGCAGAAGATCGTCTTCAACGCGCACTACCTGATGTACTTCGACACCGCCATCGCCGACTACTGGCGTGCGCTGGCGCTGCCGTACGAGGAGTCGATGCACGCGATGGGCGGCGACCTGTACGTGCGCAAGGCGACGGTCGACTTTCGCGCATCGGCGCGCATCGACGACGTGCTCGACGTCGGCATGCGCTGCGTGCGCATCGGCAACTCGTCGATCGTGTTCGAAGGCGGGCTGTTCCGGCAGGACCAGTTTCTCGTCGGCTGCGAGCTGGTCTACGTGTTCGCCGATCCGGCGACGCAGACCTCGAAGCCGGTTCCGCCGGCACTGCGCGAGGTGCTGCTGGGCTACGAGGCGGGCGAGGCCATGCGCACCATCGAGACGGGCGACTGGGCCACGCTGGGCGAAGGCGCCGGTGCGCTGCGTCGTGCGGTGTTCATCGAAGAGCAGAACATTCCCGAATCGCTGGAGTGGGACGAGCAGGATGCCGTGGTGCTGCACGCCGTGGCGCGCAACCGGCTCGGGCAGGTCATCGCCACGGCGCGGCTGCTGCCGGCCGAGAACGGCATCTCGCACATCGGCCGCGTGGCGGTGCACCGCAACCTGCGCAGCGGCGGACATGGCGCCGCGGTGATGCAGGTGCTGGAAGACGCCGCCCGGAAGCGCGGCGACAGCGTGGTCGCGCTGAACGCGCAGCGCAGTGCCGAGCGCTTCTACACGCGGCTGGGCTATGTGCCGCACGGCGAGGGCTTCGAGGAGGCCGGCATCCCGCACATCGAGATGCGCCGGCCGCTTCGGCCCGCTTCGTCTTCTCAGTAGCGGCTCGGAGGATCGGGCACGTAGCCCGGGTCCGAGCCGGGGAAAGGCGACGGGCCCGCGGGACGCGGCCAGCGCGGCGCGGGCGGCACCGGGATGATGCCCGCGGCGACGAGGTTCTCGCGGCTGTCGTAGCGGATGCGCACGACCTCGTCGGGCGACGACTGTGCGCGCTCGAAGGTGGTCTTGCCGACGTACGAGGTTTCGCGGCGGCCGTGGGCGGTGCCCAGGCTCGGGCTGGGCGCCGACTGGCGCGCCAGGTTGCCCGATGAAGAGGATTCGGCGGCCGCCGCGGGTGCGGCGCTGTCCGCGGCGCCTGACTTGGCCCGCGCATCGCCCTGGTACGACGACGATTCGTTGCGGCGCTCGCGTTCGGGGCCATACCCTCCATATCCGCCGTGGTCGTCGCGGCGCGGGAACGGCGTGACAGGCGGAGGCAGCGGCTCGGGCATGCGCTCGCGGAACATCGCGACGCCGATCACGCCCACGTCGTCGGGCCTGCCGGTGCGGCTCGCGTACGAATTGCCGGCCGCCGCGAATTCGAAGGCCGCGATCTGCGAATCGCTCTTGCGCCAGCCGGTGATGTCGCTGCGCTCGCGGGGGCCGAACACGTAGCCGTTCTGCAGTACGCCCGCGGTCTCGCCCGTGACCACGTTGACGCCGTCCACGGACATCACGGCCATGATGCGCTCGCCCATCGCGTTGCGCGCCCGGATGGCATAGCGTGCGCCGGGGCGGCCGGCCACCCAGTATTCGCCGCGATGGCGGTAGATCGGCAATTCGGCGCCGGTGCCGCGGTCGACCACGCTGATCTGCATCAGCGAACCGATGCGGCTGGACGGCGTGGAAGGAACATAGGGGCGTTCCGATGGCTGGGCGCAGGCCGGGAGCGAGACCATGGCGGTCATGGCTGTCGCGGCCAGGGCGGTGGAAAAGAGTCTGCGCTTCATGGTGTGTCTTCCTTGCCGGAGTTGATCGGTGCCGGCTTCTACGGCGCAGCAAAGGCAACGGGGTTGGCAGACACGCAAAAAAATGGCGCCGTCGTTTCCGACAGCGCCAAACGCCTGTTTTCAAAGGCGTTGGGGGTTCAAGGAGTGCGCGGGCTCAGATGTCTTCGAGCAGCGGGTAGGGCAGCGGCTCGACCGTGAGCGCAGGGCCGTCGGCCGCGCCTGCGCGCAAGCCGCCGGCATCGAGCGCGGCGATCTGCATCGAGACCAGCGCGGACCAGCCGCCACCGGGCGCCGGCGCTGCCTGCGCCACGGTGCCCACGGGCTGCTCGGCGTCGTCGGCGGCGAACACTTCCTGGCCCACGGACACCGGCGCGTCAGCCTGCACGAGGTAGGTGCGCCGTTTCAGCGTGCCGCGGAACTGGCTGCGCGCAACCACTTCCTGGCCGGGATAGCAGCCCTTCTTGAAGTTCACGCCGCCCACGGATTCGTAGTTGATCATCTGCGGCACGAAGGCTTCGATGACCGGGGTCGTCAGCGTCACGATGCCGCTGCGCACCTCGCTCCATTGCCACAGGTTGTCTTCAAGGGCCGGACCCGTTGGCGCAGCGTGGCCTGCGGGGGCGATCCAGAGCGCGCGCGGCACGCCGTCGGCAGGGTAGAGCGACACGGCGCTGACTTCATCGCCGACCGCCGTGCGCTTGCCCGGCTGGGCAGCGGCGTCGAGTCCGTTGGCCGTGAGCGCGGTGCCTGCCAGGCCGTAGAGCGCGAACTGCGCGGTCGCATCGGTCAGCTTGACCTTGGCGCGCAGCACGTACATCGACAGGCGCTTGAGGGTGGCGGCGAGGATGTCGCGGCTGCACACCAGCAGGATCAGCTCAGGTTGCGGCTTGATGCCGATGAAACTTGCGATCACACGGCCCTTGGCGGTGCACAGGGCGGCGAGGCGGGCATCGGAGGCGCCGAGCAGGGAGAAGTCCTGTGTGAGCTGGCCGTGGAGGAAGCTGGCGGCGTCGGGACCTTCGGCCCGGATCACGCCGAGATGGGAGAGGGCGGTCACCCCATTGAGAACGACAGTGGTCATCGCTGAATTATCATGGCCGGGCCTGTCCCTTCGGGGCGGCGGGGGCTCCGGCCCTGCGGTTCGCAAGGGCACCTGTCTCTCGTCCGGGGCCTGCTGGTTTTTCCTCCGTTTTTCTCCGTCACCCCCACATCGGATCCGTGCGCAGCTTCTTTCTCACGCTTTTCCTGCTCGCAGCCCTGGTCGCGCTCGCGCTCGGCGGCGCCGGCCTATGGTGGGTGCACCAGCCGCTCAAGCTGCCTGCGCCCAGCGTCGACCTGTCGGTCGAGCCCGGCACCACGCCGCGCGGCATCGCCCAGGCTGTGGCCGACACGGGCGTCGACGTCCAGCCGCAACTGCTCTACCTGTGGTTCCGCATCTCCGGACAAGACCGCCAGATGCGCGCCGGCAGCTACGAGCTGGAACGCGGCGTGACGCCCAAGCTGCTGCTCAACATCCTGGTGCGCGGCGAGGAGGCCACGCGCAGCGTGGTGCTGGTGGAAGGCTGGAACATCCGCCAGGTACGCGCCGCGCTCGCCAAGGCCGACCAGCTCAAGCCCGACAGCGCGGGCATGACCGACGAGGCGCTGATGGCCAAGCTGGGAAGGCCCGGCGTGCATCCTGAAGGCCGTTTCTTCCCGGACACCTATACCTACTCCAAGGGCTCCACCGATGTCGCCCTGCTGCAGCGCGCGATGCGGGCCATGGACAAGAAGCTCGAAGCCGCCTGGGCTGCCCGAGCATCCGACCTGCCGCTGAAATCGGCCGATGAGGCGCTGATTCTGGCCAGTATTGTCGAAAAGGAGACAGGCAAGGCCAACGACCGGGCGGAGATCGCAGCTGTCTTCGCCAACCGGTTGCGCATCGGTATGCCGCTGCAGACCGATCCGACGGTCATCTACGGCATGGGCACCACCTTCGACGGCAACCTGCGCAAGAAAGACCTGCAGACCGATACGCCCTGGAACACCTACACGCGCGGCGGCCTGCCGCCCACGCCGATCTCGATGCCGGGCAAGGCGGCGCTGCTGGCGGCCGTGCAGCCGGCCCAGAGCAAATCGCTGTATTTCGTGTCGCGCGGCGACGGCACCAGCCAGTTCAGCAGTTCGCTCGACGACCACAACCGAGCAGTCAACCGCTACCAGCGCGGCGGCGGCGACACCAAACCGAAGGCGACGACCCAATGAGCGAACAGGGCCTTTTTCTGACGCTGGAAGGCATCGACGGCGCGGGCAAGTCGAGCCATCTCGATGCGCTGGAGGCGCGCTTCAAGGCGCAGGGCCGCACCGTCGTGCGCACGCGCGAGCCCGGCGGCACGCCGCTGGCCGAAACGCTGCGCGGGCTGATCCTCGAGAAGCCGATGGACCCTTTGACCGAGTCGCTGCTGGTCTTCGCCGCCCGGCGCGACCACATCGCGCAGGTCATCGAGCCGGCGCTGGCGCGTGGCGACGTGGTGCTGTGCGACCGCTTCACCGACGCCACCTTCGCCTACCAGGGCGCGGGGCGGGGTTTCGACAACGCCGTCCTGTCGACGCTCGAGCAATGGGTCCAGGCGCAGGCCGGCAGCGCGAAGCTGCTGCAGCCGCAGGTCACGCTGTGGTTCGACCTGGCTCCGGAGATCGCCGCGCAGCGGCTGGCCGGCGCCCGTGTGCCCGACAAATTCGAGGCCCAGCCGGTCGAGTTCTTCCGCCGCGTGGCGCAGGGCTATGCCGACCGCGCGAGCGCCGACGCGCAACGCTTCGTGCGAATCGACGCCAGCCAGACGCGCGAACAGGTCTGGTGGCAGATCGAGTCCGAGCTGATTGCGCGCGGTGTGCTGGCCGGCGGAGGCATTCGATGAGCGCCGAGGCACTGTCTCCCTGGCTGCGCCGGCCGCTGACGGAGCTGCTGCGCCAGCGCGGCCATGCCTGGCTGCTGCAGGGGCCGTCCGGCATCGGCCAGTACGAACTGGCGCTGGCCCTGGCCTCCGCCTGGCTGTGCGAGCAGCCGACGGAGCAGGGCACCGCCTGCGGCCATTGCGCGAGCTGCCACGCCATCGAGGTGCGCACGCATGCCGACCTTTGCGTGTTGATGCCCGAAGTCGCCATGCACGAGCTGAGCTGGCCGCTCGACGAGAAGGCCCAGGCGGAGATCGACGACAAGAAGCGCAAGCCCAGCCGCGAGATCCGTGTCGAGGCGATGCGCGACGCGGTCGGCTTCGCCCAGCGCACCAGCGCGCGCGGACGCGGCAAGGTGGTGCTGGTGTATCCGGCCGAGCGCATGAACACGATCACCGCCAATGCGCTGCTGAAGACGCTGGAGGAGCCCGTCGGCGATGTCCGCTTCGTGCTCGCCAGCGAGGCCGCCTGGCAGCTGCTGCCGACCATCCGCAGCCGCTGCCTCGGCTTCACGCTTCCCTGGCCCGAAACCGCCGAGGCGCAAGCCTGGCTGGTCGCGCAGGACGTGCCTGCGGCCGACGCGGCTGCCTTGCTGCGCGCCGCCGGCGGCCGGCCCAGCGATGCACTGCGCCTCGCGCGGGCAGGGCAGTCGCCCAAGGCCTGGGCACTGCTGCCCAAGGCCATGGTGCGAGGCGACGTCGGCGCTCTGGCCGACCACGCACCTGCGCAGGCGGTAGGCGCGCTGCAGAAGCTCTGCCATGACCTGATGGCCGTCGGCAACGGCGCGGCGCCCCGATTCTTCGAAGCGGCCGACCTGCCCGCGGCACCGCCACGGCTGGCGCTCGCGCGCTGGTCGAAGTCGCTCGCGAGCGCCGCAAGGACCGCGGAGCACCCGTTCAACGCGGGCCTCATGCTCGAAGCGCTTGTGAGCGAAGCGCGAACCACCCTAAACTCTGCCGCTCGTCGCCGACCATGAACCAACCTGCCGCACCCGCTGCGCCCGCAGCATCCTCCGCACCCGCCCGGCCGAGCGTCATCCAGCTCGCCATCAAGGAAAAGGGCGCGCTGTACGCGGCCTACATCCCGCTGTTCGCCGAGGGCGGCATCTTCATTCCGACCTCGCGCGAATACCGCCTTGGCGACGACGTCTATGTGCTGCTGACGCTGCCGGAAGACCCGCAGCGCTACCCCGTGGCCGGAAAGGTGGCCTGGATCACGCCGCCGCGCGCCGCAGGCAACCGGGCTCCGGGCGTGGGCATCCGTTTTCCTTCCGACGAGAAGTCGCGCCAGCTGAAGGCGCGCATCGAAGCGGCGCTCGGCGGCTCGATGGCCTCCGACCGCCCCACGCAAACCATCTGAGTCTTCCGCCGCCGTCACGGTGGCGCGGAACTCGTTCGACGGCGCCAGCCTCCCATACGGACCCCGCATGGGGCCCAGCCAGGGGCGAGCACCGCCATCCCCTCATTCCCGATGTTCACAGACTCCCACTGCCATCTCACTTTTCCCGAGTTCGCGGGCCAGATGCCTGAGATCCGCGCCGCCATGGCTGCGGCGCAGGTCGACCGGGCGTTGTGCATCTGCACCAAGCTCGAGGAATTCGACGAAGTGCAGGCCCTCGCGGCCGCCTACGACAACTTCTGGGCCAGCGTGGGCGTGCATCCCGACAACGAGGACTTCGCCGAGCCCACCGTCGAAGACCTGGTGCGCCTCTCGCAGCGCCCGCGCGTGGTGGCCATCGGCGAGACCGGCCTCGACTACTACCAGATGGAGGAGCGCAAGGGCGGCCGCAGCATTTCCGACCTCGAATGGCAGCGCGACCGCTTCCGCGTGCACATCCGCGCCGCCCGCCAGACCGGCAAGCCGCTGATCATCCATACCCGCGAAGCCTCGGCGGACACGCTGGCGATCCTGAAGGAGGAGGGCGAGGACGCCTCGCCCGGCGCGGCCGGCGGCGTGTTCCACTGCTTCACCGAGACTGCCGAGGTGGCGCGGGCGGCGCTGGACCTGGGTTTCTACATCTCGTTCTCCGGCATCCTGACGTTCAAGAAGGCCCAGGACCTGCGCGACGTGGCCGCTTTCGTCCCGCTGGACCGCATGCTGATCGAGACCGACAGCCCGTACCTCGCGCCGGTGCCGTACCGCGGCAAGACCAACAACCCGTCCTACGTGCCCTACGTGGCGCAGCAGATCGCGGAGCTGCGAAAGATGCCCGTGGAGGCCGTCGCCAAGGCCACGAGCGACAATTTCGAAGCCTTGTTCAGGGAAGTCAAATCATGAAAAACTACTTCAAGAAATCGATCTATCTCATTGTCATTGCTGCATCTTTTGCAGCCCATTCCGGTTCCTTCGAAGACTTTTTCCGGGCCGTGCGCGGCGACAACGCCAGCGGCGTCAGGAACCTCATCCAGCGCGGATTCGACCCCAACACCCGCGATGAACACGGTCAGACGGGCCTCCTGATCGCATTGCGCGAGCCTTCGCCGAAGGTGATCAAGGTGCTGATCGAGGCGCCGCAGACCGACGTGGACATCGCCAGCCCGAAGGACGAGACCCCTCTGATGCTCGCGGCCATCAAGGGCCAGCAGGATGTGGTGGACCAGCTTCTCAAGCGCGACGCCGCTGTCAACAAGACCGGCTGGACGCCGCTGCACTACGCCGCCACCAGCGGGCAGATCGCGATCATGAAGACCTTGCTCGAGAACTTCGCCTTCATCGACGCGCAGTCGCCCAACGGCACCACACCGCTGATGATGGCGGCCATGTACGGCTCCAACGACGCGGTGAAGCTGCTGCTCGACGAGGGCGCGGACACGACCATGAAGAACCAGCTGGGCATGACTGCCGTGGACTTCGCGAACAAGGCGAACCGCTCGGAGGCTGCCTCGATGATCGCCGCAGCTGCCAATGCGAGGGCCAACGCGCCCAAGGCTGTGCCCAAGGATGGCAAGTGGTGAGCTTCGCTCCTTCTGCTCAGCCCGGCTGCTGCTGAGTCGTGCAGTGGATGCCGCCGCCGCCCGCGGCAATGGCGTCGATGTCCAGTTGAACGACCTCCCGGCGCGGAAACAGCTCTTGCAGCAGCGACCGGGCGTTGCCATCGGCTCGTGAATCGCCGAACTGCGGCGCGATCACCGCGCCGTTGCACACGTAGAAGTTGATGTAGCCGGCGGCGAACTCGGGCGTTTCCAGCTTCCGGCGTACGGAATCCGGCCCTCTTAGAACTTCCACACGCAGCCGCTGGCCGCGGGCATCCGTAGCCTGTTTCAGGATCTCGAGGTGCCGGCGGGTCACGGCCCGGTCATAGGAGCCGGGGTCTTCGTCGAGGCCGGCCACCACGATGCCGGGCGAGGCGAAGCGGGCATAGAAATCGGTGTGGCCGTCGGTGATGTCGCGCCCCGCGATTCCAGGCAGCCAGATGATCTTGCGCAGGCCCAGCAGCCGCTTCAGCTCGGCTTCGCAGGCTTCCTTGCCCAGGCCGGGATTGCGGTTGGCATTGAGCACGCAGCTCTCGGTGATGATGGCCGTGCCTTGCCCGTCGACCTCGATGCCGCCGCCCTCCAGCACGAGCCGGGTACTCAGCCGCCGTACGCCGGCTGCACTGGCCACGTAACCGGCGACTTCCGCGTCGTGTTCATGCTCCTGCTTGCGGCCCCAGCCGTTGAAATTGAAATCCACCCCGGCCCATTGGCCAGAGGCGCTGTCGCGCACGAAGACGGGGCCGGCGTCGCGCATCCAGAGATCGTCGACCGGCTGCACCTCGAGCCGTACCCGGTTGCCGCACAGGCGGGCCGCGAGATCGTGGTCTTCCTCGTTCACCAAGGCGCTGAAGCTGGCCCGTGTGCAGGGCTTCGTCGGCCAACAGGCGGGACACGAGTGCCACGCCGTGGCCGCGCAAGGCTGAGTCGAGCAGGAGTCGCGGATCGTCGTAGATGGCGCGCTTGCGCAGCTTGCCGAAGTGCTCGCGGATGAACGGACCGATGCGGTTGCTCGTGAGGTCGGATTCGAGGCAAAGCAACCCGGCGGCAGCCTTGTCGGCGGAGTCTGCATGCACGACTGCGGCGAGTTCGTCTTCGAGCAGCGGGACCTCGAACACGCCGCGCTGCCTGAGCGGCTCGCGGGTGATGGCGATATCCACGTCCATCTCGTCGATGTAGCGCGCGGTCTCGTCGATCGAGATGATCGGACAGAGCGCTGGATGCTCGCGCAACAGCATCTCGAGGCGCGGCTGCAGCCAGCCTTCGGCGATCGGCGCCGGACAGACCAGCGTGACCAGGCTGTCATCCATGTAGGTTTCGATGCGGTCGAGCCCGTTGCGGATCTGGTCGAGCGACTTGCCGACGCTGTCGAGCAGCAAGCGTCCGGAGACCGTCAATTCGACGCCGCGTCCTTTGCGTCGGAACAGCGGCTGGCCGACTTGCTCTTCGAGTTGGGCGATCTGATGGCTGACGGCGGATTGGGAGATGCTCAGTTCGTCCGCCGCCCGCGAATAGCTCCCCAGGCGGGCAGCGGCTTCGAAGCCGATCAGGAATCTGAAGGAAGGCAGTCTGGTGTTGGACATGGGGAACAGTCCGCGGAGGTAGATTTGCTTTCTGGATTTTCGGGGGGATGGCCTCCCTGGAATCCAGCCATATCAAACACAATGTTCATTATGTTAAATAAAAGATGGCAAATGGAACCCCTCTTCGTCCGGAGCAAGGTGGTAGTTAGATGCAAGCACTGATCGAGAACATATACGCCGCAGGCATGGGCGAGCAGCCGTGGCGACGCGCCCTCGACCGGATTCGTGCACTGACGGGCACTCGACTGGTCGCCATCGTGACATTGGATGGCGCCGGCCAGACCCTTGCCAGCGATGTCGCGGCCGACGACGACGAGTTGGCCGGCAAGATCCAGCAGGGCTACAACGACGAATTTCATCGATATGACCCGTCCCGGGCCGTGGCCGCGGAATGGGACGTGGGCCGCTGGTACGACGACCGGCAATGGAATCGGGACAGACAGCGCTCGCACAGCATCTATCACCAGGAATTCCTGCGTCCCCTGGACCTGGGGTATTGGGAAGGCGCATTCGTTTCCAGGACAACCAGGTTGTCGCACTTCTTGAGCTTGCATGGCGGGACGGACGACATCGGGTCGACCTCCTCCCGACAAAGCTTCCAGAGCATTGGCACGCATATGGGACGAGCGTTGCGCCTGCAAGCCCAGCTTGAGAGTTCGCAACAGCAGGTGAACCACGTCGAATCGGTGTTCGATGCCCTGGGCTGCGCGATCTTCGTGCTGGACGATTCGCGGCGCTTGCTGCGCGCGAATTCGGCGGCCAGCAGGCTCATGGCGCGCGAGAAGGCGCTGCGCTTCGTGAACGGCCGTTTCGAGCCATCGCCGCCATCGCCATCGACGGCACGGGAATGGCACGAGGCCTGCCGTCAAGGCGCGATCGCCCTTCGACGACCGGCGCCCCACAGCCCTTTGGTGCTGCGCTTGACTCCGTTGTCAGCCAGCTCTGCGGTGGCCAAGGACTGGCAGAGGCCCTTGACGCTGATGGTCGCTTCCGGTGATCGATCCATGGCGGAACGACAAAGCAGCCTGCGCATCGTTTTCGGCCTCACTCAGGCCGAAAGCGAAGTCTGCACCTCGATCTGCGTTCAAGGCCTCATGCCCCAGGCCTGCGCCGAGTCCCGCGGGGTGTCGATCGGCACCATTCGTTCGCAGATCAAATCCATCCACCTGAAGACCGGCGTGACCCGGCTCGCTGAACTGGTGCGGCTGGTCACCGGGATGTAAGGCGCCGCTCCCCCTCCCCGGCTCGCGCCGCCTTCCTTATTTGTACGCTTCATTCGTGGCGTTGGTCCTGAGGGCTCTTTCCTTGTCGGCCATCAAGGCCTGCAAGTGCAGCGGATACGGCGAAGGCATGGTCCCGATGGGGGCATCCAATCCCTGGCGTCGCACTTGCGCGATCGCGTTGTTCAGGAGCTCGGCGTCCTTCGCCAATCTTTGCGGGGTATAGGGCTGTGACTGCAGCGCGAAGCGAGCGGGCTTCAGCTTGCGGTGGATCACCGTGATGTACTGCTGACTCTTCTGGGCCGCATCCTCTCCGTAGTACGCCCGCGTCCGCATCACAAACTCGTCTTCAAGCGCCGTCGGACTGGCGCCGTAGTCGACGTCCAGGCGGCAAAGATAGGACTTGTACATGAAGTCCTTCGCCCGTGCGTCGCCGGCTTTCTCCATGGTGTCGAAGTACGCCACGAAAAGCGGTGCGCTGCGCATCTGAGGGTCACGGACACCGTACCAGCTCATGCTTTCGCATAGCATGCCATTGAGGGGCGGGGTGGTCCCCGGCACTCTCGATGCCTTGTCGAGCAGCGCTTGCGACATGTAGGGAACCGCTTCTCGGAATTGCCCGGATTGGTACAGCACCATCGCGAGCTGCGCGCTGTAGAGGGCACAAGCCCGGTGATTGCCGCTTTCGCCGTTGTAGCCCTTCATCTGCCAGAAGGACATCTTTCCCAGACCTTCGATGGGCGCGCACGCCTCGTTCAGGCGCTTTTGCAGCAGCGCGACGGCCTGTTGGGGCTGCGACTTTTGAATGGGAACAACCGTGCTCTCGATCCATTTCTCGGCTGCTCGCTCATGCTCCCACGGATGAGTCGCGCATCCTGCCAGCGAGATAAGCGCTGCGGCGAGCGCAACTGCAAGAACATGCTTGCGAACCCGCGTCATTTCTCGACCCCCCATGGATTGACGTCTGCACCATTTCCGACAGCCTGCCTGGCATCGTTCTCGATCTGCGCCGCCCGATCTTGCCGATAGAGCTTTTCCTGCTCTTCACCCTCGGATGCACGGCTCATTGCGTCCAGACCCGCTCCCACCGCGCCGATCAACTGCGTCGCGCGACTGGCGCGCGTCACGGAAGGGTCGGGCGGCGGCTGGTAGATCGGCGAAGAAGGCGCGGCGGCCTGCGCGGGACGCACCAAGGCCGGAGCAGCACGCGCGGTAGCCTGCGGCGCCGCTGCTGCGTGCGGGGTCACGGCAGCACCGCTTTGCTGCCCGACGCCGGTGCTGCCGGCCTTCGCTGCTTCGGCCGGCGCCCCGAAAAGCTGCTGCCGCGCCCGCTGCTCCTCTTGCTGGCTCCTGCGCAGGGCATCTGCACGCTGGGCATCGGCTTCCCGGCGCCGCCGCTCCTCCTGGGCTCGCTGTTCCTGCGGATCGACCCATGGATGACAACGAGCCTCCTCGTTGACCGCCACCACGCCCGTCTGGATGCTCTCCGTGGCGCCCGGCTTGACGATCACCGTATGCCCGTTGCCGAAGGCACGATTGGCGTCGGCCCAGGACACGGCGCACTGCTGCGCTTGTGTGCCCGTGTTCTGAACATAAAGCACGGCGTTGAACCCACCCGGCGCGCCGCGCTTCCATAGGCGGATTTCTGCGAGTGAGCTGGAATGGAAGCCTGACAGCAATGAGGCTGTGACAACCAGCGCAGCAAGCCGGCGAGGTGGTTCCGGATTCGAATTCGGAAAAGAGACATTCCTCCCGAAGGGCAGGATGAAGCGTTCGATCATCTCGATGTCGAGTGGGCTTGATGGCGCCGAATTGTCGAACGCCTCCCCTGCTGCGGCATCTCCAATATTCAGGATGCGGACTCCGCCAGCACATGCTATCGGGACCCCAGGTCGGACCAGAGCGAGCGTCCGGTCGTTCCATGTCGAATCAAGCCGCGGCTTGTCGAAACAATCGCTTCACAGGATTCCAGGCAATTGTTTCGACCTTTGCACGCATCGGCCTGTCCGCAGCGGGGACCTGGTGTCGGCGCCTGTCAAACCGACCGACTCATTCATCTCAGCGCGTGCCAGCCACGGCCAACGCAGCCCAGGGCATCGCGACGAATGCTTCGCTGAGGCGAAGGCGCGCCGCATCCCCTGAGGCAGAGACGGCCTCCCCGGTCAGCAGGTTTAGGAACGAAGCGCCAGCGAGCCAACCCGGCAGGCGGATGGTCGTGCCGTCCCAGCTCCTCGCCTCCGGCAGTCTCGGCGCAGCGGCTTCTCCAGAAATCGACGCAAACAGGCGGCCGGCCAGAACCAGCACGGCCTGGTCGCCATGCCGCCGCGCGAACGCCACGACGTGGCGCGCCAGCGGGCCCTCGACCGCCAGCGGTTCATAGCTTCCTTCGGAAAACAGCAGCGGCTGCGACCGGCGCAAGCTCAGCAGGCGCCAGATGAACCAGAGCTTCGCGCGACCATCGTGAGGGGCCGCGGCCATCGCCGTGATCCGTGACGAAAGATCGTTCCTGCCGGCCGTCTGGTCCAGCTCCTCGAGCAACTGCTGGCGCAGCGCGTAGTCCACGGGGCGACGGTTGTCCGGGTCCACGAGGCTCAGCGCGATCAGCTCGCTTCCCTGGTACAGGTCGGGCACGCCGGGCGAGGCGTATTTCAGCAAGGTGAGGGTCAGGCTGTTCCAGGCGCCCAGCGTCGCCAGCCGGTCCGACAGCTGCCGGATGTCGCGCAGGCAGGCGCCCTCCTCCCCGTTTTCGGCGCGAGCCAGGATCTCGCGCACGAAGTGCTCCAGAGCCGATTCGTACGGCTCGTCCGGCTGTGTCCAGCGCGTGCGCAGCTTGGCTTCGCGCGCGGCCTTGCGCATGTATTGGCAGATGCGATCGGCGTAGTCCGAAAGCTCTGCAGCAGCGAGCCCGCCCGGCGGCAGGGTGCCCAGCAGGGTCTGGTAGAGCAGGTATTCGTCGGCCGGGGATGGCATCTCGCCGCCGCCCGGCAGCTGCACGCGCGATCCGCGGCACTTGCCGTGCCAGCGCGCCAGGGCGTGCATCCATTCGTCCGGAATCTCCGAAAGCACGTCGATGCGATTGCGCACGTCTTCCGAGCGCTTGTTGTCGTGCGTCGAGGTTGCGAGCATGGTGTGCGGCCAGCGCAGCGCGCGGTCGGCCGAAAGCTCGTGGAACTGCTCGACCTCGATGCCGAAAAGATCGGGCTCCCCGCCCACCTCGTTGAGCGAACTCAGCGGAAAGTAGCGGTAGAAGGCCGTGTCTTCCACGCCCTTGGCCGCCACCGGCGCGCTGAACTGCTGGAAGCGCATCGCGAAGCGTTTTACCCGCTCAGCCAGCGCGGCCGGCGCCCCATCAGCCACTTCTCCACGCAGCGCACCGCGCAGGAACTCGAACACCGACAAGTCGGCATCACCGCTGCGCCGCGCAGCCTCGGCCACGGCTTCGTCGATGAAGTGCGCGTCCTGCGGGGACGGCCCCTCGACGATGTAGGTGCGGTAGACGCTCATGCATGCGCACACGCCCGCCAGCGCCCGCCGCAGCGCGTTGAGCGTGTAGTCGCGCGTTCCCCGGTCGGCCCGGGCGATACGGAGCAGCTCGCCCGAGAGCACGTTGAGCTCCGAGGACAGCGCGTTGCGCATCACCTCGCGCCGGCCTTCGCGGCAGATCGAGGCGAAGTCTTCCGTCACGCCGCTGAAGCGCTGCCAGGCGTGCAGCACGCCGTCCTCGCCTGCGGTATCGACCAGCACGCCGTTGGCCACGTTGGCGAAACGGTAGCCGGTGGTGCCGTGCACGTGCCAGCTGTCGGGCACCTCCTCGTGCGCGGCGGCGATCTTCTCCGCCACCACATAGAGCGGCCGCGCGGGCCGGCCACCGGCGTCGTGGGTCGGCAGCGCCAGGCCGGCGCGTCGTGCATAGCCTTCCTGCAGCTTGCGGAAATAGCCCGCGGGGTCGTACAGCCCGTCGGGGTGATCGATGCGCAGCCCGTCGACCGCGCCCGAAGCGGCGAGGTCCAGCGCGAAGGACTGCGTGGCCTCGAACACCTCGTCGCGCTCCATGCGCACGCCCGCGAGATCGTTGATGTCGAAAAAGCGGCGGTAGTTGATCTCGTCGGCCGCCACGCGCCAGTGCGCGAGCCGGTAGGCCTGCGTCTCGATCAGCCCGTGCAGCGCGTCGCGCCCCTCGATCGAGGCCAGGTTGAACTCGGCCACCGCGGCGGCGACCGCACGGGCCACCTCGGGCGGGCCAAGGGCCAGGTCCGCGAGCCGCGCCTTGAGCAGCTCCTTGTCGCGCACGCGCTCGGCCTGCTCGTGCGGCGACGTGGCATTGCGCCCCGGCAGTCGCCCGAAGGCAGTCGAAAGGCTCGCGAGCCGGTCCGCATCGACGCCGCCGAGCCGCGAGAGCGCGGGCTCCAGCACTGCCGGGTAGGTTTCGGGGGCCACCGGAAAGCGGTGCTCGAAATAGCGCATGGCGAAGCTGCCGGCCGCTTCCTCGAAGCACAGCACCAGTTCGCTGCGCTCCAGCACCTCGCCGTAGTGCCCGCCCAGCACCGGCAGCAGCACCTTGCCGGCCAGCTCGGGGTTCAGCGGCTGCCAGTCGATGTCGAAGTGCTGCGCGAAGAGCGAGGCCGGGCCGTTCTCCAGCACGTCCATCCACCAGGCGTTGTCGGCGCCGAACACGCCCATGTGGTTGGGCACCATGTCCAGCAGCTGGCCCAGGCCGTTCGACTTCAGCGCATCGACGAAGCGCGCGAAGCCCTCCGCGCCGCCGAGCTCGGGGTTGATCTCGGCGTGCGCGACCACGTCGTAGCCGTGCATGCTGCCGGGCCGGGCGCGCTGTATCGGCGAACAGTAGACATGGCTCACGCCCAGCTTCGCGAGGTAAGGCAGCACGCGGATGGCGTCGTCGAAGCCGAAGTCCTTGTGGAACTGCAGCCTGTAGGTGGCGCGCGGAATGCGCGTCTGCAGGCCGGCCGGCGCTTCGTGATTCGACTGCCGCGGCCGCGCTTCGCCCAGCACCCGCGCCAGCCCGCGCATGCGGTCGCCCTGCGCCAGCGCCGCCACGGGCTGCGCCAGCTTGCGGCGCCAATTGGGGTGTTCGTCGACCGTCCCCGGCATGTTGGCCTGCTCGACGGTGCCGGCCACGTCCTCCATCTGCACCGCCATCAGCGCCGATGGCGTCCTGGCGAGGAAGGCATGCGCCGCCTCCACCAGCCGCTGCGAAGGCATCGAAAGGCCGGCAGCCTCGGCGGCCTCGTCGCGGGACAGCAGGCCTTCCTGCAGCAGCGACTGGATGAGCTCGACACGCTCGCGCATGCGGTCCGCCAGCTGCTTGTCGAAGACGGCCGGATCGGGAAACAGGTTTAGTGCCAGCCGCTCGCGAAGATCGGCCGCCGTCCACCAGCCCGCGAAGGTCGCGAGGTCGTGCGTGCTGATCGCGACCAGCGCGGCCGGCGGATATTCGGCCGGCGCCTTGAAGCCGCCGCCGTGGCGGCGCTCGAAATAGAGCAGGCGGTAGGAGAGCACGTCGGCTCGAGACAGGCCCTCGCGCACCGCGTCCTCGACCGTGCCGAGATCCTCGCCCACCACCATGCAGCGCTGGCGATGGCTTTCGATCGCGACGATGGCGAGTATCTCCTCCAGCGGGTAGTAGACGTATGCGCCCTCGCCCGCCCCGCGTCCGGGCGGAATCCAGAAGAGCCGCATCAGGCCCATCGCGTGGTCGATGCGCAATGCGCCCGCTGCGCGCATGCTGGCGCGCAGCGTCTCGATGAAGAAGCGGTAGCCGTCGGCGCGCAGGCTGCCCGGCTTCAGCGGCGGCAGGCCCCAGCGCTGGCCGGCCGGGTTGAACTCGTCGGGCGGTGCGCCGATGCTGGCGCCTTCGGCAAAGCCCTGCTGGAAGGACCACGCGTCGGAGCCGCCGCGGTCGACCGACACCGCCAGGTCCGCATAGAGGCCCACGCCCATGCCCAGCGCGCGGCATCGCGCCGCGACGTGCGAGAGCTGCCGGTCGGCCACCCACTGCAGGTACTGGTGAAAGTGCACGCGGTCCGCATGCACGCGCGCGAACGCGGCGACCTCGGCGGAATCGGGATTGCGCCATGCGTCGGGCCATGAGTGCCAGTCGCCAGAGCCTTCTTCGGTGGAGAGGAAGTGCGCCCGCAGGGCCTCGAACACCGCGTGACGCCGAAGGGCCTCGCCGCGGCGATCGACGAAATCGAGGAACGCCCTGCCCGCTTCGTCAGGTACGCCCTCCGGCGGGAGGTGGTGCTCGCGGAAATGGGCGAAGAGCAGCTCCAGCACCTCGAACTTCGCCACCGCCACGCCGGCGTAGTCGACGAGCGGCGAAGCGCGCAGCGTGGCCAGGCGCTGCTGGAAGTCCGGCGAGCCCACCTTTTCTCGCGCGGCAGCGCAGCTGGAAAAGCCATCGACCGCCTCGACGTCGATGTAGAGCACGTTGAGCTGCTGACGCGACGAGGGGCTGTACGGGCTTGCATGCTCCGGCGTTCCTGCGAACAGTGCGTGCAGCGGGTTGAGCCCGATGAGGTCGGCGCCCTGCCCGGCCGTCCGCACCGCCAGTTCTTCCAGATCGCCGAAATCGCCGATGCCCCAGTTGCGCGGCGAGCGCAGCCCGTAGAGCTGCACCGCCACGCCCCACACGCGTCCGCCGTCCTGCACGGCGGACGGGCGGTAGCAGCGCCCGGGAGTGGCCAGCACCAGCGTCTCGCCGGGCAGGCCCTCCACGCGCAGCCGGTGGTAGCCGGCTTCGAGCTCGACAGGGACGTGCAGGGTGCGTTCGCCCTGCGCTGTTTGGTCCGGGGAGACGTCGCTCTCGCCTTCGAGCACTGTCCCATGCTCGTCCTGCAACTGCCAGCGGACCCGCCCGGTCGATGGCGCCAGCCGCAGCCGCACCTGCCATCCGGCCGCAGGCGTTCGAACGACGAGCACCGGCGGCAGCGCCTGGGCCTGGCTTGCGTGTCGCGCCGCCTCCAGCGCGGGCCCGGCATCCGCCACGCGGCCGAGCCGGACGCCGAACTCGGCCAGCAGCGCCATCAGGGAGCCTGCGCTGGCCTCCCTGCGAATCCCGAAGGCATCGAAATAGCTGGTGGCGATGCCGTGGTGCTCGCACAGCCGAACCAGTTCGTCAGTGACCGCGTCATGCGGCTCGCTCGTTTCATCCGACACCCGGTGGATCCTCCAGCGTCACGTACACCGCGCCGCGTTCGAGCTGCAGCGCACCTTCTTGAATGGCGGCGCCTTCACCATGAACCAGCGCGCCGGGCGGAACAGCCCGGCTCGCCGCGGGCTGTTCGCCGAAATGGGCCAGCATATGCAGCCGGCCGGAAGTCCCGAGGTCCCAGCTCACCTGCAGCGTGCCGTTATCGCTGCGGTAGACGCCTGCAGCCGTCATGCCGGCGAGCCGGGGCACGATCAGGCGATGCCGCACTTCGAGCAGTTGCCGCACTTCGCACAACCGCTCGAAGTGCGCGCGCGTGCCGCGCTCGCGCCAGCGCAGCTTCGAGGCCGCAAAGGTGGACTCGGCGTTCGGATCGGGAATGCGCGCACGCGCGGCCTCGTCGGCGAATGCCGCGAACCCGCCGAACTCGGAGCGCCGCCCCTCGGAAACTGCGGTGGCCAGCTCGGGGCCGAAGTCGCAGAAGTACAGGAACGGCGTCGAAGCCGCGAACTCGTCGCCCATGAAGAACATCGGCACGTGCGGCGACAGCAGCAGGCAGGCCATCGCTGCGCGCACCAGCACCGGGTCGCCGAGCGCGTGGATGCGCTCGCCGAAGGCGCGGTTGCCGACCTGGTCGTGCGTCTGCAGGAAGGAGACGAAAGCCTGCGGCGGCAGCCGGGTGCTCGGCTCGCCCCGTCGCTCGCCATGGCGGAAGGCCGACGGCTGCCCCTGGTAGATGAAGCCCTCCGCCAACGCGCAGGCGAAGCTGGCGACCGGGTCGGCCGCATAGTCGGTGTAGTAGCCATCGCGCTCGCCGGTGGCGAACACGTGCACCGCGTGGTGCAGGTCGTCGTTCCATTGCGCAGTGCCGGCGACGGGGATGCCGCGGCCGTCGCGCATCAGCATCGAGGCCTGGTTGGCGTCGTTCTCCAGCACCAGGTGCACGTGGCGGTCGCGGGCCGCGCCCTCGTCGAGCGCCTGGCGGATCTCCTGCACGACGTGCGGCCGCGTCTCGTCGTGGATGGCGTGGATCGCGTCCATGCGCAGGCCGTCGAAGCGGAACTCCTCGATCCAGTAGCAGGCGTTGTGGATGAAGAAGTCGCGCACCGTGCGTGAGCCCGGCCCGTCGAAGTTGATGGCCGGGCCCCACGGGGTCTGGTGCTCGCCGTTGAAGAACTCGGGGCAGTAGGCGTGCAGGTAGTTGCCCTCCGGTCCGAAGTGGTTGTAGACCACGTCGACCAGCACCATCAGCCCGAGCGAATGCGCCGTGTCCACCAGCGCCTTGAGCTCGTCCGGCGTGCCGTACGAGGCATCGGGCGCGAAGGGCAGCACGCCGTCGTAGCCCCAGTTGCGGCGGCCCGGAAAGTCCGCCAGCGGCATCAGCTCGACCGCGGTGATGCCGAGCTCGGCCAGCTCTTCCAGCCGCTGCCGCGCGGCCTCGAAGGTGCCTTCCTCGGTGAAGGTGCCAAGGTGCAGCTCGTAGACAACCGCCTCTTCCCAGGGGCGGCCGCGCCATGCGTCGTCGGTCCACGCGAAGCTTTGCGGATCGACCACCCGGCTCGGGCCGTGCACGTCCTCCGGGTTGAAGCGCGAGGCCGGATCGGGCACGCGGGTGCCGTCGGGCAGGCGAAAGGCATAGCTGTCGCCCTGCCCTGCCTGCGGCACCGTGAGCCGGTGCCAGCCGTGGGCATCGCGCTCCATCGGCTGCGATCCGGCGGCGCCGTGCTCCAGCAGCACGGTCTCCACCGACGGGGCCCAGAGCGCGAAATCGACCCCCTGCGCCTGCACGGTGGCGCCGAAGGGCATGCGGTGCGCGTGCGTGGTCATGGCCGTACGTCCGGCCGACTCATCACCACGAGCGAGCGGCATTGCAGCGGATAGCTGGGCTCGCTCCACGCGGGCGCATGCGCGGCGGCGTCCTCGGTGGTCAGCGGCGGCGCGGTGCTGGCGGTGTCGACCAGCAGCCGCCATGCGCCGTGTGAAGTCGCGGGCAGCGTGAAGGCGATCTCGTCGTGGTGGGCGTTGAACAGCACGATGAAGTCGTCGTCGTGCTGCGCCTCGCCGCGCGGTCCCCGGTCGACGATGCCGCCGCCGGGCAGGTACATCGCGATGCAGCGGGCGTTGCCGTCGTTCCAGTCCTCCGGGCGCATCTCGGCGCCGTCGGGCCTGAGCCAGTGCACGTCGGTCACGGTCTCCACCTCGGCCGGCTGGCCCGCGAAGAACGACCGCCGGCGGAACGACGGATGCGCGCGCCGCAGCGCCACCATCCGCTCGACGAAGCTCACCAGCGCGAGCCGCTCGGGCGTGGGCGTCCAGTCAAGCCAGCCGAGTTCGTTGTCCTGGCAGTAGACGTTGTTGTTGCCCTGCTGGGTGTGGCCGCGCTCGTCGCCCGCCAGCAGCATGGGCACGCCCTGCGACAGCAGCAGCGTGGCCAGCAGGTTGCGCTTCTGCCGCTCGCGCAGCGCCAGCACCTCGGGGTCTTCGGTGGCGCCTTCGGCTCCGCAGTTCCAGGAGATGTTGTTGTTGCTGCCGTCGCGGTTGTCCTCGCCGTTGGCCTCGTTGTGCTTGTCGTTGTACGAGACCAAGTCATGCAGCGTGAAGCCGTCGTGCGCGGTGACGAAATTGATGCTGGAGGTGGGCCGCTTGCCCGACCAGCCGTAGAGGTCCTCCGAACCGGTGATGCGCCGGGCCAGCTCGCCCAGCAGGCCGCCGTCGCCCTTCCAGAAGCCGCGCAGCCCGTCGCGGTAGCGGTCGTTCCATTCGGCCCAGCCCGGCGGGAAGTTGCCGACCTGGTAGCCGCCGTGGCCCAGGTCCCACGGCTCGGCGATGAGCTTCACTCGGTTGAGCGTCGGATCCTGGCCGATGGCGTCGAAGAAGCCGCCCAGGTTCTCCACCTTGCCCGACTCGCGCGCCAGCGCCGAGGCCAGGTCGAAGCGGAAGCCGTCGACGTGCATCTCCTCGGCCCAGTAGCGCAGCGAATCCAGCACCAGTTGCAGCGCCTGCGGATGCTCCAGGTTGACGGTGTTGCCGCAGCCGGTGAAGTCGTCGTAGTAGCGGCGGTTGTCGCCGTTGACGATGTAGTAGGAGGCGTTGTCCACGCCGCGCATCGACAGCGTCGGCCCGAGCTGGTTGCCCTCGCAGGTGTGGTTGTAGACCACGTCGAGGATCACCTCGATGCCCGCCGAGTGCAGCGTCTTCACCATGGTCTTGAACTCCTTCACCTTGCCCGAGGCGCTGTAGCGCATCTCGGGGGCGAAGAAGGCCAGCGTGTTGTAGCCCCAGTAGTTGCGAAGGCCGCGCTCCGACAGGTGACGGTCGTTGAGGAAGCCGTGCACCGGCAGCAGCTCGACGGTGGTGACGCCCAGGCGCTTGAGGTAGTCGACCACGGGCGCGCAGCCCAGCGCCGCGTAGGTGCCGCGCAGTTCGGGCGGCACGTCGGGGTGGGTCATGGTGAAGCCGCGCACGTGCATCTCGCAGATCACCATGTCCTGCCACGGGATCATCGGGCGGCGGTCGTCGCCCCAGGTGAAGGCGGTTTCGAGCACCCGGCCCTTGGGCATGAGCGGTGCGCTGTCGCGGCGGTCGAAGGAAAGGTCCTCGCGCTTGCTGCCGACCGTGTAGCCGTAGAGCGCATCGCCCCAGCGCAGGTCGCCCACCAGGTCTTTCGCGTAGGGGTCGAGCAGCAGCTTGTTGGGGTTGAAGCGGTGGCCCTCCTCGGGCTTGTAGGGGCCGTGCACCCGGTAGCCGTAGGCCTGGCCCGGTCGCGCCTCGGGCAGGTAGCAGTGCCACACGCCGTCGGTGCGGTCGCGCATGGGAATGCGCTGGAGTTCGTGACGGCCGCGGTCGTCGAAGAGGCACAGCTCGACCTTCTCGGCATGCTGGGAGAAGAGCGCGAAGTTGACGCCCTCCCCGTCCCAGGTGGCGCCGCGAGGGTAAGGCCGGCCGGGCCAGACGGCCGTGATCGCGGGATTGCCAGTGTTTTTTGATGTCATCCGGAAGCTGCAGGTTGGAGGAAGGGATAGGAGAGCGAGGTGCCGCGTTCAGCGCGGCGGGCGGTCGTTGTCTTGCCGGCCGTAGGGACCGACGCCGGTGACGGAAGTTGGAGGCACGGGCTTCGGCGGGGCGGCAGGCATCGGCGGCTGGACCCTGACATCCCGGGCCTCCTTCGGCCACCAGCGTTCGATGCAGGACTTGGCCCAGTCCTTCCCCGCCAGCCCGAAGGCCAGTGCCAGCGCGAAGACGGCGCCCGCGAGGATCACCAGGAAGCTCTCGCGCACGATGTCGCCGCCCACCTTGACCTGGTCGAGTGCGATCAGGATCACGAAGGCCATCACCGCGTACTGCGCGGCCTTAGCGAAGAGCGCCGCGTCCTGCATCTTCACGCCGCGGAAATAGCTGGCCACCGCGTCGCCCACGAAGCGCGCGAAGTACGAGCCGAAGGCCAGCACCAGCAGCGCCACGAACACGTTCGGCACGAACCAGACGATTCGCCCCAGCAGGTCGGCGATGTAGCTCAGCCCCATGCCGTTGAATGCGATGAGCAGCGACGCCAGGATCACCAGCCAGTACGCGAGCACGCCGAACAGGCTGCTCGTGTCGCCCGCCAGGCCACCCTGGCGCAGGAAGTTGTCGAGACCCGCGCGCTCGGTCAGCACGTTGAAGTTGATGGCGCGCAGGGCCTTGGTCACCGCGAAGCGCGCCGCCTTGGCCACGAGCCAGCCGACGAGCACCACCACCAGCGCGACCAGCAGCCGGGGAATGAAGGCGCCGATCTGGTAGAGGATGGCGCGCAACGGCTCCAGGTGAATGCCGAAGTTTTCCATGGTGGTTCTTCCCTTGTTTCGCTAGGTTGGCTTGGGGTTCGCGGCAGTTGCCGACAGCGGTGGGGTCGGGGGCGGCATCAGCCGCGCCCCGGCCGCACCAGCGCGAGCACGCCGTGCAGCGGGACCTGGGCCCAGTCGAGGCGGTTGCCGAGTTCGTAGCGAAGCTCGTAGAGCGCCTTCTCCAGTTCGAAGAGAGCAAGAAGCTCGCCATCGAGCGCCAGGCCGTAGCCGGCCAGGAACGCATCGCGCGTGGCCTGCTCCCAGGCGATCGCGGGTCCGGCAAGGCGCTCGGCCTCCTGCGTGCTCTGTGCCACGCGGCGCAGTGCGGACCAGCGCGCGTAGTTGAAGGAGCGCAGCATGCCCGCCACGTCGCGCAGCGGCGAACCCTTCATGCGGCGCTCGTCGAAGCTGCGCGCCGGCTCGCCCTCGAAGTCGATGATGACGAAGTCGTTGTCCTTCACGAGCACCTGGCCGAGGTGGTAGTCGCCGTGGTAGCGGCTCATGACGCCGCCGCCTTCGGCCGGCTGCTTCGCCTCGATGCTCGCGCGCAGCGCCTCGCCGGCGTCCAGCAGCATGCGCGCATCGGTCTGGGCGGTGGGCGGCAGCTGCTCGAAGCGCTCGCGCAGCATTTCGAGCGTGGCTGTGGCGTCGGCGGCCGCGCGCGCCTTGAAACCGGCGACATGGGTCGCGGAGAGCGGCTCGGGGTCGAAGGCCGCGGCGCCGGTGCGCGAGGCCAGCGCCTCGTGCAGCTCGGCCGTTCGCCGGCCCAGCTTGGCCATCAGCGCGAGGAAGCCGCCGTGCACCGCGGCCACCTCCGGCGCATCGCTGTCCGACGTGGCCACGTCGCGCAGGAAGCGCTCCAGGTAGCCCAGCGTGTAGTCCCAGCCGTCGCCCTGGTTCGCCACGTAGCGCTGCACCATCGCGAGCGTCATCGTGCGGCCGTCGGCCGTCATGTATTCGAGCGCGCCGAGCACCGGCACGCAATGCGGATAGCGCGCCACCTCGGTGAGGAAGCGGCCCATCTCCAGCTCAGGGTTGATGCCTTCGCGCACGTGGCGGTACCCCTTGAGGAACAGAGTCTCGCCCAGCGTCACCACCGTGTTGCTGCTCACGCCGCTGGGCCGGCCGACGGGAAGCGCGTCGATGTCGGTCGCGGTTTCCGCGAAGGCGGCCGTGGGCCTGAAGACCAGCTTGCCGTTCGCGGTCGCGAGCTCGGCGCCGCTGCCGATGGTGCGCACCAGTTCGCGGCAGAAGGCCTCGTCGTAGAAGGCGTCGCCCATCAGCCCGACCTGCGCCTGCTGCCGCACCTTGGCGAGCGCAGCTTGCGCAACGCCGGCCATGCGCTCCTCGTCGCGCTCTTCCCAGGCGAGCGCCAGCGGCATGAAGTAGGTGGCGCCGCCGGGCGGGCCGTCGAGCTCGAGCAGCGGCAGCAGCCAGCTCAGGCCGTTCGCCTCCCACACCGCATGGTCGGCCAGCCGCGCGCGCTGGATCGTCGTGCCCTTGGAGGCGTACCACCGCTGGATCTCGATGTGGCGCGGCAAGGTTTCGAGCTCGAACTGGTTGCGCATGCGCTCCGACATGCCGATGCGCCAGGGCATCACGCGGTCGCGGAAGAAGCTGGTCCAGCCGTCGAACAGCACCAGGGTGGGCCATTCCTGCAGCGCCACGCCCTCCTGGTGCCAGCTCGGGGCGTCGGCCTCGGCCGTGAGCTTGAACCAGTAGAAGCCGTACGAAGCCAGCGTGAGCAGGTACGGCAGCTCGCCGATGGGCGGGAACGGCGCGCGCCCGAGCATCTCGATGGGCACGAAGCCCTTGAACTCCGACAGGTCCAGCTCCACCGGCTGCGCGGCACGCGAGAGATTGAACACCGACAGGATCACGTCGCCGTCGTACTCGCTCAGGTAGGCCAGGATCTTGCGGTTGCCCGGCTTGAGGAAGCGCCGCTTGCCGCGGCCGAAGGCGTGGCTGGTCTTGCGCACGGCCAGCATGCGCTTGGTCCAGTTCAGCAGCGAGCTGCTGTCGCGCGCCTGCGTCTCCACGTTGAGCGCCTCGTAGCCGTACAGCGGATCCATGATCGGCTGCAGGTACAGGCGCTGCGGGTCGGCGCGCGAGAAGCCGGCGTTGCGGTCGGGGTTCCACTGCATCGGCGTGCGCACGCCGTTGCGGTCGCCCACGAACACGTTGTCGCCCATGCCGATCTCGTCGCCGTAGTAGATGATGGGCGAGCCCGGCATCGACAGCAGCATGCCGTTCATGAGCTTGACGCGGTCGAGGTCGTTCTCCATCAGCGGCGCCAGGCGCCGGCGGATGCCCAGGTTGATGCGCGCGCGCATGTCGGCCGCGTACATGGTGTACATGTAGTCGCGCTCCTTGCTGGTCACCATCTCCAGCGTGAGCTCGTCGTGGTTGCGCAGGAAGATGGCCCACTGGCAGCCCTCGGGAATGTCGGGCGTCTGGGCCATGATCTCGACGATCGGGTGGCGGTCTTCCTGCGCGATGGCCATGTACATGCGCGGCATCAGCGGGAAGTGATAGGCCATGTGGCACTCGTCGCCGTCGCCGAAGTATTCCCGCACGTCCTCGGGCCACATGTTGGCCTCGGCCAGCAGGAAGCGGTTCTTGTACTGAGCGTCGATGGCCGCGCGCAGCCGCTTGATCACCGCGTGCGTCTCGGGCAGGTTCTCGTTGCTGGTGCCGTCGCGCTCCACCAGGTACGGAATGGCGTCGAGCCGGAAGCCGTCCACGCCCATGTCGAGCCAGAAGCGCATCGTCTTGAAGATGGCCTCCAGCACAGCGGGGTTGTCGAAGTTCAGGTCGGGCTGGTGGCTGAAGAAGCGGTGCCAGTAGTACTGCTTGGCGACCGGGTCCCAGGTCCAGTTGGAGGTCTCGGTGTCGGTGAAGATGATCCGCGTGCCCTGGTAGATCTGGTCGGTGTCGCTCCACACGTAGAAGTTGCGCTCGGGCGATCCGGGCGGCGCGAGCCGCGCGGCCTTGAACCACGGGTGCTCGCTGGAGGTGTGGTTGATGACCAGCTCCGTGATCACCCGCAGGCCGCGCTTGTGGGCCTCGGCCAGCATCTCGCGGAAGTCGTCGAGCGTGCCGTACTGCGGGTGCACGTCCTCGTACTCGGAGATGTCGTAGCCGTCGTCGCGCAGCGGCGAGGGATAGAAGGGCATCAGCCAGATGGTGTTGACGCCCAGCTCCTTCACGTAGTCGAGCTTGGCGGTGACGCCCTTGAAGTCGCCCATGCCGTCGTTGTTGGAGTCGAAGAAGGCCTTGACGTTGAGCTGGTAGATCACCGCATCGCGGTACCACAGCGGATCGTCGCTGTTGTCGATCTCGACGGTCTCGAGCGCGATGTGGGAGACGGGTGCATTCATGGGCGGGCGACCTCAGAGGAAGTAGTCGAAGTCGCGCTCGTCGCCATGGCGCCTGCGGACCACGAAGATGTGGGCGGGCACGCTGCGCGGATCCAGCCGCACGTAGTGCCAGTCGCCCTGCCAGAGAAAGCGCTGCCCGCTGAGCAGGTCGTGCATCTGGAAGGCGCGCGAAGGCGGGTTCACGCCCACGCTGGCGGGCTCCAGGCCCACCCAGCCTTCCTGTACGTTGTGGGGATCGAGGTTGACCACCGTCACCACCACGTTCGCGCCGTCGGCCGAGCTCTTCGCATAGGCCATGAGCTGCGGGTTGTCGATGTGCAGGAAGCGCAGCGTGCGGTCCGACTGCAGGGCCGGGTTCTCGCGGCGGATGCGGTTCACCCGCGCGATGAAGGGCGCCAGGCTCGCCGGGTCGTCGTGGTTCCAGTGGCGCAGCTGGTACTTCTCGGAATCGAGGTACTCCTCGCTGCCCGGGCTGCGCGGCAAGTGCTCGCGCAGCTCGTAGGCCGGCCCGTAGATGCCGTAGTTGGCCGCGAGCGTGGCGGCCAGCACCAGCCTCGACATGAACACGGCAGTCTCCCCGCTCTGCAGCTGCTCGTGCAGGATGTCGGGCGTGTTGGGCCACACGTTGGGCCGGAAGTAGTCGATGCCCGGCTCGGTCGAGAGCTCGGTGAAGTACTCCTGCAGCTCCTCCTTCGTGTTGCGCCAGGTGAAGTAGGTGTACGACTGCGAGAAGCCCAGCTTCGCGAGCCGGTGCATCACCTTCGGCCGCGTGAACGCCTCCGCCAGGAAGATTGCATCGGGGTGCTTGCGCTTGACCTCGCCGATCACCCACTCCCAGAACGGGAAGGCCTTGGTGTGCGGGTTGTCCACGCGGAAGATGCGCACGCCCTGCCCTATCCAGTGGTCGATCACGCTCTTGAGCTCGGCCCACAGCGCGCGCCACCCCTCGCACTCGAAGTTGAAGGGGTAGATGTCCTGGTACTTCTTCGGCGGGTTCTCGGCGTACTGCACGGTACCGTCGGGGCGCCAGCGGAACCAGTCGGGATGCGCCTTCACGTACGGGTGGTCGGGCGCGCACTGGAAGGCGATGTCCATCGCGATCTCCAGGCCGTGCTCCGCAGCGCGCGCGAGCAGGCGGCGGAAGTCTTCCTCGGTGCCCAGCTCCGGCAGGATCGACTTGTGCCCGCCCTCCTCCGCACCGATGGCCCACGGGCTGCCCACGTCGCCGGGGCCGGCCTCCAGAGAGTTGTTGGGCCCCTTGCGCTGGATGCGGCCGATGGGGTGGATCGGCGGGAAGTACAGCACGTCGAAACCCATCTCGGCGATGGCCGGCAGCCGCGCCTCGACGTCCTTGAAGGTGCCGTGCACGCCGGGCTGCGTGCCGGCCGATCGCGGGAAGAGCTCGTACCAGGTGCTGAAGCGGGCGCGCTCGCGATCCGCCACCAGCGGAAGCTCCACCGTGTGGCGCACCGCATGGCGGCGATCGGGGTGGCGCCGCGCGAGCACGGCGTATTCGTCGTCGAGCGCCAGTGCCTTCAGGGCGGCGACGTCCGTGCCCGGGTTGGCGGCCGTGGCGTCCAGCTCGGTGGCCCAGCGCTGGAGCGTGACGCGGTCGTCGCCCTCGGCGCGAGCGCCCGCCGCGGCGATCTCCAGCGCACCGACCTGCGCGGCGACGCGAACGTCGGCCAGGTCCACGCGGCGGCTCATCTCGTGGCGCCATGATTCGAAGGGATCGACCCAGGCCACCACCGTGTACACGTAGCGCCCCGCAGAGGGCGGCGAGAAACCGGCCTCCCAAACGTCGTTGCCCAGCGGCTTCATCGGAACCTCGCGGAACTCCGACTGCTCATGGGCGCGCCAGCACAGCTGCACGCGCAGCACGTCGTGGCCGTCGGTGAAGCAATGGGCGCGCACCGTCACGCGCTCGCCGGCCACGCATTTGACGGCGAAGCGGCCGTTGTCGATGCTGGGCAGCACCGCGTCGACGACGGCGCGGGCATCGCCCTGCCATGCCCCGAGGTCGCTTTCCGCGCCGGCGCTCGCGGCTGCGGCGGGCCTGGTCGAGAAAATGTTCTTCATGAGGGCTGGTGCTCCAGGATCAGCGTGGACAGCGGCGGCAAGGTGAGGCACACCGATTGCCTGCGTCCGTGGGAACCCACGGGCGCCGCCTCGACGCCCCCGAAATTGCCCCAGCCCGAGCCGCCGAACTCGGTCGCGTCGGTGTTGATCACCTCGCGCCAGCGGCCGCCCAGCGGCACGCCCAGCATGTAGTTGGTGCGCGGCACCGGGGTCATGTTGCTCACGGTCAGCAGCGGCGGGCTGCCGTCGTCGGCCTTGCGCAGGAAGGCAAAGACGCTCAGGTCGGCTTCGTCGGCCGCAACCCACTCGAAGCCTGCAGGAGAGAAGTCGAGCCGGTACAGCGCGGGCGATGCGCGATAGACGCGGTTGAGCTGCGTCACCAGCCGCTGCAGCCCCGCGTGGCCTTCGAGGCCGCTCACCCACCATTCGAGCTCGCCGTCGTGCGTCCATTCGCGGCGCTGGCCGAACTCGCTGCCCATGAACAGCAGCTTCTTGCCCGGGTGGGACCACATGAAGCCGTACAGCGCCCGCAGGTTGGCGAACTGCTGCCAGCTGTCGCCGGGCATCTTGCCCAGCAGCGAACGCTTGCCGTGCACCACCTCGTCGTGCGAGAACGGCAGCACGAAGTTCTCGTGGAAGGCATAGACCAGCGAGAAGGTCAGCTTGTGGTGGTGGTACTTGCGGTATACCGGCTCTTCCTTCATGTAGGCGAGCGTGTCGTGCATCCAGCCCATGTTCCACTTCTCGCCGAAGCCCAGGCCGTCCATCTCGGTGGGGCGCGAGACGCGCGGCCAGGCGGTGGATTCCTCGGCCACGGTGAGCGCGTCGGGGTGTTCGCGGTAGACGGCGCGGTTGAGCGTCTGCAGGAACTCGATGGCCTCCAGGTTCTCGCGCCCGCCATGGCGGTTGGGAACCCAGCCGCCGGGGCCGCGCGCGTAGTCGAGGTAGAGCATCGAGGCCACCGCGTCCACCCGCAGGCCGTCGATGTGGTACAGGTCGAGCCAGAAAAGGCCGGACGACACGAGGAAGCTGCGCACCTCGGGCCGGCCGTAGTTGAAGATGCTCGAGTTCCACTCGGGATGGAAGCCCTGGCGAGGATCGGCATGCTCGTACAGGTGCGTGCCGTCGAAGTACGCGAGGCCGTGCTCGTCGGTCGGAAAGTGCGAGGGCACCCAGTCGAGCAGCACGCCGATGCCCTGCTGGTGCAGGTGGTCGACCAGGTACATGAAGTCCTGCGGCGAACCGAAGCGCGACGTCGGCGCGAAGTAGCCGGTGGTCTGGTAGCCCCAGGAGCCGTAGAACGGGTGCTCGGTCACGGGCATCAGCTCCACGTGCGTGAAGCCCATCTCGATCGCGTAGGCGGCGAGCTGGTGCGCGATCTCGCGGTAGCCCAGGAAGCGGCCGTCCTCGCGGCGCCAGGAGCCCAGGTGCACCTCGTAGACCGACATCGGCGCATCGAGCGCGTTGCGACGGCCGCGATCGGCCATCCATTCGCCATCGCCCCACTGGTACGAAAGCTCGCAGATGCGCGAGGCGGTGGCTGGCGGCAGCTCTGCGGCGAAGGCCACCGGGTCGGCCTTGTCGACCGTGTAGCCGGCGTGGCGCGAGCGGACGCGGTACTTGTAGGTCTGGCCGATCGCGGCATTCGCGACATGGCCGCTCCATATGCCGGTCCCGCCGGGGTCGGGCTGCAGCGGATCGGCGTCGCCCGACCAGTAGTTCCAGTCGCCGACCACCGAGACCGACTCCGCGTTGGGCGCCCACACCGCGAAGTCGGCGCCGCCGCCCGCAGCGGGATGGCAGCCGAGCAGGTCGTAGAGGCGGGAATGTGTGCCCTCTCTGAAAAGGTAGGCGTCTCGCTCGCTCTGAATCGGTTGGTTGGAGGGCACCTGCGTTCCTTGGTTGATGACCGGCAGAACGGCGCATCGGGCCCAACCCCGCCTGCTTGCCCGCTCTCGCCTGACCTCATCGAATTTGCGAGCGCGCGCCTGTCCGTGGTTACGGTCTGCGCCCATTCGCCTTGTCGGAGAGCTGCCCGTATGTCCGGCACGTGCACCGGAAGCGGGCGCACATGACATGGCTTTACATCCGCCCTGGCCCACGGTTGTTAAAAAGGAGGGCCTCAAGCCAACATGGAATCCATGACCGACCTCGACGCTTCCGCACGCGCACTGATCGAAGACTGCTCAAAAGCCTCGCTCGAACTTCTGGAACGCAATCTCACTTCTCACGGCATCCTGGCGGCTGCGCGGACGGAGGCCGCCGAGGCACGGCGCTACACGCGCATCTTCGGGCGCGACGCCGCGATATGCGTGATGGCCATGTGCGGCAGCGGCGTGCCCGCACTGGAGCAAGGCGCGGTGGCCAGCCTCGAGGCACTGGTGGCGCAGCAGGCGGCCAACGGGCAGATCCCGAAGTACGTCGATCCGGAAGGCCGCGACGCGGATTTCTGGTACCTCGGCTGCATCGACGCCACGCTGTGGTGGCTGATCGCGGTGGACCACGTGCGCCGCCATGGGCAGGTCGGCCCTTCGCGTTGGCAGGAGGAAGCGGGCCGCGCCATCGGCTGGCTGCTGGCTCAGGAGCATCAGCACTTCCGCCTGCTGCAGCAGAACGAGGCCAGCGACTGGGCCGACATCATGCCGCGCTCGGGCTACGTGCTCTATACGAATGCGCTGTGGTACGAGGTCAAGCGCCGCTTCGCGCTCGACCACGCGGAGGCGACGCACTACCACTTCAACCACCTGTTCAATCCCTTCCAGCGCGATCTTCCCGAATACCACCGCGCGCGGCTGCTGCAGCACTACGCGCGCCGCGGCCGGCGCGACCCGGGGCTGTACCTGAGCTTCGTGAACCTGGCCGTGGTCGGCGACGAAGGCGATGTGTTCGGCAACGTGCTGGCCATCCAGGGCGGGCTTGCCGACACTGACATGGCGCGCCGCATCGTCGACACCATCGACCGGGCACATGCGAGCGATCCCTATCCGGTGCGCGTGGTGCTGCACCCGCTGCCGCGCCATCACGCCCTGTGGCGGGCCTACATGGGCCGCCACAGGCAGAACATCGTGCACCAGTACCACAACGGCGGCATCTGGCCCTTCGTCGGAGGCTTCTGGGTGATGGCGCTCGCCAGGCTCGGCGAGCAGGCCAAGGCCTGGAGCGAACTCGCGCGGCTGGCGCAGTCCAATGCGCTGGACGACTGGCGCTTCACCGAGTGGTTCCACGGCCGCACGCTCGCGCCCATGGGCATGGCCGGCCAGAGCTGGAACGCGGCGACCTTCCTGCTCGCGCTGCGGGCGCTCCAGGGCGGCGAGGCCGCGTGGTAGCCGCCGGCCAGCCGCGAACGACGCGTCTTCCTACAGCCCGACCCGCGCATCGCCGATGAAAGGCGCCGCGCATCCGCGAGAGACCCGCGTCCTGGGCTTTGAAGCGAGCGTCGGCGTTCCCCAGATGCGCCGGCAAGGAGAACAGCCATGGCCATCACGGCAAACGTCATCTCGTCGGACCGTGTCGAAGGAACGTCCGTCTACAACTCCGCCGGCGACAAGCTCGGCACCATCGATGACCTCATGATCGACAAGCTGTCGGGGCAGGTGCGCTACGCCGTGCTGGAGTTCGGCGGCTTCCTTGGCATAGGCAAGGACCGCTACCCCATTCCCTGGAACATGCTGAAGTACGACACCGCGCAGGAAGGCTACGTGGTTCCGCTGCAGAAGGAGACGCTGGAAGGCGCCCCGAAGTACGCCGACACCAGCATCCCCGACTACGACGAGAGCTACACGGCCAGCATCAACAGGTACTACGGGCTCTGAGCCCGCAGGCGCCAGCCTCGTCGTTCACCCCGCCGGCGCCTCGGCCGGCGGCATTGCCCCATCGGCCTGCGCCGGCAGGGTGCGTTCCAGCAGCAGATAGAGCGCCAGCCCGCCTGCCAGCGGCACCAGGTAGTACAGCGCCCGGTACGCCAGCACCGCCCCCATCAGCGCGCCCTGCCTCACCGTGCCCGACAACAGGGCGAGATACACGGCTTCGAGCACACCCAGCCCGGCCGGGATCGGCGTGATCACGCCGACGATGGAGGCTGCCATCAGCACCGCCAGCGTCGTCGCATAGGGCACCTTCTGGCCCAGCAGCAGGTACATGGCGGCGCCCATCAGCGCCCAGTTGGCGCTCGACAGCACCAGCTGCATCGCGGCGATGCGCCCGCCAGGCAGACGCACGTGCCGACCCCTGATCACCCATTCGCGCCTGCGGGAGACGGCGCAGGCCACCACGTAGCCGACGGCCAGCAGGATCATCGCCACGCCGAGCGCGCGCAAGGCGCCGTCACCGATGTGCGCCTGCCGCGGCGGATGGATGGCACCGGCTGCGAAAAGCCCGCCGGCCAGCAGCCCGTAGCCGAGCCAGTTGGTCGCCAGGCTCAGCCCCACGATTTGCGCGACGGTGGCTTCGTCGAGACCCGCGCGTGCATAGAGCCGCGCGCGCATCCCGATGCCGCCGACCAGCGAGCCGAGGTTGAGGTTGAACGCATAGCTGGTGACGGCGATGGCCCAGGTCCGCGGCGCCGACAGCTTGTGCCGCAGGTGCCGCCTGCCGATCAGGTCGAAGCAGCCGTAAAGCGCGTGGCTCGCGGTGGCGAGCCCGAGCACGGCCAGCAGCAGCCAGGGCGAATACTTCTGCAGCGCATGCCAGGCGCCGGCCCAGTCGATCTTGTGGATGTGCGACAGCAACAGGCCCAGGACGACGACACCCAGCGCGGGAAGGGCCCACCGCCGCCAGCGTTGCCACCGCGTGGTGGCCGCGGCTGCGCCGGGGGCTGCCGGGGAGCTCAGGACGGCCGCCATCTCAGTCGGGATCGCGCTTGCCGCCGTGCGTCGCGGCTTTCTCGGGGGTCTTGTGCTCGGCCTCGCCCTTCTCGTGCAGCTTCTTGTTGGTCACGCCCTTCATGAGCTCTTCGCCCTCGACGTCGCGGCCATCGGTAGGGACGGACTCTTCCTGCGTCACTTCCGGCTCCTCGCGCGGCGTCTGCTTGGGGTTCTGCGTCATGCTGATGGCTCCTCGGCTCTGTGTGTGATCGATCTGCGGATGAGCCGAGTCTTGGCCGCGCTCGGCCTGCACGCCGCCATCCGCAGGCGACGACAGGTGCAGGACATTTGCCATAGGCCTCCACCTTGGCCTCTACTTTGCGAACGGCGGTGTCGGCATAGGCCGACATGGCTGCGCGCCGTCTGTCCTCAAGGCACGGCTGCCGCGCGATCTAGGCTCATGCGCAGACGAAGAACCGGCGCGTCGCTCTTTCTCCTCATCGCGCGCGCCACGCCGCAGGAATCCCGCCACAGTGACGACCGCCACCCTTCCCTCCAAGACAATTCCCGCCGGCGTCCCCGGCACCAGCACGCCGGTTCCCGCGACCACGCCGCACCGGTGGAGCTTCATCCGCGCAGGCGGCCTAGACCAGGTGGTGTTCCGCAGCGGCGCGGACATCGCCCACATTGCCGAACTCGACCAGAAGCTGTGGGTCGCGCTCGCCTGCCCCACCCGCGGCATCGACTTCGATCCCCGCACGCTCGACCTGATCGACACCGACGGCGACGGCCGCGTGCGCCCACCCGAGGTCATCGCGGCCTGCCGCTGGGCCTGCGAGCGGCTGCGCAGCCCCGACGCATTGCTCGCCGGCGGCGGCACGCTGTCGCTGGACGACCTCGACGACAAGGGCGCCGCGGGTGCGGATCTCGCGAAGGAAGGCCGGCGCATCCTCGACCTGCTCGGCAAGAACGATTCGAACACGCTCACGCTCGCCGACATCTCCAACCGCAGCGAGTGGCTCGCCGCCATGCGCTTCAACGGCGACGGCGTGGTCACCCCCGACACCGCCGCCGACGACGCGCTGCGCGCCACCATCGAGGAGGCAATGCGCACCCACGGCAGCACGCCCGACCGCCACGACAGGAAACCCGGCCTCGACCGCGCCCGCGCCGAGGCCTTCATGGCAGACGCCAAGGCCATGCGCGACTGGTACGCGCGCGCCGAAGGCAGCGACGAGGCGCTGCTGCCGCTGGGAGACCGCACGCTCGCGGCGACCGAGGCGCTGCGCGCGGTCGCTGCCAAGATCGACGACTTCTTCGCGCGCTGCCGCGTCGCGGCCTACGACGTCCAGGCGGTGGCGGCGCTCAATCCGTCGCCGCAGGCATACGACGCGCTGTCGGGCCACACCCTCGACGTGGGCGCGCAGCCTATTGCCGAGCTGCCGCTGGCGTCTGTCACGCCCAGCCGCTCGCTGCCCTTGCGCGGCACCAGCCTGAACCCCGCGTGGGCCGAGGCGATGGCCGTCTTCGCACATGACGCCGTGGCGCCGCTCCTGGGCGAGCGCGATGCGCTGGAGGAGGAGCAGTGGCAACAGCTGCGCCGCCGGCTGGCGCCCTGCGAGGCCTGGATCGCGTCGCGCCCGGCCAATGCGCTCGCAGGCCTGCCGCGCGAACGCATCGATGCCTTGCTCGCGACGCGCGACGCCCTCCTCGCACTCATCGCCGAGGACGAGGCCGCCGAGCAGCACAACCGGCTGCTGGTCGACCTCGAAAAGCTGCTGCGGCTGCAGCGCGACCTGCTGGTGCTGCTGCACAACTTCGTGTCGTTCAAGGCCTTCTACCAGCGCGAGGGCGCCATCTTCCAGGCCGGCACGCTCTACCTCGACGGACGCAGCTGCGAGCTCACCGTGCAGGTGCAGGACACCGCCCGGCATGCGGCGCTGGCAGGCCTTGCAAAGACCTGCCTGGCCTACTGCGACTGCACGCGGCAGGGGCAGAAGATGAGCATCGTCGCCGCCTTCACCGCGGGCGACGTCGACTTTCTCTTCGTCGGCCGCAACGGTGTCTTCTACGACCGCCACGGCCGCGACTGGGACGCCACCATCACCAAGCTGATCGAGAACCCCACCAGCGTCGGCCAGGCCTTCTTCGCGCCCTACAAGAAGTTCGTGCGCATGATCGAGGAACAGGTGGCCAAGCGCGCCGCCGCGAGCGAGGCGGGTTCGCAGAATGCGCTCCAGTCGCTGGCCGGCCGGGTGGCCACGGCCGACCAGGCGGCGGGTGCGAATGCCGCCGCCAAAGCGGCTGCCAAGCCGGGTGTGCCATCCGCCGGCAGCCGCATCGACGTGGGTACCGTCGCGGCCATCGGGGTGGCGCTGGGCAGCATCAGCGCGGTGCTGGTGGGAATCTTCGGCAAGTTCATCGACCTGGGGCAGTGGATACCGGTGGCGCTCGCCGGCATCGTGATCGCCATCTCGGGGCCCCGCATGCTGATCGCTTGGCTGAAGCTGCGGCAGCGCAGCCTGGGGCCGATCCTCGATGCGAGCGGGTGGGCCATCAACGGCCGCATGAAGGTGAGCGTGCGGCTCGGCGGCATGCTCTCTCAGACCGCGCGCGTGCCGCCGGGGGCGAAGCGCATCGCGCCCGATCCGTACCGCGAACGGCATGGCCTCGCGGGTGCGGTGGCTGCCGCCTGCATCGTCGGCGCGGTGGCGCTGCTGGCCTGGCGCATGGACTGGCTGGACGACCGGCTGCCGCCACGCCTGCAGCACGATCCGGCGACCACGAGTGCCCCGGGCGCCCCGGGCGCCTGAACCGCCATGAACGCCGATGCCCGCTTCGCGAGCCTCGGCGGACGCTGTGGGCGCTGTTGGTTTAGTGCACCTGGCCTACACCTTTGCAGTAGTCCAAAGCATTCACATTCATACTGTTGCGCAAGACAATTGCAAGCAGATCGCAATTGGCGACCTGCGCCGCATCCTCTTTGAACCGCAGTTTCGGGAACACATCGCGACTCCATGGAACACCGGCTGGACTGGACCCTCGCTGCCTGCGCCCGGCTTCTTCGCCCGGTGGTCAGGCTCGCGCTCGCCATGGGGGTCAAGCATCCGCACATCGAGGAGCTGCTGCGTGACCTGCTGATCGAGGAAGCCCAGCGCAGCTGGCGCAAGCAGGGCGTTCCCAACCCGAACCTGAGCCAGCTTTCGGTCACCACCGGCCTGAACCGCAAGGCGGTGACGGCCAAGGTCAGGGCAACCACCGATCCCCTGCCCCATACGGAACTGTCGGCTGCGGCCAAGACCTTCACGTTGTGGCTGCAGATGCTTACTAAAGATGACACCTACCGCCGGCTGCCCATCACGGCGGGCCAGGACGCGCCCTCGTTCGAGGCCGTCGCGCGCCTGAGCAGCCGCGGCAACGTGCATCACCGCACCATCCTCGACGAGCTGGTGCGCCTGAACATGGTGAGCGAGGACGAGGACAAGGGCGTGGTCGAGCTCACGACCGACGGCTTCGTGCCGGTCGAAGACCTGCAGTCGATGCTCGCCTTCCTGGGCGACAACGGCCGCGACCACCTGCTGGCCGCCGTCGCCAACACCCTGGGCGAGCAGCCGCGGATGCTGGAACGCGCGGTGTACGCACGCGGCCTCTCGCTGGAGGACTGCGAACGGATCCAGCGCCTGGTGCGCGAGCGCTGGACGGCGCTGCACCACGAGCTGGCCCAGGACATGTCGAAGGCGGTCGACGAGGCCCCCGCCGGCGCGAAGGCGCGCATCCGCGTGGGCATCTACACCTACTTCGAAGACGAGCCAGCCGATCGGGCGCCGGCACGGCCGCCCCCATCAGAAAGCGAGCCCAGGCCATGAGCACGATCAAGACACCTCGCAGGATCATCTTCGGCCTGCTGTCGGCCGGGATCATGGCGCTGCTGCTTTCGTGCGGCGGAGGCGGCGGGAGCGGAGGCGGCTCGATCGCAGGCCTTGGCGTGGGCACGGGCAGCACTTCGCCGCCGGCGGCCACCGGGGCCGCGGGAACTGCGGGAACCGCGGGGACAGACCCCACCGGAACCGGAACCGGAACCGGAACCGGAACCGGGACCGGGACCGGCACAGCTTCGGCGGGGTCCGGAACCGGCGGTACGGGCTCGACCGGCGCCGCAGGCGGCTCGAGCGGCACAGGCGCCACGGGCGCTACGGGAGGCACCGGCAGCGACGCCGGCGCGGGCAGCAGCACTGCAGGCAACAGCAACACCGACGGCTCCGGCGTGGGCTCAGGCGGCACCGGCGTGACGGCGGACGCAGCCGGCATCGGCGCGGCGGACGGCCTGGGCAGCGTCATCCTCAACGGGCTGCGCTACGACACCGACAGTGCCACCTTCACCATCGAGGATGCGACCGAACTGCAGATCGGCATGAGCGCGCGCATCGCGGGCAAGGTCGACGCCAACTTCACCAGCGGCATCGCCAACCAGGTCGTCTCGGCGGCCGAGCTGCGCGGTGCGGTTTCGAACATCGACCTCGCCGGCGGCACCTTCGTGGTGATGGGCATCGGCGTCAGCGTCGACTCGGCCACGGTCTGGGCCGACGCCAACGGCCTTTCCGACGTCAGGGCGGGCAGCGTCATCCAGGTGTGGGGCCTGCCCGGCGCGCCGGGCATGCTGAGGGCCACGCGCATCCAGGTGGCCCCTGCCCTCACCGATCCGCTGACCACAGGCGCGGTGCAGAACCTCGACAAGGCGCACAAGACCTTCATGCTCGGCCAGCTAACCGTCGACTACGGCACGGCCGCGTTCACGGGCCTGGACGAATCGTCGCTCGCCAACGGCGTGGTCGTGCGGGCCCGCGGCACGGCGGCCCCTGTCGGCGGCGTGCTCTCGGCCACCAGGGTGCAGGGCTGGTACGCCATTCCGACGAGCAACGGCGTGGCGGTGCAGCTCGCGGGCGTCATCACCGACTTCGCTTCGCGCGGCTCCTTCAGGGTGCTTGGAACGCCGGTCGACGCGACCAATGCGCAGATCGCAGGCGGCAATGCGAACTCGCTCGGCAACGGCGTGAAGGTCGAAGTCGACGGGTTCATGTCGGGCGGGGTGCTGGTGGTGAAGAAGCTGCGCATCCGCAACGTGCCGGGCACGGGCGGACCGGCCTCCTTCACGGTGATCGGCGCCATCGGCGGATTCACGCCGCCCGCCAGCTTCAGGGTCCGCGGCCAGCCGGTGGATGCCAGCACGGCCGTTTTCGAGAACGGCACCCAGTCAGACCTCCAGAACGGCCGCAAGGTCACGGTCGTGGGCGACCGGGTGGTCGACGGCGTACTGATCGCGCAGCACGTCACGTTCTCGCCCTGAGCGAGCAATCCTTCACGAAACAAACTCTCGACAAGGTCGGGCGGCGGGAGTACAACTAAATAACTAAAGTGAAAAAATCACATTTAAAGCGCTCACGCCAATGCTGCCCCTCGACGAACGGAGATCGTGCACCCGCGGCGTTCCGCCCGCGGTAGCGCTGCTGCGCGTCTCGAAGCGGCATCTGCGATCGGCGCTGCGATGCGGGCATCCGTCCGCAGTTCCTGCCCATTGCTCGATGTGCACCAGCCACGGTGCAGACGGGAGCATGTATGCCGCTCACCCTCCTCCTCCGGCTTCTGCACGAGAAGCTTCCAGTCACGCTCACTGCTGACCCCGACATCAGGCACGCCTCCGTACTGATGGCCACCGGCCTGGTGGAAGCCGAGTTCCATCTCGACCACTTCGGCTACCAGCAGTACGAGAGCGCGGTGGTGTTCGACATCACCGAGGAAGGCCACGCCGAGATCGCCGGCCTGCGCGCCGGCGCGGCCGTGGCGGCGCTCGAGGAGCCGGGGTGGCCGGTAATGCCGCTGGACTACCTTCGCAAGATCGGCAACTCGGTCTTCCCGCTGCGCATCGACGACCCGGCGGAAATCAACTCCGTCGCCGTGCTTAACGCCGCGGGCATGGTCGAAGCCACGCTGCCACCGCCCTGCCGGACCCGGCAGAGCCCGCAGAAATCCAGGCAGGCGGTCGTTCTCCGCGTCACGCCGCTGGGCCGCACCGCACTGGTCGAACGGCGCGCCTGAAGCCGGCCCCGCAAGCCGGACAAGGCCGCGTCGTTGCGCTGAACAGGTACCCGCAAATATCCCGCCGGCCACGAGGTGCCAGGACCGCATCCCCTCGACAGCCTCCCGAAAATCCCGGCGCACCGGCACCTTTGCAACCAAGTGCAACAAGAGTCACAGATTGACGATCGACCTCTGGCGCCATTGTTTTCGACTACCAAAGTAGTAATGTGAAACCTTCACATACATCCCTTTCAGGTGCGAGGCATGAATTCCAGACTGACACCGTCCGGCTCCGCCTGCAGCCATGGCCCCGCGCCCTGCATCGCGTGATCCGACTCATGCCGGGAACCCCAAGCCATGCTGGCCCATACCACCGCCGCCCCCGAAGCCGATACGGGTGTCGCCGCGGATGCGCTCATGGTCGCGCGTATGCGGCTGGTGCTCTCGGTTTCGGCGCTGCTGGCGGTGGTGGTTGATGCCGGGGACCATCGCGAGCACATCCACGGCACCGTGTGGCTGGCCTTCTGCGGCTATGTGCTGCACAGCCTGCTGGTTTACGCATGCACCCGCATGGGCCGCCCGTACTTCCAGGGCAAGGTCATCCACTGGTCCGACGTGCTGTGGTTCACGCTCATCATCTTCGTGACCGACGGCGTACAGAGCCTCTTCTTCCTCTTCTATTTCTTCGCGATCCTCACCTCCGCCTTCCGCTGGGGTTTCGAGGAAGGCGCCCGCGTGACGGTGGCGTCGGTCGCGTCCTTCGCGGCCTGCGGGCTGGCCACCAGCACCGGCAACGACGCGCCCCAGCTCCTGATGCGCAGCACCTTCCTGCTGGCGCTCGGCCACATGATCGTGCACTGGGGCGGCTCCAAGCTCGGGCTGCAGCGCCGGCTCGCGCTGCTGGGCGACGTCAGCCAGCTTTCCAACCCGCGCTTCGGCGCCGGCCGCACCATCGCCCGCACGATGGAAAAGACCCTGGTCTTCTTCAGGGCCAGCCACTGCATCCTGCTGACGCGCGACACCGCCTCGGGCAACTGGGTCCTGCGCACGCTGCGCAAGAACGACGCCTGCGAGCACGTCAGCGTCGAGACCATCGGCCGCATCGCCGAGTCGCCGCTGATGGCGTTGATGGCTTTGCCGACCGGCCAGACCGTGCTCAGCAACCGCCTGCCCTGGCCGCTGAGCCGGCTGTGCGCACAGAGCCATGTCTTCGAGCCGACTGCCGCAGCCGGCTGGCGCGCCGAGGACGAGGAAGGCGCGCAACGCTGCGAAGCGGTGGCGGCGATGCTGGAGGCGCGTGCTTTCATCAGCGCGCCGCTGCCGATGCGGCTGGGCGAAGGCCGCGTCTTCGTGTCATCGCGCGACGGCCTCTTCAACAAGCCCGATGCGCTCTTTCTCACGCACCTGATGGAGCAGATCTTCCCGATCATCGAGACCATCGAGGTGCTCGACCGCATGGCCTCCGAAGCCGCCACGGCGGAGCGCCTGAAGTTCGCGCTCGACCTGCATGACACCGCCGTGCAGCCCTACATCGGCCTGCGCATGGGCCTGTGCGCGCTGCGCAGGAAGGCGGCGGCAGACAACCCGCTGAGCGAAGACCTGGAAAAGCTCACGGACGTGGCCGACGGCGTCATCGCCGACCTGCGCCGCTATGCGGGCGAAGTCCGGCAAGGCGCCAACGGCTGCGGCGGCCTGGTGCTGCCGCAGCTGCACCGCCAGGCCGCGCGGATCAAGGGCCTCTACGGCATCGACATCGCGGTGGCCGTCGACGGCCCGCTGCACCTCGACGACCGGGTGAGCGCCGAGGTGCTGCAGCTGGTCGGCGAGGGCCTCAACAACATCTGCAAGCACACCCAGGCCCGCCGCGGCAGCGTGCGCCTGGCCTGCAGCAATGGCCGGCTGCACGTTCGCATCGAGAACGAAGCCGGCCAGGAGAGCTTCACCAGGTTCAGGCCCCACTCCATCACCGAACGCGCAGCGGCCCTCGGCGGCCGCGCGCAGGTCCGCCAGTGCGAGAGCGGCGGCACCGCCGTGCTGGTGGAAATACCGATCTGAGAACCGACGAACACCGCATGCCAGCCAGCACGCGCTGCACCGACACGAGACAAGCCAAAGCCAAGTTCAAGGAGCCCACCATGCAGCCAGCCACCCACCCCATCAGCGTCCTGCTCGTGGACGACCACCAGACCATGCTCTGGGGCCTGTCGCGGTTGATAGACGGCGAGCATCCGCGCATGAAGGTGGTGGGCACGGCCTGCTGCTGCGAGGACGCGGTGGCAACCTCGCAGAGCCTCGCGCCCGACGTCATCGTGCTCGACCTGGACCTCGACGGCCACAGCGCGCTGGACATCCTGCCCCGGCTGGTGTCCAACGAGGTGTCGCGCGTCATGGTGCTCACCGGCGAGCGCGAACAGCGCACGCTCGACCTCGCGGTGCTGCAGGGCGCACGCGGCGTGATGCGCAAGGATGCGCCGGCGCAGCAGGTGATCGACGCGATCGAGCGCGTGCACAACGGCGAGCTCTGCGTCGACGCGCAGTCCATCGGCCGCGTCTTCTACGAGCTGACCGCGGTGAAGAAGCAGCAGCCCAAGGCCGATCCGGAAGCTGCCAAACAGGCCAGCCTGACGAGCAAGGAGCGCGAGATCATCCACACGGTGGTCGAAGGCAGCGGCGCCTCGAACAAGGCCCTGGCCGCCAGGCTCTTCGTCACCGAACACACGCTGCGCAACCACCTCACCTCGATCTACCAGAAGCTCGGCGTGGGCAACCGCCTGGAGCTGTACATCTACGCGATGAAGCACCAGCTCCACGCCCCCGCGCACTGAATCCAGCAGCACGACACGCGAAGGCCAAAGCCCGAAGCCCTGCGCGCCGCAACCGGCGCGCAGGGCTTCTTTCCATCCAGGAAATGAAGGTTCGACTGAAGGGCTCAGGTCCCGTTGAGCATCGGCATGATCATCCGCACGATGCGGATCGCCGCCGGCGTCAGGATCACCAGCGAGATGCACGGGAAGATGCACAGCACCAGCGGAACCAGCATCTTGGTCGGCACCTTGGCCGCGAGCTCCTCGGCACGCACGTGGCGCTTGTGGCGCAGGTCCTCGGAGAACACCCGCAGCGATTCGCCGATGCTGGTGCCGAAGCGGTCCGCCTGGGTCAGCATGGTCGCGAAGGTGCCGATCTCGTCCACGCCGGTGCGCAGCGCCAGGTTGCGCAGCGACTTCTCGCGGGTGGAGCCGGCGCGCATCTCGAGGTTGGTCCAGTGCAGCTCCTGCGCCAGCGCCGCGCTCTTCACCTGGATTTCCTCCGTGACCTTGGCCAGCGCGGCATCGAGGCCCAGCCCGGCCTCCACGCACACGAGCATCAGGTCGGCGGCGTCTGGAAAGTTCTCGAAGATCTCGCGGCGGCGCGAGCGGATCATCAGGCGCAGCACCAGGTTGGGCAGGTAGCAGCCGGCCAGCGCCACCACTGCCAGCCACAGCAGCATCACCGTGCTGTCGTCCGCCGCACCCGTCGCCCGCAGGCCGACGTAGGCCAGCGCGGCGAAGCCCAGCGGCAGCAGCGTCTTCATGCCGAAGTACATGATGTAGGCGTCCGGGTGGCGGATGCCCGCGTTCAGGAAGCGCACCCGCAGTGGCGAGAGCTCGGCATCGCTGGTGGGCGAAGAGAGCTGCGCGAACGGCCCGACGATCTTGACGGCCTTCTCGGTCCATGCCGACTTGCCTGCCGGCATGGCCACCGCCTGCAGCCGCTGCTCGGTGCGCGTCGGCGACAGCCAGACGGCCACTCCGACGATCGCCATCGACACGGCCAGGAAGACGAGAACGGGAAACAGCATGGTCATGGTTCTTCTCCTTCAGACGCGGATCTTCACGATCTTGCGCAGCAGCACGACGCCCACGAGCATCACCAACAGCATGTACTTGATCACCGTCTGCCCGATCGGATCGGTCCACAGCGGCGACATGAATTCGGGGTTGAACACGTTCATGAGCGCCGCCAGCGCGAACGGCATCAGCCCGAGAATCCAGGCCGACAGCCGCCCTTCCGACGACAGCACCCGCACCCGCGCCAGCAGCTTGAGCCGCTCGCGGATCAACCGGCTGAGGTTGCCCAGCACCTCCGTCAGGTTGCCGCCCGAATCGCGCTGGATCAGCACCGACACCACGAAGTAGCGCAGGTCGGTCAGCGGCACACGCTCGCTGAGGTTGGTCAGGGCCTGCTGCAGCGACACGCCGAAGTTCACCTCGTCGGCGACCATGCGGAACTCGCCGGCGATGGGCTCGGCCATCTCCTCGCCGATCATCTGGATGCCGCTGGCGAACGAGTGCCCGGCGCGCAGCGCCCGCGTGACGAGGTCCAGCGCCTCGGGAAGCTGCTTTTCCAGCCGCGTCAGCCGGCGGCTGCGCTGGTTCTGCAGGTAGAGCAGCGGCAGTATCGCCAGGCAGCCTCCCACCACCAGCCCGACCAGGAGCGACTGGTGCACGATCACCATCGATGCGAAGAAGCCGAGCACGCCGAGCACGCACGACACCAGCAGGAAGCTGGAGACCGTCCACTCCAGCCCGGCCTGGAGGATGAAGCGGTCCAGCATGTGCGCGCGTGGCAGCGTCAGCAGCAGGCGCTGCATCCACGGCACCTCGCTGAGCATGCGCTCCTTGGCCAGGTGGGCCTGCGGCGTGCGGTCGACCGCGGCGGAGAACGCCTGCAGCCGCTTCTCGATCTTGCGCGCTTCGGGCCCCTTGTAGGAGCGCCACAGCATGTAGAGCCCCTCCAGCATGAGCAGCACGGTCACGAACACCAGCACGGTGACGGTGATGAGGGTGTTGCCCCCCAGGTTGTTGAGCATGATGGCCTCCTGTTGCTTGCCTGGTCAGGTCATTCGTAGTGCTTGGTCGGGTCGAACATCGCATCCGGCAGGTCCACGCCGTACGCATGCAGCCGCTCCGCGAACTTCGGCCGCACGCCGGAGGCCTGGAAATGCCCACGCACCTGTCCGTCGGGGCCCATGCCGGTCTGGCGGAAGCTGAAGATCTCCTGCATGGTGACCACCTCCCCTTCCATGCCGGTGATCTCCTGGATGCTCGTGACCTTGCGGCGCCCGTCCACCAGGCGCAGCACCTGCACGATCACCGTGATGGCCGACGCGATCTGCTGGCGCACCGTGCGGTGCGGCAGGTTCAGGTTGGCCATGCCGATCATGTTCTCCAGCCGCGCCAGCGCGTCGCGCGGCGTGTTCGCGTGGATGGTGGTGAGCGAGCCCTCGTGGCCGGTGTTCATGGCCTGCAGCATGTCGACCGCCTCGGCGCCACGCACCTCGCCGATCACGATGCGGTCGGGCCGCATGCGCAGCGCGTTGCGCACCAGCGCGCGCTGCGTGATCTCGCCCTTGCCCTCGATGTTCATCGGCCGCGTCTCCATGCGCGCCACGTGCGGCTGCTGCAGCTGGAGCTCGGCTGCGTCCTCGATGGTGATGATGCGTTCGCTCGGCGGAATGAAGCCTGAGAGAATGTTCAGCAGCGTCGTCTTGCCGGCGCCCGTGCCGCCCGAGATCAGCATGTTGACCTTCGCCTGGGCCAGGCCCTCGAGCATCTGCGCCATCTGCGGCGTCAACGTCTTCAGCTCGCTCACCAGGTTCTCCATGCGCAGCGGGATCTTCGCGAAACGCCGGATCGACATCATCGGCCCGTCGAGCGCCACCGGCGCGATGACCGCGTTCACGCGCGAGCCGTCGGGCAGCCGCGCGTCGACCATCGGGCTCGACTCGTCGATGCGCCGCCCCACCAGCGAGACGATCTTGTCGATGATGCGCAGCAGGTGCTTCTCGTCGGTGAAGCTGACGTTGGTCAGCTCCAGCTTGCCCCTGCGCTCCACATAGATCTTCTCGTGCGAGTTGACCAGGATGTCGGAGACCGAAGGGTCGGCCATCAGCAGCTCGATCGGCCCGAAGCCGAGCATCTCGTGCTGGATGTCGCGGATCAGCGTGCGCCGCTCGATGTCGTTGAGCGCCTCGGGCTCCTCCTGCAGCAGCCGCGTGGTCATGGTCGAGATTTCCTGGCGCAGCACTTCGGGCTTGAGCGTCTCGAGCGCGGAGAGGTCGAAGCGCTCCAGCAGCTTCAGGTGCATGCGCTCCTTCAGCGACTTGTAGGCGTCCGAGGCATAGGGCGAGACGGACTGCTCCACGGCACTCCCGCCTTGCCGCATCGCGCTGTCGGTATCGATGGCATTGAGCTGTTCTCTGAATGACATGGGGACCTGCCTTGCTGTTGAATGGGTTGGGCGATGCGCGCTCAGGCGCGGCGGAACAGCCGCCCGATGAAGCCGGGCGCCGCCTCCTGGCGCGGGCTGAGCGAGTGGGCGATGTCGGTGAGCTTCCTGGCCAGCGCGCTGCCGCGCGACATCTCGGCCAGCGGCACGCCGCGGTTGATGGACGCATCCACGTCCTTGCCGCCGTCGGGCACGATCGTGAGCGTCGCGCCCACCAGCGAGCGCCGCATGTCCGACAGGCCGATCTCGCCTCCGCCCGCGCTGCGGTTCACCAGCAGCTCGACCTTGCCGGGCTGGTAGCCCAGCGACTTGAAGACGTGCATCAGCCGCGTCACGTTGCGGATGTGCGGCAGGCTGGGCTGCAGCACCGGGAAGATGCGGTCGGCCCGGTCCAGCACGCGGATCGAGAGCGTGTCGATGCGCGGGCCCAGGTCGAAGATCACGAAGTCGTACACGCCCAGCGCGATGTGCAGGATCGCGTCGATGTGCTCGGCCTTCACGTCCATCGCGCGCGAGATGTCCTCCGGCGCCGCGAGCACTGCGAAGGTCGGCGACACGCGCACCACGCTCGCGGCCAGCAACGAGGCGTCGAGCCGGCCGATGTCGCGGGCCACGTCCGCCATCGTCGAGGTCGGACGCAGGTCGCTCACGTACGACAGCGCATCGCCGAACTGCAGGTTCAGGTCCACCAGCAGCACCGAGCGCTCCTTCGAGAGCTGGTGCGCGATGTTGGTCGCCAGGAAGGTCGAGCCGCTGCCGCCCTTGCACGGCATGAAGGCCACCACCTGCCCCGGCGCGCGTGCCTGTGCGCCGGCCATCTTGTGCGCGATGCGCTCCACGGCCGCCTCCAGCGCGGCCGTGTCGGCGGGCGATGGCAGCACCTCGCGCACGCCCGCGCGCATCGCGTGGATCAGGAATTCGGGCGTCTGCATCGCGCACAGCAGCACCACCGCGATCGACGGATGTTGCAGCGTGAGCTTCTCGACCAGGTTGAGCTCCTGCGGGTCGCAGCACATGCCGTCGACCAGCAGGAGATCGGGCGAGGCCTTGTCGACGACCCACTGCATCCGGCTCTTGCCGCCTTCGAACAGCGACACGGTGTGCGAGCGCGCCTCCAGCACCTTGCGCATGTCCTGCAGGTGGTTGGCGTTGGGGGAGATGATGGCGATCTTCATGGTCTTGTCCGTTGCGTTGATGGCTAGGAACAGATGGCCGCGCTGTTCGGGTCCTTGCGCATGACCTCGCGCGGCAGGTAGGTCGAGAAGCCCGGCATCGGGATCAGGGGCGCCGTGGCGCCCGAGATGGGCGAGATCCACTGGTAGTTGAGCCCGGTGATGCTCACGGTCACGCCCTGGCATGTCGCGGCCGTGCAGCCCGAGGGCGACCACGCCACCGACACCGTGCTGATCTGCGGCAGCAGCGCCTTCATGCGCGCGAGCACCAGCGCCTGCTGGGTGGTGTCGTCGCACACCACCGCGTACCGGGCGCCTGCGCGCGTCGCTTCCTGCGCCGCGTTCCAGGTGAAGAGCATGCGGGCGAAGTCCACGATGCCCAGCGTGAACATGAGGAAGACGATCAGGCCCAGCGCGAACTCGACCGTGGTCGCGCCGCCGAGCCGGCGGTTGTGGCTGCGTCTCATGATGCGGCCCTCATGCTGGCGGTGATGTCGCTGAACGCGATGTTGCCGCTCGCGTTGGCGAAGACCACGCCGAACACCGAGGGGAACATCGAATGGAAGGTGTAGCCGGTCACCCGGATCGTCACCGTGGTGATGATCGGCGCGGCGCCTGCCGACTGCCAGGTGCAGCAGGTGCCCGCCGGCACGTTCGCCAGGCTCAGCCCGCGCGCCAGCGGCGAGCCGGTGCCTGCGGTGTTGCCGTAGACCACCAGGTTGCGCGCTTCGGTGATCTTCGTGCCCGGCGTCTGCACCGACAGGTAGCGCACCGCGTCGCGCGTCGACTTGACCACCGCGTTGTATTCGTACATCGCGCGGCCGAACTCGGTGGTGATGAAGGTCAGCAGCAGCAGCAGCGGGATGATCAGCGCCAGCTCGACCAGCGCAACGCCTTGCTGAGTGCGACGGGATGGCTGCTTCATGGCATGCGCCCCTTTCTTGGGTTCTCTTCGCTTCTCATCTCACCAGCACCGGCACCAGCGGCCCCGCCGTTCCGCCCGCCAGCCCGCTGGTCGTGCAAGGGCTGCCGGCGGCACCGGCGTTGCCGAGGAATTCCAGCTGCGTGTCAGTCATCGGAATGCTCAACGGCTGCAGCATCAGCATGCAGAGGTAGTCGATCACATGGTTGCCGCCGTCGATGACCGGTACCGTGACGATGCGCCGGTCCATGCCGTACTGCATGTGGCCTCCGGCGACGTTGCCCGGCGCGGCCAGCGACTGGAAGCTGTTGAGCGAGAGCCCGGTGATCGACTCGCAGCTGTTCGCGCCCTTCACCTTGGTGCCCGTGTCGGCGCACGAAGCGAAGGCAGCGCGCTTGGTCACGAAATTCTGGGCAGTCGGGCCCGCGCCGGCACCTGGGGCGCCGTTGTACGCGTTGAACTGCGCGGGCCAGTTGAGCGAGGTGTAGGCGTAGCCGGTGTAGTCGGGCCGCGCCGTGCTCGGGTCGCTGGTGTTCTTGTAGATGCCGAAGCGCTGGTTCCACACGTCGGCCACCGAGGTCTGCACGCCTGGCGTTCCGATGGTGTCGCCCACCTTGGCGCCGCAGCGGCCATTGAGTTCGGCAGAGGTTTCGGAGGCGCTGTTGCTCCCATCGAGATTGGCCCACCCGATCTGCCCGCCGGTGGCGGCGTTCTGCGCCATGATGAGCGTCACCCATTCGCCCACGGCGAAGCCGTAGTTGGGTGCCGTGCCGCCGGTCTTGGGCTTCGCGGCGACCGGGATGGGGCATGCGGACTGCGCGCTCGCACGGGTGGCGACCGCGCTTGCGATGACGCTGCGGGTGGCAGGGTTGCCGGCCGCGTTGCCCGTGAAGGCGCCCATGGCCTTCATGAGCCAGATGTTGATGCCGGGTTGCGTGTGCGCGCACTGAGCATAGCGCGCCAATGCCGGCGTGGTCGTCACTGCATAGGAGGCGTCGCGGAAGGTGATGTCGCTCGCAACGATCTGGCCCTTCCCGCTCCAGTTGCTCGATTGCATGTTCACGCCGTTCGCGTTGCCGGCGACCTGGCCCGCACTCGTCGCCCGGGTGATCGCCGTGCCCTGCCCGTCGAGCTCGCGCGCGGCGGACAGGGCGCAGCTGTCTACAGCTGTCTGCAGCTCGGTCTTGACCACGAACAGGTGCCCGAAGTCCAGGGCGATGCCCATGAACCCCATCAGGAACAGCAGGATCAGCGCGGCTGTGACGATCATCGCGCCGCGCTGGCGGCGAAGAGAACGGCGGACATGCATGATCGGCTCCTGTGCAACAGAAGTGGTCCGGCAGACGCGGGCTCAGGTGCAGCCCGTGCCATCGAGACAGTTGGCGACGCGGGTAATGAACGAGCTGAAGCTGTTGCCCGTCGTCAGAACCTGCAGCGCGACAACCAGCGCGATGGAGACGACAGCAATGATCAGCGCGTACTCGACTATCTGCGCGCCGCTCTCGTCTTTCAGAAATGACTTCAACATGGGACTACTCCTTTTCCATGCGGGAAAGAATGCGAACGCAGCAGCTGGCGTACAGCGAGCCGGGCCAGGCCCGGCTCGCTCGCCCTGCGGCTTACGAGCAGGTGGCCGTGGTGAGGCAGTTCGTCACGCGGGTGATGAACGAGGTGAAGCCGCCGTTGTTCGCCGTGAGGCCCTTCAGCGCGACGACCAGGGCGATCGAGACGACCGCGATGATCAGCGCGTATTCGACGACCTGGGCGCCCTCTTCTTCGCGCAGGAAGTTCTGGGTCGATTGGCCGATGGCCTTGAAAAGGTTTTGCATGATTCGTTCCTTTCGATGTTTGAACGGTTGGGGATCAGGTTCGAGAAAACATGGATAGGGAAGAAAGTTCGTTTCGATTCGTGTCACTCTCCTTTCCGCGTGAGTCCCGAGGAAGCGGGCCTGGCCGATGCAACGTGTGCGTGCATCACTTCGAGCTCCCTGCTCCTTGTCCGCCGATCTGGCCGCCGATGTTGATGACGTTCACTGCCGGCGGCGGCGTCTTGTACGAGTCGTGGTACTGGTTCATCGCCTCGCGCGCGGCGCGGCCGTCCATGCCGACGGCGGGGTCGTTGCTCTTGCCGGCGTCGGGGTTGATGGTCATCTTCCGTTTCGCGTCGCGCACCGCGTCGCCGAAGCGGGCGTCGTAGTTGGGCGTGACGTGCGAGCAGCCGGCGCCCAGGAGGCACACGAGCGCAACGGTGGTCGTTCTGGCGATGGTGAACATGACGGTGCTCCTCACTTGGGTTCGCTGTCGGGGGCGGCCGGGGCCGGGGTGGAGCTTTCGAGTGCTCCGTTGAGATAGACCTCGGCGCGGCTGGGCACCACGTGGTTGTCCGTCGGCACCCGCGGCGCCTCGGCCAGCGGCTTCACCATGCGCGGCGTGATGACGAACATCAGCTCGGTCTGCTCGTTCTGGAACTCGGTGCTGCGGAACAGCGCGCCCATCACGGGCACCTCGCCCAGTCCGGGAAAGCGCTTGATCGACTCCGTCACGTTGGCCTTGATGAGCCCGGCGATGACGAAGCTCTGCCCGTCGTTGAGCTGCACGGTGGTGTCTGCGCGCCGCACCGTGAGCGAAGGCAGCACCGCCGTGACGCCGCCGACCGTGGTGAAGGGAGACCCGGTCTGCGACAGGTCCGACACCTCGGACACCATCTTCAGGTTGACCCGGTTGCCGTTGAGCACCGTGGGCGTGAACTTGACCCCGATGCCGAACTCCTTCTCCTCCAGCGTGATGTTGGTGCCGCTGCCGCCGGCCGCGTTCTGCGCCACCGGGATGAAGATCTTGCCGCCCGACAGGAAGCTCGCCTGCTGGCCGCTGATGGCCATGATGTTGGGCTCCGCGAGGATGCGCACCAGGCCGTCGTCCTTCTGGCCGTCGATGGTCACCGTGCCGCGGCCGATGCGCAGCGCCTGCACCAGGCCGCCGCCGCCGCTCAGGAAGTTCGAGACCAGCGAGTAGCTGTTCAATCCGCCGCCGCTGGTGCGCGAGAGATTGATGCCGCCGCCCAGCCTGTCGAGCAGCGACTTGCTCACCTCGGCGATCTTCACCTCGAGCATCACCTGCTGCGGCGTCGCCACGCGCAGCAGGTTCACCACCTTCTTGCCGTCCGCGCCATAGGCGGAGGCCAGGCTCATCACGTCGTCGAGCTTGAGCGCGTCGCTGATCTCGCCGGTGAGCACGATCGACTTCTCCGCGCTGCGCACGTGGATGCGCCGCTCCTCGGGCATCAGCTCGGCCAGCTTGGCCTGCAGCGCCATAGGGTCGATGGTGACGACCACGTCCTTGATGTAGCAGGTGCCGTCGGCGCTTTGCAGCACCACGTTCATCGAGCCCGCCTGGCGGCCGCGAAAGAACAGGTCCGTCGGGCTCAGCAGCGTGACGTCGACGTCGGCGATGCCGTCGCCGTTGTTCGCGTTCGCTGGCGGCGGCGCGACGGGCTGCATGCCCGCGGGCACGGCCGCCATCGCCGCGGCCGGCACCGGTGCGCGGCTCGGCGGCTGCCCGCTGACCACGATGCGCACCACGCGCGTCTTCAGTGGAATGACGACCGACTTGCCCAGCACGGCCTGCGTGGGCTGGTCGTCGGGAATGATCGCGGTGCAGCGGCGGGTGCCGTTGGCTGTGCTGCCGGCGACCGCCGGCGGCACCGCGACGATGGCGGTCGCCGGCACGGCGGCCACGGTGGAAGCGGTTGCGGCGGCGGCCTCTGCAGCCGTGGCGGGAGCCGACACGGTCGCGAGGGTCGCCAGAACGCTGGCGAGTGTTGTGGAGATATGGCGCACTTGGTGTTCCTCCTGTCGGTTCGTGTCGGTCGTTTCGGAGTTGGTCGGGAGCGAGGCGATCAGAAGCAGGTCAGCGAGCGGGCTGCGTTCTGGATCACTTCGACGCAATCTGAAGCGGGTGCCGCGGGCCCTGCACGCTGGACTCGCGGACGGGCCGGAGCCGGCGCGGGTGCCGTGGCGGCGACCTGCACGATTTCCTTCGCGCCGAAGAGCTGGCCCTTGGTGATGCCGTCGGTGGCCACCGTGGTCTTGTCCATCTGGTTGCGAAGCACCAGGGACAGCGTGCCCACGCTGCGCGCCAGGTCGAGCTTCTCGGAGTCCTCGAGCGAGAGCTCCAGCGTGACGGCGCTCACCACCTTCGGCTTGGTGTCGTCGCGGTTGGCCTCCTGCGCCACCGCGAGCACCAGCACCTTCTCGAGCACGGTCTTGCTGATCTGCAGGGCCTCTTCGCCGCGGCCTTTCTCCTGCTGGGCGTTGACCATCACGTCGACGTAGTTGCCCGGCAGCGCGAAGCCCGCCACGCCCACCACATCGTTGACGCGCACCGTCATGGCCCGCTTGCCGGTGGCGATCACCGCCGAGAGCCCGCCCTGGGTACCCACCGGCGCCAGCTTGCCTTCGACGATCGCCTCGCCGCGCAGCACGCCGACCTTCACCACGCGCTCGTCGAGCGCCTTGATGTCGCTGAACGCGCCGTTGGGCACCGAGCCGCGGGGCCAGTCGACCGTGGTGAGCATCTGCGGGTTGACGCGGCTGCCCAGTTCGATGTCGACAGCCGCAACGACGACCTTGTTCGACGCGATGCCGCCCTGCTTCGAGATCCATCCCGCCGCATAGACGGCGGCCGCCAGCCCGGTCAGCAGGGCCAGAAGGATCAGCCCGATCGCCTTGATGTTCTTCATGTGAACCTCCGTCGCAGATGAATGAAGAGAGGGTGGAAAGAGAAGAAGGAACGCCTAGACGTAGCCCAGCTGGTGCGCGAGCACCTCGATGGCCGTGCCCGCCGCGATGCAGATGCCGTAGGGCAGCTTGCCGATGGACAGGCTCGCGTCGATGCGTCCCGAAGGTCGGATGCCGGCGATGCCCGAGAACATCACGCCCTGGGCGGCGTCCTTGACGTTGGCCAGCATGTGGCCCACGCGGCGCCGGTGGATCGCGAAGGCCATGGCCGCCACGCCGCCGGCAATGAAGGTGAAGAGCACCGCCATCAGCGTCTGCTCCGGCCCGATGAAGGCCCCGGCCATGGCCATCAGCTTCACGTCGCCGGCGCCCATGATCCCGATCACGTAGAACGGCACCATCGCCGCGAAGCCGATGCCCAGACCGCCGAAGGCGCTGGCGACTCCCACGGCCGGCGTGCGTGCGGCCAGCGTGCCGTACACCAGCGCGAAGAGCGCGCCGCCGAAGGTCAGCCAGTTGGGAATGCGGTAGGAGCGCCAGTCGCTGACCGCAGCCACGGCCAGCAGTGCGAACAGCGCGAGCATGCGAAGGTCGGAGACCAGCATCGCCAGCAGTTCGAGGACGGCGTCGAATTCATGCATGTCGGTCTCCCCGTTTTCAGGCGCCGCGCCGGATGGCCAGCAGAAGCAGCAGGAGCACGACCATCACCAACGACCCGATGAGCGCGAACTCCATGAACGACATGCCGGCGTCTTCGCGCAGCAGGTTCATGAAGGTCGTCGGCAGCAGTGCGAGCAGTTCCATTCGTGTTCCCCGGTTGTGCGGTTCCGACTGCCTGCCGCCCCGCTTGGGCTTGGGCGTCGGACCATGGGGATGACTGTAGGAATCGGCCTGCATCCGCACATGAGCGCTGCGCCCTTTTGTGGGGGAGACAAATCCCCCGTACGCGCAACCGCGCAGGCAGGACAAAGCGCCCGGGCTCGGCGTGACAACGGACAGATGGCCGAACGGCCAGGTCGACGAGCCCGCGGAGGCTCTTTCGCGGGTTGGGCCGGCCCCGGAACTGGCGTGCAGCGCCGGCGTATTTCAGACGGCCGACCCCGGAGATACCCGCAGAGCGCCCGCAGATTCGATTACCTCGGTTGCATCTGGTTGCCATGGTTCTTCATTGCCATGCCGCAGCCTTCGTCGCGATGGCGGCCATCGTGTGGCGAGCGCGTTTTTCCGCAGCGCCGCAAACGCCTTCGACCACATCTTTCGCAATAGCCTCGCAGTACCCAGCACAAGGCATTTTTCGTTGCTTCCCCGACGCAGAAACTGCACCCCGGTCGTCACGCAAGCCACTCCACACAGCGTCACGGACCGCAGCTGATGGCCGGGTGGTCCGGCAATCGGGGTTTGTTCCACATCAATCGAGGAAGCATCATGAAGAAGACTCTCATCGCCATTGCAGTCGTCCTGGTCGGCAGCGTCGCCTCGGCAACTGTCGGCAGCACCGCGGTCGCCGCGACATCCACCTCCACCGGCTCGTCCAGCGCCGCCGGATCGACGGCCGCCAGCTCCGGCACGGGCAGCGCACTGAGCTACAACTCGGCCACGTCGAGTTCGGCCGCCAATGCCAACGCTTCGGGCGGCGCATTCGCGGTGCCAGGCTTCGCGATCGGCGGTGCTTCCGCAGGCGGCTCGGCCACGACCACGGGCAAGGTGACCAGCATGGCCGTGACGACGGGCAACGGCCTGGCCATCGGCGGCGCCAACGCTTCGGCCAATGCGACCTCTGCAGGCAGCGCCAACTACTCCGCAGGCGGCGCCACGCACGTGAGCGGCAGCGCAGGCGGTGCGGCTTCCTCCACGACCAACAATACGGCCGCGACGGCAGCCGGCCCTGGCGGCGGCATCGCCCTGGTGACCCGCACCTCGACCACCACCTCGGGCTACAACGCTTCCTCCGGTGCGATCAACGGGCCCATCAACGGCACGACCACCTCGGCGACGGCAGGCTCCATGGGCGGCTCCTTCGGCGTGACCAACATCTCCTTCGGCAATGCCGGCGGCTTCACCAACGGTGGCGGCACCGGTGGCACGGCCGGCGCAAGCGCGACCGCCTCGGCTCCCTGAGCCCGGCGCGCACGGTTGCTGTCATCGGCAATGGGGAGGGGCGGCGCCCCTCCCCTCAAGGTTCTCAAAGGAGTCGAAAAATGAAGAAGCTGATCTTTCTTGCGCTGCTGGGCGTTTCCGCAGTGGCCCTCGCTCAACAGACCAACACCAACACCGGCGCGAACAACGGGTCGACCAGTTCGGCCACCACGTCGGCACAGGGCAACAGCCAGTCGGTGACGTTTTCGAGTCCGGCGACCGTGAACACGACGATGACCAGCAACCAGAACGTCAACAACACCGGTGCGACGACCAACACCGTCGACTACCGCGGCAGCTACACGATCAAGAACGTGCCGTCGGTCAACGGACCCAACCTGACGACGAGCAACGACACCTGCATGGGCAGCACCAGCGCCAGCGCCAACGGTGCGGGCGTGGGCCTGAGCTTCGGCACCACCTGGACCGACGAGCACTGCAAGCGCCTGAAGATGAGCCGCGAGCTGTGGAACAAGGGCATGAAGGCCGCCTCGCTCGCGATGGACTGCATGGACCCGGCCGCGATGGCCGCGCTGGAGATGACCGGCACCAAGTGCCCGCAGTCGATGACGGCCGAGGAGCGCGTAACGGCCTACGGTCCGCAGGCCTCTGCCAGCGGCGCGCCCGCCTCGCCGGTGCGTCCGGTGGCTGCGGCGGCACCTGCACCCGCCCCTGCCCCAGCGGCTCCGCAGCCTGTGGCCGTCGTGGCTCCGCCGGCGCCTGCCCCGGTTCCGCAGCAGCAGCAGCAACAACAGCAGGCCGCTGCCGCCTCCGAAGATGCGGGCGTGGTCACCATGCCAGTCATCAGCGCCACGGTGACGCCGATCGACCCGGCCGAAGCGGCCTCCATCCGCGCCGCGTCGCGCATGCTCGACCAGCGCTCCGACGACGTCGCGGCCGCACCGCGCGCTGCGCAGGCCGCGCAATGACCGCACCGGAGCGCCACATGACCCGGTCCGTACTCATCCTCTGGCTGGCCGCGTGCTGCGCGGCCACCACGGCGGCGGCCGCGGCGGTCCAGCAGCAGCCGCTGCGCGTCGAGCGCGTGAACATGGGCAGCGGCCTGCAGAACGCGCGCGGCACCGAAAACGCGCTGCCCGTCGGTTCCCTCGGCGTGTGGCACGTGCCGCAGTACCTGCCTGGCTATCCCACGGCCGCGACCATCTGGCCGCGCGTGATCTTCCTCCAGTGCACGGGGGACCTGTGCGCGGGCTACACGATCACGCCCGAGGTGGGGCGCGGCGAATACCTTTTCTTCGTGCCGGCCGACAAGTAGCAGCGAGCACGTCGCCGGACACGTTCAGGGCGTGCCGCTCTTTCCCAGGCCATGGCGCAGCGATTGCGCCGTGGCCTCGGCCGTGTCGATGCGTCGCTGCAGCTCATCGTTGACCACACCGACCAGCGCAGCGAGCTCGGCCCTGCTGGGATAGAGTTCCTGAGCGTCATTCACCTCCTGCTGGACGATGAGCTTTTCGAGGCACGCGTAGGCGCGCTGCATCGATTGGAGATTGCCGATGTCGTCGCACAGCTGCAGCGCGAGCTGCTCGGCGTCGTGAGAGACGGAGGATTCGGAAGGGGAAGAGACGCGCGCTGATGCGCGAGCGGATGCAGCCATGAGAGGCCTCCAAGGGTTTCGGTTTGCTAAAAACCGACGCGCCCGAGTCCAAGCGGGGCGGCGGCTCGACGGGTTGGACTACCGGGAAACCACTTGCGTGAAACCGGCCGGGCTCGCGCCCGCCCATCGAGCCGCCAAAACTGGAAGCACGAACGACGAAGCCGCAGACCCTGCGGGGTGACTGCGGCTTGCGTCGCAGTAGTTTCAACGGGAGTCCAAGCCCGATCGCGCCCTTGTTCGACGCGACTGGCGCAGTATAGCCACGCGGACTGAGCCCCCTGATAGCTCAAGGGAGCTTTGCTCCACCGCGTCCGAGTCAAACGGGGCGGCGGCTCGACGAGTTGGACTACCGGGCAACCACTTGCGTGAAACCGGCCGGGCTCGCGCCCGCCCATCGAGCCGCCAAAAACTTGAACCCCTTCAGGGAATGCTCCGCGCCACCACGCCCAGGTCGCGCCACGCCTCGGGGTGGCAGCTGAATACCAGGATCTGGTGCCGCTGCGCCGCGTCGTACAGCACCCGCTTCATCTGCCGCAGGCGCTCCTCGTCGGTGTGGACCAGCGCGTCGTCGAGGATGAGCAGCGTCGGCTTGTTCGCCTCCCTCAGCAGGTCGGCATAGGCCAGCCGGGCGACCACGCCCATCTGCTCGCGCGCGCCCACGCTGAGCTCCTCGAACTCGCCGCTCTGGGCGCCGCGCAGGCCCTGGCGCGTGATGCGGCCGGGCGAGAGATCGTCGCCGACCTCGATCTGCGCGCCGGGGAAAAGGATCTGCAGGTAGTGGTCGAGGTGCTTCTGCAGCGGCGCGCGCAGGCGCCGCGCCAGTGCCGAGCGCTTCTCGCGCAGCAGCTTGAGCAGGTGGTCGAGCGCCCTCGCCCGCCGTTCGAGCTCGGCGCATCGGCGCGTGGCGTGTTCCAGCTCGCGCTGCTTCTCCGAAGCGGCTTCTTCCTGGCCCAGCGCGCCCTTGGTCTCCAGTTCGACTTCGAGCCGCGTGATCTCATTGGCGCGCTGGCTGTGCGCGGCCTCGGCCTGCCTTGCGCTGCGCTCCAGTCGCTCGACGTCCTGCGCGAGCACGGGCAGGTTGACGGTCTGCAGGCGCTGCGCGAGTTCCGCGAGGCGGTCCTGCATGGACGACTGCTGCGCCAGCGCATCGGTCAGCGCGCCGCCGGCCTCGGCCTTTCTGCCGGCACGTGCGGGATCGTTCAATGTCGCCTGGACGGCGGCGAGCTCGTCTTCGGCCGCCTTCACCTGTTCGCGTGCGTTGCCGGCCGCGACCTTCGCATCGTTGAGCGCGGCCGACGCATCGGCCAGCGCTGCGCGTGCAGCGGCTTCGGCAGACTCGGCCGAAGGCACGGCGATGTCTGCTTCCGATGCGGACGGCATGCTCTGCAACACCTGCCGGGCTTCGGCCAGGCGCGCTTCACGCGTCGCGACGTCAGCGGCAAGGGCGCCGAGTCCTTTGGGGGCCAGTGCCGCCAGCACGGCTTCGGCGGCGCCGGCTTCGCTCTTGCGAAGCGCGTGCAGGCGCGTGCGCTCCTCGACGGCGGCCACGCTCTCCGCGCGCAGGCCCCGCAGCAGCGCGGCAAGCTCGTCGCGCGCACGGTCGCGCTCGATGGCGAGGCTTTCGAGGTCGGCACCGCCCGGCAGCACGCTGATGCGGCCCACGCCTTCGATCTCGATGTCGGTTCGGGCGATGACGGTCCGGCGCTGCGAGCCCGCCAGTTCAACGCCCGCCACGCGGACGCCGGCGCCGGGCTGCAGCTCGAACTCCAGGGCCGTGGCCACGGCGTCGAGCCTCGCCTGCGCGGTGCGAAGCGTGTCGGCGCACTGGCGCAGCCGCTTGAGTTCACTGTCAGGCACCGCGAGCGACTGCGCCTCGGACTGCAGGCGGGTCACCTTTTCCTGCTCGGCCTTCGCCTTCTCGTGGCTCTGGGAGAGCGCGGAAAGTTGTTCGGCCAGGCTCTGGACGGCGTTCTCCTGCGCGATGCGCGACGCGGCCTGGCGCGCCACTCGAAGGTTCTCGCGCGCTTCGGCATCGGCCTTCGTGGCGGCCGCATGGCGTGGCTCCCAGGCCTGCAGTTCGCCGAGCGCCTTGGCCAGGGCTTGCTGTGTTTTCTGCAGGTTCGCCTCGCGCTGGGCGAGCGAGCCTTCCTCGCGCTCCATCGACTGCAGCTGGGTGCGCCATGAATTCACCTGCGCGGCGATCTGCCTGAGCGCGGCTTCCTGCGCGGTCTTCTTCTCGTCCAGGCCCCGGGCTTCGTCGAGCCGCTGCTGGGCGGCGGCAAGTTGTTCGCGCAATGCCGCCCAGGGTCGGGCGGCTTCGTCGCGCTGGTGATCTCGCCGCAGGTTCGTCAGGCGGTCGACACCCGACTGGTACGACTCGATGTCGGCATGCAGCCGCTGCAGATCGGCTTCGAGTTCGGCACGCAGCTTGATCGCATCGGCGTAGGCGCCGCGCGGCGTTCCGGCAGCGGGCGTCAGCAGCTCGTTGCGCTCGGCTTCCACCGCCTTGAGTACCGCGTCGCCATTGCTCGAAGCCAGCTCGCCCAGCGATTCGCCGAGCGCGTTGCGCAGATGGTCGCTCGCAAAGCCGACCGCGCTGGCGATGTCGTGCGAAGTACCCTGCCTGATCCACAGCAGCCCCGGAATGCCCATGTGCTCGGGCGTGCTGGCGCCCTTGCCCGGAAAGCGGAAACCCAGCAGCGCCGCGAGGTGGTCTTCGGCCACGGCGCCGTCCATGGCGCGGCCATCGATCACCAGCTCGCAGCGCTTCTTGCCGAGGAAGGCCTTGGTGAGCCGGTAGCGCTTGCCGTCGAGTTCGAAATCGACCTCGACCATCGGCGTGGCCGAGCTCTCGCCCCAGGGCCGCAGGTGCTCGACCGCGCTGGAGCGATGCCGCTCGAAGAACGCGGCACGGATGGCCTCGGCGACGGTCGATTTGCCCGACTCATTGGGTGCGGCGAAGAGATTGAGCCCGTCCGTCAGGCCGTCGATTTCGAGCGGCGCGCGGAAGAGCTTGAAGTTCTCGATGCGAAGACGCTGCAGCTTCATGCGGCGGCTCCCGCCTGCGTACCGAGGATGCGCGCGAGCGTGAGCAGCGCGTCGCGTGCCAGCTCGGCGTCGGCGCCGCCCTGCTGCTCGCGCAATGCCTGCAGCGCCTCGCCGACGAAGCCGTCGGCGTGTAGCGCCTGGATGTCGTCCTCGGTCGGCTCCAGCCGCAGCGCCTCGCCGTCCCACACCAGGGCGCGGGCACGGGCGCGGGCGGCATCGAGGGCGGCGTTCAGCCGGTTGTGGCCCGCAAGGTCGCAGGTGCCTTGCGCGCGCAGCTGCAGTACGTCGCCGCTGCCGATCTGCTCGAGCCTGCGCACCAGCTCGTCGATGTCGGAGGACACGGCGAGGCGCGGCTCCCACTGCTGCCAGTCGAACTGGCCGGTGCGCACGGGCTCGACCGCCGGCAGCGCGCCGCGGCCTTCGATGCGCACCAGCAGCGCCTGGCCGGAGTCGTTGGCGCGGAAGCGGTCGGTCTCGGGCGTGCCGGCGTACCAGGTGCGCTCGTCGATCTGCCGCGTGCCGTGCCAGTCGCCGAGCGCGAGGTAGTCGAGCCCGGCCTGCGCGGCGCGGCCGGCGGCGATGGGGTTGGTGGAGTCGATGTCTTCCGAGAGGATGCCCTGCACGCTGCCGTGCGCGAGGCCGATGCGGGGCAGGCTCCCATCCTCCGGCTCTGCAGTGGAGAACCACTCGGTGAGGTCGCCATAGGTGTGGCGCTGCGTGAGCGGCGCGGGCAGCAGCGTGAACTTACCCGCCACGGTGTGCGGCCTGGGCTCCAGGCAGCACACGACGTTCGGCGCGATGGCGCCCAGCCGCTGCGCCCGGCTCCAGACCGATTCGCTCAGCGCCGAATCGTGGTTGCCCGGGATCAGCAGCCACGGCCCGGTGAAGCCCTGCATGGCGTTGAACATGCGGCGAATGGTCTTGTCCGACACAGTCTGCAGGTCGAACACGTCGCCCGCGACAAGCACCGCGTCGACCCGGCGCTCGGTGGCGATGGCGGCCAGACGCTCGACCACCTTGAAGCGCGCCTCGAACAGGGCCGAGGCATCGTCGGGCTCGAATTGAGAAAACACCCGGCCGATCTGCCAGTCCGCGGTGTGGAGCAAAGAAATCATGCGTCGTGGCCCTCCTCTTCGCCTACCGCGTCTGCATCGCTCTGGTCATTTCTGAACAGCGAGCATCTTAGAGGCAGAGGGCACGCGCTCCTGCTGCGTGGCGACCCCTTCCCGGGGCGCGGCGGATCAGGCCTTGGCGTCGGCAGGGTCCGCGCACTCCTGCAGGAGCGCAGCCGACTGGGTGACCTGCTCGGCGAGCTGCTCGCGCAGCGGGCGCCACTCCAGGCTGAACGGGGCAAGCAGGAACCACTGCGTGGTCACGGCCAGCACGATGCCGAGAATGATGAACACCCAGTACACGAGTTCCATTGCCGCCCCTTTTGAAAAAATCGATCAGCGCGGGAGTCTGCGTGCTTCGCGGGCGGCGCGATATCGCCAATTCGGGGGATGCCGTTCGCCAGAGGCGGTGCAAGGCCACCGCCGCGCGAACTCGCTCACCTTGCCGGGAGGTACTGGCGCGGATCGACGGCGTTGCCGCGATAGCGGATCTCGAAGTGCAGGCGCGGGCGGCCGCCGTCGGAGCTGCCGATCTCGGCGAGCTTCTGGCCCTGCTTCACCTGCTGGCCCTGCTTGACCTGGACCGCGCGCAGGTTGGTGTAGACCGACATATATGAACCGCCGTGGTCGACCATCACCACGCTGCCGTAGCCGCGCAGCGTTTCGGTCACCGCCACCTTGCCGGCACCGATGGATGCGACGGGGTCGCCCAGGTTGCCGCCGATGTCGATGCCCTTGCTGCTGGTGCCGTTGAAGCCGGTGATGACGGCGCCCTGCGAGGGCCAGCTCCAGTCGCTGCGTCGCGACGCGGGGGGCGACACCGGCTCGGGCGCCGAGGCCCGGGGCGGCCTGGCGCGCTCCGCACGTTCGGAGCGCTCGGGGCGATCGGGCCGTTCACGGCTCGGGGGAGGCTCCGCGGAGGCCGCGCCGCCCGGCGGAACCACGCGCAGCACCTGCCCCGCTTCGAGCTTGTCGGGGTCCTGAAGGTTGTTCCAGCGCGCGATGTCTGCCGGCGAGCGGCCCGACCGGGACGCGATGCGATAGAGCGTATCGCCCGGCTGGACGACATATTCGCCCGGCCCCGCCACCGGCGCCTTGGGAGACGTGGAGCACGCCGCCACCATCAATGCCGCGGCAAGCACCACGCCCGCGCGCCAGTTCCTTCCTGTCACAACCACTATCGGATTCCTCCTGCACAACCTGGATCTCGCGCTCCCGGACCTGCGGGACCGCGCTCGAAGAATGCGCGAAGGCTAACAGCAGTCGCCGGGCGCTCCGGCGGCGACGGGGCTTTTCCGCCTCAAGACGGCACCCGACCCGGTGATGGCGGCAATGCGGATCAATTGCCTGGAAAAAGCCCCGGGAAAGTTATTCGGAGCAACCTGCCTGGATATGTGAATCACATCGGGTAATAGGATGTCGCGGAGATTTTTGCGGCCTTCTTCAAAATGGATTCACATCTCTACTGCAAGCCGCCGCAATTTTTCAATTTTCAGATTTTGTTCTGATATTCCTTATTAGGTTACAAGCCCTGCCAATTGAATACAGTTGGCCCCGGGAGGATGTTTCATTTTTCGACGTCTCTTCCGGTGCGTTTTCCGCATGGCTGCAGGTGCGCACGACGACGGCGCCGGGGTCGCTCCCAACACAGGCGCCGACCGCGCTTTCACCCGAAATCCCCTCGAATCTCCCCCTGAGTACCTCGCTTCTACCGCGCTTCGGAGCCGGTTCGGACGGGTCGGCGAACGACCTTTTCACTCCAAACGGCGCATCAGTTACCTCGTACTGGACGGTTCGGGTAGTACGTATGCGAAATAACTTTATCCAGTTGTAACTAGGGCCTTAAGTTAACACAACGGCATCAGCAAACACCCTAGGATGAAGTCACGAAAAAGCACGGACCACCTCCTGTTCTTTCAATTGATGCCAATGGATTTTCCAATGGCACGGACGCTTTCGCGCTATTTCTTTCGGGATATTTACGTGGAAATTCAAACTGTTTCGCAGCCGGCCCAGGCAACTCCAGAGCCTTCTCTGGAAGGCCTTTTCGCGCTGCGATCCAATTCGAAAGGCCCCGTCGGCCGCCGCGCCGGCGCGGTAGCCCTGTCCTCCCGTCTCGCCGGTGACTGGACGCGCCGGCATGCAGACGGCGACCAGCTTCCCGACACCCTCTTCGCAGCCGCCTGGCTGCTGCTGCAGTCGCGCTGGCTCGGCATCGCGCAGCCTGTGCTGCACGAGCCGGGTCGCGCCCCGGTCGCCGTGTCGTTCGACGCGGCCAGTTCCGCCGACGCGTGGCTGGCCGTCGTGGATGCCAGCCGCCGCAATACCACTGAGCCGGCGCAGCAAGCAGCAGCCGCCCCTTCGCTGTGGCTGCGGGAAGAATCGGAAAGCGCAGACGCCCCGGTGCGCCTGCGCTTCGACGCGGCGACCGCCACTCTTCATATGGATGCGGCCGAAAGCCTGATGGATGCTGCCGACATCGACCAGCTGCTCGCCGCCCTCGTCGACACGGCCCAGGACCTGTTCGATCGCCCCGACGCCGCCATCGGCGACATCCGCACCCAGCCGCAAGCCGACCGCGCCGACCAGCTCGACGCCTGGAACACCGCCCTCGCGCCGGTGGACGCGGCCCTGACCGTGCCGGCCGTGTTCGCGCGCCAGGTGGAGACGGCGCCCGACGCCATCGCCCTCGCGCAGGGCGACGCGACGATGAGCTACGGCGAGCTCGACCGCCGCTCCAGCGACCTCGCGCAGCGCCTGCAGAGCCTGGGCGTGCAGCCGGGCGACGGCGTGGGCATGCTGCTGGAGCGCTCGATGCCGGCCATCGTCGCGCAGCTCGGCATCCTCAAGGCCGGCGCCGCCTACGTGCCGGTGCCCACGGACTACCCGGCCGACCGCATCGCCTACATGCTTGCGGAAGCCGGCGCGCACCAGGTGCTCACCACGCAGGAGCTGCGGCATCTGGTTCCGCCCGGTCAAGCCGTTTTTCTGGTCGACGAGATTGAAGACAAGCAGAACCGTGGTTTCTTGAATCCACCGGCCATCGACGCCGAATCGGTGGCCTACGTCATGTACACCTCGGGCTCCACGGGCACGCCCAAGGGCATCGAGATCTGCCATCGCTCGATCCTGCGGCTGGTGGTGGACGTGGACTACGTCGACCTCGCCCCGGGCCTTGCGATGCTGCACGCGGCGCCGCTGGGCTTCGATGCAGCCACGCTCGAGATCTGGGGCCCTCTGCTCAACGGCGGCTGCTGCGTCATCCACGACGAGCGCGTGCCCACCGGCGCGGGCCTGGCTCGCACCATCGAGCGCCACGGCGTGCACACCGCATGGCTCACGGCGGCGCTCTTCAACGCGGTGATCGACGACGACCCGGTGCACCTCGCCGGCCTGCGCCACCTGTTCACCGGCGGCGAGGCACTTTCCGTGCCGCACGTGCGGCGCGCGCTTGCCGCACTGCCGCAGCTCACCCTGAGCAACGGCTACGGTCCCACCGAGTGCACCACCTTCGCGGCCACGCACCGCATCGCCGCGCCGCTGGCCGAGGGGCTGCGCTCCATTCCGCTCGGCCGGCCGATCAAGAACACCGTGCTGCGCGTGCTGAGCCCGTCGATGGCGCTGCTGCCGACCGGCTTCGTGGGCGAGCTCTGCATCGGCGGCCACGGGCTGGCGCGCGGCTACCTGCGGCAACCCGGGCTCAGCGCCGAGCGCTTCGTGCAGGACCCCTTCGGCGCACCCGGCGAGCGGCTCTACCGTACCGGCGACCTCGCGCGCTGGCTGCCCGACGGCACCATCGAATTCATCGGCCGCCGCGACGGCCAGGTGAAGATCCACGGCCACCGCATCGAGACGGGCGAAGTCGAGGCCGCGATCCTCGCGCACCCGGGCGTCCAGTCGTGCGCCGTGGTCGCCCGGCCCGACGGAAACGGGCAGTTGCGCCTGGTCGCCTATCTGGTTTCGCGCTCTGCGGAACAGCGGCCTTCCTGGGAGGCCCTGCGCGCCCATCTGGCAGACCGGCTGCCCACGGCGATGGTGCCGTCGGCGCAGGTGTGGCTCGCCCAGCTGCCGGTCACCTCCAACGGCAAGCTCGACCGCAGGGCGCTGCCCGAGCCGGCGGGCGAGCGCCCCGACCTCGCCCAGCCCTTCGAGGAGGCGCGCGACGCCTTCGAGCAGCGTGTCTGCGATGCGTTCGCGCGTGCGCTGCGCATTGCGAAGGTCGGGCGCAACGACAACTTCTTCGACCTCGGCGGCGACTCGCTGCTCGTGCTGCAGGTGCTGGCCGACCTGCGGCAGGACTCGGCGGTGCCGCTGTCGGCCAACCTTTTCTTCCGCAATCCCACACCAAAAGCGATGGGGGCGCGGATGCACCCGGCGGACGAACAGCCCGCCGAGGCCGCTGCGGCCGGTTTCAAGGATCGACCGACCGCAGCGGCCACCCATCTCGAAGACGCCGTCGCGCTGATCGCCACGGCCGGGCGCTTTCCCGGCGCGGCCGACGTGGAGCAGTTCTGGGACAACCTCGTCGCCGGGCGCGACACCATCAGCTTCTTCGACGACGCCACGCTCGACGCAGGCATCTCCGAGGCGCTGCGCAGCGACCCGGCCTACGTGCGCGCCCGCGGCGTGATCGACGGCATCGAGGACTTCGACGCCGCCTTCTTCGGCATCAGCCCGAAGGAAGCGCAGCTCATGGACCCGCAGCAGCGCGTGTTCCTCGAGATCTGCTGGGAGGCGCTGGAGCGCGCCGGCTACGTGCCCGACGCCGCGCCGGGCCCGGTGGGCGTGTACGCCGGCATGTACAACGCGACCTACTTCCAGCGCCACGTGAGCACGCGGCCCGACCTGGTGGAGCCGGTGGGCGAGTTCCAGGTGATGCTGGCCAACGAGAAGGACTACATCACCACCCGGGTGGCGAACCGGCTCAACCTCACCGGCCCGGCCGTCAGCGTGCACACCGCCTGCTCGACCTCGCTGGTGGCGGTGGCCCATGCGTTCCATGCGCTGCGCACGGGCCAGTGCTACATGGCGCTGGCCGGCGGCGCCTCGGTCACCTGCCCGCCGCGCAGCGGCTATCTCTACAACGAGGGCTCGATGCTCTCGCCCGACGGCCACACGCGCAGCTTCGACGCGCAGGCGCAGGGCACGGTCTTCAGCGACGGCGCCGCGGTGGTGCTGCTCAAGCGGCTGGCCGACGCGCAGGCCGACGGCGACACCATCTACGCCGTGCTGCGCAGCGCCTGCGTGAACAACGACGGCGGCGCCAAGGCCAGCTTCACCGCGCCCAGCGTCGACGGCCAGGCGGCCGTCATCCGCGCCGCGCTGGCGGCAGCCGACGTGGACGCGCGCAGCATCTCGTACGTGGAAGCGCACGGCACCGCCACGCCGATGGGCGACCCGGTGGAAGTCGAGGCACTGGCTTGCGCCTACGCCGAGCACACCGACGCGCTGGACTTCTGCACGCTGGGCTCGCTCAAGAGCAACGTGGGCCACATGGTCACGGCGGCGGGTGCGGCAGGCCTCATCAAGACGGCGCTGGCGCTGCACCACGAGCAGATCCCGCCGACCGTGCACTTCAGCGCGCCGAACCCGGCGATCGATTTCGCGCGCACGCCTTTCCACGTCACCGCGAGCCTGCAGCAGTGGCCGCGCACGCAGCAGCCGCGCCGCGCGGGGGTCAGCTCCTTCGGCGTGGGCGGCACCAATGCGCACGTCATCGTCGAGGAAGCGCCGCCGCGGCCCGCCTCGCCGCCGGCCTCGGGCGACCAGGTGCTGCTGCTCTCGGCCCGCTCCGAGGCGGCGCTCGACGTCGCCGCCGGCCAGCTCGCCGCACACCTGGAAAGCCATCCCTCTCTTCCCCTGGCCGACGTGGCCCACACCCTCTCGGTCGGCCGCAAGGCCCACGCCTTCCGCCGCGCCGTGGTGGCCGGCGGCACTGCCGAAGCCATCGCCGCGCTGCGCGATGCCGCGTCGCCCCGCGCCGCCAGCGGCCGCGCGGCCTCGCGCGCACGGCAGCTGGTGCTGATGTTCCCCGGCCAGGGCGCGCAATACGCCGGCATGGGCCGCAACCTCCATGCGAACGACCCGGTGTTCGCCGCAGCCTTCGACGACTGCATGGAAGCCTTCGCCGGCGCCACGGACTTCGACCTGCGCGAGCGCATGTTCAGCGACGACCCGCAGGCGCTGGCACCCACGGCCGCCACGCAGCCCGCGATCTTCACGCTCGAATACGCACTCGCCCGCCGACTCCTGGCACTGGGCGCTCGTCCGCATGCGCTGGTCGGCCACAGCGTGGGCGAGTTCGTCGCGGCCGTCATCGCCGGCGTGATGCGGATCGAGGATGCCGCCCGGCTGGTCGCCCGCCGCGGCGCGCTCATGCAGGCGCAGCCCGCGGGCGCGATGCTGTCGGTGCGCATGGGCGCGGCCGATCTCGCCGGCCGGCTCGGGTCCGGTCTTTCGCTCGCCGCCGACAACGGCCCCACGGCCTGCGTGGCCGCCGGCCCCTTCGAGGAAATCGCCGCGCTGCAGGTCGCGCTGGAGGCCGACGGCATTGCCTGCCGCGCGCTGCAGACCTCGCATGCCTTCCACTCGGCCATGATGGAACCGGCCGTCGCGCCCTTCGAGGCGCTGGTGGCCAGGGTGGCGCTGCGCGCGCCGCAGATCCCGATCTTCTCGACGCTCACCGGCCAGCCGCTCGAAGACGCCGACGCCACCAGCCCGGCCTACTGGGCCCGGCACCTGCGCGGCACGGTGCGTTTCTCGCCGGCCCTGCGCAGCGCGATGGCGCAGCTGCAGAACCCGCTCTTCGTCGAGGCCGGCCCGCGCAACACGCTCGCCACGCTGGCACGCCAGCACGGTGCCAAGGCGGACAGCGTCGCTGCGCTGCTGCACCTGGAGCCCGGCGCCGATGCCGACGAGGCACGCACCCTTCGACTGGCACTCGCGCGCCTGTGGGCCCGCGGTGCCGAGGTCGAGCTCTCGCGCCTGACCGCCCGTGCCGGCGCGCAGCGCGTGCGCCTGCCGACCACGCCTTTCGAGCGCAAGCGCTGCTGGGTCGACATCGCCCCGGCCCCTGTCCCTGCGCCCGCCGCCAGTCCCGCCGCTTCTCCCGTCGTTTCGTCCATTGCGGCTGCGCCCGTCGCCGCCGTCGTCGTCCCACCCATTTCCCTGGAGCCGATCGTGACCGCCGCTACGCCCTCGCCGCTTCCTCCGCCAGCCGCATCGCCCATCGACGCTCGCCTGCGCGCCCTGTTCGAAGACATCTCCGGCCTCGACATGGCCCAGGCCGAGGGACAGGCGCCCTTCGGCGAACTGGGCCTCGACTCGCTCACGCTCACGCAGGCGGCCACGCAGATCAAGAAGCACTTCAAGGTCGGCGTGAGCTTCCGCCAGCTGATGGAGAACTACCGCAGCTTCGACGCGCTCTCGGCCTTCCTGCGCGAGAGCCTGCCGCCCGAGGCGGCGCCGGCCCCCGCCGCCCCGATGGCTCCGGCGGCGAGCGCGCCAGTCGAAACCGCGGTCTCCGTCATGCAGGCGGCCGTGCAGCAGCCGATGCCGGCGCCGATGCCGGTCTATATGCCCGTGCAAGGCAGCGCCGCCATGGGCGACGCCCATCTGCCCCAGCTGATTTCGCAGCAGATGGAATTGATGCGCCAGCATCTCGCGCTGCTGTCGGGCGCCGCCGCCGCAGCGCCGCTGGTGACGCTGCAGGCCGTGGCGCCGGTGCAGGCCGTTTCCGCCCCCGCGGCGGTTGCACCGGCAGCCGCGCCCGCCCCTGTCGTTGCCGCCGCTGCCGCCGACGAGCCCGCGCAGCCCGTGCGCTACGACGTGAGCAAGGCCTTCGGCGCCATCGCCCGCATCCACACCCAGCGCACCGCCGAGCCCAGCGGCCGACAGAAGGCGCGGCTGGCGGCCTTCATCCGCCGCTACGTGGAGCGCACGCGCAAGAGCAAGGAATTCACCGAGGCGAACCGCCCGCACATGGCCGATCCGCGCGTGGTCAACGGCTTCAGGCCGATCACGAAGGAGATCACCTACCAGATCGTCATCGAGCGCTCCAAGGGTTCGAAGATGTGGGACCTCGACGGCAACGAGTACGTCGACGCGCTCAACGGCTTCGGCATGAACATGTTCGGCTGGCAGCCCGACTTCGTGCTCGACGCCGTGCGCCGGCAGCTCGACGCGGGCTACGAGATCGGGCCGCAGCACCCGCTGGCCGCCGAAGTGACGGCGCTGGTGTGCGAACTCACCGGCAACGACCGCGCGGGCCTGTGCAACACCGGCTCCGAGGCGGTGATGGCGGCGCTGCGCATCGCGCGCACCGTCACCGGCCGCAGCACGGTGGTGGTGTTCACCGGCTCCTACCACGGCACCTTCGACGAAGTGCTGGTGCGCGCCGGCAAGGCCGGCAAGGGCCTGTCGGCCGCGCCGGGCGTGATGAGCGGCATGTTCGGCGACATCCGCGTGCTCGACTACGGCACGCCCGAGGCGCTGGAGTTCATCCGCGAGAACGCGGGCGACCTGGCCGCGGTGGTGGCCGAGCCGGTGCAGAGCCGCCGGCCCGACTTCCAGCCGCGCGAGTTCCTGCACGAGTTGCGCGAAATCACCGCGAAGAACGGCTGCTGCCTGATCTTCGACGAGGTCATCACCGGATTCCGCACAGCGCTGGGCGGCGCGCAGGAGTTCTTCGGCGTGCGCGCCGACCTGGCCACCTACGGCAAGGTCATCGGCGGCGGCTTCCCGGTGGGCGTGATCGCGGGCAAGCGCGAGTTCATGGACGCGCTCGACGGCGGCGCCTGGCAGTACGGCGACGACTCCATTCCCGGCGTGGGCGTGACCTACTTCGCCGGCACCTTCGTGCGCCATCCGCTCGCGCTCGCGGCGGCGAAGGCTTCGCTCGATCACCTGAAGGAAGCCGGGCCCGCGCTGCAGTCGGGGCTCAACGCCAGCACCACCGCCATGGCGGCCGAGCTTTCGGGCTGGTGCAAGGAGGTGGGCGCGCCCATCGAGGTCCGGCATTTCTCGTCGCTGTGGCGCGTGAGCTGGCTCGAAGACCATCCGCTGCAGGACCTGCTGTTCGCCATGATGCGCAGCCGCGGGGTCCACATCCTGGACAACTTCCCCTGCTTCCTCACGAGCGCCCACAGCGCCGAGGACATCGCCTTCATCCAGCGCGCCTTCAAGGAATCGGTCGCCGAGATGCAGGAATCCGGCTTCCTGCCGCGCCGCGCAGTGCCCCTCACCGGCTTCGACCTGCACAAGCCCGCCGAGGAAGGCTCCGTACTGGCCCGCGACATCGACGGCCAGCCCTTCTGGTACGTGCCCGACGCGGCCGCCGCCAGCCAGCAACACGTCAACGGAAAGGTCGCAGCATGAACGCCGTTCTCAAGCCCGCCGCGAGCGGCGGTGCCGTGGAGTGCATCATCCCGACCACGGAATCGCAGCGCGAAGTCTGGCTCGGCGCGACGCTGAGCCCCGAGGCCTCGATGGCCTACAACGAGTCGGTGGTGCTGCGCCTGCGCGGCGAACTCGACCACGACGCGCTGGCGCGCTCCATGGCCCGGCTGCTGGAACGCCATCAGGCCCTGCGCTCCACCATCTCGCCCGACGGCACCTGCATGCTGGTGAGCCACCCGGGCGGCAACCCGATGGCAGAGCACGACCTGGCCGGCCTCGCGCCCGATGCCCGTGCGCTGGCGCTGCGCGATGCGCACGACGAAGCCGTGTGCACGCCGTTCTCGCTGGAGCACGGTCCGCTCTTCCGCGCCGCGCTCTACCGCCTCGGCGAAACCGAGCACGAACTGGTGATGTCGGCGCACCACGTGGTGTGCGACGGCTGGTCTTGGGCGGTCATCACCGAGCAGCTGGGCCATCTGTACGCCGAGGAGACCGGCACGGGCCTGAAGCTCAAGGCCGCGCCGCTCTTCTCCGACTTCGCCGCCGAGGAAGCCGCTGCCGCCGCGCACCCCGACATGCAGGCGCACATCGACTACTGGCTGGGCCGCTTCCCCGGCAGCCCGCTGCCGGTGCTCGACCTGCCGCTGGACCGCCCGCGCCCGGCCGCGCGCACCTTCAATTCGCGCCGTGCCGAGCGGCTGCTCGACAAGCGGCTGGTCGCCGCGGTGCGATCGGCCAGCACCAAGGCCGGAATCAGCCTCTTCACCGGCCTGCTCAGCGGCTTCGTGGCGACGCTGCACCGTCTTTCCGGCCAGGACGACATCGTGGTCGGCATCCCGGCCTCGGGCCAGCTCGCGCACGACATGCCGGGCCTGGTCGGGCATTGCGTGAACCTGCTGCCGCTGCGCATCGCCGCGCACGCGGGCATGCGCTTCGATGCGCTGATGGACGAGTGCAACACCGCCGTGCTCGACGCCTTCGACCACCAGGCGCTCACCTATGGCGCGCTGCTGGGCCAGCTCTCTCTGGAGCGCGACCCGAGCCGGCTGCCGCTGGTGAGCGTGGCCTTCAACGTCGACCCCGACGTGGCCAGCAGCGCGCAGGCCTTCACCACGCTGGACGTGGTGCAGGACACCATCGCCCGCCGCTACGAGAACTTCGAGCTCTTCGCCAACCTGCGCCCGCACGAAGGCGGCCTGATGGTCGAGGTCCAGTACAACACCGACCTGTTCGACGAGGTGAGCGTTCTGCGCTGGCTCGACATGTTCGAGTGCGTGCTGCTGTCGGCCTCGCACAAGCCCGACGAGACCGTCGGCCGGCTGGAGGTGCTGTCGGCCGATGCCGCGCGCGACCTGATCGCGCTGCAGCCGGCGCGCGTTCCGCTGGTCGGCGCGCCCCTGGCGCATGCGGGCTTCCTCGCGCGCGTGCCGATGCAGCCCGACAGCCCCGCGGTGCGCGACGGCGCCAGGACCTGCAGCTACGGCGAGCTCGACGCGCTTTCCAACCGCCTCGCACGCGCCCTGCGCGCACGCGGCGTGGGCCGCGGCCAGCGCGTGGGGCTTTGCGTGGAGCGCAGCCTGGAGATGGTGATCGCGATGCTGGGCGTGCTCAAGGCAGGGGCCTCCTACGTGCCGCTGGACACCGCCTTCCCGCAGGCCCGGCTCGACCACTACGCCACCGACGCGGGCCTCAGCCTGATGCTGACCTCGTCGGACATCGCTGTCGCACCGCGCGACTGGCGCGCCGACGCGGGCGCGCGCATCTTCGAGATCGACCGCGAGAACTGGCACCAGCTCTCCGGCGAGCCGCTGCCGCCGAGCGCGGACGACCCGGGCCCCGAAGACGCCTCGTACATCATCTACACCTCGGGCTCGACGGGCCTGCCCAAGGGCGTCATCGCCCATCACCGGGGCGTGGCGCACCTGCTGCAGTGGATGCAGCGCGAATCCAACGTCGGGCCGCACGACCGCATCGCGGCCGTCACCACCCTGTCCTTCGACATGGCGGTGCCCGACCTGCTGCTGCCGCTGGCGGCGGGCGCCGAGCTGGTGATCGTCAAGCGCGAGGTCGCGATGGACGGCACCCGCCTGTCGCGCGCGCTCGACGAGGAGCAGATCACCCTGCTGCAGGCCACGCCCGGCATGTGGCAGCTGCTGCTCGATGCCCAGTGGGCCGGCGGTGCGCCGGGCTTCCGCGGCTGGACCGGCGGCGAGGCGCTGCGCCCGAGCATGGCCCTGGCGCTGTGCGAACGCATGGAAGGCCTGTGGAACGGCTACGGCCCGACCGAGACCACGGTGTATTCCACCGCCTGGCATGTGCGCCCGGAAGAGATCGCCTCGCGCGGTGTCGCCATCGGCAGGCCGGTGGACAACACCGAGATCTGGATCCTCGACGCCGACCTGCAGCCCTGCCCCATCGGCGTGCCGGGCGAGATCTGCATCGCGGGCGAAGGCGTGTCGCTGGGATACATCGACCGCCCCGAGCTGACGGCCGAGCGCTTCGTCACGGTGCGCATCTTCGGCACGCCCAAGAAGATATACCGCTCCGGCGACCGCGGCCGCTGGCGCAACGACGGCCTGCTCGACCACCTCGGGCGGCTGGACTTCCAGGTGAAGGTGCGCGGCTACCGCATCGAGCCCGGCGAGATCGAGGTGCGCTGCTGCGAGGTCGAGGGCGTCTCGCGCGCGGTGGTGATCGCCCGCGAGGACAACCCCGGCGACGTGCGCCTGGTGGCCTACCTCGCGCTCAAGCAGGGCGCGGGCTTCGACCTCGAGACGCTGATGGTGCACCTGCGCAAGCACCTGCCGGCCTTCATGCTGCCGCAGCACGTGGTGACGATGGACGTGCTGCCCAAGCTGGCCAACGGCAAGATCGACCGCGTCGCGCTTCCGCCTCCGCAGGCAGTGGCGCGCGACGAGGTGCGCCGCGGTGCGGCCCCGTGCAACGAGCACGAGCGCAAGGTGCTCGCGCTGATGGAGAAGGTGCTGAGCCTGCCCGGGCTGGACATGCACGACGACTTCTTCACCATGGGCGGCCATTCGCTGCTGGCGGCGCGCCTGACCACGCTGCTGAGCCGCGAGTTCCAGGTGACGGTGCCGCTGCGCACTCTCTTCGAGTCGCCCACGGCCGAGAAGCTGGCAGCCTCCATCCAGGCGCTGCAGGGCTCGGGCGTCGGCCTGCAGGCACCGATCGGCCGCAGCATCGGGCGCACCACCGCGCCGCTGACCATGGCGCAGGAGCGCATCCGCTTCATGGAGCAGCTGCATCCGGGCCGCTCGGTCTACAACGCGCCGTCAGCGCAGCGGCTCACCGGGCAGCTCGATGCGGCGCGCTTCGAGGCGGTGTGGCGCGAAATCATCCGCCGCCAGCCCTCGCTGCGCACCCACATCGGCATCGACGCCGAAAGCGGCAAGCCGGTGCAGGTGATTTCGCAGTCAGCGGAATTCGCCCTGCCGCTGGTCGACCTGCGCAGCCTGCCCGCCGACCAGCGCGAGGCCGAGCTGGCCGAGCGCATGCAGGAGCTGGCGGACCGGCCCATCGACATCCACAGCGCGCCGATGATGCACGCGGCGCTGTTCCGGCTCGACGAGGACGAGCATGTGTTCCTCTTCGTTCCGCACCATCTGATCTGGGACGGCTGGTCCTTCGACCTCATGCAGCGCGAGATGGCGGCGCTGTACGACGCCGCAGAGCGCGGCCGCCCGCACAACCTGCCCGCGCTCTTCACCACCCAGGGCGACTACGCCGAGTGGCTGGAGAAATGGCTCGACGGCCCGGCCTGCGAGGAGCAGCTCGCCTTCTGGCGCGGCCGCCTCGAAGGCGCCAGGGCCGTGCGCCCGCCGGTGACCGACATGCCCCGGCGCGCCGGCAAGAGCGGCCAGGGCGGCGCGCATTGGATCCACATCGACCTGCAGAGCACGCAGCGGCTGCGCGAGATCGCTCGCGACATGGACGTGACGCTGAGCATGCTGACCTTCGGCGTCTACGCGCTGACCATGGCGCAGGTGACCGGCAACGACGCCATCGTCATCGCCAACCCGGTGCGCGGACGCCAGCAGGCGGAGACGGAAGACGTCATGGGCTTCTTCAACAACGTGCTGCCGGTCTCGCTCGCCATCGACCGCTCGCTCACGCTGCCGGCCTTCATGCGCTACGTGAAGCAGGAGCTGCTGTCGATGATGAACAACCAGCAGGTGCCCTTCGAGCGCCTGATGCAGGAGCCGGGCTACGCGGGGCAGATCAAGACCTCCGGGCCCTACCAGTCGATGTTCTCGTTCCAGGACGCGCGCGAACGCTCGCGCTGCGTCGGCAGCCTGCAGACCCGCCAGGTGCACGTGATGCAACACGGCGCCACCGACGACATCGGCGTGTGGCTGATGGACAAGCCGCACGGCCTGGAAGGCGCGCTGATCTACAACGCCGACGTCTACCTGCGCGAGACCGGCGCCCAGCTGCGCGAGCGCTATCTCGAAGTGCTGCGCCGCGTGGCAGAAGAACCCGGCGCCACGCTGGAGCGGATCACCGACCCCGAGACCTCGACCAGCGCCGCCTACCTGCGCAAGATGGCCGCCGCCGACCCCGCCAAGGCGGCCGCGCCCGGCGCAGCGATCGACGGCAACGGCGGTGCGGCAAGAGCGAAGCAGAGCCAGCTCGAACCGGAGCAGGCGCAGCTCGCCAGCATCTGGGCCGAGGTGATCGGCATCGACGTGGCCGACATCCGCGCGGGCGACAACTTCTTCGACCTGGGCGGCGACTCGCTGCTGGTGCTGCGCGCGGTGCAGCAGGCACAGCAGGCGCTGGGCCATCGCGTGGAGCCGCGCCGCTACCTGTTCGAGAACCTCGGGCAGATCGCCGCCTCGCCGCGAGGCGCTGCCGAGGGCGTGCCCTCCGAACTCGCAGAACTCGCCGCCGGCACGGCCGCGCAGCAGCACCGCGGCGGGCTGCTGGGCGCGCTCGGCGGCTGGCTGCGCAAGGGGTGATGGACATGACTGGCAGCACCCCCCAGCCGATCTCCATCGACGTGCCGCTGTGCCTGTACGTCGACCTGGACAGGTTCGCCGGCCTTCCGTCGGAGCAGGTTCTCTCGGCCGAGGAGCGCGAGCGCGCCGAAGCCATCCGCTCGCCGCTGGACCGCCAGCGCTACGTGGCCTCGCACCTCGCGCTGCGGCAGGCGCTGAGCGAGTACACCGGCCTGCAGCATGCGGAGCTGCACCTGTCCAAGGGCTCCTTCGGCAAGCCGTCGCTCACCGGCCATGCGCGCACGCAGTTCTCGCTGAGCCACAGCCAGGGCCTGGCGCTGATCGCCATCGGCGGCCGCGGCCCGCTGGGCGCCGACATCGAGCTGCTGCGCCCGGTGCCCGACGCGGCGGTGCTCGCGGCCGAGCATTTCACCCACCGCGAGCAGGAGGCGCTGGCCGCCCTGCCCGCGCACGAGCGCGACCGCGCCTTCCTGACCTGCTGGACGCGCAAGGAGGCCTGCCTCAAGGCCATCGGCGTGGGGCTGCTGCTGTCGTCGCAGAGCTTCGAGGTGGGCCTGGAGCCGGACTGCCGCAGTGTCGAGCTCTCGGTGGCCGGCCGCATCCTGTGGCTGGTGCTGGGGCCGGCGCCCGAGCGGATGGACTGCGTGGGCTCCATCGCCGAATGGCGGCAGACGGAAGCGCGCGCCGGCCGGGCCAGCCACTCCGGCCGTCTGCTGGAGGCGCACGCATGAGCCGAATGACGCCGATCATGTTCGGGCCGGCCTCGCGGCAGCTCTTCGGCGTGTTCCATCCCGCCGAGGCGAGCGAGAGTGCAGCGGGAGGCACCGCCGTGCTGCTGTGCCCGCCGTTCGGGCAGGAGGGCCTGCGCACGCACCGCTTCTTCAAGGTGCTGGCCGAGCGGCTCTCGCGCTCGGGCATCGCCACGCTGCGCTTCGACTTCTACGGCTCGGGCGATTCGCCGGGCGAGGAAGCCGAGGGCGAGCTCGACGGCTGGCGCCGCGACCTGTGCTCGGCGCACGAAGAGCTGCGCCGGCGCGCGCCCGGCACCTCCATCGTGTGGATCGGTGCGCGGCTCGGCGCCACGGTGGCCGTGCTGGCGGCGCGCGGCGGGCGCTGCGACCCGGTGCGGCTGGTGCTGTGGGAGCCGGTGATCGACGGGCGCGGCTACGCCCGGCTGCTGCGCGAGCAGCACGTGGCGGCCATCGACACCACCTTCTGCATTCCCGACCTGGCCTGGCGCCGCAGCCTGCTGCAGGAGCCCGAGGCGATGCCCGCCGAAGCGCTGGGCACCGTGCTCTCGCCCGCGCTGCGCGCCCAGCTGGCCGCGCTGGTGCCCGAATCGCTGCCGCTCACCGCGCTGCACGACACGCTGGTGCTGGCCGAGCCCGACGACGAGCGCACCGCCCAGTGGGCCGCCGACCAGCAGTCGCGCCACATGCCGGTGCGCCTCGCGTACTTCAGCCACCAGCTCGACTGGACCTCGGACCCCTACCCCAACAGCGCCATGGTCCCGGCCGACGCGCTCAACCGCCTGCAGGGTGCCCTTCATGAATGACCCGACCACGACGCTCCCCTTCGCCATCACCCAGGCCCCGCTGCTGTTCGGCCCCGGCGACGCGCTGATGGGCATGCTCACCCTCCCCGCGCGGCCGGCGCGCAGCGGCACCGCCTGCCTCATGTTCAACATGGGCGCCAACCACCGGGTTGGGCCGCGGCGCATCAACGTGAAGCTGGCGCATGTGCTGGCCGCGCGCGGCGTGAGCAGCCTGCGCTTCGACCTGGGCGGGATCGGCGACAGCGAGGCTCTGGCCACCTCGCCCGACCTGCAGATGCGCGCGGTGCACAGCCTGAAGGCGGCTATGGACGCGGCCGAGCGCACGCTGGGTGCGCGGCAGTTCGTGATCGTGGGCATGTGCTCGGGCGTGGAGCAGGCCATGTCGGCCGCGCTGGTCGACAGGCGCGTGGTCGCGCTGTCGCTCTTCGACGGCTTCGCCTTTCCGGAGCTGCGTGCGCGGCTGGAGCGCAATCTGCGCCGCGCACTGGCCGCGCCGGCCCACCCCTCGTTCCCGGGCAAGGCCAGGCGCTGGCTGCAGCGCCGCTTCTCGCGCAGTCATTCGACCACGCCCATGCCGGGCTTCTTCGCAGAAAGGCGCGCACCCGAGGCCAACGCAATCTGGTTCGGCGCCGCGCTGCAGCGGCTCGCCGAACGCAATGTGGCGATGCAGCTGCTGTATTCGGGCTCTCTGCACGTGTGCGACCGCGGCCGCGACCAGCTCGGCGCTTTCGCCCGCAAGCCCTTCGCGCAGGGGCTGCAGTACGAGTTCCTCGGCGAGGTCGACCACACCGTGTGCACCGAAAGAGGCCAGCAGCTCTTCCTGCGCAGCGTGGGCGACTGGGTCGCCGAGCGCTGCCTGGCCGGCGGCATCGAGCGTCGCAGCCAGGCCAGCAGCCCCGCGCCGGCGGCGCCGGAACCGGCGATGACCACCTGGGCCGCGCTCTGAAAAGGGCCCGCCTTCCTCCCCTTTCGCACCTTGCACCACCGTCACAACCAGCCGTCAAGGAGACCACCATGCAACGCCACGATCCAGCGACACAGCCGCGCGCAATCCCATCGTTCGCGGCCCTGGCCCGGACGCAAGCGCAGGCCCGCCTGCGATGGCTGGGCCTGGCCATGCTGGTGTCCATCGGGCTGGTGACGCTGGCGGGCTGCGCGCCGGGCTTCGGCACGGTGGCGCCGCTGGGCTTCACCAGCACCACGGGCGACAGCACGGCTTCGGCCGACAGCGGAAAGATCATCCCGATCACGCCCGACCTGATCCGCTCGCAGATCGCGCAGCGGCCGACGGGCGTGCCCGACAACATCAAGCGGCTCTTCACCGCGGCGCCGGTCTACACCATCGGGCCAGGCGACGTGGTCGGCATCATCGTGTACGACCACCCAGAGCTGCTGCCGAACGCCGGGGCGGTGATCGCCCAGCAGTCGGACCCGACCGGCGTGACCGTGGCGCCCGGCTTCATCGTCGATGCCAAGGGCGAGATCTTCTTTCCCTACATCGGCCGCACCAAGGTGCAGGGCCTGACCGAGAGCGGCGCCTCGGAGCTGATCGCGGACCGCATCAAGGCCTTCATCAAGGACCCGCAGGTGACGGTGCGCATCCAGTCCTTCCGCAGCCAGCGCGCCTACGTGCAGGGCGAGGTGCGCACGCCGGGGCTGCAGATCTTCACCGACGTGCCGATGACGCTGTCGGAGGCCATCAGCCGCGCCGGCAGCTTCACCCAGGCCGGCGACCGCGCGCACGTCACGCTCACGCGCGGCGGCGTCTCGACGGTGATCAACCTGCCGATGCTGCAGGCGCTGGGCGCCGACGCCAACAACATTCCGCTGCGCAACGGCGACATCGTCAACGTCGGAACGCGCGAGGACAGCCGCGTCTACGTGATGGGCGAAGTGCGCGCACCGTCGGCGCTGCAGATGCGCAACAACGGCCGCCTGACGCTGAACGAGGCGCTCGGCGACGCGGGCGGGCCCGACCTGACCACCTCCGACCCGGGACAGATCTACGTGGTGCGCAACGCGCCGGACAACCTCGACGTGCAGCAGGTCTTCAACCTGAACGCGAAGAACCCGGTGGCGCTCGCGCTGGCCGACCGCTTCGAGCTGCAGCCGCGCGACGTGGTTTACGTCGACCGCGTGCCGCTGGTGAGCTGGAGCCGCGTGTTCAGCTTGATCCTCCCGGCCGCCCAGGTCATCAACCTCGCCCGCGACACCGCCCGCCGCTAGGCGCGCCCGTCCGGACACCGAAGCCGCAGCCCACAAGAAGGTGACTTCATGAACGCGCACTGGCAGCCGACCCTTCCCGCGCCCGCGGGCGCCTCCCCGATGGTGCTCGAGACCACGGCGTGGCCCCGGGAATCCCGGTTCCACGAGTACCTCGACATCCTCATCGACAACCGCTGGCTGATCGCCGGCATCACGGCGCTGGCGCTGTTGGTGGGCGTGGGCTACGCACTCTTCGGCACCCGCGTGTACGAGGCCAACATCCTGATCCAGGTGGAGGACCCGGACCGCTCGGGCGGCAACTTCCCCGGCGACGCCAACGGAGGCGGCAGCATCAACGTGAAGACGCCCACGGCGGGCGAGACCGAGATCCTGCGCTCGCGCATGGTGCTGGGCCAGGCGATGGAGAACACCCGGCTCTACATCGACGCGAAGCCGCGCTACATCCCGGTGGTGGGCGAGTTCCTGGCGCGGCATTCGAGCCGGCTCTCCACGCCCGGCGTGTTCGGGTGGGGCAACTATGTCTCCGGCACCGAGCGCATCGCGGTGGCGCAGATGGACGTGCCGCCGGCCCTCGAGGGCAAGAAGTTCACGCTGGTCGCCGGCAGCGAGGGCAACTACACGCTGAGCAGCCCCGAACTCGAGTCGCCGCTGCGAGGCACCGTCGGCGTGCCGCTGGACGCCACGGTGCCTGGCGGCAACCTGCACCTGCTCGTGGGTTCCTTCGAAGCCCGCCCCGGCGCCGCTTTCGAGCTGGTGCGCCATTCCAAGCAGCTCACGCTGCTGGGCCTGCAGCGCGACCTGCGCGTGGTCGAGAAGGGCAAGCAGTCGGGCGTGATGGACGTCAGCCTGCAGGCCGAGAACCGCAATCAGCTCGCCGGCGTGCTCAACGAGATCGCCAACCTGTACGTGCGCCAGAACATCGAGCAGAAGACGGTTCAGGCCGAGCGCGCCCTGAGCTTCCTGGGCACCGAGCTGCCGAAGCTCAAGCAGCAGCTGGAGCAGTCCGAGGACGCCTACAACCGCTACCGCAACCAGAACGGCACCATCAACCTCGACGACGAGGCTCGCAATGCCCTGTCGCAGAACGCCGACCTGCAGACCAAGCTGCTCGACGCCAATCAGAAGCGGCTGGAGCTGGTGGGCCGCTTCACCGCCGAGCACCCGATGGTGCGCACCCTGGACGCGCAGATCGCCTCGCTCAAGAGGGAACTGGGCGCCATCGACGGCCGCATCCGCCGCATGCCCATGCTGCAGCAGAACACGGTGCGCATGCAGCGCGACATCAAGGTCAACACCGAGCTCTACGCCACGCTGCTCAACAGCTCGCTGCAGATGCGGCTGGCCAAGGAAGGCAAGGTGGCCAACGTGCGCGTGCTCGACCAGGCGCTGGTGGCCGAGAAGCCGGTGCGGCCCAAGTCGATCATCGTGGTCGCGCTGGCGCTGGCCGGCGGCCTCTTCGCCGGGGGCGCGGCGGCGCTCGCGCGCAAGAACCTCAAGCGCTCCATCGAGAGCCCGGACCACATCGAGGCGATCACCGGGCTGAACGTCTACAGCAGCATTCCGCTGAGCACGCAGCAGCGCGTGCTCGACCGCGCGGTGCGCAAGGGCAAGCCCGGCATCAAGGTGCTGGCGGCGCTGCACGTGGAGGACCCGGCGCTCGAAGGCCTGCGGCGGCTGCGCACCGCGCTCAAGTTCGTGATGGTGGGCGCACCCAACAACCGCATCCTGATCTCCAGCGCCACGGCCGGCGCGGGCAAGACCTTCGTGTCGTCGAACTTCGCGACGCTGCTGGCGGTGTCGGGCAAGCGCGTGCTGCTGATCGACGGCGACCTGCGCCGCGGCACCCTGACGGAAGACTTCGGCCTGCAGCGCCGCGACGGCCTGGCCGACGTGATCACCGGCGAGGTGGCGCTGGAGCAGGCCATCCACCACCAGGTGCTGCCCTACCTCGACGTGATGTCCGCCGGCACGCCCCACGCCGACCCGGCCGTCCTGATGACCAGCGACACCTTCGCCCATGCGCTGGCGCTGCTCTCGGCGCGCTACGACGTGGTGGTGATCGACGCACCCCCCACCCTGCTCGCCTCCGAGACCGCCGCGATGGCACCCAGCATGGGCACCGTGCTGCTTGTGGCCCGCGCCGACAACAGCGAGATGGGCGAGCTGCTCGAGAGCAGCAAGCGCCTCGCGCACGTGGGCGCGGCCTTCCACGGCGTGGTGTTCAACGCCGTCGACACCTCGCAGCGCCGCCATCGCACCTACGGCTACGGCTACTACGGCTATTCGCCCACCGCCGGCTCCGCCGCGCCGCGGCGCGATCCCTCCTACCAGCTGGACACGGCCGACACCGTGATGCCCAGGCGCATCGAACCGGAGCATGCCGAATCATGAGCACGCTGAGATCCACCCATTCCTCGGACCGCGGCCGCGGCAGCCCCGGCGTCGGCACGGCCGCCAACACCGCGCCCTACATGCCCCTGGGCGGCAAGCCCTGGCAGCGCCGCGCCAAGCGCGCAGCCGACATCCTGATGGCCGGTTCGTTCTTCCTCTTCTTCGGATGGGCCTACGCGCTCATCTGGCTCGGCGTGCTCTACACGTCGGGCGGCCCCGCCATCTACATGCAGCCGCGCTACGGCAAGGGCGGCCGCGTATTCAAGTTCTACAAGTTCCGCTCGATGGTGGCCAATGCCGACGCGGTGCTCGCGCGCCACCTGCGCGAGAACGAGGCCGCGCGGCGCGAATGGGCCGTCTACCAGAAGCTGCAGCACGACCCGCGCATCACCCGCTTCGGCGCCTTCCTGCGCAAGTACAGCATCGACGAGTTCCCGCAGTTCTGGAACGTGCTCAAGGGCGACATGAGCATGGTCGGCCCGCGCCCCTGCATGTTCGCGCAGAAGGACCTGTACGGCGACTACTGGGCCCACTACTGCGCCGTGCGCCCGGGCATCACCGGCCTGTGGCAGATCAGCGGCCGCAACGAGATCAGCTACCGCCGCCGCGCCGCGATGGACGCGGAATACGTCGCCCACCTGTCGCTGTGGCGCGACTTCGTGATCCTGCTGAAGACCTTCGGCGTGGTGACGGGGGCGCGGGGGTCGCGGTAGCAGACGACGGCATCCGACCCCGAACACCGGACTCGCTTTTTTCCATTCAACCACTTCACGAAAGCTCATATGCGAATCTTTGTTGCAGGTCATCGCGGCATGGTGGGTCAGGCGACGGCACGGCGCCTGCGCGAACTGGGCCACGAGGTGGTGACGCGAACCCACTCCGAACTCGACCTCCTCGACCAGGCGGCCGTGGCCCGCTTCTTCGCCACGGAACACGTCGACCAGGTGTACCTGGCGGCCGCACGGGTCGGCGGCATCCACGCCAACATGACCTATCCGGCCCAGTTCATCTACGAGAACCTGGCCATCGCCACCAACGTGACCCACCAGGCCTTCGTGTCGGGCGTGAAGCGGCTGCTGTTCCTGGGCTCCAGCTGCATCTACCCGCGGATGGCCGAGCAGCCGATCCGCGAGGAATACCTGCTGAACGGCAGGCTCGAGCCCACCAACGAGCCTTACGCCATCGCCAAGATCGCGGGACTCAAGCTCTGCGAGAGCTACAACAGGCAGTACGGCGCCACGCACGGCATCGACTACCGCAGCGTGATGCCGACCAACCTCTACGGCCCCGGCGACAACTACCACATCGAGAACAGCCACGTGGTGCCCGCGCTGATCCAGCGCTTCCACCTGGCCAAGATCGGCAACTCGCCCAGCGTGCTGATCTGGGGCAGCGGCCGCGCGCGGCGCGAGTTCCTTTACGTCGACGACATGGTCGAAGGCTGCCTGGCGGTGATGAACCTCTCACGCGCCGAGTACGACCAGCAGACCGACGCGATGCGCGGCCACATCAACCTCGGCACCGGCGAGGACGTTTCCATCGCCGAACTCACCGAGCTGATCCGCGACGTGGTGGGCTACACCGGCACCATCCGCTACGACCTCGCGCAGCCCGACGGCGCCCCCCGCAAGCTGCTGGACGTGTCGCGCGCCCACAGCCTCGGCTGGCACGCGACGGTACCGCTGGCCGAAGGGCTTCGCCGCACCTACGCCGACTACCAGAAGGCGATCCGGCCGGTCGAGGAAATCGGCACGAGCCGGGCACAGGCCTTGACCGAGGTGCAGGCCCCCGCCTGAACCGCCGAACGGCTCCATCCACCCAAGGCCCCGCCATGCGCCCCCTCGCCTTCTGGTCCGGCATCGTCTGCGCCACCCTCTGCGGGCTGGTCGATCCGGCTTGGGGATATGCCGCGGTGGCCGTGCTGGCGCTGGTTCAGCTCGCGATGCTGGGGCGAGCCGGCGGCAGCGTGTTCCTGCTGATCCACTACGCGACGATCCTGACCTACTTCTCGATCGCGCCGGCGATGCAGATCGCGCACGACGTGGAGTTCTGGGACGCCGGTCTGATGCGCACGGAATCGCACACACAGGCGCTGATGCTGCTGGTGCTCTACATGGCGGGCGTGGAGGCGGCGCGGCTGGGGGAGCGCGATGCGCCGGCCGACGCGATGGTGCGGCGCGACGGCCGCCTGGTCGAGCTCGCCAATGCGCAGTTGCTGCTGCTGGGCTGCGCAGTGTTCGCCTTCGGGGCGCTGCTGGTGAAGCCGGAGCTCAACTTCGTGGCGCGCGGCGTCGTGGGCCTGAGCGGCGAGGACAACAACCTCGCCATCGACTTCATCTTCTATTCCACGCTGCCCAAGCTGGTGGTGCTGCTGTGCTTCGTGGCGCTTGCCATCCATGCGATGCGCCGCCGCACGCTGTGGTCCTGGGGTGCGGCGTGCATCGCGTTCGGGCTGTCGGCGATCGCGGCCAACCCGGTGAACACGGCGCGGCAGATCCTGCTGATCGGGCTGCTGCCGCTGCTCATCCATCTGCTGTCGCGCAGCCGGCGCTGGCTGCTGGCGGGCCTGGTCTTCGGCTCGATCGCCGGGCTGGGGCCGGTGCTGAACCTGATCTCGCGCGGCAGCATCTGGGGCGAGGAGCTGCGGACCTTTCCATTCAGCCAGGACTTCGACGCGATGTTCGTGGTGGCCGGCATCCTGGAGCGCGCACCGATCCCCGACCTGGGCTGGGGCCGCTACCTGCTGTCGGCCTTCTCCTTCTTCCTGCCGCGCAGCCTGAAGATGTTCCCGGACTTCGACCCGCTGGGCTGGAGCGCGATCCTGGGCAACTTCTCGCAGAGCAACCTCTCGTTGCCGCCCTTCACCACGGCGTATTTCGATTTCGGCATGGCAGGGCCGGCGCTCTTCGGCTTCGCGATCTCGGCCATGTTCCGCGCGGTGGATCGGGCGGTGCAGGCCGATCGCCCGGTATCGGGCGCGTACCTCTCGGCGCTGGTGCTTCTGGCCGCCTATGTGCCTTTCATGCGCGGGCCCATCCTGGGCTGGGGCCCGTTCGCTGCATCGGGCCTGATCGCCGCCTTCGTCGCGGGCTCGCTGAGCTCGCGCAGCCGCCGCGCGTCGACGCGCGTGGTGCGGCGCCACCTGCCGAGCGCATGAAGCAGGAAGAACAAGAAAGAGAAGACGCAGCCATGGCCACCTACCTCTACTACGACACCGTGCGCCTCAACAAGGCGGCCGGCGGCGTGCTCAACGTGTCGGAAGTGCTGCTGCGCCACATGCGGCTCGCACCCGACGACCGCGTGGTGCCCGTGAGCGAGCGGCATCCGCGCCTGTTCGCACTGGCACAGCGGCTGAAGATCAGCCGCTTCGTGCTCGACACGCTGCTCTACAACTTCCACCGGCTGCGCACGCTGCTCACCGGGGAGCAGCTGTTCTCGGTGTTCCCGAATTACTACCTGCCGCTCACGCTGCTGGGGCGGCATCGCGACTCGGTGGTCATCGTGCACGACCTGCAGTACAAGGCCTATCCGCAATACTTCGGGCGCGGCAAGCGGCTCTTCCTCGACTGGAACCTCTGGCGCGCGGCGCACAGCGCGGCGGACGTGGTCTTCATCAGCCGCAGCAGCCAGCGCGACTTCGAGCGCCACTTCGGCCGCTGTGCCCATTCGAGCGTCATCTTCAACCCGGTGGACGCGCACCGCGTCGCGCCCGCGGCCGTGGCGGTGCCCGGCGAGCGCTACCTGATCGCGGCCTACCACTACTACCCGCACAAGAACTTCGCCGGCATCCTCGCGCTCTTCGCGCGCATGAAGACGGCCGGACTGGTCGACTGCCTCGACATCACCGGCAACGGCGCGGCGGAAGTGCAGCGCATGGTGTCGCAGATGCCGCCCGAGGTGCGCGACTGCGTGCGGCACCGTGGCCTGGTGCCGCGCGACGAGCTGCTGCGGCTCTACCAGGGAACCACCGCCTTCATCTCGCTGTCCACCTTCGAGGGCTTCAACCTCTCGGCGGCCGAGGCGGCGACGCTGGGCGTGCCGCTGCTGCTGTCGGACATCCCGGTGCACCGCGAGCTGTTCGCGGACTACGCCTTCTTCGTGGGCAGCGAGGCCAGCGATGACGACGAGCCGACGCGGCTCGCTCAGTACCTCGCGCACCACGGGCACGCGCGCCCGGCATGGGTGCATGCCGGCACCTGTGCGCCGGCCAACGTGGCGCGGCGCTACCTGATGCTCAAGCGCGGCACGCTGTCGCTCGCGGGAGCCTTGCCATGACCGGGAGCCTGATTCGCTTCGTGCGGCTGCTCGCGACGCTGCTGCTGGCTGCGGCGCTGCCGCTCGCGGCCCACGCGCAGCCGACCCCGCAGCCCGGCTTCGGCGTGATGGTGCACTACCTGCCCGACAAGCAGTCGATCGGCGAGATCAAGCGCTTCGACGTGGAGACCTTCGCCTCGACGCTGGCGGAGATGCGCGTCTCGCACCTGATCCTGACGCTCGGGCAGAACAGCGGCCAGTACATCGCGCCCAACGCCGCGCTCGAAGTGCTCTGTCCGTCCAGCGTGGCCAATCGCCCGCCGCGCGACCTGCCGCTGGAGATCGGCCGCGCGCTGCGCAGCCGGGGAATCGCGCTGATCCTGTACCTGCCGTTCCGCGCGCCGCAGGGCGACCGGGCGATGATGGAATGCCTGGGCGACGTGTCTGAGCAGGAGCCCCCGCCGGCTCGATTCGTCGCGGCCTGGTCCAGCGTGATCCGCGACTGGTCGGAGCGCTATGGCGCGCTGGCCAGCGGCTGGTGGTTCGACGGCACCTACAACACCAAGGGCATCACGCCCGCGGGCTGGGAGATGCTCTGCAGCGCCGCGCGCGCCGGCGCCACCAACCGCTGGCTGGCCTTCAACGCGGGCGAAGGCGCGGAGCGCTTCAGCGCCAAGTCGGCCCCGTGCCAGAACCTGATGGCCGGCGAATACATGCAGCCGCCTTCGCACCTGACCGGCCCGCCCTCGGAACTGGTGCTGCACGTGCTCACGCCGCTGACCGCCTCGTGGGGCCGCGACGCGCCGGCGCGCTTCACCGCCGCGCAGCTTCGCACCTGGATCGCCGACGCGGCCACCGCGCGGGGCCTCTTCACGCTGGACATGCCCATCGACGCGGCCGGCCGCTTCGTTCCCGCGCACGTGGCGCTCATCAAGAGCGTGACGGCCCGGCCCTGAATCCCTTCGCTGTCACCCCATCAACCCCAACCCGAGCATCATGAATCCGCCCCTGCCCTTCATCGTCGTGGAAGACCGACAGAACAAGACCCTGGCGCTTTGCCGCGAATCGGCGGAACTGGCCGGCGAGCCTCTGCTCGTGCTCTCGGAGACCGACGCCGGTCCGGCCTACGAGCGCTTCTGCCGCTCCTACGTGCATCTTTCGAGCAACTCGCCGGAGTTCGAGAAGATCTGCTTCAGGCGCTACTTTCTCCTGGCGCGGTTTCTGGAATCCCACCCCGAGGTGCGCGACTTCGTGCTGATCGACAGCGACGTGCTGCTCTTCGAGGGCGCGGGCGAACACATCAGGCGGCTGGTGGGCAAGGCCGACTTCTCGGGCTCCAGCATGCAGTCGGCCGACGGCTGGAACCCCTGCCAGATCTCGCCGCACGTGAGCTACTGGACGTCCAACGGCCTGCGCCGCTTCGTTGCCTGCGTGCTCGATACCTATGCGACCCCGTCGGGCCGCAGGAAGCTGCGCGAGATCTCGCAGCGCTTCGCCGCGCGCGGCGTGCGCGGGGGGGTGTCGGACATGACGCTGCTCTACCTCTGGGCGCACGCCACCGGCAACGACGACCCCATCAACCGCGTGTTCGAAGGCATGGTGGTCGACCACAACATCAACGGCACGCACAACCTGCATCGCGGGGAGTTCAAGGTGCTCGGCGGTGCCAAGCGCATCGCCCGAAGCGAGGGAAAGGCCTGGCTGACCAGCTCTTCGGGCGAGCTCGTTCGCGTGGTGGCGCTGCACTTCCAGGGCAGCGCGAAGATGGCGATGCCCCATGCGCTGCGCGGCCGCACGCTCACCGTGGCCGCCGTGACCTACGCGCTGCAGATGGCGCGCCGCGCGAAGAACAACGCCTTCCGCACCGGCGCCTTCGCGCGCCGGCTCTTCGACACCCGCCGGGTGCACCGCGTGCCGGCCGGCAAATGAGCATCGAGCGAGCCCGCGCCATGAAGCACCCCAGCCTGCCGCTTCCGCTGCCCGGTGCGCGCCCGGCATGGCTGTCGGGGCTGGGCGCGCTCGCCTCGCGGCTGTATGTATACCTTTCGGGCTTCCTTGCCATCTTCCTGATGGCAGCGAGCGTTCCGCCTGCGCGCTTCGGCGAGTACTCGGTCTACCAGTCGGTGCTGGAAGTGGCGCTGGTGGTGGCCACGCTGGGCAGCTCGCTGCTGTTCTCGCGCAATGCGGCCTCGGTGCCGCCGGGCGTAACGCGCGGCGACGTGGTGCGCACGCTGGCCATCGGCATGCCGATGGCGACGGTGCTGGCGATCGTGATCCTCACGCTGCAGCGCCTGCCGGTGGGCGATGCGCCCTTCGCCATCCTGGTGGCCACGCTGGTGGTGTTCGCCTTCAACAGCCTGCGCCTGTCCTTCAGCCGCGGCCTCGGCCGCGCGGGGCTGCTGAACCTGGAGGCCGGCATCCGCTCGACCGTGCTGGTCGCGGGCGTGGGCATCTGCGCCGCAGTGCATTTCGACCTGGGCGTGGCGCACCTGCTGCTCATCAACCTGATCGCGGTCGTGGTGGTGTGCCTGGCGGTCGGCCTGCCGGCCAACGGCGCGGCGCCGCCGGCGGGCCGCGCCGCACTCGAACTGGCCTCGCAGGCCGGCGCGACGGTGTATTCGTTGCTGATGTTCCTGCTGCGCAAGTCGGACCTGCTCATCGTGGCGTACTTCATGCCGCTGAGCTACGTGGGTGCCTTCAAGATCGCCTTCCTGCTGGCCGAGGCGCCCTCGCAGTTCGTGCAGGCCTTCCTGGTCACGCGGACGCCCGCGATGCTGGAGACCGACGCGGGCAATTTCACGGCCGCCAGGCTGCGGCTCGCACGGCATTGCTTCCTGCTGGGCTGCGCGCTCTTCGCGGGGCTGGCCGTGCTCATCTCGGTCGCGGCACCGCTTTTGAAGCTGGGCAACGAGGCTCGCACCATCTTCCTGTGCATCGCGCCGTACTTCCTGCTGCGCACCTACACGATCCACCACGAGACGATGCTCTCGCTGAAGACCTCGATGGGCTCGCTCGGCCGCTGGGCGCTGCTGGAGGTGGCGCTGCGGCTGGCCTCCTACGCGGCGGTGGTGGCGCTCTTTCCGGAGCGGCCGCACTACGTGTTCTTCATCGCCTGCCTGAGCGACTTCGCGCTGTACGAGACGCGCATGCGCCTGCACTTCGGCTTCTTCCCCATCGTGCGCCTGCTGGCGCGGAGGCCGGCGCCGTGAAGGTTCTCCTCTACTCGATGAACTTCGCGCCCGAGCTGGCCGGCATCGGCAAATACTCGGGCGAGATGGCCGAGTGGCTGCAGGCGCGCGGGCACGAGGTGCGGGTGATCGCGTCGCCGCCCTTCTTTCCGCAGTGGTCGGTGTTCGAGGGCCATTCGGCCTGGATGTACCGCAAGTCGGTCTGGAACGGCGTGACGGTCTGGCGTGCGCCCACATGGGTGCCCAAGCAGCCGCGGGCGCTGGGACGCATCGGGCACCTGCTGTCGTTCACGCTGTCGAGCGTGCCGCTGCTGCTGGCGCAGATCTTCTGGCGGCCGGAGGTCGTGATCGTGGTGGAGCCGCCCGTGTCCTGCGCGCCGGCCGCGCTGTGCCTGGCCAAGCTGCTGCGCGCCCGGTCCTGGCTTCACATCCAGGACTACGAGGTGGACGCCGCCTTCGGCCTGGGCTGGCTGCGTGGCGACCGAGTGAAGCGATTCGCGCTGGCGGCCGAGCGCTGGCTGATGCGCAGGTTCGACCGGGTGTCGACCATCTCCACCACGATGCGCGCCAGGGCGCTGGAAAAAGGCGTCGACGAATCAAGGCTGGTGCTGTTCCCGAACTGGGTCGACGTGGAGGCGATCCGGCCCGTCGAGCGGACGCCGCTGACTGCGAATGCCTCGCCGCAGGGCTATCGCGCGGAGCTGGGCATTCCGGCGGACGCGGTGGTGGTGCTCTATGCCGGCAGCCTCGGCAGCAAGCAGGGCATCGAGCTGCTGGCCGAGGCGGCGCGGCTGCTGGTGTGCTCACACGACATCCACTTCGTCTTCTGCGGCAACGGGCCGAGCCGCCCGTCGCTCACGAGCGCCTGCGCCCAGCTGGCCAACGTGCACTTCCTCGACCTGCAGCCCAACGAGCGCTTCAACGAACTGCTGGGCATGGCCGACATCCACGTGCTGCCCCAGCGCGCGGACGCGGCCGACCTGGTCATGCCCTCGAAGCTGGGCGGCATGTTCGCCAGCGGCCGCGCGGTGATCGTGACGGCGCATGCCGGCACCGCGCTCAGCGAGGCGGTGTGGGGCCGCGGCGTGGTGGTGCAGCCCGGCGACGCCGCCGCGCTGGCCGATGCCATCGAGCAGCTGTCGATGTCGCCCGCCACGCGCGAGCTGATGGGCTCGATCGGCCGGCGCTTCGCCGAGGCCGAACTCGACCGCAACGTGATCCTGCAGCGCCTCGAAGAGGAACTGCAGCGCTGCGCGACCGCCTGACGCGACGGCCGCCGCCACCAGGAACACGACCATGCCAGCACCCAGGATCCTCGTGACAGGCGGCGCAGGCTTCATCGGCAGCCACACCTGCGTGGCGCTGATCGAGGCGGGCTACCAGCCGGTGGTGCTCGACACGCTGGTCAACAGCGACGCGCGCTCGCTCAAGCGGGTGGCGTGCATCACCGGCGTCGAGCCCGTGCTGGTGCGCGCCGACGTGCGCGATGCCGCCGCACTGGACCGCGCCTTCGCGGCACACGAGGTGCGCGCCGTGGTGCACCTGGCGGGGCTGAAGGCGGTCGGCGAATCGGTGGCCGATCCGCTTGGCTACTACGACGTCAACCTGGCCGGCAGCCTCGCGCTGGCGCGAGCCATGGACCGTGCGGGCGTGCGCACGCTGGTGTTCTCGTCCTCCGCCACCGTGTACGGCGACTCGCATCCCTCGCCCATCGCCGAGGCCGCGCCGCACGGCCCCGTCAACCCCTACGGCCGTACCAAGTCGATGGTGGAGAGCATGCTGGCCGACCTCTCGCGAGCCGACCCGCGCTGGGGCATCGCCTGCCTGCGCTACTTCAACCCCGTGGGCGCGCACGAGAGCGGCCTGCTCGGCGAGCTGCCCAACGGCCCGCCGAACAACCTGATGCCATACATCTCGCAGGTCGCGGCCGGCGAGCGCGAGTACCTGGTGGTGCACGGCGCCGACTACGACACCGCCGACGGCACCGGCGTGCGCGACTACGTGCACGTGATGGACGTGGCCGAAGGCCATGTGGCGGCCCTGCATCGCGCGGCGCGCCGGCCGGGCATCCTCATGGCCAACCTGGGCACAGGCCACGGCGCATCGGTGCTGGAGGTGGTCTCGGCCTTCGAGCGCGCGAGCGGCCGGCGCATCGCGCTGCGCATCGGGCCGCGCCGCCCTGGCGATGCCCCCGCCTACTGGGCCGATGCGCGCAGCGCGTGGCGCACGCTCGGCTGGCGGGCGCGCCGCGACCTCGACCAGATGTGCGCCGACAGCTGGCGCTGGCAGTGCGCCAACCCGCACGGTTTCGACGACCCGGTGCCCGCCCTGGTGCCCGGGGCCGCGCTTTTCCAGAACAACGACAGAGGCATCAACATCCACTCCAACCGGGGGCACACCCATGTCTGAACAAGCTACAACCCCAGCCATCGAGCTGGGCGCCGGCCAGTCGGGCTATCCGCCAGGGGTCTGCGCACCGGCCACGCCGCTGTGGCCGGGGTTCCTGACCGGGCAGGAAGACGCGCCGGTGCGCGTGCTGCTCGTGGACGACGACGAGTTCATGCGCCGCGTGATCGCGCAGGAGCTGCTGTCCGACCTGCGCATACAGCTCGAGGGCCAGGCCGGCAGCCTGCGCGAGGGCCGGCGGCTGGTGGCCACGCACGAGTTCGACGTGCTGATGGTCGACCTGCGGCTGGGCGACGGCTCCGGCTTCGACCTGATCCAGGAAGCGCGCGAGCACCGCCGCTCGGCCGAGATCATCGTCATCACCGTGCTGGAGGACGAGGCGCACGTGCTGCACGCGCTGGAACTGGGCGCCACCGGCTACCTGCTGAAGGACGCATGGCTGCAGAGCTTCGCCCAGGCGGTGCTGCAGGTGGTCAACGGCGGTGCCGCCATCACGCCGCGGCTGGCACGCCGGCTGCTCTCGCGGCTGAGCCACCGGCCGGTGGGCGCGCTGCCGCCGGTGGCTCAACCCGTGCCGCGCGCGACGACGCTGACGGCGCGCGAGTGCGAGGTCCTGCGCTTCGTCGCGCGCGGGCATGTGACCGAGGAGATCGGAAACAGGCTGGGCATCTCGGGCCAGACCGTCAACGCCCACATCAAGAACATCTACAAGAAGCTGCACGTCCACTCGCGCGCGCAGGCCGTGAGCTACGCCGCTTATTCCGGGCTGATCTGAACCGGACGGCCCTCCATCCACCCCACCCACCACCTCCTTCACGCTGGCGACCGATCATGAACACCGCTCTTCCCATCCATCCCGTGGTCCTGTGCGGCGGCAGCGGCACGCGGCTGTGGCCGCTGTCGCGCAAGGCCCTGCCCAAGCAGTTCGCGCCGCTGGTCGGCGGCAAGAGCCTGCTGCAGCTCACGCTGGAACGGCTGGCGCTGCTGAATGCCGACATCACCTGCGTGACCTCGGAAGACCACCGCTTCCTGGTGAAGGAAACGGTGGACAACGCCCGGGTCACGGGCCGGCAGATCCTGGAGCCGGTGGCGCGCAACACCGCGGCCGCGATGGCGTCGGCGGCGCTGCTGGCTGCACCCGACGACCTGCTGCTGTTCGCGCCCTCGGACCACCACATTCCCGACATCGCCCTGTTCGAGCGCACCGTGCGCACCGGCATCGATGCCGCGCTGGCCGGCAACATCGTCACCTTCGGCGTGGTGCCGAGCTTCCCGAGCACGGCCTACGGCTACATCGAGGCCGGCGAGGCGCTGGCCGACGGCCATAGCCACGCGGTGGCACGCTTCGTCGAGAAGCCCAGCGCGGCGGTGGCCGAGATGCTGATCCTGCAGGGCGGCTACAGCTGGAACGCGGGCATCTTCCTCGTGCAGGCGCGCACGCTGGTCGCCGCGCTTCGCGAGCACGCGGTCGACATCCTCCAGGCCTGCGAGAACGCGACGGCCAGGGCGAGCCGCGACGGCAGCTTCCTGCGCCTGGACCGCGCCGCCTTCGAGCAGTGCCGCGCCGACAGCATCGACTACGCGGTGCTCGAGAAGCACCGGCAGATCGCCGTCGTCAAGTTCGAGGGCCTGTGGAGCGACGTGGGCAGCTGGAACGCAGTCGCCAGCCTGCATCCGGCCGACGATGCCGGCAACCGGCTCAGCGGCAAGGCCAGCGCATTGAACTCGCGCAACACCTTTGTGCACGCGCCGCACCGGCCGGTGGTGGCCCTGGGCACGCAGGACCTCATCATCGTGGACACGCCCGACGCGGTGCTCGTGGCCGGCGCGGGCTGCGCCGAGCAGGTGGCGGAGGTGGTGCGCAAGCTCTCGCTGGAAGGCTGCGCCGAGGCCACCGAGCACCGCCGCGTGGTGCGCCCATGGGGCGCCTACGACAGCATCGACCTGGGCGAGCGCTTCCAGGTCAAGCGCCTGACGGTGAAGCCCGGCGCCCGGCTCTCTCTGCAGATGCACCACCACCGCTCCGAGCACTGGGTGGTCGTGAAGGGCACGGCGCGCGCCACCTGCGACGGCACGGTGAGGCTGGTGCACGAGAACGAATCGATCTACCTGCCCTCCGGCGCGATCCACCGGCTGGAGAACCCGGGCAAGACAGTGCTCGAGGTGATCGAGGTGCAGACCGGCGGCTATCTCGGCGAAGACGACATCGTGCGCTTCGACGACACCTACGGGCGCTGCGCACCACAGCCGGAGGCCGCAGCAACGGCTGCGACTGCGGCCACGTTGCCGGCGGACCTCATCGCGGCAGATACGGCGTGATGTTCTTCAGCGCATTGGCGACGTAGGCGTCCTTCTCGCCCACCGGCGCCACGTAGTGCAGCGCGCCGGCAGCCGCCTCAACGCTCTCGGCGCGCGCGATGATCCAGCCGGCCAGGTAGGGCGACGCGAAGCAGCCCCCCGCGGTGGCGACGTTGCCGCGCGCGAAGAAGGGCTGGTTCAGTACTTCCACGCCGGCTTCCTGCACCCAGGGCCTGGTCGTCAGGTCGGTGCAGGCCGGCACGCCCTCGACGAGGCCGAGCCTGGCCAGCACGAGCGTGCCCGAGCATTGCGCCGCGATCAGCTGCCGCTGCGGATCGAGCGACAGGCGCCCCATCAGCTCCGGGCTGGCGACCACCTCGCGCGTCTTCACCCCGCTGCCGACCACCACCGCATCCGCGCGGCGCGCATCTTCGAGCAGCGACTGCGCGCGGATGGTGACGCCGTTCATCGACGTGACTTCCGCCGTCGGGCAGCAGATGCTCACGCGCCAGCCAGGCTTCTTGATGCGGTTGAGCACGCCCAGCGCGATGAGCGAGTCGAGTTCGTTGAAGCCGTCGAAGGTGAGGATGGCGATGTGCATGATCGTTGGCAGGTGGAGCGGGAGCCGGAATGGCGCCATCCTAGGAGAGCCGATCAATACAATCAAAGAATTGTCATGGATACATCGAACCGACGATGGCCGAAGCCCGCTACAAGCAACTGGTCGATGAACTCGCCGCGCAGATCCGCGCCGGCCGGCTGCCGCCCGGCACCCGCCTGCCTACACACCGCAAGCTGGCGGAGCGCCACGGGCTCGCGCTGGTCACCGCATCGCGCGTCTATGCCGAACTGGAGGCCATGGGCCTGGTCAGCGGCGAGGTCGGCCGCGGCACCTTCGTGCGCGAGGCCTCGCTGCGCGTGGGCCCCGGCGCCGACCAGCGCGCCCTGCCGGCGGACCTGGTCGACCTGAACTTCAACTACCCCGCGCTGCCCGGGCAGGCCGAACTGCTGCGCGGCGCGCTGCGGCAGCTTGCAGCCGGCGGCGAGCTTGACGCGATGCTGCGCTACGCACCGCACGGCGGGCGGATGCACGAACGCGCCTGCTTCGCCCGGCACCTCGCCTCGCGAGGGCTCGCGGCGGAGCCGTCGAACGTGCTGATCGTCGACGGTGCCCAGCACGGGCTCGCCGTGACTGCAATGGCTTTGCTGCAACCCGGCGACGTGGTCGCGGTGGATGCCCTCACCTACCCCGGCTTCAAGGTGCTGGCCGAGGCGCACCGGCTGGAACTCGCGCCCCTGCCCGCCGCCGGCCAGGGCCCCGATCTCGACGCGCTGGAGTGCCTGTGCGCACGGCGCCGCGTACGTGCCATCTACGCCATGCCGACCATGCACAACCCGCTGGGCTGGGTGATGAGCGCGAGCCGCCGCAAGCGCCTCGTGGCCATCGCGCGGCGGCACGGGCTGCTCGTCATCGAGGATGCGGCCTACGCCTTCCTGGCCGATGAGCCCCCTCCGCCGCTTGCCGTGTTGGCGCCCGAGAAGACGGTGTATGTCTCTGGCCTCTCCAAGAACGTCGCGACCGGCCTGCGCGTCGGCTTCGTCGCCGCGCCCGACGCGTGGGTGCCGAAGCTGGAGCGCGCGATCCGCGCCACGACCTGGTGCACACCTGGCGTGACCACCGCCATCGCATGCACCTGGCTGGAGGACGGCACGGTCGAGCGGCTCGAATCGGAGAAGCGGCAGGACGCATCGGCGCGGCAGGCCATCGTCGGCGAAGTGCTCGCAGGGATGGGGTGCGTGCGGCATCCGTTCTCGTACTTCGCCTGGCTGCCGCTGCCGGAGGAGACGCGGGCCGATCTGGTTGCCGCGGCGCTGATGCGTGAAGGCGTTTCGGTTTCCACGGCCGAACCTTTTGCTACGTCGAAGCATGTGCCGCACGCGTTGCGGCTGGCGTTGGGGTCAGTCGGGTTGGATGGTTTGCGCAGCGCCTTGCGGACTGTGCGGCGGGTGGTCGAGGAGCAGTCTTTCTGAGATCCTGCGCGAAGGCTGCCGGCTCGACGGAACCATGCTGATGGCGCATTCGGGCCTCCACCTCAGATCGACGTCGATCGTTCATATCAGCGCGCTGAGGTTCGTGCGAATCGGGTGCTCGAATCTGCGGACCTCACCAGCCGTGAAAACGCCCCCAGGCGCGCAGCGAGCCATCGTCCGACAACGCGTGATATTCCGTGAACTGCGCCCCCGTCGCACAAGCATGGTTCGGCAGGATGCGCAGCCTCGTCCCCACGGGAAAGCGCGCCGCTATGTCCGCATCCGCCTCGCCTTCCCGCGAAAGAATGCCGTGTTCCTGGTTTGCACCACTGAGCACATAGCCGTCGAGCACCCGCCCCTGCGCATCGCAGATCTGCCCGTACCCGAAGTCCCGCTTCTGCTTCTGGGTCCCCCGGTCGCGGCTCATCGCCATCCAGCCTGCGTCGACGATGGCCCAGCCTTTGTCGGCCTGGTGGCCGATCACGGTGGTCAGCACGCTCAGGGCGATGTCGTCTTCCGTGCACACGCCGATGTTGCGCATGACGAGGTCGAAGAAGACGTACACGCCGGCCCGCACCTCGGTCACACCGTCCAGCGCGTCCGCAGCCAAGGCAGTGGGCGTGGAACCCACGCTGACCACCGGGCACGGCAGCCCTGCCTCTCGCAGCCGCTGCGCCGCGCGCAGGCAGCCTGAGCGTTCCTGCTCGGCCATCGCCTTGAGGGCCTCGGGCGTATCGAGTTCGTAGCTGGAGCCCGCGTGGGTCAGCACACCGCCGAGGCGCATGCCGCCCTCGTGCAGCACGCGGCCGACTTCGATCAGCGCGTCTTCTTCGGGCTTGATGCCGCTGCGGTGCCCGTCGGTGTCGACTTCGATCAGCACGTCGAAGGCCTCGCCGTTCGCGTGGCCGAACTCGACGATCGCGCCCGCCGAAGCCACGCTGTCGGTGAGGATGCCCAGCGCGCAGCCGCGGCGGCGCAGCTCCAGCGCATGCGGCAGCCGGTGCGGCGCCATGCCGACGGCGTAGAGGATGTCGGTGAAGCCGTCGGCGAAGAACTGCTCGGCCTCCTTCAGCGTGGAGACGGTGATGCCCTGGGCTCCCGCGTCTCGCTGCGCCTTCGCGACCTCGATGCACTTGCTGGTCTTCACATGCGGGCGGAAGCGCACGCCGAGCTCGTTCATGTGCCTTTGCATGCGTTGGATGTTGCGCTGCATGCGCGTGCTCTCGATGAGGGCCGCGGGCGTGTCGATGGTGGCGAGGGTTTCTGTCATGGGTGGGCCTATTTCATTCAGTCATTCGGCGAAGGATTGGAGCCAGGGCAGCGCGGCGTCGAGCGTGGGTGCCTGCAGCTCGGGCGGTGGCGCACCCTGGGGCAGCGAGAGGCCGACGCGGTTGTGCCAGTACGTGCGCAAGCCGACTGCCGACGTGCCGAACATGTCGTAGCCCGAGCCCGCGACGAAGGCCGCGTCCTGCGCCCGCACGCCCAGCTGGTCGAGCGCCATGCGGTACGGGCGCGGATCGGGCTTGTAGAAGCCGGCCTCCTCGGAAGTGACGACCACATTCCAGTCGATGCCCAGCCGTGCCGCGGCACGATGGCCCAGGCGCTTCGAGCAGTTGGTGACCACGGCAAGGCGGCAGTGCGGCTTGAGCGCCAGCAGCAGCTCGCGCGCGCCGCCCCATGCGGGCAGCGTGTCCCATTGCGCTTCGAGCGCATCGGGGGCCGAGCCGGCCATGCCGGTGTTGCGGGCAGCCTCCTGCACGAGCTGCTCGTAAGGCACGTAGGCGCCGCAGCCGTAGGTCAGGCGCAGGTACTCGGCGCGCCAGGCGCGGCCTTTCGCTTCGGAGCCGGCGGCGGCGTTCCATACGGTCCAGGAGTCGAGCAGCGCGGTAAGCAGGTCGAACAGCACGGCGCGCGGATAGGCGTTGGAGGATTGCATGGGCAACGACTGTACGTTCCGAAGCCATGCTTGTGCTTCAATGCACAGTCATCAATCGTTAAGCACAAGTTAATGACGACGATCCAGATCGAGGACATGCAGCTTGCCGCCGCCCTGCTGCGCGAGCCATCGCTGAGCGCGGCGGCGCGGGCGCTCGACGTCACGCCGCCGGCGCTGTCGATGCGGCTGCGCAAGCTGGAGGCCTCGCTCGGCCTGTCGCTGGCCACCCGCACCGCGCGCAAGCTGAGCCTCACGCCCGAGGGCGAGCGCTTCGCGCGCGAGGCGGCCGCGCTGCTCGGGCAGATCGAGGGGCTGCGCGAATCGATGCAGCGCGACGACCGGCGCCTAACCGGCACGCTGCGCATCGCCGCGCCCTTCGGATACGGTCGCCAGTACATCGCGCCGATGCTCGCGCGCTTCGCGAGGCTGCACCCGGGGCTGGGCGTGCAGCTCGACCTGCGCGAGACCCCGTGGCCCGACCGGCACGACGCCGACGCGGTGATCCACATCGGCACGGTGCGCGATTCGTCCTGGGTGGCGCGCACGCTCAGCGCCAACGAGCGCTGGTTGTGCGCCAGCCCTGATTACCTGCGCCAGCGCGGCACCCCCCGCATGCCGCGCGACGTGTTGCAGCACGACTGCATCTGCATCCGCGAGAACGACGAGGACGTGACGCTGTGGCACCTGCGCCCGGCCGGCCGCGCAGCCGCCGCCAAGGCCCGCCGGGAAACCCTTCGCATCTCGCCCGCCTACGTCACCAACGACGGCGGCGTGGCCCGGCAGTGGGCCGAACAGGGCCTGGGTCTGGTGCTTCGCTCCGAGTGGGATGCGGCCGATGCGGTGGCACGCGGCACGCTGGTGCGCGTGCTGGCCGACTGGCAGTTCGACACCGCGCCGGTCACGCTGCTGGTACCGACGCGCAAGGGCCGTACGGCGCGGGTGCAGGCCGTCGTCGAGTTCCTCGCCGAGAGCTTCGGCAACAGGGGCGTCAAGGGAAAGTAGCTGCGCGCATATCCATAGCCGCATTCCTTCGTTGGCCGCGCCGGCTTGGTGCGCCAACACTCGCAGCTTCGTATTTTCCGGAGGAGAAGCCTGCGATGACCTTTGCTCTCGATCATTTGCCGCCCTCGCGCCGCAGCGTGCTGCAGGCCGGCGCGGCCGCGGCCGTGGTGGGTTCCGGCGGCCTGTTCGCCACCATCGCGAATTCGCAGCCGCGCAAGCTCACCTTCGCATGGAGCCAGGCTGGCTTCTGCCTCGCGCCGGTGCCCGTGGCGCTGGAGCGCGGCTTCTTCGAGAAGAACGGGCTCGACGTCGAGTTGCTCAACTGGGCAGGCTCGTCCGACCAGATGCTGGAGGCGCTGGCCACCGGCAAGGCCGACCTGGGCGTGGGCCTGATCCATCGCTGGGTGAAGCCGCTGGAAGCGGGCTTCGACGTGAAGGTGGTGGGCAGCGTGCACGGTGGCTGCCTGCGGCTCGTGGGCGCCAAGGCAGCGGGCGTGACGACCGACCTGGCGAGCCTGAAGGGCAAGACCATCGGAGTGTCGGACCAGAACAGCCCGGCGCGGCAGTTCTACGCCATCCACCTCGCCAAGAAGGGCATCGACATCGAGAAGGACGTGGACTGGCGCGTCTACCCGGCCGACCTGCTCGACGTAGCGGTGAAGAAAGGCGAGATCCAGGTGATCGCAGATGGCGACCCGAACGTGTTCCTGATCGAGAAGCGCAACCCGGGCGTCTTCACCGAGATCGCCAACAGCGCCAAGGGCGAATACGCCGAGCGGCTGTGCTGCATCGTCGGCGCCCGCGGCGAGCTGGCGCGCAACGACAAGCCGCGCGCGGCGGCCGTGGTGCGCGCCCTTGCGCAGGCCTCCGACTACGTTTCCGAAAACCCGAACGAGGCCGCGCGCATCTACTCGAAATACGCGCCCAAGGTGCCGCTCGAGGACCTGCAGAAGCTGCTGGCCGAGCTCACCTACAAGCACCACCCGGCCGGCAAGGCGCTGCGCAACGAGGTCGAGGCCTTCGCCACCGACTTCCGCAATGCGGGCATCCTGAAGAAGAGCACCGACGTGGTCCGCTTCGCCAACCACGTGTCGCTGGACGTCCTGGCATGAGCACGGCCGAACAGATCCTCGAGGCGCCGCTCGGATTGCAGGGCGGCGCGCACGCGCCGGCCTCCGCCGCGCCCCGTGCGACCAGGGCCACGGCCACAGCGCAGTCGGCAACGCTGCGTCCCGCCGCCCCCGCGGGCATCTGGCCTACGGGCCTGCTCGCCTCGGCCGCATGGGTCGCGCTGGGCCTGCTCACCCTGCTGTGGCCGAACAAGGAAGTCGGCTTCAGCGACTGGGCCTTCACCCGCGAGTTCGGCATCGCCACGCTGGTGGTTGCCGCGCTGCTCCTCGCCATCTCGCTGCTGGGCAGCCGCGCCGGCAGGCTGGTGCGCACCCTGCGCCCGGCCGGGCAATGGCTGGTCGCGCTGGCCGTGGGCCTGGCGCTGTGGGAGGTCTCCACCGCCAAGCTCGGGGTGCTGCCCTCCCCGTTCTTTGCGCCGCCGCAGAGCCTGATCGACGTGGTGCATGAAGACTGGCAGCGCCTGGGTCTGTCGACCGTGCATTCGCTGCGCCTGCTGGCCAACGGCTTCGTGCTGGGCGCACTGGTCGGCTTCATCACCGGCGTCGCCATCGGCTGGTCGCGCATCGCGGGGTACTGGGTGCATCCGCTGCTGCGTTTCCTGGGGCCGGTGCCCGCGTCGGCACTGCTGCCGCTGGCCTTCTTCTTCGCGCCTTCGAGCTATTCGGCCGCCGTGTTCCTCGTGGGGCTGGCAACCTTCTTTCCGGTCGCGGTGCTCACCTGGTCGGGCGTGGCCTCGGTGCACAAGAGCTACTACGACGTGGCGCGCACGCTGGGCGCGTCGGAGCGCTTCCTGGTGTTCCGCGTGGCGATTCCGGCTGCGCTGCCGCAGGTGTTCGTAGGCCTCTTCATGGGCCTGGGCGCATCGTTCTCGGTGCTGATCACCGCCGAGATGATGGGCGTGAAGGCCGGGTTGGGCTGGTATCTGCAGTGGGCCCAGGGCTGGGCGGCCTACGCCAACATGTATGCGGCGCTGCTCGTGATGGCGGCGCTGTGCTCCGGGCTCATCACCCTGCTTTTCAAGGTGCGCGACCGCGTGCTGTCCTGGCAGAAGGGAACCGTGAAATGGTGACGAACGCCGTGCTTCCTCCCGCGCCCGCGCCGACCGGCCAGGCAGATGTCGCTGGCGCGCAGATCGACGTCCGCGGCGTCAGCCACTGGTTCGAGGTGTCCGGCGGTGTGCTGCAGGTGCTCGACGGTGTCGACCTGCAGGTGCGACCCGGCGAGTTCGTCGCGCTGCTGGGGCCCAGCGGCTGCGGCAAGTCGACCCTGCTGCGGCTGGTGGCCGGGCTCGAGCCCGCGACCACCGGCGCCATCACCCAGAACGGCGAGCCAATCACCCGGCCCGATCCGTCGCGCATCGTCGTCTTCCAGGACCCGACGCTCTACCCATGGCGCAGTGTGTGGGACAACGTGGCGCTGGGCCTGCAGGCGCGCGGCGTGCTGAAGGAACAGCGTGCCCGCGTCGACGAGGCGCTCAGGCTCGTGGGCCTCACCGAGTTCGCGAAAGCCTTTCCGCATCATCTTTCCGGCGGCATGGCGCAGCGCGTGGCGCTGGCACGCGCGCTGGTCAACGATCCGCAGCTGCTGGTGCTCGACGAGCCGCTGGGCAAGCTCGACTCGCTCACGCGGATCGCGATGCAGAGCGAGCTGGTCAACCTCTGGCAGCGCGCGGGCTTCTCGGCGCTGCTGGTGACGCACGACGTGGAAGAGGCGCTGTTCCTGGCCAACCGCGTGATCGTGCTGAGCGACCGGCCCGCGCGCATCGCGGCGGAGCTGGTGGTCGACCTGCCCTACCCGCGCCACCGCGGCGATCCGCGGCTGGCCGAACTGCGGCACGAGGCGCTCAAGCACCTGGGACTCGACGCCACGTGGTGAACTGAAGAGATGAGTGGTCCGCCCGAGGCCGGCTGGCTCAACCTGCTGATCGGCCTGCTGCAGGGGGCGCAGCTGTGGCTTCTGCGCGTTCTCGACGTGCTGGGGCTGGCCGGGCAATCGCACGGTCAGGCCGCCTGGCCGTGGGCGCTGCGGCTTTCGGGCGAGAACCTGCTGATCGACCTCGGCCAGGCCCGGCGGCTCGGGCTCACGCTCGTCGTGCTTGCCGTGGCGCTGCTGATCCTGCTGCTTGCGTTGCCCTGGCGCCGGCGCCGTGTGTGGCTGGCCGCAGCGGCTGTGCTGCTGGCGGCATTGGCGCCTTGGCCCGAGGCCAACGTGGTGCTGGTGCCCGCGTATCCGACCACCTTCCATGCTTCGCCCACCGGCTTCACTGCCGAGAGCATCGAGCGCGGCCGCAGCCTGTATGCAGCGCAGTGCGCCGCCTGCCACGGTACCGACGGCAGGGGTCACGGGCCGCTGGCCTCGGCCCAGGCCGTGTGGCCGCCCGACCTGGGCGGTCCGTTGCTGTGGCGCCGCGCCGATGGCGACGTGCTGTGGCATGTGATGAACGGCATGCGCGACCGCCGCGGAACCCCGACCATGCCCGGTTTCGGCTCCACGCTCAGCGACGCCGACGCCTGGGCGCTGATCGATTTCATGAAGGCCCAGGGCGCCGGGGAAAGCCTGCGCGCTGCCGGACTGTGGGCGCAGCCCATCGCGCCGCCCGATGTGATGGTGCAATGCGGCAGCAGGCCGCCGCGCAGCCTTTCCAGCTGGCGCGGCCAGCGCCTGCGCATCGTCGCATCGAGCCTCGGGGCCGGCGCATCGACGCCGGCCGACGACCCGCGCCTCGTCACCGTGCTGATCGCCCCGCAAGCGACGGAAGCCGCCGCATCGCAGTCCGGCGACTGCATCGCCACCTCACCCGCCGCGTGGACCGCCTACTCGCTCGTAGGCGCGACCACGCAGCTCGCGGGCACCCAGTTCATCGTGGACCGCGACGGCTGGCTGCGCGCACGCGGCGAGCCCGGCAAGGCCGCGTGGAGCGACGACGACCTGCTGTGCCGCACGGAGCAGCAGCCCTCGTCGAAGCCCGGCGTCCGACCATTGCCGCCCGACGGTCTCGGCGCCCTCATCGCGCGCATGGACGCCGAGCCGGTGCGCTTCGTCAAGGGCGGGTACGTCCACTGACACGTACCAGCGCAACGGGACTACGATGTTTTTCCAGCGCTGCCAGCCCAATCGTTTTTTCAATCGAACCAGAAGGAGTCAGAGACCATGTCCAACCACGTCTACAAAACCCTGGAACTCACCGGCTCGTCGCCAACCGGCATCGAGGATGCGGTGAAAAGCGCCATCGCCAAGGCGCACGAGACGGTGCGCAACATCCAGTGGTTCAACGTCACCGAGACGCGCGGGCACGTGGTCGACGGCAAGGTCGCGCACTGGCAGGTGACCTTGAAGATCGGGTTCACGCTGGAGTGAGCCCTTCGGCCCGGCGCGATCGCTGCAACTAGCGCAGGTAGCCCAGATCGCGCACGTCCGAGCGCACCGCCGAGCGGTCCACCCCCTGCATCGGCAGGCTCACCAGCAGCTCCAGCCGGCGCCGCAGCGAGAACAGCGTCTGTACCGCGTCGTGCGCGACCCTCTCGGGATCGCGGCCGTCGAGCAGGTCGGGGTAGGCCCACAGGGCCGCGTCGGGCTGGCCGGGCCACAGGGGCTGGCGCGGGCCCGTCGTTTCATCGAGCGTGATGACGAAGTCCGCAGGATGCGCACTCGCTCGCGCCAGCTCGTCCCAGCCGCGCGGCAGCCTGTTGGGCAAGGGGATGCCCGCGCTCTTCAACGCGGCGACTGCGGCAGGATGGAATTCGCGGGCGACCTGTCCGGGCTGCCCGCAGGAAGAGGCCGAGAACCGCTTCGGGTCCAGGTGTGCGAGGCACGCTTCGGCCAGGATGCTGCGCAATGAGTTCCGTCGCGAGACGAAGATCACTCCGATACGTTTTTGCATGGAAACCCGAATATAGCCAAGCCCTCTGAACCCGTCCTGACCTCGGCTCTCGGGTGCGGCCACGATGCACAGCAGCGTCCGAACGGTGCAGACTCGGGGGCATGGACAAGCATTTCCTGACACCGCTTTTCGCGCCCGCCTCCATCGTCGCCTTCGTCGGCAACGCGGATGGCCCGGGTGGGCAGACGCCGGCCGGCCGCACGCTTCGCGAGGCGTTCCGCGCGCAGCGCTTCGACGGCACGCTGCGCTTCCTGGACGTGCGCACCAAGGGCACGCTCGAAGAGCTCGCGCAGACCCACGCCGACCTCGCGCTGATCGCGCTGGCGCCGGGCGACGTGGCGGCTGCGCTGGAGATCGCGGGGCGCATCGGCTGCAAGGCGGCCGTCGTCCTTTCGAGCGGCATCGGCGCCGAGCAGGCGGCGCAGTGGCGCAAGATCGCGCGCCGCGAGGGCGTGCACCTGCTGGGCCCCAACTCGCTGGGCTTCCAGCGCCCGCTGCTGCATCTGAACGCCAGCGTGGCCGGTCCGCTGGCGGGCAGCGGGCCCCTCGCACTGGTGGCGCAGTCGGGCGCGCTCACGGCCTCGATGCTCGACTGGGCGCGGCAGAACGGCGTGGGCTTTTCCAGCGTGGTCTCGCTGGGCCCGCACACCTCGGTCGACATTCCGCAGGTGCTCGACTTCCTGGCCAACGACCAGGCCACGCACAGCATCATCATCTACCTCGAAGGCATTGCCGATGCGCGCCGCTTCATGAGCGCGCTGCGCTCGGCCTCGCACGCCAAGCCGGTGGTGGTGCTCAAGGCCGGTCGCAAGCCTGCCGGCAACGAAGCCGCGCAGACGCACAGCGCCGCCATCGTGGGCAGCGACGACGTGTTCGACGCCGCGCTGCGCCGGGCCGGCGCGGTGCGCGTGCGCTCCTTCGTCGAACTCTTCTCCGCCGCCAAGTGCCTTGCCTCGCGCTACAGGCCCGTCGGCAAGCGCCTGGCGGTGGTCACCAACGGCGGCGGCCCCGGCGTGCTGGCGGCCGACTGGATCAACGAGATCGGTCTCGACCTCGGCAAGCTCTCCGCCCCCGCGCAGAAGGTGCTGCTGCCCGCCCTGCCCCCGCTCGCATCGCTGGCCGACCTGATCGACCTGTCGGAAGAGGCGCAGCCCGCCCACTACCGCGCCGCCATCGACGCGGCCTCGGCCGACAGCCAGGTCGACGGCGTGCTCGCCATCTTCTCGCCCAAGCCTGGCATCGACGCGGGAGCCACCGCGAAGGCGCTGGCCGACATCCCGCGGCCGATGAACAAGCCGCTGCTGGCCTGCTGGATGGGCGACTCGTCGGTGGGCAAGGCGCGCTCGGTGCTGGCCGACGCGACCATCCCGAGCTTCCGCACGCCAGAGGCGGCCGTGGGCGCCTTCGGCAACATCGCGGCCTTCTACCAGAACCAGCAGCTGCTGCAGCAGACGCCGCCGCCGCTGTCGGCGCTGGCCAAGCCCGACATCGAAGGCGCGCGCCTCCTCATCGAGAGCGTGCTGGCCGAACGGCGCAACGTGCTGACGGAGATGGAATCGAAGTCGCTGCTGTCGTCCTTCCACATCCCGATCACGCGCACGCTGCTCGCGCGCAGCCCCAGCGAGGCGATGATGATCGCGACGCAGCTGGGCTTTCCGGTGGCGCTGAAGATCGATTCGCCCGACATTCCTCACAAGTCCGACGTGGAAGGCGTGGCGCTCAACGTGCTCAACGGCACCGCCGCGCGCGACACCTACGTCGAGATGATGGAGCGCGTCGCCCGCCTCGCGCCCGAGGCGCGCATCAACGGGGTGACGGTGCAGAAGATGGCGCGCGCCCGGCGCGGCCGCGAGATCTACGTGGGCATGGTCACCGACGAGCCATTCGGCCCGGTCATCGTGTTCGGCGCGGGCGGCACCATGATCGAGCTGCTGAACGACCGCGCGATGGAGCTGCCGCCGCTCAACCAGTTTCTCGCTCGCCGGCTCATCGAACGCTCGCGCGTGGCCGAGACGCTGGGCGAATGGCGCGGCGCCCATGCCGTGGACATGGAGGCGCTCGAAGACCTGCTGCTGCGCGTGTCGGAAATGGTGTGCGAGCTGCCCGAGCTGCGCGAGATGGACATCAACCCGATCATCGTGGACGAGAACGGCGCCATCTCGGTCGATGCGCGCATCGTGGTCGGCAGCAGCTCGCAGGCGGTGGCGGCCCACGTGGGCAACGCGGTCAACGGCTACCAGCACCTGGCGATCATGCCGTACCCCGCGCGCTACCGGCGCGAATGGCCGCTGGCCGGCACGGGCGGCGGCACCTACATCGTGCGGCCGGTCCACCCCAACGACGCGCAGATGCTGCAGGCGCTGGTGCAGGGGCTGTCGCCCGAGAGCCGCTGGTTCCGTTTCGTCTCGCGGTTCCACGAGCTGCCGCCGTCGATGCTCTCGCGCTTCACGCTGATCGACTACGACCGCGAGATGGCGCTGGTGGCGGTGGTGATGGAGCGCAGCGTGTCGCCCGACGGTACCGTGCTCGAGAGCGAGCGCATCGTGGGCGTCTCGCGCTACGTCACCAACCCCGACCAGACCAGCTGCGAGTTTTCCCTCGTGGTGGCCGACGAGTTCAGCGGCCGGGGCATCGGCTCGCGGCTGATGGAAAGCATCATCGACGTGGCCCGCGACAAGGGCCTCGCCGAGATGGACGGGCTGGTGCTTGCCAACAACCCCGACATGCTGAAGCTGGTGCGCCGGCTCGGATTCACGGTGAAGTCGTTCCCGGAGGACCCGGACTTCAAGCTCGTGACCTACATGCTCTGAGGCGCCCTCAGGCCTTCGGCATCCCGTCGCTGCCGCTGCCGCAAAGCACCACGGCGATCTTCTCGTCGTCGCGCCGCTCGAAGCAGCGGTGGCTCACGGCCGCCAGCGCGGTGGCCGCGCCGAGCTCGATGGCCAGGCCGGCGTGCTGCCAGGCCGAACGCGCCGAGTCCTCGATGACTTCCTCGTCGACCAGCACGATCTCGTCGACGTACTTCTCGATCAACTCGAAGTTCAGCGGCTCGGTCGAACGCGCGGCCAGGATGGGCACGCGCGTCTTCACGTTCTCCAGCTTCACGATGCGGCCTTCCTTGCGGCAGGTGTAGAGCGTCGGACAGCCCGCTGCCTCGACCCCGATCACGCGGATCGAAGGCTTGAGCAGCTTGGCCGCCTGCGCGATGCCGGCGAGCAACCCGCCGCCGCCGATGGAAACGACCAGCGTCTCGACCTCGGGCCACTCGTCGATGATCTCCAGCGCAGTCGTGCCCTGTCCGATCACCACGTCGCGGTCGGCGTACGGATGCAGCAGCGCACCGCCATGCTCGGCCACGTTGGCACCGGCGGCGTCCCAGCTCTGGTCCCAGAAATCGCCATGCACCGTGAGCTTCGCGCCGTGGCTCTCGATGCGGGCGCGGGTGATCGGCGTGCTGGTGTTCATCACGAACACGTTGGCCGGCAGACCCAGCGTCTTGCCGACATAGGCCACGGCCGCGCCGAAGTTGCCGCCCGACGCGGTGGCCAGCCCCTGGCGGCGCACCTCCTCGGGAAGGTTCAGCACGCGGTTGAATGCGCCGCGCGCCTTGAAGGAGCCTGTCACCTGCTGGCACTCGGCCTTGAAGCGCACCTGCGCCGCGCCACCGGGCACCCAGGGATGGGCCTCGACCAGCGGCGTGCGGCGGATGTAGGGCTTCACGCGCTCGTGCGCCGCGCGGTAGTCGGCCAGGCCGATCGGTTGCATCGCGTCTTTGTCGGTCATGCCTCGTCCTCGACCAGCACGCACAGGTTGTTGCCCTGCTTCACTGCGCCGAAGGTGCGCTGCGAATACACCGTGCCGCCCTTGGCGAAGCGCACTTCGCGGGGCTCCTGCGCGGGCTCGTGCAGCAGGTGCAGGTAGCCGGCGAGCTCGCCGGCCTCCACCGTGTCGCCCAGTTCGTGCAGCGGCTCGAAGTAGCCGTCGCCCGGCGACAGCAGGTTGCCGCCGTTGGGCACGATGCGCACGCGGCGGCTCGGCGGCGGCGCCTCGGGCAGCGCGCCCGGCACCACGCCCAGCCGCGCCAGCACGCGCGACAGGCATTCGCGGGTGCGCTTGACGCCCTTGGGCGAGACGCTGCCGTTCTCGCCCATCTCCGCCGCGATGGCGGCCAGGCCCAGGTGCGCGGCCGCGCCGCAGCTGGTGCGCGGGTCGCCCATGTTGTCGGTGATGACGGTGAACCTGGCGCCGAACCAGCGCGCCATGTCTTCCGCGCGCTCGCGCACTTCGGGTACCAGCGTCGGCGTGACGACGACCTGCGCGCTTTCCTCGATGAAGAGCGAACTGCCGCCCGCGTGCAGGTCGACGTAGGCATCGCACTTGGGAAACAGCACATCGTGGATGAAGGCTGCGATCTGCTCCGTCGGCGTGCCGTAGGGGTTGCCGGGGAATACACGTGCGAGGTTCTTGCCGTCCAGCGGGCTCACGCGCGAGGCCGCGCGCATCGCGGGGGCGTTGGCGGAAGGCATCAGGATCAGGCAGCCCTTCACCTGCGAGGCGTCGAGCCTGCGGATCAACTCGTTGATGACGATCGGTCCTTCGTATTCGTCGCCGTGGATGGCGCCGGTGACCAGCACCGTCGGGCCGTCGCCGTTGCCGATGACTGCCAGGGGCAGCGCCACCGCGCCCCAGGCATCGTCATGTCCCGAATACGGAAGCCACGCGTGGCCGACCTGCTTGCCGGGCCTGGCCCAGTCGATGTCCGTGAAAACGGTGGAGGGACGCGGCTGGCTCACTTCACTTCTTTCTGCTCGTCCTTGAACCACTTCAGGCGCAGCGCCGCGAGGCTGCCGTCGGCGGTCTTGGCGTCGATGATCCTGTTCATCTCGGCCAGCAGCGCGGTCTCGCCGGGCTGCACGGCCATGTAGGCGGGGCTGATGCGGATCAGCGACTTCATCTCGATGCCCTTGGCCGGGTTCTCGTCGGCCACCTTCTGCGCGATGAAGTTGTTCTCGGCGAAAAGCGGCGCCTGGCCCGACAGGAAGGCCGAGACGGTGGAAGCCGTGTCTTCCAGGCGGATCAGCTTGGCGCCCGGCGCCAGTTCGCTCAGCGACAGGTCGGGCGTGGAGCCCTTGGGCACTGCCACGGTCTGGCCCGCGAGGTCGGCCACCTTGGCGAACTTGGGCGTGCCCTTGCCGCCGTACACGCCGAGGTACACGGCCGCGTAGGGCTTGGAGAAGGCGACCTGCTTGGCACGCTCGGGCGAGCTGCCCAGCGCGGCGATCACCACGTCGACCTTGTTCGACAGCAGGTACGGAATGCGGTTGGCGCCGGTCACCTGCTGCAGCTCGAGCTTCACGCCCATGGCCTTGGCCACGTTCTCGGCCAGTTCCACGTCGAGGCCGGTGGGCTTGCCTGCCGAGTCGGTGAAGCCCCACGGCGCGGCGTCGATGGTTGTGGCGATGCGGATCGCGCCCTTGGCCTTGATGTCGGCGAGCTTGTCGGCATGCGCGAGCAAGGGAGCGGCGCAGACCAGCGCGGCGGCGAACAGGGTTTTCAGTTTGAACATGGAAGCTCCTTGGAAGACAGGAAAGACAAGAACGACGAAAACGAAGGCGTGGGAATCAGACGACGGACTGCACGAACTGCTGGAACTCGCGGGTCTGCGGGCTGCCGAACATCCGCTCGGGCGTGCCGCGCTCCCAGATGCGGCCCTGGTTCATGAAGAGCACCTCGGAGGCCACGCGGCGCGCGAAGGCCATCTCGTGCGTGACGACCATCATGGTCATGCCGTCGCGCGCCAGGTCCTCCATCACGCGCAGCACCTCGCCGACCAGCTCGGGGTCGAGCGCGGAGGTGGCCTCGTCGAACAGCATGAGCTGCGGCGACATCGCCAGCGCCCGCGCGATGGCCACGCGCTGCTGCTGGCCGCCCGAGAGCTGCGACGGCATGGCGTCGAGCTTGTGGCCCAGCCCCACGCGCTCCAGCATGCGCTGGGCCAGGTCGCGGGCCTCGTCCTTGGCGATCTTCTTCGTGAGCACCGGCGCCAGCGTCACATTGGCCGCGGCCGACAGGTGCGGGAACAGGTTGAAGCTCTGGAACACCATGCCCACGCGGCGGCGCAGCAGGGCCAGGTCGGTGTCGGGCGACTGCACGTCGACGCCGTCGACCACGATACGGCCGGCGCTGATCGTCTCCAGGCCGTTCACGCAGCGCAGCAGCGTGCTCTTGCCGGAGCCGCTGCGCCCGACGAGCGCCACGATGTCGCCCCTGGCGACCTCGGTGGACACGCCGCGCAGCACATGGTTGTCGCCGAAGTGCTTTTCGACCGAATCAATGAGCACGAGCGGCATTCATGCGTCCTTCAAGAGAGAGTGCCAGGCGAGCCAGCGGATAGCAGATGGCGAAGTAGCACAGGGCCACGCCGCAGAAGACTGGCAGGTGTGCCAGCGTCGACCCCGCCACGATCTGGCCCGAACGCGTGAGTTCGACCAAGCCGACGAGCGCCGCGAGCGAGGTGTTCTTGATGAGTTGCACCAGGTAGCTCACCGTCGGGCCGAGCGCCACGCGGAAGGCCTGCGGCCACACCACGTGCCGCATGACGTGCCAGCGGCGCAGACCCACGCAGGAGGCGGCCTCCCATTGCCCCTTGGGCACGGACTCGATCGCGCCGCGCCAGATCTCGCCGAGAAAGGCGCCGGCCGAAAGCGAGAACGCTGCAGCGGCGGCCGTGAAGGCCTTGATCTCGATGCCCAGCAGCATCGGCACGCCGAAGTACAGGAGAAAAAGCACCCCGAGCAGCGGCGTACCCTGCACAAGCTCGACGTAGACGCGCGCCAGCACGCGCAGCCAGGTCAGCCGCGAAGTGCGCGCCACCGCCACGCCGAGGCCGATGACGGCGCCGATGGCGAAGGAGGTCAGGGCAAGCGCGGCGGTCCAGCGGATGGCACCGAGGATCAGCCAGAGATCGGCAATGGAAAGTCCGCGCATCTCAGCGGCCCTCCCTGCCGAACAGCCGGCGCTGCACGAAGCCCAGCAGCACGCGCAGCGCCTGAACCGTGACGAAGTACATCGCGCAGATCACCACGTACACCTCGAAGCTGCGGAAGGTGCGCGAGTCGATGAAGCTGCCTGCGTGGAAGATGTCCTCCACGCCGATCTGCGAGATGAGGCTGGTGCCGATCAGCGTGAGCACCATCTGGCTGGCCAGCGAGGGAAACACGTTGCGCAGCGCAGGCACGAACAGCACGTGCACCAGCACCTGGCGCGGCCGCAGCCCGAGCGCGGCACCGGCTTCGGAGAGGCCGCGGGGTACCGACATCAGCCCCGATCGGAACACCTCGACCATGTACGCGCCGCAGTACAGCGCCAGAGAGATCACGCCGGCCACGGGCGCCTCCAGCCGGATGCCCAGGTTGGGCAGGCCGAAGTAGATGAGAAAGAGCTGCACCAGCGCCGGCGTGTTGCGGAAGAACTCCACGTACACACGCGTCACGCCGCGCAGCGGCTTGCTGCCGTAGATCAGCGCCAGCGAGCCCGCCACGCCGATCGCCATGCCCAGCACGATGCTCGACGCGGCATAGCCCAGCGTGTGCAGCAGGCCTTCGGCCAGTTGCCCTGCATAGGGCGCGAGCGCCTCGAACTGGAACTGGTAAGCCATCGTCAGTCCACTTCGAGGATGGCTTCGACCTCGACGGTCTGGTGCCCCGGCAGCGAGCCCGCGCCGATGGCGGAACGCGCGCCCCGCCCCACCTCGTCACCGAACACCTCGACGAACAGGTCGGAGCAGCCGTTGATGACCTTCGGGTGGAAGGCGAAGCCCGGCGCCGCATTCACGAAGGCCAGCAGCTTCACCACACTGCGCACGCGCCCGAGTTCGCCGAGCGCGGCCTTGGCTACAGCCAGCAGGTTCAGGCCGGTCAGCCGGGCATGCGCGTAGGCAGCCTCGACGCTCACTTCCTCGCCGACACGGCCCACATGCAGGCGGCCGTCTGCTTCGAGCGGGCCCTGGCCCGAGAGATACAGCATCTGGCCGCTGCGGCGCCAAGCGACGAAGTTGGCGACGGGCGCCGGAGGCGGCGGAAGCTTCAGTCCGAGGGCGGCGAGGCGCTCCTCGGGGCTGCGCGCGCTGCGGTGGCTCGCGGCCGCCGGCGCCGTGTTGGAATCCAGGGTCATTGGGAACACATCACCGTTGCGGCGCGAGGGGCGGCGCAAACGGTCAACCTTTCGACGAAAATCAACGGATTCGGAAGGATTGGTCAACCAATCCAGAGCCATGCAGCGCAGTCTTATGTGACTGCGTAATGAATTCATTCTAAGAACATTAATTGCGATTGGTCAACCATTTTGGCGAACTCTTCAACCATGAATGCAAAGCCCGTGCCGCAGCCGCTCCAGCCGCTGATCGAGGTCACGGATCTTTCGGGCCGCATCGCCGCACAGGACAAGGCGACCGCCTCGAAGGTCTACCGCGCCATACTCCAGTCGATCCGCGACGGCGCGCTCAAGCCGGGCGACAAGCTGCCCAACGAGCGTGACCTGTCGGAGCAGTTCAAGACCTCGCGCAGCACCGTGCGCCATGCGCTGGCCATGATGAGCGCGCAGGGCCTGCTGGAGCGCAAGGTCGGCAGCGGCACCTTCCTGGCCGAGGGGCTGATGCAGCTGCTGAGCGAGTCCGACCTTCCCGTGGCCGCGCACCACCGCGACGTGCCGACCTACACCGAGATCCTCGAAGGCCGGCTGCTGTTCGAGCCGGCCATGATGGCGCTGTCCGCCCAGCGCGCCGACGCCGAAGACTTCGCGCTGATGCGCCACCACCTCGCCGTGGTGCGCGACGCCGACCAGTGGCTGCAGTTCAAGGAGGGCATCTACGGCGTGCACCAGGCGATCTTCCGCGCCACGCGCAACCGCTTCCTGATGCAGGTGTTCGACGCCGTGGTGGCCGACCGCCGCGCGGTGCAGTACGACGGCCGCTCGAATCTCAACGGCCCCGTGGGCGCCGTGGTGCGCGAGCAGACGCTGCGCGAGCTCACCGCCATCGTCGATGCGCTGGAGGCACGCGACGCCAAGGCCGCGACGAGCCTCGCGGATGCGTACTTCACGCGCATCCTGGCCTCTCTGAGCGTCTACGGCTAGAAGCGCGACGCCTGCAATGATCCGCACGATCCTGCACTTCCTGGGCCGCTTTGCGCTGACGCTTGCGGTGCTGCTGAGTTCTTCGTGGGCCTGCCTCGCGCTCTGGTACCACTTCCCCGGCCCGGCCGCCATGAAGATCGGCGCGGGCGTGCTGTGGGTCGCCTTCGGCCTCGCGGCGATCGTGCTGACGTGGCGCAGGCGGGCCGCGCGCGCCCTGCTCTCCTACGCGGTCGGATTCGCGCTGCTGCTGGGCTGGTGGAGCACCATCCTGCCCTCGCAGAACCGCGTGTGGGCCGACGACGTCTCGCGGCAGCTGCACTCGCGCGTCGACGGCAGCATCGTCACGCTGGATAACGTGCGCAACTTCGAGTGGCGCAGCGACACCGACTACACCCAGCGCTGGGAGACGAGGCAGTACGACCTCGACCGCCTGCGCACGGTCGACGTGTCGCTCTCGTACTGGACCGGGCCTGCCATCGCGCACACGCTGGTGTCCTTCGGCTTCGACGACGGCCGGTTCCTCACCTTCTCCATCGAGATCCGCAAGGAGCGCGGCGAGAGCTTCTCGTCGGTGGGCGGCTTCTTCAAGCAGTTCGAGACCAGCCTGATCGCGGCCGACGAGCACGACATCCTGCGCGTGCGCACCAACGTGCGCGGCGAGGACGTCTACATGTACCGCGTGAGCCTGCCGCAGCCCGAGATCCGCTCGCTCTTCCTCGCCTACCTCGGCGAAGGCGCGGCGCTGGTGCGCGAGCCCAGCTTCTACAACACGCTCACCGCCAACTGCACCACCATCGTGTATGCGCTGGCCAAGCGCATCGTGCCGGGCCTGCCGATGGACTGGCGGCTGCTCGCTTCGGGCTACCTGCCCGACTATCTCTTCGACGTGGGCGGTCTTGCGCCCGGCTACAGCATGGAAGCGCTGCGCGCGGCTGGCCGCATCACCGAGCGGGCGATCGCGACGGACAAGACGCCGGGCGTCGATTTCTCACGGGCGATCCGGCAGGGCCTGCCGGGCGTCGCGGCTGCTGGCACCGGAGCGGCGCAATGAAACGCGCGCTGCACTTCTTCGCTTCGCTGCCCGTGCTCGCCTGCGCAGCCGCACTGCTGGCAGGCTGCGCGGGCGTGACCGTCGGTTCGATCTCGCCGGCCGAATACCTCGCGCAGCGCCGCGGCGACGTGCTCACCACCGGCCGCCTGAGCACCTCCGCGCAGGAAGTGCTGCGCGTGATCGGCTCCGACGCCGACCTGTGCCGCAAGGACGGCCAGGCCTGCCGCAACGCGCTGGCGGACTCGCCGGGCCTGAGCGACGAGCAGCGTCTCTCGGCGCTCTCCGAAGTCTGGCTGCAGGTGGCGCTCGCGTCCGAGAAGCACGGCGGCGCGACCGATGCCGCCGCCATCGAGGCCTGGTTCGAGACCGCGCGCCACGCCTACGCCTACCTGTTCTTCACCGCCCGCAAGCCGCGCGACCGAGCCTTCGAGGACCGGCAGACCCAGGTGCGCGACTATTACAACTACGCGGTGCAGCAGGCCATCACCGGCCTGTACGACGGAGTCCGCCGCAACGGTTCGCGCGCGGTGGCGCAGCCCGCGATGCCGAAGGTGGGCGACTGGCACATCGAGACCGACGTGTCGAACCTGCGCCTTCCTTCCGACACGCCCCTGCCCGACGAGCTGATTCCCGCCGCCTCGCTGACCTTCTCGGGCCTGCGCAACACCTACCGGCGCGACGGCTTCGGCGCGGAACTGGTGGCAGCGAGCGACAGGCGCACCGACGACGAGCCGCCGGCGCCGCGAGCCGACCTTGCAGACAGGCAGCAGCCTCGCCCGCCCTATCGCGAGATGCCCTTCCCGGCGGTCACCGCGCTGCTGCTGTTCGACGGCGCCAACCTCGGCGATGTGCTTCGCACCCGCACGCTGCGCATCGCGGCCTACGACCCGTACCGCACCGCCAACGTGCAGCTCGCCGGCCAGGAAGTGCCGCTGGCCGCCAACTTCACTTCGGGCTACGGCCTGTGGCTCGCGCGCTCCGACTTCGCGCTGCAGGCGCTGCGCAGCCTCTTCGGCGGCCGCGAGGGCCTCACGCAGCCGCGCATCTACCTGATGCAGCCCTACGATCCGAACCGCCGCACGGTCATCATGCTGCACGGTCTGGCGAGCAGCCCCGAGGCGTGGATCAACGTGGCCAACGAGGTGCTGGGCGACGAGACGCTGCGCCGCCGCTACCAGATCTGGCAGGTCTACTACCCGACCAACGCACCGCTGCCGCTCAACAACTTCGCGATCCGCGAAGCCGTGACGCAGACGCTCGCGCACTTCGACCCCTCGGGCAAGGCACCGGCCTCGAACGACATCACGCTGATCGGCCACAGCATGGGCGGGGTGCTGTCCCGGCTGATGGTCTCGTCCTCGGAAGACAAGCTCTGGGACGCCCTGCTCGCCAGCTACCCGATGCAGGGCGCGCAGCAGCGGCGCATGGAAGAGAAGCTCGCGCCCTACCTGCGCTTCGAGCCGCTGCCGCAGGTGAGCGACGCCATCTTCATCGCCTCGCCGCACCGCGGCACCGATTTCGCCAACAACCGCATCTCGCGCTGGGTGGCCAACCTCATCACGCTGCCCGTGGCGATGCTCGGGCAGCTGGGCGACATCTCGCGCGAGCTGATCCGCATCGCGCCCGCGCGGCAGGACCAGGGCACGCTGCGCATCCCCAACAGCATCGACAACCTCAGCGACCGCGATCCGTTCGTGCGGCTGTCGTCGGGCCTGCCGATGAATCCGCGCGTGCGCTTCCATTCGATCATCGGCAACGACACGCCCGGCGTGGCGCAGGCGCTGTCGAGCGACGGCATCGTGCCCTATGCCAGCGCGCACCTCGACGGCGCGGCCTCCGAACTGGTGATCCCGTCGGCGCACAGCGTGCAGGAGAACCCGCTGGCGATCCTGGAGATCCGCCGCATCCTCAGGGAGCAGCTGCAGCCCGAGGCTGCGCGCTGAGCGGCGTCGCTCCTACTTGCTCCCCGAGCGCTGCTGCGCCCGCACGCGCTCCAGGAATTCGTCGAAGAGCGCCTTCTTGCCCGGAAAGCGCTCCCTGCCCTCCTTGAAGGTCGACTCCGCGGCGGCGAGCTGGCCGAGCCGCATGAGGCATTCGCCCTTCGAGAAGAACGCGGCCTCGCCGTCGGGATTCACCTGCAGCGACTGCTCGAAGTCCTCGAGCGCGCCCTGGAAGTCGCCGAGTTCCATGCGCGTGAAGGCGCGGTTGTCGATGGCCTCGAAGAAGAGCGGAAAAAGCTCCACGGCCGCGTCGTACTCGGCGATGCCCTCCTGCTTGCGGCCCTGCTCGCAGAGTTCGTTGCCGCGCAGATAGTGCGCATTGGCCTCGCGCACGATCTCGTGGCCGTCCTGGCCCATCAGCTCCAGATACCTCGGGAAGTCGGTGAGCCTCAGGTATTCGGCGAAGCCGATCAGGTCGTCCTCGGCGGGCTGCCTGTTGCCGATGAGTTCGCTGCCCCGGCTCACGCCGTCGGCATCGATGGGCGAATGCCATATCAGCACCTCGGCGTGCTTCAGCGATTCGACGGTGGGCTTCTGGTCCAGCGGCTGATAGCTCAGGCAGTGCGCCACCGCTGTTCCGTCGGGCCACGGATCGACTTCGAGAACCCAGACGGCGCGCCAGGCCTTGTCGCTGCGGTAGGCGAGCACGTCGCCCTTCTTCAATGCCGGCGTCCTTGTGCCGCCGGTCGCAGGCGTTTCGGGTGGCGGCGTCGAGCCGGCGAAGCGTGCGGCAAGCCGCTTGAGGAATCTGGGCAGCATGGTGTCGGGTATCCGTTTGGAGATTGGACGTGCGAGACGATGGCGGGCAGCAGCGTGCCACTTTAGCCGCTCCCGCCAGTCGGTCGTGCGCATTGACCTTCGCGCTCGACGTGGCCTAACATCGCCGCCGCGGTGCAAGCCGCGCCCGGGCCCGCGGGAAGGGTTGAACCCACTTGCCTCCATATGCCGAGCCATTCGCCTTTTGTGCAGCCGGATTTGCGGGCCGACGGCGTCTGATGCACGGAGGTACACATGAAGCGCATGCCCGCCCGGCCCGACCTGGGCCATCTGAAGAAGCAAGCCAAGGAACTGCTTGCGCTCTACCGAAGCAACGATCCCGCCGCCACCGCGCGCTTTCGCGAAGCCCTTCCCGCCGCTGCCAGCAAGAGCGATTCGGCGATTGCCGCGCTCGGCCTTCGCCTGCACGACGCGCAGTCGTGCATCGCGCGCGAATACGGATTCCCGTCCTGGGCCGACCTGCAGGGCTTCGTCCTCGCACGCCGCGCGCATGCGGATGATCCGGCGAAGGCCGTGCTGCAATGGCTGCGCCTCGTCTACGCTGGCGACATCGCCGGGGGCACGAACCGCGCGCGGCCAGCGCTGGCCCTGCGCCTGCTCGAAGAGAGCCCGGGCCTGCGGGGCGATGACCCGATCCTCGCCTGCGCGGTCGGCAACGAAGCCCTGATCCGCCAGGCCATCGAACGCGACCCCGGCTGGGTGAACCGCGCAGGCGGCCCGCTCGCGCTGCCGCCGCTCGTGGCGCTCACCCATTCGGGCCTGCTGCAGTTGCCGGACCACAAGGAGCGCCTGCGCCACTGCGCCAAGCTGCTGCTCGACGCAGGCGCGGACCCGAATCAATCGGTGGGCAACCGCTGGCCGCCCGCGTCGCTCGCCCAGCCCGACGAGACCGAGCGGCTGTCCGCGCTCTACGGCGCTGCCGGCCAGAACCGCGATGCCGCGCTCACCCGGCTGCTGCTGGATGCGGGCGCCGATCCCGACGACGGCGAATCGCTCTACCACTCGCTCGAAACCCCGGCCTGCACGCGCCTGCTGCTCGAGGCTGGAGCCCGCATCGCGGGAACGAACGCGCTCTATCGCGTGCTCGATCTCGACGACGTCGACACGCTGCGCCTGCTGCTCGCGCATGGCGGCGATGCCAACGAACCGCCCATGGGCCCGCCCACCAGCGACTGGGGCTCCCTGCTGCTGTGGGCCATACGCCGGCGCCGCTCGCCCGCGCACATCGAGGCACTGCTCGCGGCAGGAGCCGATCCCAAGGCGACAACGCGCGACGGAACGAGCGCCTACGTCGCTGCGCTGCGCTTCGGCCTCCCCGAAGTCGCCAGCCTCCTGGAGCAAGCGGGAGGCGGCGTCGCACTGCCGGTGGACGAGGCCTTCATCGCCGCCTGCGCAAAAGGCGACGAGGCCGCGGCCCGCGCCGTCCAGGCTGCACACCCGGACATCGTCGGTTCGCTCTCGCAAGCACAGCTGCGCCTGCTGCCCGAACTCGCTGCACAAGGCTGCGCCGATGCGGTGAAGCTGATGGTCAGGCTCGGCTGGCCCATCGCCACGCGCGGTGGCGACTGGGATGCCTCGGCGCTGAACAAGGCCGTATTCCGCGGCGACGCCGACCTCGTGCGCTTCCTGCTGGAACACGGCGCCAGCTGGCAGGAGCGGCACGGCTTCGACGACAACGCCTGCGGCGGCCTTTCCTGGGCCTCGTGCAACGAGCCGGAGGGCGAAGGCGACTGGCTCGGCTGCGCCGAAGCGCTGGTGGCCCACGGCATGCCCGCCGCGCAGCCCGATCCGGAGAGCCCGGACGGCGTGCTCATCGGCGGGCAGCGCTATGTGTTCTCGGACGAGGTCACCGATTTCCTGCTCGGCGCATCCGCCCTGCGAGGCTGACGAAAAAAAAGCGGGCCCGAGGGCCCGCCCAAAGCCGTCCGTCGAATCGCGAAGAACGCAACCCGACTCCGACTCACCTCGAACTCAACTCCTGTCGTTGCTCCTGCTTCCCCCGTTTCTCCTCCTGCATTTCAAGCCGCGCGCCAACCCAGTTCCGGCGCGATGCGGCGGGAGAGGTCGGTCAATATCTGCTCGTAGTCTTCGCTGCCGAAGTTGTAGGGCAGCTCCACCCGCAACTCGCTCACCAGCGGCAGCACCGGGTCGCGGCGCAGGCGTTCGAGGATCTCGTCGGAACTGCCGACGAGGTCGTTCGCGAACAGCGTGCGGCGTTCGCCCTGCGGCGCCAGCGTGCGCTCGACGCGGCCGGCAGCGAACTCGCGATAGCGCTTGCGGGTGACGGTGTCTGCACCGTCGAGCGGCACGATCACGCGCCCCAGCGCCACCCTGCCCCTGCCCGCGTCCCTGTCAGCCTCGCTGGCCTTGTAGCGCTCGACCAGGCCCACCTGCGCCTGCAGGAAGTCGTCGGTGTTCTCGCCCGTGAGCACGTTGCCCAGCAGCAGGTTGAAGCCGTTGCGCCCGGCCCATTCGGCCGAACGCAGGGAGCCGCCGCCATACCAGAGCCGCCCCGTGAGACCCGGCGCGTACGGCTGCACGCGCGGGCGCACGCGTCCGCCGGCCGATTCCACGAAAGTCTGGTCGTCGCCGAGCAGCACGTCCTCGAGATTGGCCTTCAGCCGCCCCACGCGCTTGTGGCTGTAGTCGACGGTGTGGGGCGCTGCATCGTGGAAGCGGTTGCCCAGCAGGGCGCCGTGCAGCGGCGCCCCGGCGCTCAGGCCCACCTGCAGCCTGCCGCGCGAGAGCACGTCGACCGTCGCCAGGTCTTCGGCGAGGCGGAACGGGTTCTCGTAGCCCATCTGGATCACCGCCGCGCCCAGTTCGATGCGGCGCGTGCGCTGCGTGGCGGCGGCCAGGAAGGTCGCGGCCGACGAGACGCCGCGCTCCAGGTGGCGCTGCCGCACCCATGCGCTGTCGAAACCGTGCTTCTCGCCGAACTCGAAGAGCTTCAAGGCGGCCTCCAGTCCGGCGAACGGATCGGCCTCGGCGTAGTTGCCCGGCGTGAGGAAGGCGAGATGGCGGATGCTGCTGCTCACGGCGCGAACTTCGGCAGGCCGGGCGGGTTGGTTTCGGACTTCGGCAAGGCCTCTTCCGTCAGGCTCCAGCGCGCGAGCGCCCGGCCGTAGGTGCCGTTGCGGATCAGGTTGTTGGTGGCGGTGGTTAGCGCCGCGGCGAGGCCGCTGCCCTTGCGCGTGGCGATGGCCACGTCCGACTTCAGCGGCCAGCCCGCGTTGACGGTGCCGACCAGCCTGATCTGCCCGTTCTTCGCGGCCTCGTAGGCCTGCGGCGCATTGGGATTGAAATTGGCGTCCACCCGCTTGGTGACCACCGCCAGCGTGCGCGTCACATCGTCGTCGTAGTACTGGATCTCGACCGGTTTCAGCCCCGCCGCCACGTTCTGCCGGTTCCACTCGAGCAGGATGCGCTCCTGGTTGGTGCCGGCGCCGGTCGTCAGCTTGAGGCCCGCAACGTCCTTCGGCTCCCTGATCGACTTGATGGCGCTGTCGGTCTTCACGTAGAAGCCATGCAGGCCGAGGCGATAGGTCGAGAAGTCGAACTTCTCCTTGCGCTGCTCGGTCACGCCCACGTTGGAGATCACGGCGTCGTACTTGCCCGAGCTCAGGCCGAGCGGCCAGTCGGCCCAGGCGATGGGCTGCAGTTCGAGCTTGAGGCCCAGCGCGTCGGCGACGAGCAGCGCGAAGTCGGGGTCGAAGCCGACGACGGTCTTCGCGTCCGACGCGTAGGTCGAGATCGGCGGCGCGAACGGCGCGATGGCGATGGTCAGCACGCCCTCCTTCACGAACTTGAAGCTGGGCGGGATCGCGTTGACCGCCTCGGCGTCCTTCTGGCCGCGCAGGCGGCCCTTCTGCTCGGGGCTGAAGTCGAACTTGTCGGCGGCATGGGCCGCGCCCGCCACGAGCATGAGCGCGGCGAGGCCGCGGGCGATCCAGGTTTTCTTGAAGAGATTCATGGCCATCGCCTCAGTTCTTCGGCAGGCCGGGCGGATTGGTGCGCGAGACCGCGATGGCCTCCGAATCCAGGTTCCAGCGCGACAGCGCCTTGGCGTAGTTGCCGTTCTTGATCTGCGTGTTCAGGGCCAGCGTCACGGCTTCGGCGATGCCCGAGCCCTTGCGCGAGGTGACGGCGATCTCTGCGTTCAGCGGCCAGCCGCCCGAGAACAGGCCCGCGAGCATGGTCTTGCCGTCGCGCGCCTCGTAGGCGGCGATGGCGTTCGGCCCCAGGTAGGCGTCGGCACGGCCCGACTGCAGCGCCAGGCGCTGCACCACATCGTCGTCGTAGTACTGGATCTCGACCGGCTTCAGGCCGGCGGCCACGTTCTGCTTGTTCCAGCGCAGCAGGATCTGCTCCTGGTTGGTGCTGGCGGACACGATCACCTTCAGCCCCGCGATGTCCTTCGGCTCCTTGATGGCGCCGAGCTTGCTGTCGGACTTCACGTAGATGCCGAGCTGGTCGTTGCGATAGGTCGAGAAGTCGAACTTCTCCTTGCGCTCCTCGGTCACGGTCACGTTCGAGACCACCAGGTCGAACTTGCCCGACTGCAGGCCCAGCGGCCAGTCGACCCAGGCGGTGGAGACCAGCTCCAGCTTGCGCCCGAGACTGTCGGCCACCAGCTGTGCGATGTCGGGCGCGTTGCCCACGGGTGTCTTGGTGTCGGTGGCGTAGGCCGCGAACGGCAGGCGGCCGGTGGTGGTGCCGACGACGAGCACGCCTTCCTTCTGGAACTTGAAGTCCTTCGCGAGCCGGACGGCCTCGTCGATCTTCTGCGCGCGCGGGCGGCCCGGCTGCTCGGGGCTCAGGTCCGGAGCGGGCTGGGCCGATGCGGCCAGCGGTGCCAGCAGCGCGGCAAGGACAACGGACAGGATGTTTCGTCGATGGATCATGAAGGTCGATGAAATGAAGTCGGGAAGGAAGAAGGTCAGAGAACCTTGGCCAGGAACTCGGCCGTGCGCGGATGCTCCGGCGCGTTGAACACCTTGTCGGGCGAGCCGGTCTCCAGGATGCGGCCGCGCTCCATGAAGACGATGTTGTCGGCCACCTCGCGTGCGAAGCCGATCTCGTGCGTGACGATGAGCAGCGTGGTGCCCGAGCGCGCCAGCTCCTTGATGACGGCCAGCACCTCGCCCACCAGCTCGGGGTCGAGCGCCGAGGTGGGCTCGTCGAAGAGCAGCACCTGGGGCTTGAGCGCCAGCGCGCGGGCGATGGCCACGCGCTGCTGCTGGCCGCCGGAGAGCTGTCGCGGATACGCATGCGTCTTGTCGCCCAGGCCCACGCGCACCAGCAGTTCGGAAGCGAGCGCCTCGGCTTCGGGCCGCGAGAGGCCGCGCACGGAGATCGGCGCCTCGACGATGTTCTCCAGCACCGTCAGATGCGGGAACAGGTTGAAGTTCTGGAACACCATGCCCACGTCGACGCGGCGCTTCAGGATGTCGCGCTCGCGCAGTTCGTAGAGTGTGTCGGCGTCGCGCCGGTAGCCGATGAGTTCGCCGTCGATGGAGATGAAACCGTCGTCCACGCGCTCCAGGTGGTTGATGGCGCGCAGCAGCGTCGACTTGCCCGAGCCCGACTGGCCGAGGATCACCGTCACGCTGCCCCGCCCCACCGTCAGCGTGACGTCGTCGAGCACCTTGAGCGCGCCGAAGCTCTTCGACACGCCGTGGATTCTGACCTCGCCGCCCTGCGTGAGCGGGTCGGTCCAGCGCGGGACCTGCGCGGGCACGACGGCGACGGGCTCTGCCACGGGCGCCGGCTTCGAGCGCCACAGCCTGCTGGCCACGCGGCCGAGTCGCGAACTCGGCGGGTTGCGCAGCGCACCGCGCGAGAAATGCCGCTCCACGTAGTGCTGCACCACCGACAGCACCGTGAGGATGATGAGGTACCACACGGTCGCCACCATCAGCAGCGGAATCACTTCGAGGTTGCGCCTGTAGATGATCTGGATCGTGTAGAACAGCTCCGGCAGCGCCAGGATGTAGAGGTTCGAGGTGCCCTTGGCGAGCCCGATGATGTCGTTGAAGGCCGTGGGCAGAATGGTGCGCATCGCCTGCGGCAGCACGATGCGGAACGACTGCCGCCCGCGCGACAGGCCCAGCGCCGCAGCCGCCTCCAGCTGCCCCTGCTCCACCGAAAGAATGCCGCCGCGCACGATCTCCGAGGCGAAGGCCGCCTGGTTCAGCGTGAGTCCCAGCAGCGCCGCCACGAAGGGGCTGATGAGCTGCGTGGTCGGGTACGAGAAGAAGGTGACATCGGTGCCCGGGATGCCCAGCGTCACCGTCTCGTAGAGGTAGCCCAGGTTGTTGATGATCAGCAGCAGCACGATCACCGGCACCGAGCGGAAGAGCCAGGTGAACACCCACGCGAGCCGCGCCAGCAGAGGCGAACGCGACACCCGCGCAAGCGCCAGCGCGGTGCCAAAGAAGAAGCCCAGCAGCGCGCCCAGCGCCGTCAGCAGCAGCGTGCGGCCCAGGCCCTGCAGCACCGGCTCGGCGAAGAACCACTGCGCGAACACGCCCCAGCCCCAGCGCGGGTTGGTGAGCGTCGAGTGCAGCACGATGCCGATCACCAGCACGGCGAAGATGGTGCCAACGGTGCGCGCTGGGTAGCGCGCCGGCACGATGCGGAAGTGCGAGTAGTCGCCGTTGGCCGGGGCCGCGGCGGGAACCGGCGAACGCTGCGGCTGCGGTGCGCGCACCGGTGCGGGGTTCATCGGCTCGGCGGCCGCGTCGAGGACGGTGGTGTTCATCGCTGCGCCGCTCCGACCAGTTGCCCGGAAGCCGAAGGGGCGTGCTGCCGCCCGGTGTCCAGGTATTTCTCGAAAGGCAGCTTGCGCGGCGTCTCCGGATCGATGGGCGGACCGAAAAGCGCCGTGTATCCATGGCCCAGGTACAGGCCCACGGCCTCGGGCTGGCGAAAGCCGGTCGTCAGGTAGATGCGCTCGTAGCCCTGCCGCTGCACCTCCGCCTCCAGTTCGGCTAGCACCTTGCTGGCCAGCCCTTGCCTGCGCAGATCGGCATGCGTCCACACGCGCTTGAGTTCGGCGGTGCGCTCGTCGTGGCGCATGAAGGCGCCGCCGCCGATGGCCACGCCGTCGCGCAGCAGCAGCACGAAGTTGCCGCCATGTGCCGGTGTGAAGACCTCGGCTGGGTAGCGCTCCATCTCGCGCGGCTGGCCCGGCTCGCGCATCACGTCGCCGTAGCGGCTGTCGTACTCGAAGGTCAGTCCTTCGATCAGCGGCTTCGCGCGCGGATCGAGCGGCGTGGTGTAGACGAACTGTTCGCTCATCACGCGGCCTTCTGCACGGCGGGCGCAATTTCCTGCGCCGCGTAGCGGCTCGCCTTGCGCGGCAGGCCCAGGTGGTCGCGCAGCGTCTGCCCGGGAAGCTCTCGCTGGTAGCGCCCGCGCGCCTCCAGCGCCGGGATCACGAACTCGATGAAGTCGTCCAGCCCCTGCCCCAGCACCGGGAAGCCGAGGATGAAGCCGTCGGCCGCGCCCTCGTCCACCCAGCGGATGATCTCGTCGGCGATGCGCTCGCCGGTGCCCACGAACTGCGTGCGGGGCGTGGCCACTTCGAGCGCCACTTCGCGCAGCGTCTGGCCCTTGGCCCTGGCGTTGGCCTTGATGCGGTCGGTAGTCGAGCGGAAGCTGTTGCGGCCCAGTTCGCCCAGTTCGGGGAACGGCGCGTCCAGCGGGTACTGGCTGAAGTCGTGGTGGTCGAAGAAGCGTCCCAGGTAGGCCAGGGCTTCCTCCACCGTCAACAGCTCGCGGATGGCGCGGTACTTGGCTTCGGCCTCTTCCTCGGTGGCGGCGACCACGGGGCCGATGCCCGGGAAGATCTTCACGTCGCCGGCCTGGCGGCCCTGCGCGACGGCGCTGGCCTTCACCTGCCGCAGGAAGCTGCGCGTGTCCTCCAGCGAGGGCGAATGGGTGAACACGGCGTCGGCGTACTTGCCGGCCAGCCCGATGCCCGCGTCGGACGAGCCGGCCTGGAAGATCACCGGCTGGCCCTGCGGCGAGCGCTGGATGTTCAGCGGCCCCGACACCTCGAAGAAGCGGCCCTTGTGATTCAGCGTGTGGAGCTTGCCGCCATCGAAGAAGCGGCCGCTCTCGCGGTCGCGCACGAAGGCGTCGTCGTCCCAGCTGTCCCACAGCCCCTGCGTCACCGCGAGGTACTCGTCGGCGATTTCGTAGCGCAAGGCGTGCTCGGGGTGTGCGCGGCTGTAGTTCTTCGCGCTGCCTTCCAGCGGCGTGGTCACCACGTTCCAGCCCGCGCGCCCGCCGCTGATGAGGTCGAGCGAGGCGAACTGGCGCGCCACCGTGAACGGGTCGCTGTAGGAGCTGGAGACGGTGCCGGCGAGGCCGATCTTCGAGGTCACGGTGGCGAGCGCCGACAGGATCGAGATCGGCTCGAAGCGGTTGAGGAAGTGCGGGATCGACTTCTCGTTGATGTAGAGCCCGTCGGCCACGAACGCGAAGGCGATGCCGGCAGCCTCGGCCTTCTGCGCGGTGCGCACGAAGAAACCGAGGTTGACGCTGGCATCGGCCGGCCCGCCCGGATGCTTCCAGGAGTTCATGTGGCTGCCGGCGCCCTGCAGCATGACGCCGAACTTGATGCTCTTGTTGCTGTTGTCGTTGCTCATGACGATGGCTCGCTTCGAGGGGTTCGCAATGGGAAGAAGGAAGGAAGGAATGGCTCAGGCTGCGACAGGCACGGCCTCGCGCGCCGCGGCGAGCAGTTCGACCGACGCACGGCGCTCCGCGAAGCCGGCCACGGGGATGTCGATGACGAACTCCTCGATGCCGTACTGCTCGCTCAATGCATCGAGCGCATCGCGCACTTCTTCGCCGGTGCCGGCGATCACATGCGGGCGGCGCTCCTCGGTCCGGTAGTCGCTCACCCCCGCCTGCCGTGCGAACTCCGCGGCTGCTTCGAGGCTTGGCAGGTTCACGCTCTGGCCGGTGGGCAGGTGCACGCGGAAGCTGCGCAGCGCGCCCACGAGCTCCGCGGCCTTCTCGCTCGTCTCTGCCGCGAAGGCGAAGAGCGCCAGCAGCGGCGCCCGCCCCGTTTCCACGCGGTAGGCCTCGACCGATCGGGCAAGGTTCACGGGGTCGCCATTGAAGTGCCCTGCATAGGTGAACTGCCAGCCCAGGCGCGCGGCAAGCACCGCGCTCTCGGGGCTGCCGCCCAGCAGCACGCGCTGCGGCAGTTGCGGTGGATTGGGCGTGGCCACCGCGCCAGCGAGCGCATGGCCGGAGGCGACGCCGTCGTCCAGGAAGGCATCGAGCTCCGACAGGCGCACGCCGAAGTCCTCGCTCCTGCTCCTGGCGGGATCGTGCAGCCACTGCAGCGCCTTGCTCGTCAGCGGCAGGCCACCGGGCGCCTTGCCGATGCCGATGTCCACGCGGCCCGGCGCCAGCGAGGCCAGCACGCGGAACACCTCGGCCACCTTGAACGGGCTGTAGTGCTGGAGCATGACGCCGCCGGTGCCCACGCGGATGCGCGAAGTCTTTGCCAGCAGGTGCGCTGCCAGCACCTCGGGCGCCGAACCTGCGTAGTTCCTGTTGCCGTGATGTTCGGCGAGCCAGTAGCGCCGGTAGCCCAACCGCTCGGCCGCCTGCGCGAGCGCGATGGTGTGCTGGAACGCCTGTGCGGCGTCGGCGCCTTCCGGGATCAGGCTCTTGTCGAGCAGGGACAGCGAATAGGACACGGTGTGCGGTGGCTGACGCCCCTTGATGAAGAATTGCTGCGAATTCTCTGGGGCATTGCGCGCACCGCTTGCGCTGAATTCCTATATCGATATCTGCTGGATGCTCAGTGTCTCGTGAGGGAAAGAATGGCCTGCGCAGCCTCTCGCGCGCTCATTGCGGCGGTGTCGATGACGATGCGCGGCGTGCTCCACGGCTCGTAGTCGTGCCGCTGCACGGACTCCCACGTGGGTGGCACGAGGCCGGGTATGTCGACGTGCCGCTGCTCGACGCGGCGCCTGTGCTCGGCAGCGTCGGAACACACGACCTCGACTTCGACGATGGGTGAAGAAGCCCGCGCCGCGACGTCCCGCCAGGCCTCGCGCGTGACGGGCAAGGGGTTCACGCAGTCGGCCAGAACCGCCTGGCCCAGGGAAAGATTGGAGCCAGCCAGCGCATAGGCCACGATGTAGCCGGCCGGGCCGAGCTCTCTGGTGGATGTTCCGTCGGAAGTACCGTCAGATATGCCACCGGGTGCGCCGGCAGAGCGCAGCGCCTGCTCGATGGCATCGATGCGCAGGTACGCGCAAGGCAGCAGCGCGGCGATCTCGCGGGCGATGGTGGTCTTGCCGCTGCCGGGCAGCCCACTCAGAACGATCAGCATGCTCGGTCATCTCCAGGTTCAATGTCCTGGCGCCGAGTTCACCACGAATGGGGCAGCAGGCTCAACATGGCGGCCGCATGCAGGCGCCGAAGCGCGCGCACAGGCACGTAGCCGTGCGGTGCGCGGCGCGCCAGCGCGTGCGGCGAAGCCGGTGGCACATGCCAGGCTTTCGCGGTGAGGGCCAGGACATGGCGCGCCTGGGCGGCGGGGGAGACGTAATGGGTGCGCAATTGCATGGCAATCAATGAATCGAACGAATGCTTGCGCCGATTCTGCAAAGCGCACCCGCCTTTGCCAAAGACGGATTCCGAGTTACCTGATGCGGTCCCTGAGAAGACAAAGCAGAGAAGCGGCTCAGGCGAAGTCCGTCGAGGGCTTCTCCCAGAGGTTCACGCCGCCTTCCACCGCGTACTTGTCGATCTCGGCCAGTTCCTCCGCGCTCAGCGGCGCATGCGACAGCGCCGCCACGTTGTCGACGATCTGCTCGGGCCGGCTCGCACCGATCAGCGCCGAGCTCACGCGCGCATCGCGTAGCGTCCAGGTCAGCGCGAGCTGAGCCAGCGACTGGCCGCGGCGCCGTGCGATCTCGTTGAGCGCGCGGGCACGTTCGACGTTGGCCTCCGACAGGTGCTCCTGCTTGAGCGAGCCGCCGCCGGGCCGGTTGATGCGGGAGTCGGCCGGGATGCCGCTGAGGTACTTGTCAGTCAGGAGGCCCTGCGCCAGCGGCGTGAAGGCGATGACGCCCGCGCCGAGTTCTTCCGTTGCGTTCAGCAGGTCCTTCTCGATCCAGCGGTTGAACAGGTTGTAGGCCGGCTGGTGGATGAGCAGCGGCACCTTCCACTCGCGCAGCAGCGCGGCGATCTCGCGCGTCTTGCCGGCGGAGTAAGACGAAATGCCGATGTACAGCGCCTTGCCCTGCTGCACCGCCTGGGCCAGCGCGGAAGCCGTTTCCTCCAGCGGCGTCTCGGGGTCGAAGCGGTGCGAGTAGAAGATGTCGACGTAGTCCAGGCCCAGGCGCTGCAGGCTCTGGTCGAGGCTGGCGAGCACGTATTTGCGCGAGCCGCCGCCCTTGCCGTAGGGGCCCGGCCACATGTCCCAGCCTGCCTTGCTGGAGATGATGAGCTCGTCGCGGTAGGGCTTGAAGTCTTCGCGCAGCAGGCGGCCGAAGTTGGTCTCGGCGCTGCCGTAGGGCGGGCCGTAGTTGTTGGCCAGGTCGAAGTGGTTGATGCCCAGGTCGAAGGCGGTGCGCAGCAGCTGGCGCTGCGTGGCGATGGAGGTGGTGTCCCCGAAGTTGTGCCACAGCCCGAGCGAGATGGCGGGCAGCACCAGCCCGCTGCGGCCGACGCGGCGGTAGGGAATGGCGTCGTAGCGCTTGGGGTCGGCGTGGTAGGTCATGGGTGTGTCTGGTCCTGGCGATGGAAGAAAGAAGAAAGGGCGACCGAACGAAAGGAGATCGCGGGAAACTTTTGAGGATGCCCCCGCCTGCCGCGCGGGGCAAGCATTTCCACGCCGCTGTCGCACTTATCCGTCGCCGCATATGCATGCGCGGATTTCTTCGTTGGAGGCGTGCGCGCCGCTTCCTAGCATCGGCGCCTAGCCAACTTCCCAGACCGGCCCCGACCCCGGGGGCGCGCCGCCATGTCCAACCCGTCCACTCCCGCCCTTCCCTCGCGCCGCCGCGCGCTCAAGACCTTCGCTTCGCTCGGCGCCGCCGGCGGCCTCGGCGGATTGCTGCTCGCGGGCTGCTCGCGCGATGAAGGCAAGACCGCATCCGCCGGCAGTGCTCCGGCGGTGGTGAAGAAGACCGGCGACAAGGTCGCGTTCAAGTACCCGAACAACCCCTCCTTCGACCTGATCTACCTGGCCGACGAGCTCGGCTACTTCGAGGGCACCAACACCCGGCCCGACTACGTCGGCAAGATCGCCGCGCCGCAGATCATTCCGCTGGTGGGCACGGGCGAGATCGACTTCGGCAGCCGCATGGTGCCGCTGGTGATCTCGGCCATCGCCTCGGGCGCCGACCTCAAGGTGGTGGCCGCCGGCGGCAAGACGCTGCAGGAAGCGCCGCACATGAAGTACTTCGTCCGCAAGGACTCGGGCATCCGCGCGCCGAAGGACCTCGAGGGCAAGACCATCGGCTTCAACAGCTTCGGCGCCTGCGCCGAGTTCGTCACCAAGAAGTACCTGCGCCAGCACGGCGTGGACGTCAACAAGATCAACTTCGTCGTCATCCCTGACGAGCAGGCCGAGCAGACGCTGGTGACCGGCAACACCGACCTGGCGATCATCCACGCGCCCTTCTCCGGCCGCGCCGACAACGCCGACTCGCTGGTGCGGCTGTGGAGCGACTTCGACCTCGACGGCGGCCTGGGCGGCATGGCGCCGTACAGCGCGCACGGCCAGTTCATCCGCCAGCACCCCGAGGCGGTGCGCGACGTGGTGACCGCGCTGGCCAAGGCCGGCAACTGGGTCAACGCCAACACCGAGGAAGCCCGCAAGCTGGTGGCCAGGCGCATCAACATGGAGCTGAAGAACGTCGACCGCTACGCCTACGTCGACGACCTGGTGGTGACCGAGCCGCCGATCCAGTACTACATCGACATCCTGCAGTCCGAGGGCAAGCTCGCCACCGGCAAGGTGTCGGTGAAGGACGTGTACACGAACGAGTTCAACCCCTTCGCCACGAAGGCCTGAGCGGGCACCAAGCGATGAGCATCAAGATCTCCGCCCGCGACGTGCGGATGGACTACGCCGCACGCGGCGCCAGCGAACGGGTGCGCGTGCTCGAAGGCTTCGACCTCGACGTGCGCGAAGGCGAGTTCCTCTCGGTGCTCGGCCCCTCGGGCTGCGGCAAGTCGACCTTCCTCGGCATCCTGGCCGGGCTCACCGAGCGCACCGGCGGGCGCATCGCCATCAATGGCCAGCCGCTTTCGGGCATCAACCGCAACCAGGGCGTGGTGTTCCAGGGCTATGCGCTCTTTCCGTGGCTGACGGTGCTCGACAACATCGCGGTGGGCCTGGACATCCGCGGAGTGGCCAGGGCCGCGCGCCGCCGCACGGCGCAGGAATACCTGGAGCTCGTCGGCCTGCAGGGCTTCGGCGAGCGCTACCCGCACGAGATCTCCGGCGGCATGAAGCAGCGCGTGGCCATCGCGCGCTCGCTGGCCTACGAGCCTGACGTGCTGCTGATGGACGAACCTTTCGCCGCGCTCGATGCGCAGACGCGCGAGGTGCTGCAGGGCGAGCTGCTGCGCATCTGGGAGCAGCACCGCAAGACAATCGTGTTCATCACGCACAGCCTGGAGGAAGCCGTGTACCTCTCAGACCGCGTGGCGGTGATGACGCAGCGGCCCGGCCGCATCAAGGACATCATCGACATCCCTCTAGCGCGCCCGCGCTCGGCGGAGCTGCGCCACTCGGGCGAGTTCGCAGCGCTGCGCCAGCGCGCCTGGGAGGTGCTGAAGGACGAAGTGCAGCTCGGCCTGCGGCCCCGGTCGCTCGAAGGAGTGGTGTCGTGAGCGCGGTGCTCGACGCGCCGGTGGTGCGGTCGCCCAGCCGGCTTCTGAAGCTGGCACGCAGCCTCGGCCGGGTGGCCGAGCGCGGCATCGGCATCGTGCTGTTCCTCGCGCTGTGGGAAGCGCTGCCGCGCCTGGGCATCGTGAGCGACGCCTACCTGAGCCCGCCTTCGGCCGTGCTCGCGAGCATCGTGCAACTGCTGGAGAACGGCCAGCTCTGGAAGCATGTCGCCGCCAGCCTGCAGCGTTCGCTCTGGGGACTGGTACTCGCGAGCGTCGCGGGCGTGGTGCTGGGCCTGCTCGTGGGCGGCTTCAGGAGGCTCGCGGCCATCGTCGATCCGGTGCTGCAGCTGTTCCGCCAGACATCGGCCTTTGCGCTGTTTCCGGTGTTCATCCTGTTCCTGGGCATCGGTGAGCTGTCGAAGGTGGCGATCATCTTCTGGGCCTCGTTCTGGCCGGTGCTGCTGAGCACGGTGGGCGGGGTGAAGCAGGTCGACCGGCTGCTGGTGAACTCGGCGCTGTCGATGGGCGCCTCGCGCCGCTTCGTCTTCTTCAAGGTGGTGCTGCCGGCTTCGCTGCCTTCGATCTTCACCGGCGTTCGGCTGGCGGGCGCCTACAGCATCACGGCGCTGGTGGCGGCCGAGATGATCGGTGCGCATTCCGGGCTGGGCTTTCTCACGCTGAACTCGCAGGAGACCTTCCAGATACCGACCATGTATGCGGGCATCCTGCTGCTGGCGACGCTCGGGCTGCTGCTCAACTACCTTCTTGCGCTGCTGGAGCGGCGGCTGCTGCGCTGGCGGCGGGGGCTGAGCCTCGATGAGTGAAGCCATCTCCACGCGCCCCCGCAGGTTCGCGTTGGCGGGCGCCTCGCTCGCCGCGGCCGCCGCGCTGGCGGGCCTGGGCGCTTCGTGGGCCTCGGGCGGCCGGCTGAGCGAACTGCCCAAGGGGCCGGTGCTCGCCAGGGCCATCGAGCGCGGCACGCTCGTCGTGGGCGTGCGCCGCTATCCCCGTCCTGCCCCTCCAGAAGCACCCACGCCGCCCGAACCCGACGGCTTCGACGCCACGCTGGCGCTCGAGCTCGCACGCTCGCTCGGCGTCAAGCTCGAGCTGGTCGGGCTGGACACCGCCACCCAGGAGGCGGCCTTGCGCGAAGGTCGCGTCGACCTGCTGGTGGCAGGTGTTCCGGCCACGGCCGCACCCAAGGGCATCGACGCGGCACCCGGCAGCTACGACACCGGCAGCGGCCTCGTGGTCGCGCTGCGCAAGGGCCGCGTGCAGGATGCCGACTCGCTGCGCGGCGCCTCGGTCTGCGTGGGTGAAGGCTCGGGCTATGCCGGCGCGGTGTCGCTGCGCTACGGCGCGCAGCCCCGCAGCTACCCCTCGTCCGTGCATGCGGTGTCGGCCTTCATGGCGGGCGAGTGCACGGCGCTGGCCGAAGACGAGGAAGTGCTTCAGCGGCTGCTGAAGAACGAGGAATGGCGCTTCTACAAGCCGCTGGCAAGCGGCCTGCGCCCGCCTTCGGACGCGGCCATCCGCCTGCCGCAGGGCGACGAGGCGTCTCGCGACTACCTGGCCGCCGCGCTGCGCCAATGGCGCGCGGACGGCACGCTGGCAAAGGCGCGCGGCGCACGCGCGGGTAACCTGCAGTTCGAGATCACGCTGCTCAAGGACGGCCTCGTCTGCCATTCCTGAGCAGCGCCGCGGCGCGCTTCAGGCCTGCTGCGGAGCGCGCCACTCGGACAGCGCGAAATCGCGGTTCACGAGGTTCTCGGCCAGCAGGAACTTCTTCACCTCGTCGAGCAGCGCCAGCCCTTCGGGCGGATACGCAGCCTCGGGGAAGTGCGACAGCGGGTGCGAGACCTTCACGATCTCCAGCGGAAAGCCGCTCACCTCCGAATGGAAGGCGTAGTAGTCGGCGCTGTTGCGACGGATCTCCTGCAGCGCGGTGCGCCGTGCGCGCGTCCATGCAGCGGGCAGGCCCGGCGCAGCGGCCAGAAGCTTGCCCGAGGCGACGATCACCGAGGTGCCACGCAGCGTCGGGTGCTTCTCCGCCTCGTCGATCACCGGATAGCCGCGCGAGGCCAGCAGCGGCCCCACGTCGATCTGCGCCGCGAACGCCGCGATCGATCCCTGGTCGAGCGCCGCCTCGCCGTCGCGCGGGAACATGTGGATCACCTTGACCGACTTCTGCAGGCCGTTCTCCTTCAGCAGGCCCAGCACGTAGCGGTGCATGTAGGAGCCGCGCGCCACGCCGATGGACTGGCCCTCGAGTTCCTTCACGCTGCGCACGCCATTGCGCGGCGTGAGCAGCCACACGTTCATGCCGACCGCGTCGAAGCCGATGAGCTGCCCGTCGAGACCGCGCGAGCGCGCCACCACGGCGGGCGTGTCGCCGTAGATGCCGACGTCGAGCGCGCCGGAGAGAAACGCTTCGTTGAGGTCGGGCCCGTTCGGGAAGTTGCGCGTCGTGATTTCCTTGAAGCCCAGCGGCGCCAGCTCGCGCAGCAGGTGCCCCTGCCGCAGCGCCCAGCCGGTGGCGTTGGCGGGCTTCTTGCCGGGGCCGATGTAGCCCAGGCGCAGCACCTGGCTGCTGCTGCCCTGCTGCTGGGCAATGGAGAAGACGGGCAACGCGCTCGCGGCGGCTGCGGCGACGGCGCCGCGCAGCAATCGGCGGCGGCTTGGAAGATCGGACATCGAGAAGCTCAGTTGGAAAGAAAATAAAGGCGGCTCAGTGCGCGCGCCGCAGCAGCTCGAAGCTCGCATCGGCAGACGCGGTCGATTGGCGGCCGCGGCCCCAGCCGACGGCGCTGCGGTAGCTGCCCATGAGGGCCGCCGCCGCGGCATCGCGCTCCTCGGCGGTGGCGCTGCGGTCCGCGATAGGTGCGACGTAGAGCGCGTCTTCCGGGCAGTACAGCTCGCACATGAAGCACGTCTGGCAGTCGTCCTGCCGGGCGATGCGTGGCGCTGCGCCCGGCACGGCCTCGAAGACGTTCGTCGGGCAGGCGTTCACGCAGATGTTGCAGGCGGTGCAGCGCTCGGCGCTGATGACTTCGATCATGCGTCCACCCCTTCATTCACTGCGTGCTTCTGCACCCAGACCTCGTCGAGCCCGCCGCTGAGCAGCCGGTGCCGCTGCGACGGATCGAGCGTGCCGTGCTCGCGCCGGCGGTGCATGCCGCGCGTTTCGGTGCGCTGCAGCGCGCTGCGATACATCCAGCGCGAGGTGGCGAGCATGGCCGCCGCTTCGCGTGCGCGCACCGCCTCGGTGGCAGTGGCGGCCGGCGCGCTGGTGCGCAGGCGCTCCCACAAGGCGTCGAGCCGCGAGAGCGAATCGCGCAGCGCATCGCCTTCGCGGAACCAGTTGCGCTCGTACGGAAAGACCTCGGCCTGCACCGCGCGAACGACTTCCTGGCTGTCGAAGGCCGTCGCACCGCGCGTCGAAAGCGCCGCGCCGCCCGCGCGCAGTGCGGTGCGCTGCGACCTGGCGCGCGCATCGCGCCCGAAGGCCGCCGCGCCTGCGCCGGCCCAGAAGCCGGAAGACAGCGCCCAGGCCGCGTTGTGGCTGCCGCCGCCGGTGAAGCCGCCGCAGATCAGCTCGCGCGTCGCGGCGTCGCCTGCGGCGTACAGGCCCGGCACCGAGGTGGCGCAGCTGTCGTCCACCAGGTGCAGGCCGCCCGTGCCGCGCACGGTGCCTTCGAGCCGCAGCGTCACGGGAAAGTGCTGCGTGAAGGGGTCGATGCCCTGCCGGTCGAAGGAAACGAAGAAGTTGGGCTGCGCGGTGCGCATCCACGCGCGGATCTGCGCATCGGCGCGGTCGAGGCATGCGAAGACCGGCTGCGACTGCAGCGTCTGCGCGATCACGCCCCGCCCCTTCGAGGAGCCTGCGCCCTCGATGGCCACGCCGTCGGCCGTGTAGAAGGTCGCCCAGTTGTAGAACAGCGACTTGGTCACCGACGAGAACGCCGGCCCGAGCCCGTAGGCGTTCGAGAACTCCATGCCCGAGAGCGCCGCGCCCACCTCCGCCGCCATCAGTTGGCCGTCGCCCGTGAGCACGTTGCAGCCGAGCGCGCGGCTCAGGAAGGCACAGCCGCCGGTGGCGATGACCACAGAACCGGTGCGCGCCACCCAGCTCTCGCCCGTCTGGCGGTTGACGCCGGTGGCGCCGCAGACGGTGCCGTGCTCGTCCACCAGCAGTTCGAGCGCGGGGCTGTGGTCGAGGATGCGCGCGCCGGATTCCTTCACCCGCTTGCGCATCAGCCGCATGTATTCGGGACCCTGCAGCGAGGTGCAGCGCAGTGCGCCCTGGTCGTCGGCGGGAAAGGGGTAGCCCCAGTCCTTGAGCCGCTCGACGTTCTCCCAGGTCTGCTCCAGCACGCGGTCCATCCAGGCGTGCTCGGCCAGGTGGCCGCCCATTGCCAGGCGGCTGGCCTTGGCCTCCTCGCGTGCCTTGCCTTCGGGCGACACGTGCCAGAGCCCCGTGCCCGAAGGCGCCGTCGCGCCCGACGTGCCGCAGAAGCCCTTGTCGGCGAGCAGCACGCGCGCCCCTTGCGCGGCTGCGCTCACGGCAGCCCATGCACCGGCCGGCCCGCCGCCGATCACCAGGACATCGGCCTCGTGCCGCGCGGAGCCGTCCGCTCCCGAAAGAAGATGCCGCTCGAAATCCCTCGCGCCCATGGTCGATCGCCTCGCAATGCAAAGAGCGAGACCGTATCAACGGCTGCCGAAGCGCACAAAGAAGGAAAGCGCGGATCGATATGCGGTCCGCGCGTGCGGGCAGAATGCCGCCTCCCCAGGATCGAGGCAGCACCAGAATGAACATCACCCTGTCGCCCCCTACCGAGGAACAGTTGCGCTCCGGCGAACTGGGCCTCAAGCTGCGCCGCTACAACTACGGCTTCGTCGGCGAATACCCGAAGCAGGAATACATCCGGCTCGATGCGAGGGACGAGAACGGCCGTCTGCTCGGCGGGCTGCGCGGCTTCGTGTTCCTGTACTGGCTCGATGTCGAGGTACTCTTCGTGGAGGAAGATGCCCGGGGCGCAGGCCTCGGCAGCCGCCTGCTGGCCGAAGCCGAGCGGCAGGCCATCACGCTCGGCGCCAGGAACGCGAAGCTGTCCACCTTCGAGTGGCAGGCACGCGGCTTCTACCTGAAGCAGGGCTACGAGGAATACGGGCGCATCGACGACTACGCGCCCGGCTTCTATCTCGCGTACATGAAGAAAGCGCTGCAGGCGCCCTGAGGCGGGCTACTTCGGCGTAGCCTCCCCGGCTGCCACCGCTCTGCTCTCCACCAGCCCTTCCCTGGGCAGCAGCAAGGCCAGCGCGATCACGCCGAGGCTCACGACCAGCATCATCACGAAGGTGAGGTGCAGCGATCCGCCCAGCGCCAGGCGGATGGCCGAATCGCCCGCGACGGAGCCGTGCACGCCCTGCAGCAGCATGCGCAGCTGCTCGTCGGAGAACATCGGCCGACCGTCGCCGTGCGTGAGCCCGAAGTTGAAGACCGCCCCGAAGAAGGCAGCGCCCAGCGCACTGCCGAGGTTGCGCGAGAACACGTTCGATGCGGTGGCGATGCCGCGCTGCGCGAGATCGACGCCCTCCTGGATGAGGATGAGCGAGCTCAGGCTCATGACGCCCATGCCCAGTCCGATGATGAAGGAGCCGATCGCAGGAAGCACGGGAGAGCTGCCCGAGCCCAGCAGCACGAAGGTCGAGGCGCCCACCGGAATCAGCGCCGCGCCGGTCACCACCATGCGCCACAGGCCGATGCGGTGGAAGGTGCGCGATGTCAGCGTCGCGCCGATGGGCCAGCCCAGCATGACCATCGTGAGCGTGAGGCCAGCCGTGACCGAGGAGCGCTCCAGCACCACCTGCACGTACATCGGCAGGAAGGTGGTGATGCCGATCAGCACCATGCCGGCGAGCATGGCCGCGCCGTTGACGATGGCGATCATCCGCGCGCCCCACAGGCGCAGCGACACCATCGGGTCGGCCGCGCGGCGCTCCTGCGCGATGAACAGCACCAGCGTGACGGCGAACAACCCGGCCCACGCGAGCGCCACGCCCGAGTTGCCCACGCCGAATTCGGTGAGCGCGATCATCAGCGCCGCGATGCCGATGGTGAAGAGCACGGCGCCCACGATGTCGATGGAAGAGCGCCGCACCGTGGGCGCTTCGTGCAGGAAGAACCAGAATCCCGCCGCCGCCGCGAGGCCGATCGGCACGTTGACCCAGAAGATCCACGCCCACGAGAGCTTCTGCACGATGAGCGCGCCGATCATCGGCCCCAGCACCGCCGACACCGCCCACACGCTCGCGAGCCAGCCCTGCACCTTGCCGCGCTCGCGCACCGGATAGAGATCGCCCACGATGGTGAGCGCCACCGGCTGGATCGCGCCCGCGCCGATGCCCTGTATGAGCCGGAAGCAGATCATGGCCGGCATCGACCACGAGAAGCCCGCGAGCACCGAGCCGATGACGAAGACCGCGATGCCCACGAACATGATGGGCTTGCGGCCGTAAAGGTCGGAGAGCTTGCCGAACACCACCGTCATCGCGGTCTGCGCCAGCAGGAAGGAGGCGAACACCCAGCTGTAGAGATGCAGCCCGCCCAGCTCGGAGGCGATCTGCGGCATCACGGTGGAGACGATGGTGGCTTCTATGGCCACCATCGCCATGGAGGCCATGATCGAGGCGATGACCAGTGGGCGGCTTGTTGTTCTGGGGGTCGTGGAGGTCATGAGCCGTGCATGCTATAGACGCCATGAGCCCCTGTCGCTGGCTCGGGCTCTCGGGCGCCCGAGCCCGAGCGAGCTCAGCCGGCGTTCAGCGCCGAAGTGCCGTCGTAGATGTAGCGGCGCGACCAGGGCAGCGTCTTCGCCGGCCTGCCCGCCTTGCGCCCGACGACCTGGTAGATCGCCACGTCGTCGTTCTCGAAGGCATAGGCGCAGCCCGCGAGGTATACGCGCCAGATGCGGAACTTCTCCTCGTCGACCAGGGCGCGCGCCTTCTCGCTGTTGGCCTCGTAGGCGTCGCTCCAGAAGCGCAGCGTCTGCGCGTAGTGGCGGCGCAGATTCTCCACGTCGAAGGCCTCGAGCCCGCCCTGCTGCATGGCCTGCAGCGCGAGGCTGATGTGCGGCAGCTCGCCGTTGGGGAACACGTAGCGGTCGATGAAGTCGCCGCCGCCGTACGACACGCCGCCCCCTTCGGGGTCGGACGAGGTGATGCCGTGGTTCATCACCACGCCGTCGTCGGCCAGCAGCTGCTGCACGCGCCTGAAGTAGTCGGGCAGGTTCTTGCGGCCTACATGCTCGAACATGCCGACGCTGGTGATGCGGTCGAACTGGCCTGTCACGTCGCGATAGTCCTGCAGGCGGATCTCGATGCGGTCTTCCAAACCGGCGGCCTTCACCCGCTCGGTCGCGAGGTCGAACTGGTTCTGCGACAGCGTCACACCCACGCAGCGCGCGCCGAACTTCTGTGCCGCGCGGATCACCAGCGCGCCCCAGCCGCAGCCGATGTCGAGCAGGGTCTGGCCCGGCTTCAGCTCGATCTTGGTGAGGATGTGGTCGATCTTCTTGAGCTGCGCGGTGGCAAGGTCTTCATCGCCGTTCTCGAAGTAGGCGCACGAGTACACCATGTTCGGGTCGAGCCACAGCTGGTAGAACTCGTTGGAAACGTCGTAGTGGTACTGGATGGACTTCTTGTCCGAGGACTTGGTGTGCGTGAAGTAGCGCGCCATGTTCTGCAGCGCGCCGCCCGGCTTGTCGATCGATGTCCTGGCCAGGCCGTAGGCGATGTCGATCACGTCGCTGAGCTTGCCCTCGATGTCGATCTTGCTCTTGACGTAGGCCTCGCCCAGGTTGTCGAGCGTGGGCTGCAGCATCAGCGACAGCGCGGCTGGCGATTTCACGTGCAGCGTGACGGCGGGTCCGCTGAAGGTGCCGAAGTCGAAGGACTGGCCATCCCACAGGGTGAGCCGCGCCGGCAGGTTGGCGCGCTCGCGGACCGCGGCGCTCCACTGCGCCAGCTTCTTTTCCCAAAGCATGCATTTCTCCGTGTTGTTGAGTTCTCCCGCCCGAAGGGGCGGGCGGGTTGCTGCAGCGGGCAAAACGATAGCGAAGTTTCGCGAAGCCTGCATGGCCGGGACGACGCAAGAAATCGCGGCAAGTGCTACAAGGCGTCGCTGGTCCTGGCCGGTGCGGGTGCCTCGCTCGCCTCGATGAAGATCCGCCTGATCATCGGGAAACGCGCACGCGCCTGCTTCTCGATGGCCGCGATGGCATCGGCCGCCTCGCCGGTGGGCGTGTCGTCCTTGAAGTTGACGTCGACGATCACGAGCACCTCGTCGGGGCCGATGTACATCGAGAGGATGTGCCCCACCTCCTCCACGCATTCCTGCTCCATGGCCATCGCGCGGATGGCGCGGGCGGTCTCGGGGCGGATACCCTCGCCGATCAGCAGCCCGCGCGCCTGCGCGACCAGCACCACCGCCACGCCCGCCAGCAGCACGCCGATGATCACCGAGGCCACGCCGTCGAGTTCGGGCATGTCCAGCGCATGGCTCAGGTAGATGCCGAGCGCGGCGACCGCCAGGCCCACCAGCGCGGCGGAATCCTCGGCCAGCACGGTGTAGGTGGTCGGGTCCTTGCTGCGGTCGAGCGCCTGCCAGAGGGGCAATCCGCGTGCCTGCGCGCGAAACTGCCGCAGAGCGATCAGGAAGCTCGTGCCCTCGAAGAGCGCCGCAGCGGCCAGCACGACGTAATTCCAGAACGGATCGCGCATCGGCTCCGGCTGGCGGATGTGCTGCACGCCCTCGAAGAACGACACGCCTCCGCCCAGGCCGAAGATCAGCACCGCGACGATCAGGCTCCAGAAGTAGAGCTCCTTGCCGTGCCCGAACGGGTGCTCCGCCGTCGCGGGCCGCTTGCTCAGGTGCAGGCCCACCAGCAGCAGCACGCCGTTGAAGGTGTCGACCGCCGAATGCACGCCTTCCGACAGCATCGCCGAGCTGCCGGTGATGCCCGCGACGACGAACTTGGTGGCCGCGATCGCCACGTTGGCGCCGATGGCGCCGTAGATGGCGATCTTCGATTCAGCCACGCGGCGCAGCTCCGCGTGCCGGCAGGCTCACGCAGCCTCCATGGAAGCGGCGCCCATCGCGTCGTTGCCCGCCTCGCCCAGCCAGCGGCGCTTGTCGCGCAGCGGGGGCGCGCCGAACATGCGGCCGTACTCGCGGGCGAACTGCGAGGTGCTCTCGTAGCCCACGCTGTGCGCGGCGCTCGCCACGTCGGCGCCTGCGATCAGCATCTGCCGGCGCGCCTCCTGCAGACGCAGCTGCTTCTGGTACTGCAGCGGGCTCATCGCGGTCACCGCCTTGAAGTGGTGGTGGAACGACGACACGCTCATGTGCACCGCGCGCGCCATGTCTTCCACCCGCAGCGACTGGGCATAGTTCATGCGCAGCGCGCTGATGGCCTTGGTGATGCGCTGCGTGTGGCTGTCCTGCAGGGCGATCTGCCGCAGCCGGGCGCCCTCGCCGTTGACCAGCAGGCGATACATGATCTCGCGCTTGATCAGCGGCGCGACGATGGGCACGTCTTCCGGCGTATCGAGCAGCCGCAGCAGGCGCAGCACCGGCTCCAGCACCGGCATGGCGATGCGGTTGACGTACATGCCGCGCGAGGCCGGCGCGTTGGCCTTGGCCGGCAGCTTCTCGTCGCCGATGAGGTCGCCGATCTCGTCGAGCGCCAGCTCGAGCCGCACGCCCAGGTAGGGCTCGTCCTCGCTCTTGACGCACACCTGGCCGCACACGGGCAGGTCGACGGAAGTCACGAGGTAGTGCATGGGGTCGTACACGTAGATGTCGTCGCCCACGATGATGCGCTTGGAGCCCTGCGCGATCAGCCCCAAAGCGGGGGACGCGAAGCCGTGCTTGGGCCCTTCGGGCTTGCGGATGCAGAACACCTGCAGACCGGGGACGGCGGTGACGACGGTGCCTTCCTGCCCCTGCGTGATGTGCTCGATGAGCGCCACGAGCTGCTTGCGGGCTTCTTCGAGTTCGGGGTCGAGCGGCATCGGCTGGGCGATGGCGGCGGCGATTTCGGGTGTTTCGTCGGACATGTTTCTGGAGCCTTGTCGCGATGGGGAGCCGCGGAAACGACCGGACGGCCCCTGGAGGAATGAGCGATCGGAAGCTTAGCGCTCCTCCCGCCGCTTCGCACGCCCCGCGCGGGAGGTCTGGAGAATCAGGCAAATACTTTGCAGGAACGCGCTCGCCGGGGAACGGAAGCCGGCGGGATACTTTTCCGGCGGATCGGGCCTTTCGCTCCTTCCCTGCCTTCTTTCCCTTCGGCCCCTTCCCACAAAGGAACCTTTCCATGCAATACCGCAAGTTCGGCCGCACCGGCCTATTCGTCTCCGAACTCTGCCTGGGCACCATGACCTTCGGCGGCTCCTCCGGCATCTGGGGCCAGATCGGCAACCTGCAGCAGTCGGAGGCCGAGGGGCTGATCGGCCGCTCGCTGGACGCCGGCATCAACTTCATCGACACGGCCGACGTGTATTCGGAGGGCCAGTCGGAGGTCATCACCGGCCAGGCGCTGAAGAACCTCAAGGTGCCGCGCGACAGCTTCGTGCTGGCCACCAAGGTGCTGGGAGAGACCGGCAGCAAGGGCGTCAACTCCGCCGGCGCCTCGCGTTTCCACATCATGGACGGCGTGAAGGCCAGCCTGCAGCGCCTGCAGCTCGACCACATCGACCTCTACCAGATCCACGGCTTCGACCCCGTCACGCCCATCGAGGAGACGGTGCACGCACTCGACAACCTGGTGCGGCAAGGCCACGTGCGCTACGTGGGCGTGTCGAACTGGGCCGCCTGGCAGATCGCCAAGGCGCTGGGCATCGCCGAACGCGGCCGGCTGGCGCGCTTCGAGTCGCTGCAGGCCTACTACACCATCGCCGGGCGCGACCTGGAGCGCGAGCTGGTGCCGCTGCTGCGCAGCGAGAACGTCGGCCTGATGGTGTGGAGCCCTCTCGCGGGCGGCCTGCTCAGCGGCAAGTACGGCCGCAACACCGAGGCCGAGAAAGGCAGCCGCCGCACCAACTTCGACTTTCCGCCGGTCAACGTCGAGCGCGCCTACGACTGCATCGACGTGATGCGCGGCCTGGCCGAATCGCGCGGCGTGTCGGTGGCGCAGATCGCGCTGGCGTGGCTGCTGCACCAGCAGGTGGTGACCAGCGTGATCATCGGCGCCAAGCGCGTCGAGCAGCTGGACGACAACATCGCGGCCACCGCCATCAAGCTCACGGCCGACGAGCTCGCCGCGCTGGACAAGGTGAGCGCGCTGCCGGCCGAATACCCTGGCTGGATGCTGGAGCGCCAGGGCGGCGTGCGCGGCAAGCGGCTGGAAGAGTCAGCACGCCGCGGCTGATGCCGCTGCCTGCAGCAAGGCGCTGCGGCGTGCTGCATGCCCCGCCGTCGCCCGCAACGCGCGCAGGTCGATGTGGCGGGCCGCGCCTGCCGCATCGGGCTTCTCCAGATGCGGCACGACGCCCAGCAGCGGCGCACCGAGCCTCGCGCGCAGCGTCTGCAGGTTGGCCTGCGGCGCGAGCATCGACGGATCGACCATGCTCGCCACCCAGCCGGCCAGCACCAGGCCGCGCGCGCGGATCGCCTCGGCGCTCAGCAGCGCGTGGTTGAGGCAGCCCAGCCTCAGGCCCACCACCAGGATCACCGGCAGCCCCAGCGCCACAGCGAGGTCGGCGCTGTCGAGGTCGTCGCCGAAGGGCACGCAGAAGCCGCCCACACCCTCGACCACCACCGCGTCGGCACGCTCCGAAAGTTCTTCGAAGGCCGAGAGCAGCGGCTGCAGCGCGATCTGCACGCCCTCCTGCCTTGCCGCCAGATGCGGCGACATCGGCGCGCGCAGCAGATAAGGGCAGCGCAGTGCCAGCGGTGCATCGACATTGCCGGCGGCCTGCAGCTGCTCCACGTCTTCGTTGCGCCAGGCACCGTCGACCTCCTCGAGGCCTGCCGCCACCGGCTTCATGCCGACCGCGCGCAGGCCCGATCCGGCCAGCAGGCTCAGCATGGCGCTGCTCACCAGCGTCTTGCCGATGCCGGTGTCCGTGCCCGTCACGAACCAGCGGCGCCGAGGCTGCGTCATGCTCATGCGGCCTCCTTCGAGCGCTGCCCGGCCAGGGCCTCGCCCAGCGCATCGACCAATCGCGCGACGTCGGACTCGGTATGGCTGGCCGACAGCGCGATGCGCAGCCGCGCCGTGCCCGCGGGCACCGTCGGCGGTCGGATCGCGCCGACGCGCAGGCCGTGCGCATCGAGCTGCGCCATCGTCCGCATCGCACGCGTGTTGTCCCCCACGATCAGCGGCTGGATCGCGGTCGGCGACTCGGGAAGCCAGGCGCTGCCGTCGGCCGGCAGCACCGACGCCAGCCCGCTTCGCAGCTGGGCTATGCGCTCCCTGAGCCGCGCGCGGCGTTCGGCGCCCTCCTCACCGCCGATCAGCGCCAGGCTCGCGAGCAGCGCATGCGCGAGCGCCGGCGGCGCGGCCGTGGTGAAGATGTAAGGCCGCGCGCGCTGCACCAGGTAGTCGATGACGGTGCGGTGCGCCGCCACGAATGCGCCGGACACGCCCGCCGCCTTGCCAAGGGTGCCCACCAGCACCAGCCGATGCGAATGCAGGCCCAGCGCCTCGGGCACGCCGCGTCCGCTGGCGCCCAGCACGCCGAAACCGTGCGCATCGTCGATCACCAGCCAGGCATCATGCTTCTCGGCCAGCGCCAGCAGTTCGGCCACGGGCGCGACGTTGCCGTCCATGCTGAACACCGCGTCGCTCACGATGAGCTTCACCGGTGCGTCGCAGGCGGCGAGCTGCGCATTGAGCGCCGCCACGTCGCAGTGCGCATAGCGCTCCACGCGCGCCCTCGCCAGCCGGGCACCGTCGATCAGCGAGGCGTGGTTGAGCTCCTCCGAGAAGATCACCGCCTCCGCCCCGCCGAGCGCGGTCAGCACCGCGAGGTTGGCCATGTAGCCGGTGCAGAAGAAAAGGCTGCGCGCCTCGGGAATGAAGGGCGCCATCCATCCGGCGAGCGTTTCCTCGAGCTGCGCATGCGCACGCGAGTGCCCCAGGATCAGGTGGGAGCCGCCGCTGCCCGCGCCGTACAGCGCGGCGCCCTCGGCCAGGGCCATCGCCAGCGCGGGGTGCGCCGCCAGGCCGAGGTAGTCGTTGCTGCTGAAGCAGAGCATGGTGCGCGGCGCTGAGGTGCCGGCCAGCGTGAGCGTCTGCACCGGCGCGCAGGCGCTCTCGGCGACCTGCCTGCGGCGGCGCAGCGACTGGGCGTCGAGCGCGTCGATCTCGCCCTGCAGTCGGTCAAGCAAGCGCGACATAGCGGGCTCCTTCCATCTTCGGGTTCGTGGCCGCGACGGCGTCCAGCGTGGCGAGCGTGCCGTCGACCAGCAGGTCGATCTCGTCGTCGCCGATGGCGTAGGGGGGCATCAGGTAGACGGTATTGCCGATGGGCCGCATCAGCAGCCCCTGCGCGCGCGCCGCAAGATGGAAGCGCTCCGCAAAGCGCTCGCCCGGCTCGCGCACGTCGAAGGCGGTGATCATTCCGCGCTGCCTCAGGTGCTCCACCTCCCGGCCTTCCAGGCCCTTCCGCAACCGCTCGAGCAGGCGCGCCGCCCTGCCCTGGTTGCGCTGCAATGCGTTCTCGGCCTCGAACAGGTCCAGCGTCGCCAGCGCCGCGCGGCAGGCCAGCGCGTTGCCGGTGTACGAGTGCGAATGCAGGAAGCTGCGCGTCGCGTCGTCGTCGATGAAGGCGTCGTGGATGGCGTCGCGCGTCATCACCAGCGCCAGCGGCAGGTAGCCGCCACTGATCCCTTTGGACAGGCACACGAAGTCCGGCCAGATGCCTGCCTGCTCGCAGGCGAAGAAGGTGCCGGTGCGCCCGCAGCCCACGGCGATCTCGTCGGCGATGAGGTGCACGCCGTAGCGGTCGCACAGCGCGCGCACGCAGCGCAGGTATTCGGGATCGTGCATCGCCATGCCGGCGGCGCATTGCACCAGCGGCTCGACGATCACGGCGGCGATGGTGCCGTGCTGCTCGGCCAGCACCGCCTCCAGTTCGGCGGCTGCGCGGTGGGCGGCATCGGCTTCGCTCTCGCCCGCAGCGGCATTGCGCGCATCGGGTGAAGCGACCAGGAGCGAATCGGCGAGCAATGGCGCATAGGCGTCGCGGAACACGGGCACGTCGGTCACATGCAGCGCGCCCAGCGTCTCGCCGTGGTAGCCGTGTCTGATCGCGACGAAGCGCCGCTTGTCGCCGCGGCCCGCGTTGCGCCAGAAATGAAAGCTCATCTTCAGCGCGATCTCGACCGCCGAGGCGCCGTCGGAGGCGTAGAAGCAGTGCCCGAGCACGCCACCCGTGAGCCCCGACAGCCGCTGCGCGAGCTCCACCGCCGGCTCGTGCGTGCAGCCGGCGAGCATCACGTGCGGGAGTGTGTCGAGTTGCCGCTTCAGCGCGGCGTTGATCGCCGGATGCGCATGGCCGAAGAGGTTGACCCACCATGAGCTGGTGGCGTCCATGTAGCGGCGGCCTTCCTGGTCGAAGAGCCACACGCCTTCGCCGCGCGCGATGGGAAGCGGCGGCACCGCCTCCAGGCGGATGCTCTGCGTGCACGGATGCCAGACATGGCGCCGGCTGCGCTGTTGCAGGTCGGCGTTGGAGGATGGGGAAGAAACGTCGGTCGGAAGCACCCGCGAAGTCCTTTCATGAGGGCAAGGCGCGGGATCGTATCGACGCGTTCGAGCTGCTACAAACCTCATCCGGGCGCGCACGAAGGCGCGGTGATCGGCGACGTTGCGCGACATAGCCGCCAGGTTCAGGGCAACGTCGCGGATCGAGCAGGCTTCTTGCCGCCGCATGCGAGCGGCGGGAAAACGAAAGTTGTCCGGCTGGCGCCAGAAACAGGTCGCGAATGTCTGGTTTCCGGGGCTTCATCGCGCCGCGCACGAATTTCGGACATGCATCCTGGCGGGTTTTCGAAGCCCCCGCCCCACCGTGTCAACCGGAGCTTCTCCTCACCAGCGCGGTGATGTATTCGCGCAGGGTGATCGCACCGCGCACCGGCCTGGTCGCCGGTTCGTAGTGTTGGTCTATCGTGGCCCGCGTCATCGCGGCATACGACTTCGCGGCGGCCTCGGAAAAGCCCAGCGACGAGAAGGCCTGCTCCAGTTGCTCGCGAGGCGTTTCGACCAGTTCCACCGGCTTGCCGAGCGCTTCGGAGAACGCACGCGCCACGTCGCCCGGCGAGTAGCGCTCAGGCCCCTCGACATGGAATGGCCCCGATGATTCGGCCGGGCCCAGCATCAGCTTCGCGGCGAACTGGCCGATGTCGTGCGGCGCCACCATCGGCAGCTTGAAGTCCTTCGGGAACATGCTGTGGACCCTGCCCTGCCTGCGCGCGGTGTCCAGCGAGGCGTCCCAGTTGCTCATGTAGTAGGCGGCGCGAAGTGCGCTGAACGGCGTCGGGCCGGCGGCGAGCGCCTTTTCGAGCTCGTACAGCACGCTGAGGTCGCCGACGCCTTCGCCAGGCTGTGCACCGTAGGTCGACTCGGCGACGATCTTCTCGAGCTGGCAACCCTCGAGCGCCGCAACGATGGCGTGCGCGCTCCTCGACTCGTGCGCCGAGGTGTCCGACGAAGGCGGCGCCGGCGGGTTCAGCACGAAGACGCGCCGACCGCCCATGAACACCCGGCGCAGCGCATGCGTGTCGAACACGTCTACCTGCGCCACGTGCGCTCCCTTGGTACGCAAGGCCTGGGCCTTGTGCGCATCGCGCGTGACCACGGTGACCGGCTCGCTGCGCTCCAGCAGGGCCTGCGCGACCGCCGAGCCGACATGGCCGGTCGCCCCCAGGACGATGTGCATCGGCAGCCCCGCGCTCAGCCGCGCTTCTCGGCGTTGCGCTTGCGCGTGGCGGCGGCCTTCCTGGCGGAGGCCGATCGCTCGGCCGCGGTGCGATGCGCCGCCGCAGCGCCGCCGAGCTTTCCGCCCTTGCGCGAGGGTCCGTGGTTCTCCGACTTGCCGCGGCCAGAGCCGCTCTTCTTGCCTCCGCCGGTCTCGGCATTCACCGTCGCCCAGGCCCGGCGTTCCGCCTCGCCCTTGCCGACGCCGCGATGTTCGTAGCCTTTCTCGATGTGTTCGGCCTGTCGCTTCTGCTTGTCCGTATAGGACGACTTGTCGCCTCTAGGCATGCGTTGCTCCTGCGGTTGGTTGAGGAGCTTTCATGCTGTGCGCGTCGCAGGCTGCGCGGGTAAGAAGAAGAGCGCGCCGAGCGTCGGAGCCGTCCGTCGTGGGTTGCCCGGCCGGCTTCCACCGGGCCGACGCGCAGGGTGGGCCCATTCCCACATGCGCCATGCAGGGGCAGACGCACAAGAGATACGAGAGGCAAGTGGCCTCCCCGACTTTCCACGAAGGAGTTCCATCCCATGACATCCGCCAAGCAGCATCAAGACCCCGACGCCGTCACCACCGACGAGCACGACACCCTGCCCACCCGACACAACAAGGCAGGCAACCAGCCGCCCACGCCGAGGAACGAGCCGCGGCGCACGCCCGAAAGCCGCAACGACCGCGAGAGCCACGTCGGCGCCGGCAACCAGCTTCAGGCCCGGCGCGGAGGTTCGAGATGACGCCGGCGACCTCTGCCAGTACTGCCGGCAGCTCCATCGACCACTGCATCGCTGCCTGCAACGACTGCGCCCTGGCATGCAACCGATGCGCCGCCGCCTGCCTTGCCGAAGGAATGAGCGGCATGGCGCGATGCATCGCGCTGGACATCGACTGCGCCGCGGCCTGCGCCTTCGCTGCCGGCCTGATGGCACGGGGCAGCGACAACGTCGTGGTCGCATGCGGCATGTGCGCCGAAATCTGCCAGCGCTGCGCCGCCGAATGCGGCAGCCACGACGCGGATCACTGCCAGCGCTGCGCCGAAGCCTGCAGGCAGTGCGAGGAAGAATGCCGGACCATGGCGGCAGCGGCCTGAACGGCCGGCGCATCACCGTTCGCGAGGCGCAGGCTGCGCTGCGGGCGCTCGACGAGGCGACCGACGCCTGTCGCGAGTGCCCGATCGGACAGTACGCGACGCAGTCCGTGTTCGGCGAGGGCCCTGTGCGCCCGGTACTGATGTTCGTGGGCGAACAGCCCGGCGACAAGGAAGACCTCGCCGGCCGCCCCTTCGTGGGGCCGGCCGGCAAGCTCTTCGACCGGGCCGTGGCGCAACTCGGCTGGTCGCGCGAGAAGCTGTACGTGACCAACGCGGTCAAGCACTTCAAGTACGAATGGCGCGGCAGGCGTCGCATGCACAAGACCCCTGGCCAGCGAGAAGCCGAGGCCTGCCATCACTGGCTGGAGAGCGAGCTTCAGCTGGTACGGCCGCGCGCCATCGTCGCGCTGGGCGCGACGGCCGCCCGCTCGCTGCTCGGACGCACCGTGGCCGTGACGAAGCTGCGCGGCCAGTGGCAGGAAGATGCGGCGGGACGGCGAGTGCTTGTCACGCTGCATCCGTCGGCGCTGCTGCGCGGCGATCCGGCCCAGCGCGAAGCGGCCTGGAACGCCTGGATCAGCGACCTCTCGGCGGCGGCGTCTCTCTTCGCTCCCCGGCGGAAGAAGGACGAACAGAAAGAGAAGAAGTCCGTTCGCGTCGAGCCCGCGTTCGCAGGGTGATGGAGTAGCGCAGCGCCTCGGTGGGCGCGATCGCGTGCTGCCAGGCCCACCGCGCGGGTCCGCGCAGCAGATAGATGGAGCGCGGCTCCACCAGGAACTCGAGCGTTGGTGGCCCCGAAGAGGACGCGCCAGGCACGTAGGGCCTGAACTGCATGACGGCATCGTTGTGCAGCGACACGCCGACGATGTCCTCGAAATCAGGCACGTCGCGATGCCAGCCTAGCGGTGTGCCCGGCCGGTACTCGGCGATCAGCATGTGCGTGAGTTCTTCGGGCGCGATGCCGGCCCAGGCCGCCGCCTTGTCGCGAAGCGGATGCAGCTCAGGGGGCAGCGGCGCGCCGGGCTTCAGGCGGTTGGTGTCGAAGTCGTAGCTGCCGCCGAAGCTCGTGCCCCTGCGCCGGGCGGTGTATTCCTTGTAGCGCATCTCCTTGAGCGGCAGGGCCTGCACGATGGCCAGCAGGCCGGCTTCCTCCTCACGCGAGAGGAACCCGTTCTCATAGCGCAGCCCTTCGATCGCAGCCGCAGGCGCTTCGCCGAACAGGTCAGGCTGTCCGGCGTGTTCGAGGCGTCTGGCGGCGCGCGTCATGAGGGTCCGTCAGGGAGGTGTGGGAAGTTGCCAGACGCGAACCCAATCGATCTGCATGGTCCCGTTGGTGCTGGCGCCCAGCCGGCCGTAGCCTTCGGCCGGAATATTGCCAGCCCAGTAGAGATCCTTGATTTCGCTGGTGAGCCGGATGAACTCCGGGGACATGGAGAGCCCCATCGTCGTGTCCCAGTATGGATTTCCATCGAAGAAGAACTGGTAGCCCGAGGGAGTCCAAAGTACACCCACGGTATGCCATTCGGCGAACGACTGGCCCGCCGGCAGTTGCTTCTGCCCGCTGCCGACTGTCTGCATCTCGTCCTTCGCGTAGCCATTCCAGTGAATTGCACTGGAATGCTGGTTGCGGACGTTTCCTGCGTTGTTCTCCACGACCGCGCGATGTTCGATGATGTCGATCTCCACCCCGAGACTGGGGTCCTCGGGCACGTAGACCTTGTTCATGTTCGACATCAGCCAGAAGGCCGACCACTGGCCGGGCATGCTCACGAAGCGCACGCGGGCCTCGAAATAGCCGAAGGTGAACCTGCCTTGGTCACCGGTGTTCGTGTCCAGGAAGCCCGTGCAGTGCTTGCCCGTCTCGGGATCCGTATAGGTCGAAATCGTCAGGACGCCGTTGGCGACCTCAATCGCATCGGGCGCATGGGTGGCATCGCCCCGGGTACCGCCATGTGCTCTCCAGCGCCTCTTGTCCAAGCTGGTGCCATCGAACTCGTCGTGCCAGGCGAGCCGATAACCAGCAGCCGGCGCGGGTGCCGACAGCACGGAGAACTGGGCGCTCGACTGACTGGCTCCCGCCGTCGTCTTTACGGTGATTGGCCCGGACGCGGCCAACGCGGGCACCGTGACCGAAATCCGCGTGTCCGAATCGACGCTGACTTTCGTTGCCGCCACCCCGCCGAAGCTGACGACAGCTGTAGAGTCGAATTTGGCGCCAGTGATAACAATCAATTTTCCCGGAACCTCGGCCGAAGGAACGAAAGACTGAATGACCGGGTGTGTCGTGACAGAGGAAAAACTCTCGTCGACAGTGCCACCTGCAGCGGGTCCAGGCGAATTCTCGGCATTCGAATTGTTTACGGATTGCGGCGCCGAGTTTTCGAGAGCCGGCACCGCCGCCTGTCCATTTGAGTTCCCGGAAGCCGGAAACAGTCCCGCACCACTTGGAGTGATGGCGCCTCCTCCTCCTCCTCCTCCTCCTCCTCCTCCTCCTCCTCCTCCTCCTCCTCCGCATCCCGTCAGCGCCAGGCCGCCCCAAATCGCAGTGGCAGTTTGTGCGCCCTTTTGCAGGAACTGCCGGCGAGAGTTTTTCGGGATTTCCGATTCAGAGTTTGAAAAGATTGATTTCATGAAGAGATAGCTAATTGATGAATTACCTCTTCGAGTCTAAGCAGCCTGAAAGACGGCCCAGAGAAAAACTGCTCATTTCGATCGTTTAAATCACATAAATTCATTATCCGGAAAACCGAAAACAATCGCCAACAACTCGCAATTTGCAGACAGAAAAGATATGCAAGCACGAACGGCTCAGTCGCACCGCAATTCGACCCGACCAGCGGCCGCCGATAACGCGCACGCCACGCTCATCCATGTCGGTATTCCTGACTCCGGCCAACCAGTTGCACCTGCCACCACCGCGGCAGAAGCTCTCGGATCTCGGCGCGTGCGAAGCGGTCGTCCAGCAGGTGCAGCACGCCCTGGTCTTCCTCGGTGCGGATGACGCGGCCGGCGGCCTGCACCACTTTCTGGAGGCCGGGGTAGAGGTAGGTGTATTCGTAGCCCTTGCCGAAGCGCGCCTGCATGCGCTCGCGCGTGATCTCGTTGATCGCGTTGTATTGAGGCAGGCCCAGGCTGGCCACGAAGGCCCCGATCAGGCGGCTGCCCGGCAGGTCGATGCCCTCGCCGAAAGCGCCGCCCAGCACCGCGAAGCCGATGCCCTGCCCGCCCTCCTCGAAGCGCGCCACGAAGCCCTGGCGGTCGGCCTCGCGCATGCCGCGCGTCTGGGTCCACACGGGAACGCCGGGGTGCCTCAGCGAAAAAGCCGCGCAGGCCTTCTCGAGGTAGTCGAAGCTGCTGAAGAAGGCCAGGTAGTTGCCGGGCAGTCGCTCGAACTGAGCGCCGATGATGTCGGCCACGTCGCGCAGCGAGCCCGCGCGATCGCGAAAGCGCGTCGACACGCCGGTCGCCACCTCCACGTGCAGCTGCGCGCTGCGAAACGGCGAGGCCACGTCGAGCAATGCAGCGTCCTCCGGCACGCCAAGGGCATCGCGATAGAACTCGAAAGGCGACAGCGTGCCCGAGAAGCAGATGACCGACGCCGCCTCCGCGAAGCGGCTGTGCAGGAACGGCGCCGGCACGAGGTTGCGGATGGCCAGGCGGCGCGCCTGCTGCGTGGCGCCTAGCGTGCGCTCGAACACCGAGTGGTCGCCGAAGGCCTCGGCCAGCCGGGCGAAGTGCAGCGCGTCGAAGAAGAAGCGCTGCAAGGGGCCCTGCGAAGACTCGGGCGTGGCGGCGAAATGCTCGGCCATGGCGGTGTTGGCGGCCTGCAGCGTGCGCAGGAAGCGCTCCGGGATCTCGTCTGCCGCTTCGTAGTCGGCCTGCTGCGACTGCTGCACCGTGTCCCATTCGCGGAACACCCGCGCGAGCGGACCGCGCAGCACGGCGGGCGCCGCGCGGTGGGCCTCCTCCAGTGCGCCGCCGTCGAGCTCGGCCGTGTACATGCCGCGTGCGCGTTCGAGCAGGTTGTGGGCTTCGTCGACCAGCACGGCGGCGCGCCAGCCGGCCTCGCGCATCACGGCATAGAGGAAGGCGCTGCTGTCGAAGTAGTAGTTGTAGTCGCCGACGACGGCATCGGCCCAGTGCGCCATCTCCTGCGCAAGGAAATACGGGCAGACTTCGTGCGCAAGGCCGATCTCGCGCAGCGCCTCGCGATCGAGCCATGCCACCTGCACGGCCTGCTCGCGCGCGGCCGGCAGGCGGTCGTAGAAGCCCCTGGCCAGCGGGCATGCGTCGCCGTGGCAGGCGCGGTCGGGGTATTCGCAGACCTTCTCGCGCGCCGCGAGTTCGAGCACGCGCAGCCTGGCCGGCCCCCTGCCCTTGTCCAGCATGCGCAGCGCGTGCAGCGCCACCGGCCGGCCCGAGGTCTTGGCAGTGAGGAAGAACAGGCGGTCGACCTTCCGGGCCGCGCGCGCCTTCAGCAGCGGAAAGATGGTGGCCAGCGTCTTGCCGATGCCGGTGGGCGCCTGCGCCAGCAGGCAGCGTCCCCCTGCGCCGGCTCGGTAGACGGCCTCGGCAAGCTCGCGCTGGCCGGCCCGGAAACTGCCGTACGGAAACGAAAGCGTGGCCAGCGTACCGTCGAGCGCGGCGCGGTGCTCGGCTTCACTCGCGGCCCAGGCGGCATAGCGGCCGCACAGCAGTTCGAAGTGCTCGCGCAGGCCCTCGCGGGTGTGATGCTCTTCGAGCACGGTTTCCTCGCCGGTGGCGACGTCGAGATAGACCAGCGCCACGGCCATTTCGTCGTGTCCGTCGCGCTCGCACAGCATCCAGCCGTAGGTGCGGGCCTGCGCCCAGTGCAGCGCGCGGTGGTTGCCGCGGATGGCGTCGAAGTCGCCGCGGAAGGTCTTGATCTCCTCGACCCTGGCCCTGTCGGGCTCGTAGCCGTCGGCGCGGCCCCGCACATGCACGCTGCCGCAGGTGGATTCGAGGGCGACCTCGCACTCGTAGTCGCCGCCGCGCCTGTGCTGCACCAGCGCATGGCCGGCCATGCCTTCGAGCGCGCTGGGCGCCGGCACGAAGCGCAGGTCCAGGTCGCCCGCCTTCGCGCCGAAGGCGCACAGGGCCTTGACGGACACGGTATGGACGGCGGGAGCTGGAGGCGCGTCTTGCGGATGGAGGGGTTCGGAGCCCATCTGGCACTCACTGTACGAAATCACAGTATAGCGAGGCGCCCTTTTTTCTCGTCGCTGCGCAGCCCGGGCTCGTCTGTCGGGAACTTCTCCGACAGGGGCGCGCGTTTTTCTCGGTCAAACTTGAAAAGATTTGCTTACAAACGGCACCGATGACGACAACACCCACCGCGATCGATCCCGACGACTTCGAGCGGCTCCTGAGCCGCAACATCAAGCTTCCCCTGATCGGCGGTCTGTTCGGCGCCGTGGTGTTCGTGGGGCTGATCCTGTTCCTGCTGTCGACCATCGGATGGGTCGAGCACACCGACCGGGTCAGCCGCGCCGCCAGCGAGCTCCAGCGCCAGAGCATCGACATGGAAACCGGCATGCGCGGCTTCGTGATCACCGGGGACGAGAGCTTCCTCGATCCGTATCGCGATGCGCTGCCTCGGGTCAAGGCCGGGACGACGGCGCTGCGTGAACTGGTCTCCGACAACCGCCAGCAGGTGGAGCGGGTCAACCGCATCGCGGCCATCCAGGAGACCTGGAACCAGTACGCCGCCGACCTGATCGCCGCCCGCCGCAAGGGCGACGACGCCCAGCTGCAGGTGCGCGTGGGCCGCGGCAAGCGCCTGACCGACAGCATGCGGGCCGAGTTCACCGCCTTCATGGAGACCGAGCAGGCCCTGCGCTTCCAGCGCAACAGCGACGCCAACCGCACCGCCTGGTGGGTGGTCGGGCTCTTCCTGCTGTTCACGCTGGGCTTCACCGGCCTGGTGGCCTACTTCGGGCGCAGGCAGCTGGTGCGGCTGTCCGACAGCTACGACGTGGTGCTCAAGAAGCAGGCCGAGCACAACGACCGGCTCGCGCACGAAGCCTGGCTGCGCGGTACGCAGACCGAGCTGGTCGGCGACCTGGTCGGGGAGCTCAGCGCACCGGACATGGGGCGCAAGATCCTCTCCTTCTTCTCCCGCCACCTGGGCACCTCGGTCGGCGCCATCTATGTGCGCGAGCGCCACGGTCCGCTGCGCCGGGCGGCGAGCTACGGCTTCTCCAGTGCCGCGGAGGCCATGCCGCAGGTCTTCTCGCCCACCGAAAGCCTGGTCGGCCAGGCCGCCGCCGAGAACCGGCGCATGCTGATCGATCCGATCGACGCCGCGTACCTGAAGGTCAACTCCGGCCTGGGCGAGATGGCGCCGAAGGCGGTGCTGCTGGTGCCGGTGGGCAGCAGCGGCATGGTCAACGGCGTGGTCGAGCTCGGCCTGCCCGGCACGCTGGACGAGCGCGGCAGCCAGCTCGTGGACATGGTGGCGGACGACATCGGCACCTCGCTGGCGGCCGCGCGCTACCGCGAGCAGCTTCAGGATGTGCTGGCCGAAACCCAGCAGCTCAACGAGGAGCTGCAGGTGCAGCAGGAAGAGCTGCGCACCGCCAACGAGGAGCTGGAGGAACAGTCGCGCGCGCTGCGCGCCTCCCAGGCCATGCTCGAGAACCAGCAGGCCGAGCTGGAGCAGACGAACAGCCAGCTTTCCGAGCGCACCGAGGCGCTCGACCAGCGCAACAACGCGCTGCGCCGCGTACAGCGCGACCTGGAGGACCGCGCCGACGAACTCCAGCGCGCGAGCCGCTACAAGTCGGAATTCCTTGCCAACATGTCGCACGAGCTGCGCACGCCGCTAAACAGCGCGCTGATCCTCGCCAAGCTGCTGGGCGACAACCCGCAGGGCAACCTGACGGCCGAGCAGGTGAAGTTCGCGGAATCGATCTACGCGTCGGGCAACGACCTGCTGGTGCTGATCAACGACATCCTCGACATCGCGAAGGTCGAGGCCGGCAAGCTCGAAGTGGTGACCGAGAACGTGCCCCTGGCCAAGCTGGCCGAGAGCCTGGAGAACACCTTCGCGCCCCTTTGCATGCAGAAGAAGCTCGGCTTCAGGCTCGACTTGAGCCCCGACGCGCCGGCTTCGCTGTTGACCGACCGGCAGCGGGTGGAGCAGATCCTGAAGAACCTGCTGTCGAACGCGATCAAGTTCACCGACAGCGGCGAAGTGAGGCTCGCCATCTCGCCCACGGCCGACGGCGGCGCGGCCTTCGCGGTGTCCGATTCGGGCATCGGCATCGACCCGACGCAGCACGAGCTGATCTTCGAGGCCTTCCGCCAGGCGGACGGCACCACCAGCCGGCGCTACGGCGGCACCGGCCTCGGCCTGTCGATCTCGCGCGACCTCACGCAGCTGCTGGGCGGCACGCTCACGGTCGAGAGCACGCCCGGCCAGGGCAGCACCTTCACGCTGCAGCTGCCGGCGCAGGCGCCCCAGGCCTCGCCCGGCCATCAGCAGCAGCCCAGGCCGCCGGCCACTCCGGCGCACCGGGCCGCGCACTCGCCGGCCCCTGCGCAGCCCGCGCATCCCTCGCTGGCACCCAAGCCCCCTGCCCCGGTGCCGGCGCCGCAGTTCGCCGACGACCGCAGCCTGCCGCGCGACCAGGTCCGCCGCGTGCTGGTGGTCGAGGACGAGCCTCAGTTCGCCCACATCCTCTACGACCTGGCGCACGAGCTGGGCTACAGGTGCCTCGTGGCTCACGGCGCGGCCGATGGCTTCGAGCTGGCCACGCAGTTCCTGCCCGACGCGATCCTGCTGGACATGCGCCTGCCCGACAGCACCGGCCTCGACCTGCTGCAGCGGCTGAAGGATTCGCCGCACACCCGTCACATCCCGATCCACGTGGTGTCGGCCGCCGAGAGCGCCCAGGGCGCGGCGCTGCAGATGGGCGCGGTCGGCTACGCGCTGAAGCCGGCCACCCGCGACGAGCTGATGAAGGTGTTCGCACGGCTGGAGGAAAAGCTCACGCAGAAGGTCAAGGTCGTGCTGCTGGTGGAAGACGACGAGCTGCAGCGCGAGAGCGTCATCCAGCTGATCGGCGACGACGACATCGAGATCGTCGCCGTCGGCTCCGGCGAGGAGGCGCTGGAGCTGCTGCGCACCCGCGTCTTCGACTGCATGATCACCGACCTCAAGCTGCCCGACATGCAGGGCAGCGAGCTGCTGAAGGCGATGGCGGCGGAGGAGATCGTGTCGTTTCCGCCGGTCATCGTCTACACCGGGCGCAACCTCACGCGCGAGGAAGAAGCCGAGCTGCAGCGCTACTCGCGCTCGATCATCATCAAGGGCGCACGTTCGCCCGAGCGCCTGCTCGACGAGGTGACGCTGTTCCTGCACAAGGTGGAGGCCGAGCTGTCGAGCGAGCGCCAGGGCATGCTGAAGACGGCGCGCGGGCGCGACCGCATCTTCGAGGGCCGCACGATCCTGCTGGTGGACGACGACGTGCGCAACATCTTCGCGCTGACCAGCGCGCTGGAACAGCGCGGCGCCATCGTCGAGATCGGCCGCAACGGCCGCGAGGCGCTCGAGCGGCTCGACCAGGTCAGCGAGATCGACCTGGTGCTGATGGACGTGATGATGCCGGAGATGGACGGTCTGGAAGCCACGCGCCGCCTGCGCGGCAACCCGCGCTTCGCCGACATGCCGGTGATCGCCATCACCGCCAAGGCCACCAAGGACGACCGCGAGCAGTGCCTGGCCGCGGGCGCCAACGACTACCTCGCCAAGCCGGTGGACCTGGAGCGCCTGTTCTCGCTGCTGCGCGTCTGGCTGCCGAAGATGGAGCGGCTGTGATCGCACGCAACGACATGTCCAGGGCCGGCGCACCGGCGACTGCAGCGAATGCAGCGCCGCTGCCTCCGCTGAGCGACACCGAGATCGAGCTGCGCCTGCTGATGGAGGCCATCTACCTCAAGTACAGCTACGACTTCCGCAACTACACCACCGCCTCGCAGAAGCGCCGGGTGCTGTACGCGCTCGACCAGCTGGGATTCGCCAACATCTCCGCGCTGCAGGAGCGCGTGCTGCGCGACCCGGCGCTCTTCGGGCGGCTGCTGCAGTTCCTGACGATCCCGGTGAGCGAGATGTTCCGCGACCCGTCCTACTTCCTGGCGCTCAGGCAGCACGTGGTGCCGATCCTGCACACCTACCCTTCGGTCAAGGTCTGGGTGGCAGGCTGCAGCACGGGCGAGGAAGTGTTCTCGCTGGCAATCCTGCTGCGCGAGGAAGGGCTGCTGGCGCGCACCCAGATCTACGCCACCGACATCAACCCCGCATCGCTGGAGAAGGCCAGGCAGGGCATCTTCCCGCTGGAGGCCATCCGCGGCTACACCGCGAACTACCAGCGAGCCGGCGGGCGCGGCGAGTTCTCCGACTACTACACCGCCGCCTACGAGGCCGCGCGCTTCGACCCCTCGCTGTGCGCCGACGTGATCTTCGCCGACCACAGCCTGGCGACGGACAGCGTGTTCGCGGAAACCCAGCTCGTGTCGTGCCGCAACGTGCTGATCTACTTCAACCGCGAGTTGCAGGACCGGGCCCTGGGCCTGTTCCACGAGTCGCTGTCGCACCGCGGCTTTCTCGGGCTCGGGTCGAAGGAAAGCATCGATTTCTCGAGCTACGCCGACCGCTTCGACGCGCATGCGCGCGCCGAACGCATCTACCGCAAGAAAGCCACATGACGCGCCAGATGAAACGCCAGCTGCGTTCGCCGGTGCGCAAGCGCGTCGATGCCGTGGTGCTGGGCGCCTCGGCCGGCGGCATCGATGCGCTCTCGGTGCTGCTGGAAGACCTGCCCGCCAGCTGGCACATTCCGATGGCGGTGGTGCTGCACCTGCCCGAGGAACACGAGAGCCGACTGGCCGAGATCTTCGCGCAGCGGCTGCCCATTCCCGTGCACGAGGCCAACGACAAGATGCCCTTCGCGCCCGGCTGCCTGTATTTCGCGCCGCCGGGCTATCACCTGTCGATCGAGCGCGAGCGTGCGTTCTCGCTGAGCTGCGAACCGCCGGTGCTCTTCTCGCGCCCGTCCATCGACCTGCTGATGGGCTCCGCCGCCGACGTCTACGGATCGGCACTGGCCGGCTTCCTGCTGACCGGCGCGAACGAGGATGGCGCCGAAGGCCTGCACCGCATCCATCTGGCCGGCGGGCTCACGGCCGTCCAGGAACCGGAGGAAGCACAGATTCCCACCATGCCCCAGGCCGCCATCGCGCGCCATCTCCCCGACTACGTGCTGCCGCTGCGCGACCTGCGCGCCCTGCTGCTCCAACTGGAGGCCGTCCATGAACATTGACATCGAAAGCAAGCTGCTGCTCGTGGACGACCTGCCGGAAAACCTGCTGGCCCTGGAGGCGCTGATCCGCGCGCCCGGCCGCACCGCCTACCGCGCGGGCTCGGCCGAGGCCGCCCTCGCGCTGCTGCTGGAGCACGAATTCGCGCTGGCCATCGTCGACGTGCAGATGCCCGGCATGAACGGCTTCGAGCTCGCCGAACTGATGCGCGGCACCGAGCGCACGCGGCACATTCCCATCATCTTCGTGAGCGCGGCGGGCCGCGAACTGAACTACGCCTTCCAGGGCTACGAGAGCGGCGCGGTCGACTTCCTGCACAAGCCGCTGGACCCGCACGCCGTCGTCAGCAAGGTGAACGTGTTCGTCGACCTCTACCAGCACCGCAAGGCCCTGCGCCACGAGATGGACCTGCTGGCCGCCGCGCACAAGAAGCAGGAAGAGCTGGTGCAGCAGCTGCAGCAGACGCAGCACGACCTGGAGCGCGCGGTGCGCATGCGCGACGACTTCATGTCGATGGTGTCGCACGAGCTGCGCACGCCGCTGAACACCCTCTACCTCGAGGCGCAACTGCGGCAGCTGCATCTTTCGAAGGGCAACCTCGCCAGCTTCTCGCCCGAACGGCTGCCCGCGATGATCGAGCGGGACCAGCGGCAGATCCGCAACATGGTGCGGCTGATCGACGACATGCTCGACGTCACGCGGCTCAGGCGCGACGCGCTGTCCATCAAGCCCCAGCCGACGGATCTCTCGGCCCTGGCGAAGGCAGTGGTGGAAAACCTGCGCCAGCAGGCCGAGGCCGCGGGCACGGTCGTCACGCTGTCGGCGCCGGCCGAGCTGCGCGGCGCATGGGACGAATTCCGCATCGAGCAGGTGCTGACCAACCTGCTGACCAACGCGATGCGCTACGGCGGCGGCAAGCCCGTCGAAATGCTCGTGCAACAGTCGGGCGACACGGCCCGCGTGAGCGTGCGCGACCAGGGCATCGGCATCGCGCCGGAAGACCAGGCCCGCATCTTCGAGCAGTTCGAGCGCACCGACGACAGCCGCAAGCACGCGGCCGGCCTGGGCCTCGGCCTCTTCATCACCCGCAAGATCGTCGACCTGCACGGCGGGCGCATCGACGTGGAGAGCGCACCCGGAGAGGGGTCGCGCTTCACGGTCGAGCTGCCGCTGCAGGTGCCCGCCGTGCTTGCCAACCCATCTGACACCCAACCTGACGGAAAGAAGAGCTCCCAGTGAACGTGCTCATCGTCGACGACAACCAGGCCTCGGCCGACCTGCTGCAGGAGCTGCTGAGCCTGCTCGACCACACCGCGCGCTGCACCTACACGGCGCGGCAGGCGCTTGACGCGGCCGCCGCCGGAAGCTTCGATGCGGCGCTGATCGACCTCAGCCTTCCCGACCTGCCGGGAACCGAAGTGGCGCGACAACTGCGCGAGAGCACCCGCGAAGGCACGCCCAGGCTGCTGATCGCGATCTCGGGCTTCTCGGTGCAGGACTCCAACGGCCGCTCTGCCGAAGGGCTCTTCGACCACCATCTGCAGAAGCCGGTCGACTTCGCAAGGCTCGAGCAGATCCTCGCGGCCGGCGGCTAGGCGCTCAGCCCTCGCGGCTGCGCCTTTCCTTCCTGCCCTTGCGCGGGCTGCGCATCGCCTCGTAGCGATAGACGCGAAAGCCCTCGCGCTGCATGAAGCTCACCGGCTCCCAGCCGCGCGCCAGCGCGCAGTCGGTGATCTGCGCCATCTGCACGCCGAGGTAGTCCTGCAGGCTGTCGGCCACGGCGAGCTCGAACTTCCTGAGCTCGCGGTCCAGCGACTCCACCGCCGCGATGGCCGCGTCCACGCTGGTGAAGGGGCGCACGTGGGTCACGCCCTTGCTGCGCTCGGGAGTGCGCGGTTCGTCGTGGGGCTCGGCGCTGAAGTTCACGCTGGCGCCGCCCTCCATGCCGTTGAGGCCGCCGATGGCGCTCATGCTGGCCATGCTGCTCATTGCTGTGTTCATGTCATGAACCCCATGTCGCGCGGGTAGCTGATGCCGCTCGGCGCTGTGATGTTGTTGAAATTCTTCAGGTTCGGCAGGATGCCGTTGAGGTCCGAATCGGGCACGCCGAACCACTTGGCCAGCGTCGCCGCGTACTGGTCGACCGAGGTGGTCGGCAGCAGCCGCCCCTGCCCGACGTGCCACTGGTCGTCGTCGGCCGAGGTGTTGCCCACGCTCACCGGCGGCGGCGTGCCGTAGAAGGCCTTGCCTTTCACCGCGCCCGGGCCCTTGCCCGAACCCTTGTCAGGGCCGGTACCGCCAATCACGAAATGATGGCTGCCCCAGCCGTGGTCGGAACCGTTGCCGTTGCTCGACAGGGTGCGGCCGAAGTCCGAGGCGGTGAAGGCCACGACCTTGTCGGCGATCTGGAGGGCTTCCATCTGCGCCTGGAATGCGACCAGGGCGTCGGACAGGCGCTGCATCAGCGGCCCCTGCTTGGTGTCGAGGTCGTCGTGCAGGTCGTAGCCGCCCATGGAAACGAAGAACACCTGGCGCTTCACGCCCAGCGAGGCGCGCCCGCGGATGAGGCGGGCGACCATCTTGAGCTGGGCGGCCAGGTTGTTGCCGTTGGTGGGAAAGGTGACGTCCATGACATCGGACTGGATGGCGGAGGTGATCCTTCCTTCCGCCTCCACCGCGCGCAGCGTGACCTTGTTGTATTCGTTCTCCAGCGTATGGCCGCGCGCCTGTTGCGCGATCTGCTGCATGGCGGCCTTGACGGCCGAGGAGCCGTACACGCTGCCGGTTGCCGGGCTCACGCTGTTGATGCGAACCGCGCCGCCCGTGCCGACCTGGTACTGCAGCGCCTCGTCGCCCGACAGGAACACCGCGTTGCCCGCCACCGAGATGCAGGTGAACAGCGACGCATTGCGCTGTCCGCCGAGCATCAGGTCGCCGAGGTTGCCGCCCCAGCCGATGGTCGAGCCCTCGGGCGACGACGACTGCCAGATCGACTGCTGGTCGTTGTGCGAGAAGAGCTTGGGCGGAATCGGGAAATCCCGGCGGTTCGTGCTGTTGAACTGCGCGCGCGTGAGCGGCTTGATGAGCGGGCCGACGTTGAGCTGCACGGCCATCTTGCCTTGGTCGAAGAGCGTGGCAAGGCCGCCCATCGTCGGGTTCAGCGCGTACTTGCGGCCGCTGCCGAGCGCCACGTCGGGTTTGAGTTCGGTGGCTGCGAGGCCCGCGTACGGCAGCGCGATGCCGCCGCGGATGGTGCTGTACTTGTTGTAGCTGTCGGTGTCGAAGTTGACGAGCGTGTTGGCGTAGTCGTTGCCGCCGAAGAGGAAGACGCAGACCAGCGCCTTGTAGTCGTCGCCCGGTGCGGCCTGGGCCGCGGCCTCGCCCATGGCGGCGAGGTTGAGCGCGAAAGGCAGCGCGGTGCCGGCCATCGCGAGTTGGCCCGAGCGGCGCAGGAACGCGCGGCGCGTGTGGCGGGCGGGATCGATCAGGTGCATGTTCGGTTCGCTCCGGCTTCTGTCTTCATTTCTGCACGAGGTATTCGGGCGAGCCCATCACCAGCAGCACGCCGGCGCAGATGAGGTCTAGCCTGCGGGCGTCGGTGGTGGGGTTCGCCAGCGGCGCCTTGCTCAGCGCGTCGGTGATCAGCGCGACCGTGGCGGCCGAGAGCTGGTTGCCGGTGAGCAGCAGGTTGAGCCGGCGCACCAGCGCGGCGGGATCGTTCACCAGCGCCTTCTCGGCCGTATAGGTGGCGATCACGTCCTTGTTGTCGAAGCCGTTCTGCAGCTTGCCTTGCAGGAAGTTGAGATAGCCGCCCACGCTGGTCTCGTTGACCAGCTGGAACTCGGGCGCGACCATCTTGTTGCTGGCGATCGCGGTCGAGGGCGGCACGTAGCCCGGCCGGAAGAAGTTGAAGACCGAGGGCGAGCGCAGCGGGCACTGGCCCAGGCTCGAACTCGGATCGAAGGTATTTCCGATGTTCCAGTTGTCCGATGCCGAGCCGATGCCGAAGGTGCGCCCCCATTGCACGAACCGCAGCATGGGCTCGCGCAGGTGGCCGAAGTTCGGATCGGCAAGGCCAGCGGGGCCGCGCGCCTCGTCGTCGATCAGCACGGCGGCGAACACGCTCTTCATGTCGCCGCGCACGCCCGCGCCGTTGTTCGCGAAGATGTCGGCCACGCGCTTCACATAGGCTGGGCTCGGGTTGCTGGTGACCAGCCGCTGGATCAGCTGCCGGCCGATGAAGGGCCCGACGTTCGGATGGTTGAAGAGCGTGTCGAGCGCGATCTTCAGCGCCGCCGGGCCGGCCGTTCCGGCGGGAACGGTGGCGCCCAGGAAGCGTGCCTCCAGCATCGAGTGGTTGGCGGCCGTGAAGGCCATGGGACGCGTGGTCCACGCGTTGGTCTCGATGGTGTAGCTGGCCCCCGGAGGAGTGAAGCCGTTGCGCTCGGACGAGCGGATGTCGAGGTCGTAGCCGGTGAACACGCGCGCGAGGTTGGTCACGTCGTTCTGCACGTAGGTCTCGATCGGCTGGCCATCGGCGCCGGTCTTCACGGCGCCGTCGGCTTCGAGCTGGTAGAGGCCGATGGTCATGAGCTGCATGACCTCGCGCGCGTAGTTTTCGTCGGGCTGGCGGCCGGAAGCGTCTTCCTTTCTGTTGCCGCGGGTGTTGAGATAGAAGCCCATCGCGGGATTCAGCGTCACGTCTTCCAGCAGCTGGCGGAAGTTGGCGGTGACGCCGTTGGCGAGCATGTCCCAGTACTGGGCCATCATGGCCGTGGGCCAGCTCGATCCGATCTCGGTGCCCGAGACCACGAAGATTTCGCTGAGCGCCAGCGCCATGCGCTTGCGCACCGGATCCGCCGCCATCATGAGCTGGCGCCAGATCATGGCATCGGTTTCCACCTTGCCATACGTCTTGCTGTTGACCCACTCCCAGGCCGACGGCTGGCGCGGCGCGGCGAGCTGTTCGCTGAGCCACGGCAGGTAGCCCTTGGCGCGCACGGCGACGATCTCGTCCTCGGAAGCGGAGAACTGGGCCTGGAGCAGGAAGCGCGCGGCCTCCGCGTCGGACTGGGCCTGGGTGTAGTGGTAGGGGCCGGTATCGGGCGTTGGGGTGGCCGGGTTGGAGCCGGGTGCGACGCCACCGCCGCCGATAGGAAAGCCGAAGCCGCCGGCCCCGCCGCTCCCTCCTCCACCTCCGCCGCCGCAGGCGGCCAGCGCCGATGCGATCGAGAACGCAGCCGCTGCCTTCAGTGGGCGGGAGCCGTGAGGCGCCGCTGCGTCTTCCCGGGCGTTTGCCGTCTGCGCGACGTACACCACCTCGTCGGCCGGTGTTGCGGGCCCGGCCTCCAGCTGTTCCAACATGATCCTCGCTCCTGTGGCGCATCGGCGCCTGTCGGAGCGATCAAAGGCAAGCGGCATGCCCTGCGCAAAAACGGCAGGACAGGTGTCCAGGAGCGGTCAGGTCGCCACAAAAATGTGTAGCAATGTGACTTTTTAGTCACTCCTTGAAACAAAATTGGCATGCCAGAGGGCATGCCAGCGCTTCAGAAAGGATTCAGCAGGGGGCGCTTCAGTCGCGCTCGTCGTCCCAGCCGTTCGGCGGGCGGTAGGGATAGCCGGGCCCGTAGTAGATGCGTCCCGGAGGCGGCGTGTAGACCGGTGCGGGGCGGTAGTACACAGGAGGCGGTGGCCGGTAGTACACCGGCGGGGGCGGTTCGTAATAGATCGGCGCCGGATAGGGGTAGACCGGCGGCGGAGCGTAGTACGGCGCCGGATAGCCGCCGACCACGTAGCCGGGAGTGCCGATCTGCACCGACCAGCTTCCGCGCGCATCGGCGGCTCCCGCCGCCAGCAGCGCACCGAAGGCGACGGCACCGATGGCCGCCAGCTTGAAAACAGAAGATTGCGATTTGAGGTTCACAGTGGCTCCAGGCCTGAGGGGCGGACACGCCCGAGTGGATACGCAACGCCCGATACGTGCGCGCGGTGCACCCGGTGTCAGCCAGGCATCCTAGCCAAATGTCGGCACCGCAGGCAGTGACGCTGCAGCGCAGATCGACGCTCAGCGTGCGATTTCGCGGCGCGACAGCAGCACGTCGCCGCTGCTCGTGTTGAAGGCGATGGTCGGCGCGCTGAAATCGCTCAGTGGCGCGCCCAGGCCGATCTCGCCCCGGCCATGCAGCACGCACTCCTCGCGCCGCAGCGCTATCTCGGTGCTGGGCCCGTCGTTGCCGTGGAAGCGCACCCAGGTGCCGTAGGTGCTGACGTCGATCAGAACGCAGCTGCCGTGCCGCAACTCGATGCGGGCGTGAAGCCGCGAGACGCGCGGGTCTTTCACCACGAACTGCGCGTCGTCGACGCGGCCGAGATGGATCGGGAGCTCCTCGGTGCGGAACATGGAGCGCACGTCGAGCCACGCGAGCTCGATCTGGCCGAAGGAGGAATCGGGCATCCGCAGCGGCGCGAGCGCGGCCGGCACGGTGAGGAAGGACGTCACGTCCTCCTGCCAGTCGATGCGGTGCACCACCGACATCTCGCTGCGCCCGCGGATGTTGATCAGGCCCAGGTCGCGATGCTGCACGGAGCCTTCGCGCAGCTGTGAAATCACGGCGGCCGTCACCCAGATCTGGCCGGGCCCCGCAAGGTCGCTCAACCGCGAGGCGAGGTTCACGGCATCGCCATAGCAGTCGCCTTCCACCTCCACCACCTCGCCGCTGGCCACCCCGATCTGCAGCGCCATGCGCAGGGGCGCCGGCCATGCGAGCAGCCGCTTCTGGTGATAGCGCTGCAGCTCGATGACGGCATGCGTGGCCGCCGCCCCGCTGGAGAAGATCGCGAAGACGCCGTCGCCGAGCGACTTCACCACGCGGCCGCCGTGCGCCTGGCACACGCCGCCGATCCACTGCGTCAGACGGGTCACGGTTTCCGTGGCGCGCGCGTTGCCCATCGCCTCGAAGACCCTCGTGCTTCCCGTCAAATCAGCGAACACGACTGTGGAATTGACACCCATACCGTTTTGATTCTCGATTTCTGTCGATCGTTGTAAATGCCCGGGCCCCTCGTACCCCGGTCCCGCCACCTTTGCGGACATTCCATCTCCATCCGTTCCTATACGCACGAAATGGATCGATGGCTTCAGTATTCAGCAAGTGTCAGTGGCAGCGAGACGGGCATAAAAGGAGTCACGCTCAATTTGTAGTACTTTGGAAAACAAAATTCAACGGCCAGCGAAAACGATAAGTAAAGCGTGTTGTTTGCAAACAAGAAACATCGTTTCACATCTTGTGGAATGGTTAACTCAGGCTTAAGGTAGCGTCCGTTCCCGCTTTCGGCGCCACAACGCCCGTCCCATGTTCTTTCGCCGTCTTCTTCGTTTGCTGAACGTACCCGGCTCCGGATCGCACCGAGCGACGGAGAGCCAGCTGGGGCGCATCCGTACCGCGATGCTTTCGGCGCTCCAGGGCCATGGCGGTCACTCGGTCCAGCGGGTGAGCCAGCGCGTGCGGTTTGCCGCCGACGTCGAGGCGCTGTGGTACCTGCGGCAGGACGTCATGATCGCGCTGAGCGCCATCGACGGTGAAACCGCCGCGCGCCGCCAGATGAAAGCGATCAATAGCATGTTCAAGGGCGGACTGCCCGGCTCGATGGGGCCGCGAACGCATCAGCGCTTCACCAAAAACAATTGAATCTGAAACGGCCCCTCGGGGCCGTTTTTATTTTTAACGTTTTATTCCCTTTGTGTCTCAATCAGTGGGGGTGATCATGGTCATGTCCATCGTGATCGTCATGGCCATGTGCGTCCCTGTGGCCCCAAACGAGAAAAATATCACGCCCCTCTGCGGCCATCGACACCTTCGCCCCCACCGGCAATAAAACTTTTGTTTGAACGTGACCGAATGGCAGGCCAGCCAGCACCGGCACCTTCAGCGACGCGCGCAGCCGGTCGATCACCGTGTTCAGTCCGAACCCGCGGTCGTAACCCGGCACCTTGCGGATGCCCGTGAATTGCCCGAACACGACGGCACGCTGGCGCGCGAGCACGCCGGCCATCTTCAGTTGATCGAGCATGCGTTCGATGCGGTAAGGGTGCTCGTTGACGTCCTCGATGAAGAGCACGCCCTTGTCCACCGCCGGGAAGTACGGCGTGCCGAGCAGGCTGGTGAGCACGCAAAGGTTGCCGCCCCACAGGACCGCATCCTGCACGGGCTTGAACTCGAGGTCGACGTCTCGCGCCGGCATGCGCCATCCGGTGCCTTCGCCCTGCCCCGTGATCAGGTCGTCGAAGCAGGCTTCCATGATGTCGTCGGGGCCGGCCTCGGCGCCGAAGTCTTCTCCGACCGCAGGACCCGACCAGGTCACCGCGCCGGTCTTCGTCAGCAGCGCGTTCTGCAGCGCGGTGAAGTCGCTGCAGCCGACGAACTCGGTGCCCTTCTCGATCGCCTTGGCCAGGGCCTTGTAGGGAATGGCGTCGAGGATGCGCGTGAGGCCGTAGCCGCCGCGCGCGATGAGCGCCACGTCGGCGCCGCTGGCAGCCGCGCGCGAGATCGCCGCGAGCCGCGTGGCGTCGTCGCCCGCGAAGCGCTGGTGCACCGAGAGTGCCGCATCGTCGACCTCGACTTCATGGCCCAGAGCCTTGAGCCGCTTCACGCCGCGCCGGAAAGCGGCCTTGTCGCGGACCGCGCTGGAGGGAGAGTAGATGTAGATGTGTTTGGTCACGCGTTCGAGTATCCCATTGCGTTTCTCAGCTGCAGCGCGAGCGCCGCAGCCTGTTCCGGCGTCGGCCCCGAGGCCTTGGAGACAGGGCCGAGCGCGCGCAGCGCTGCCTCGAACCCTCTGTCGGGAAAGGGCGCGCGCCATGCATCATCGGCGCGCTCATGCCCGTCGGGCGCGACGAGCACCACCGCGAACCGACCGGGCGCTGCCGCCTGCAGGAGCGTGGCGAGTCCGGAGGCAGCCCGGCTGTGGACGAGCGCCAGCGCCGACGCATCGGGCCGCACGCGGTCCAGCCATTCGAGCAGCACGTCGCGATGCCACTCCAGGCGATGCGCTGCCTCGCGCTTGGGCTTGTCGCTCTTGCCGAAGCCGATCAGGTCGGGCACCAGCGTGCGCAGGCCCGTCACGCCCACCAGGTGCCTGAAGAGATAGCCCCATTCGCCCGGACCATGCAGGCAGAGGCAGCAAGCCGGATCGTCACCGGCGCCTTCGTCGACATAGTGCATGCGCCAGCCCTGAAGGCTCGGCAGGTCCTGCACGTAGTGCGGTGCGAAGTCGTAGCCGGCGAGCGCATCGAAGCGTGCGGGCGGCGTGCGCAGCGCGTCGTCGCGCAAGGGCTCGGCCTGTGCGCGCGCGGCGCTGCGCCGCTGCTGGAAGAAAGCCTGCAGCACCTCGGCGCACTCCTGGGCCAGCACCCCACCCTGCACCAGCGTGCGGTGGTTCAGACGAGGCTCTGCGAAAAGATCGAGCACCGAGCCGGCAGCACCGGTCTTCGGATCGGCTGCGCCGTAAACCACGCGGGCAAGCCGCGAATGCAGCATCGCTCCCGAACACATCGCGCAGGGCTCGAGCGTCACGAACAGCTCGCAGCCGTCGAGGCGGTAGTTGCCCAGCGCCAGGGCTCCTGCGCGCAGTGCATTGATCTCGGCATGCGCGCTGGGGTCGTGCTGCGCGACCGGCGTGTTGCGCCCTGTCGCGATCAGCCGGCCGTCCTTCACGAGCACCGCGCCCACCGGCACTTCGCCGGCTTCGGCCGCGAGGCGCGCCTCGGCGAGCGCGAGCGCCATCCAGTGTGCGTCGTCGTGCATCTCCTGGGAGTGGATCGCCTCAGTTGTCATCCGGCATCTGGCGCGTCTTGACGGCGGCGTCCAGCGCTTCCTTGACCTGTTGCTGCACCTGCTGCGGGTTCGCAGCCGCACCGCCGACAGCGGGCGCCTCGACGCCGGGCACCGCCGGCCGAGCGGAAGAGGCCACGCCGTTCAGCTGCTTCTTCGCGACCAGCCCGACGATCGCCAGCACGAGCACGAGTCCGATCAGACCGAGTCCCCGCACCTCAGCCGCCCTCCGCGACCGGCGCCCCGGCCGTCATGCCCAGGCGCCCCATCCACGCTGCCAGCGCCTGCTCGTCGGGCGTGCCCGCGCTGTAGACGGCATGCATCGCGGCATGCGATTCGCGGCGATGCTGGTTGAGCTTGATCTTGCATTGCAGCGCCGTCACGCGCAGCTCGAAGCCCACGATGCCGGCAAGCATCTTGAGCTGGAACTCCTCGCCGAGGTCGCGCCATTGCTGCGCGTAGGCGGGCTCGTGGTCATGGATGAGTTTCTTGAGCAGCACATCCTTTTCGGCGGGCTCCTCGATCAGCCGCGCCTCGACGGTGCAGTGAACCGCCAGGTAGTTCCAGGTCGGCACGCGCGCGAGGTCCGGGTAGACGGAAGGAGAGAGATAGGAGTGCGGCCCGAGGAAGGTGGCCACCGCCCGAGGCCTGGCCTGCAGGTAACGCCAGTGCGGATTCGGCTTGGCGCAATGGCCCCACAGCACCAGCTCGTCGCCCGCTCGCTGCTCGGCGACCAGCGGCAGGTGCGTGACGTACGGCAGGCCGTCGTCGTCGTTCGAGATCAGGCTTGCGAAGGGATGCGAACGCATCAACTCCAGCGCGATGGCCGGGTCCTTCGCATTGAACTGCGGGGGCATGTACATGGGGCGATTTCCTCCTGGCGCCTCGTGGCGAGGCCCCATTCTCCCCGAGCCGCCTACTTTGCGCGCGGTGCCTCCAGCAGCTTGGCCATCGCGGTGTAGCCGCGCGCCTTCGCCAGTTGCAGCGGCGTGTTGCCCTGACGGTCGGTGAGCTTGAGGTCGGCGCCTGCCTCGACCAATGCGGCCAGCGTGCGCTGGTGGCGCGGGCCGCCGTCACCGAGCACGATGGATTCGATCACCGCCGTCCAGTGCAGGTTGTTGACGTGGTCCAGCGGGGCGCCCGCGGCGATGAGCCTGCGCACCACCTCGTCGTGGCCGAGGTGCGCGGCTGCGATGAGGGCGGTGCCGTCGTAGCGGCTCGTGGTCTGCCCGGCCTTGGCGCCGAGCGAGAGCAGCACCGAGAGCGTGGCCGCATCGTCGGCCACGGCGGCGATGGTGACGGCGTCGTAGCGGTCGTCCTCCAGCAGGTCGAGGTCTGCGCCGGCCTTGGCCAGCAGCCTGATCGCCTCGCGCTGCCGGGCGAAGGTGGCGACGTGCAGCGGCGTGCGCCCGCGCGAATCGCGCGCATCGAGGTTCGCACCCGAGGCGATCAGCGACTTCAGCTTCTGCAGGTCGCCGTGCCAGGCGGCCTGGTGCAGCCCCTCGAAGGCCAGCACCTCGGCCGCCAGCGGCGGCACCTGGGCAGGCGCAGCGGCCGGCACGCCCAGCCCGAGCGCAACCGCCAGCAGGCCCGGCCAGATACCGCGTGCGGTCATCAGAGCTGGCCCTTGACCTTCTCGAGCGCCGCGTTGGCGCACTGCTCGTCGAGGTGGCCGCCGGGCGCGCCGCCCACGCCGACCGCGCCGATCACCTCATTGCCCGATTTGACCGGGACGCCGCCGCCCAGCAGCAGGAAGCCCGGCAGGTACACCAGGTTGGCGGCGCCAGGGTTCTTCTGCGCGCCTTCCATCATGGCCTGCGTGGGGCTCTTGGCCGAAGCCGAGGTCCACGCCTTGCGCTCGCTCGATGCCAATGTGTGCGGGCCTGCGTTGTCGGCGCGCTGCACGGCACGCACGGTGCCGGCGCGGTCGACCACGGTGGCAGCCACGTTGTAGCCGTTGGCGGCGCAGGCGGCCACGGCTTCGGCGGCGATCTGGTTGGCCAGGGCGAGCGAGATGTTCTTCTCGGTGCGCACGGCCGGCGCGGGCGCCTGGGCCTGGGCCTGCACCTGGGCGGCGGAGGCTGCGAGCAGGACGGCGACGCCGCCGAGGCGGAAGATGGATTGCATTGTTCGTTATCTCCAGTGGATTCGGGTTGTTGCGCCGGCCCTTGCCGACGGCTGTGCCACTGTAGAAAACGCTGTCCGCGCGTGCCATTCGTACGGCTACGCCCGGCGCTCCGTAGTTCTACGGAGCGCCCTCCCCGTCCACCAGCACCGCATAGCGCCGGATCAGCTGCGCGAGCGAATCGCAGTCGAGCTTGGCGAACAGGTTGGCACGGTGCGTCTCGACCGTGCGCGGCGACAGCGCGAGCGTGCGCGCGATCTCCTTGTTGGTGAGCCCCTGCACGATGAAGGCCAGCACCTCGCGCTCGCGCTCCGACAGCTGCGCCACACGCTCACGCGCGGCGTTGTCGGCCTGCGAGCGCTCGCGCGAGCGCACATGTTGGCGCACCGCCTGCTGCAGCGCCTCGAGCAGCTGCTCGTCGTCCACCGGCTTCTCGAGGAACTCCGCCGCGCCGGCCTTGAAGGCGCGGCGGCACATCTCGACGGTGCCGTGGCCCGTCAGCATGATCACCGGCTGGTCGACGCCCTGCGCCACCAGCCGGTCGAGCACGGTGAGCCCGCTGATGCCGGGCATGCGCACGTCCAGCACGATGGCGCCGACGCTGGCGCGGTCGAAGCCGTCGATGAAGGCCTGCGGGTCGGCCCACGCCTGCACGCGCAGGCCGACCGTGCCGATCAGCAGCGAGAGGCCGTCGCGCACCGCCTGGTCGTCGTCGATCAGGTGGATGAGCGGGGATTGCGGCGGATGGATGCTTGTAGTGTTCACGACGAGGAAGACGACTACGGCGACTACGGCGGATCGGCCAGCGGCAGCAGCAAGGTGAAGCACGCGCCGCGCGGCGAGGCATTGGCGGCGCTCAGGCTGCCGCCCATGCCGCTGGCCAGCGTCTCGCTGAGGCTCAGGCCGAGGCCAAGCCCGCCCTCGCGCGTGCTGAAGAAGGGTTCGAAGAGACGCGGCAGCGCCTCGGGGGCGATGCCGCGGCCGTTGTCGGTCACGGTCAGGACGCCTTCCCGTCCCTTGCGATCGACGGACAACACCAGCCGCCGCTCGGCCGCCGGCACCAGGTCGAGTGCCTGCAGCGCGTTCATCAGCAGGTTGTGCACGATCTGCTCGAGCGCCACGTCCTCGGCCTGCACGCGCACCGGGGCCTGTGCCGATGCATCGAACTGTGCGGCGACGCCGCGCTTCGCGAACTCGGGCGCCAGCAGGTGCATGGCGCTGCGCACCACGTCCTGCAGCACCAGCGGCTTCGTCTCGCTGCCGGCGCCCGGACGTTCGATCACTCGGCGCAGCCGGCCCACCACGCCTGCCGCGCTGCGCGCCTGCTCTGCCGCGCGCCCCATCGCGTCGCGTGCCGTGTCCAGATCGGGCGGATCGTCGTCGAGCAGCCGGCGGGCGGCCTGGGTGTTGGCCAGCACTGCCGTGAGTGGCTGGTTGAGTTCGTGCGCAAGGCCTGCGGAAAGCTCGCCGAGCGCATTGAGCCGCGCGACCTGCCCGAGCCGCAGCAGTTCCTCGGCCCGGCGGCGCGCCACGCGCTGGCGCTGGGCGGTCCACAGGCCTGCGAGCAGCAGCGCCATCGCGGCGGCCCAGCCGGCGATGCCGCGCCAGGGCAGCTCGCCCCAACCCACCTGCCTCTCGGCGACCAGATCGAAAGGCTGGCTCGGAGACGCGAGCGCCTTGGTCAGGCCGAAGCGCCATCCGTTCGTGCTCGGCGAGATCGCGCCGGGCTGCAGCACCAGTTGCTGGCCGTCGCGCTGCAGGCTCAGCCGGACGGGGCTGCGCTGCGGATTCATCGGCCAGTCGCGCCAGGGCACGGAGCCGGCCAGGTCGATGTCGAGCGCGTAGCTGAAAGGCGTGGCGCCGATGACCAGCGTGTAGCGGCCATGGGCCAGGTCGAGCGTGGCCAGCTCGGCGCGCTGGAGGCTGCGTGAGCGCGCCTCGGCGGCTTCCAGTGCGCCGGCGCGCGCGCTGTCGGGCCAGGGCTGGTCGCGGTCGCGCCGCTGCACGCGCAGGATCGAGGAGTAGACGGAAGGCAGGCGCTGCTCGGGATGGTCCGCGCCCGTGCTGGGCTCCAGCAGCGCTAGCGTGGCCAGCACGGCATCGTACTGCACCATCTGCTGGCTCATGAGGCGGTGCGCGATGCGCACGTCGGTCTCGAAGTCCTGCTGCATCTGCGCAAGTTCGGCACGCGCGATCCACACGGCGCCCACGGCGGTGAGTGCCAGCCAGGCCAGCCACCATCCGCCTTGCGTACGCAACCACTGTTTCATGGCGCGGATTGTGCCCGGCGCGGCCAGGCGGCTTTCCTCTTGGCCGAAAATGCGGCACCAGCCATGGCCGACGTACAGGACTCCCTCTTTCCAGACCTCCCGCGCCCCGAAGAAGCGCCTTCGGCCGCGCCACCGCCGCCCGCCGAAGCATCCGCCGCGAAGAAGAAGCCGCCGCGCACCGCGACGGTCGAGCCCGCGCCGGCCGATCCGGAACTGGTCGAGCTGGCCGCCGCGCTGCCTCCCAACCTGCGCCTGGGCACCTCGTCGTGGAGCTACCCCGGCTGGGCCAACCTGGTGTGGGACGGCGAATACGCCGAGACCGTGCTTTCCAAGAACGGCCTCTGCGCGCTGGCGAAGCACCCGCTGTTTCGCACCGTGAGCGTCGACCGCAACTTCTACCGCGCCCTCACCGCCAGCCAATACGCGCGCTACGCCGCCATGGTGCCGGACGACTTCCGCTTCATGGTGAAGGCGCCCAGCCTGGTCACCGATGCCACGGTGCGCGACGAAAGCGGGCGCGGCATGCAGGCCAACCCGCTGTTCCTCAGCAGCGAGATCGCACGGCAGGAATTCGTCCTGCCCGCGCTCGAAGGCCTGGGCCATCGCATCGGCGTGCTGGTATTCCAGCTGAGCCCGATCCCCGGGCACCTCCTGGCCGACCAGCCCGCGCTGCTGGCGCGCATCGCGGCGATGCTCGAATCGCTGCCCGACATCACATCGGCCGCGCCCGACGCGGTGATCGCCGTCGAGGTGCGCGACCCTCAGCTGCTGAACCCCGCCTTCGCCGACATGCTGCGCAGCGTGCGCGCCACCTTCTGCATGGGCCTGCACGCCAAGATGCCGCCCATCGAAGACCAGCTGCCGATGCTGCGCGCCATGTGGCCCGGCCCGCTGGTGTGCCGCTGGAACCTGCACCGCCGGCACGGCCGCTTCGGGTATGAAGACGCGGAAAAGCTCTACGGCCCCTTCGACAAGATCGTCGACCCCGATCCGGAAACCCGCGCTGCGCTTGCCAAGGTGATAGCTGGCACCACCCGTGCGGGCCAGAACGCGTTCGTCACCGTGAGTAACAACGCCGAGGGCTGCGCGCCGCTGACGATCGCGCAGCTGGCGCGCGATGTCCTGGCCCTCGCATCGCGATAGCCTTCCCGCCAGCTAGCCGATGTTCTGCTTGGCAGCGACGGTCATCTCCACCTCGACCGTCGCGTTCTTCGGCAGCGCGTAGACACCGACCGCCGTGCGCACGTGCACGCCGGCCTCACCGAACACGCGGTGCAGCAGGTCGGAGGCGGCATCGGCCACTTCGCTCTGCTGCGTGAAGTCGGCGGTGCACTGCACGAACACGCCGACGCGCAGCACCTTTTCCACCGCGTCGAGCGAGCCGAGCGCGCGCCGCAGCAGCGCGAGGCTGCGCAGTGCGCAGATCTGCGCGCCCTCGCGGGCCTTGTCCAGCGACACCGCATCGCCGACGCGGCCCGTGACCACCACCGTGGTGCCCACGCGCGGCACCTGGCCGCTGAGATGGATGGTGCGGCCGTCGCGCACCAGCGGCACGTAGTGGCCGCCGGCAATGATCTCGCCGTCGAAGCTGTGGCCGATCTCGGCGGCGATCTGGTCGGCGATCTGGTCGCGGGTCATTTCTGCTGTCATGTCTGTTCCGTGAAAGGGAGTGCCATTGTCCTCAGCGCCTGCACGGCGAAACAGATACAGAAGGAGCCGATGCGAGGCAGAACAGAATGCGGGGGCCCATTTCAGGCCACCTCGGGCCATCGGCCCAGCACCTCGTGCACGCCCTCGCCCACGTGGCTGTCGATCAGCACCAGCGAGCCAGCCGACCATCGCACCGGCGCTTCGATCGCATGCCTTTCGAGCTTGCGCCGCGCATAGGCCAGCGTCATGTGCGGCGTGAAGGAGCGCGCAGGCTTCAGGCCCGCGTCGGCCAGCGCCTCGCCCAGGCGCTGCCGGAAAGCCTTGAGCGAGCGGACGCCGTCTTCGTCGTCGGCGCACAGCGCGAGCGCACCCTTGGCGAAGCTAATCGCCTTCTCGAAGACGATGTCGAAGGCAGGCGGCGGCACGGATGCGGCGGCCTTCGAGGCCAGCACGACCTTCTCGGCCGGCACCTCCTCGTAGTCGCCCAGGTCGAAGAGCGTGACGTGCAGGCGGTGCGCCGCCACCAGTGTTCCCTTGAGTGCGTGCTGCGAGTTCATGCGTTCGCCGAGCTCGGCGATCGAGGCGGCCTCCTGCGGGGCCGGAAGAATTGCGAAAAAGAGAGAGTGCCCGGGTGCCGCCGCCTTGCTGCGACGCACCTTGCTGCGGGGGCGTGGCAGGGGTTTGGGCGGAGGCTCGATACCGGGAAGAAGAAGCTGATCTGACATGCCTTGATCATCGCCCATGGCACGCGCCCTTCATCAGCGCTTCAGCAAGCGCCAAGCACTCCTTCAGGTTGCGTTTCGAGAATCGTCGCGAGCCGGTGGCACCGCATCTGTCGATGCGCCGGAGCCACCTGCCGACCGATCTCGATCAACCAACCATCCGAACAGGAAACTCATCTTGAAGACCAGAACGCAAGCCTGCACCGTCCTCGCGGCAGCCCTTCTCCTCGGCACCGCCTCCATGGCCGCCAGCGCCGCGGGACCGGGCCAGGATTCCGGCATCTACGTGGGCGGCGCCGTCGGCCGCTCGAGCTACAGCCTCTCGTCTTCCAACCGTGTGCCCGTGCCGTGGGGCGGCGAAAAAAGCAGCCGGAGCGGCACGGCCTACAAGCTGTACGGCGGCTATCGCTTCACCGAGACCTTCGGCGTCGAGGCGGGCTACGCGCGCCTTGGCCGCGTGAGCCAGTGGAGCTCGAACGGCGCCTATTCGCGCCTGCAGTCGGGCACGGGCCAGGTCTTCTACGCGGCAGCCACCGCCCGGCTGCCGCTGGGCGAATCGTTCGCGCTCAACGGCCGACTCGGCGTCGCGCGCGGCCGCATCTCCGGCGACAACAACTGGGCGCTGCCCAGCCAGCGCATCTCGGGCAGCTCGACCGGCCTGATGGCCGGCTTCGGCGCCGAATACCGCATGACGCAGAACCTGTCGATCACCGCCGACTACGACTACTTCGGCAAGCTGTCGAAGCAGGCGAAGGGCGGCATGGTGACGGTGGGCCTGAAGGCGAACTTCTGAGCATGGGCCTGCTGCATCGGCGCACCGGCTACCACTGGTAGCCGGCCTGCATCCTTGCGCCGACCTGCGCGCCGGAGCCGGTTGCAACGGAAAGCCCTCCGCCCACCTGCCAGTGGTCGTCGAGCTGGTAGGCAAAGCCCACGCCGAGCGCGCTCTGGCCCGCATAGTGGGCTGCCGCGGCGCCGACCCAGCGGCGGCCGGCCTGCAGCATCGGCACCGAAGGCATCGCCATTGCCTGGGCGACGCCGCGCGCCGCGAAGTCGCGCACCCCCTGCACCTGCGCGCCGAGCTGCGCGTTCGCACGCTCCAGCTGCGAGAGGTTGACCGCATCGGTGGGCAGGGTGCCGGGTGCCACGTTGACGATCTGGCGCGGCGCCGCCGCACTGCCCACGCTCACCGTGGAAGGACGATCGGCCACCGAGCCCTGCCCCAGCGCCACCGAATCGGGCGCCAGGGCCCGGGCGTTCGCGCCCAACGCCACCGCATTGACACCGCTGGCCAGCGAGGCCGCACCGATGGCCGTGGTCGGATCGGCCAGCGCCCGCGCGCCATCGCCGATGGCGAGCGAGCCCGCGTGGAGCGCCTGCGCGTCGCGGCCGATGGCCTGTGCGCCGTCGCCCTGCGCCGAGGCGCCGATGCCCACTGCGACGGCACCCATGCCGCTGGCGCTGGCCGCCGCCTGCCCGGGAATCGAGCAGCGCAAGGCCCCGCCGCTCACGGTGCACACGCCGAGCTGGCCGTTCACCACCGCCTGCAGTTGCACCGACTGCTCCTGGATCTGCGTCGTGTGCGTCTGCAGCTGCTGGGTCATGTCGATCACCTGCGTGCTCTGGTTCGTCGCGAGGGTCAGGGCCTGCTCGGCAGTGGTGCGCACGCCGTACAGCTGCGCTCCGTTGACGGCATCGGTCGAGGTGGCGCTGACGTCTCCGGCAACGACGCCGCTGATGCGCCCGGCATTGACGATGCCTGCCCCGCGGTTGTCGATGCCGCCCTGCGTGACAAGTTGGCCGCCCACCGCCGCGTTTCCACCGACGGACAAGGTGCCGGCACTGACCTGGCCGCTGGCTTCGATGCCCGCGACATTGGTCAGCGTGCGCTGGTTGCCCGGGGAACCGAAGGACACCACGTTGCTGCGCCCCCCGTCGTTGCTCTGGGCGCCAATGGCCACCGAGTTCTGCCCGCTGGCGGTGCTCAGCATGCCCAGAGCCAGGGAACGCACGCCACTGGCCCACGCACTGCGGCCCAGCGCAAGGGCTCCGTCGGCGCTGGCCAGGCTGGCATAGCCCAGCGCCGTCGCACCGTCGCCGGACGCGCGCGAGGCCGAACCCAGTGCCACGCTGCCGTAGCCGCCCGCGTCGCTGTCGGCCCCGACGGCGGTGCTGCGCTCGTCGCGCGCCTTGCTGTTGACGCCGAAGGCACTGGAGCGCACGCCGCTCGCCTGGCTGTCGTTGCCTACCGCGACCGCGCGCTCCTCGCTGGCGGCGCTGTCCGCACCGATCGAGACCGCCTCCACGGCCGAGGCCGCGCTGCGGTAGCCCAGCGCGACCGACGATTCCCCGCTCGCCTTGGCGACATTGCCCACGGCGAGGGCCGAGCCTGCGCTCGCTTCCGTGAATGAGCCGATCGCGGTGGCCGAATTCGCGCTCGCGTTGCTGCGCAGGCCGATCGCGGTCGCGCCATTGCCCGCGGCCTGCGCCCGGATGCCGTAGGCCGACGCATTGCTTCCGTAGGCCGTCGCCGAGCGCCCGATGGCCGTATTGCCTGAAGTGAGGTCGATCCCGGCCTGCGACTCGGCACCGCCGGCGATATTGCTCTGGCAGTCGGCCTGCACCACGTCGCGCGCCGTGCTGAAGCCGGAATAGGCGCCCTCGTCGCGGCTGCTGTAGAGCGTGCCGCCCGGACACACGTTGGGATTGAGCACCTGCGCCTGAACGGCGGGCACCGCACAGATGCCCAGGGCGCAGAGCAACCGCACTGCCGGCATCAGGCGCTGTGATGGATGGGGTTTCATGGTCTGTTCTCCTCGCTCTCGCGGCCCTGGAGGCCGCCCGGGCGATGCTGCCGGTGCAACGCGCCCGGCCCGTACCATGCTTTGTGGTAGCCTGCGGCGCCCCGGCCGACGGCCCCGCCCGGCCCGCCCTCTGATCGCGACCCGCGTGCCATGCCCTCCCGGACAACACCCTCCGATCCCGACGCCCTCCCCACCCGCTCCGCCGGCGGGGCTGAGCCGCTTTCGCTGCTGCGCCTGGCCCGCACCACCGGCAGCGAACGCTTCCAGCACGAGCTGCTGCGCCGCCTGCTCGACGAATTCCGCGCGGACCACGGCGCCATCAACACCTGGCATCCGCGCAGCTTCGTCTCGTCGGTGGGCATCGGCTACGATTTGGCCGCGATGAGCGAGCAGTGGAACCGGATCAACGGCGCCGAGCTGGACTTCATCACCTTCGCCATGCGCGCGCAGCCCGAGCAAGCCGCGTTCGCCAATGACGACGACCCGCGCTGGAATAAGACGCCGCCGGCCTGGCGCGAATTCCTGTCGAGCCACGGCATCGTCCACCAGATGGGCGTGGCGATTCCTTTCGAAGGCAGCGAAACCTTCGTGCACCTTTACCTCAACCGAGGCCCCGGCTCGCCGCCGCACACCGAGCGCGACGCGCGCGCGCTGACCGCCCTCACGCCGCAGATCCGCGAGTCGCTGCTGGTCAACCGGCTGTATGCCCATGCGCGCCAGGGCCTGGACGAGGAGTCGCGGCCGCTGGCACTTACCGATGCACAGGGCTGGGTGCTGTTCGCCAACCGCGCCTTCTGCGCCGCGTGGCCGGCGCTCGCCGCGCTTTCGGGCGCGACCTCGCCGCGCCTGCCGCAGGCGTGGCTGTCAGGCCAGCGGGCGGCATTGCGTCAGCTGGACGCCGCCGGATGGTCGATCGAGGTGGGCCCGGACGAAAACGGCCTGCGCGTCGCGCTGCAACGCCGCCCTGCACGCGACGGCATCGCCGCACTCACCGCGCGACAGGCCGAGATCGCGCGGCTGTACTGCATGGGGCACTCCAGCAAGGACGTCGGGCTCCGGCTCGGCCTTTCGCCGGCCACGGTGCGGGTGCACCTGCGCAACGCCTACAGCCGCGCGGGCGTGAGCAGCCGAGCCGCGCTGCGGGCCTGGCTGGGCATCTGAGGCGGGAAGGACGCGAGAGGTCGAGATGCCCCGCGGGCGAACCGGACGACACAAACCGGTTCGTGCCCCGAGGTCATGGCGCAGCGGACACGGCACTGGCAGAAGGGACACGGCTCACGGCCATGCGAAGCGCAACTCGATAATGCCGGCACTACTTCCAGCGCACTCCTTCACAGCATGAATCTCTCTGTCGCAGACCTCACGGCGTTCATAGAAATCGTGCGCAGTGGAAGCATCAGCCGTGCTGCGCAGCATCTGGGCGTCACCCAGCCCTCGGTGTCCAAGGCGATACGCCGGCTCGAAGACGAGGTGGGCGTGCAGTTGCTCGAACGGGGGCTGCATGGTGCAAGGTTGACGGCCGAAGGCGAGATGTTCCTGGAAGCGGCTCGACGTTTCGAGTTGCAGCGCTTCGATCTCACGCGCGCCGCCTCCGAACTGCGCGCACGGCATGCCGGTCTGCTGCGGCTCGGTATCACCAGCCCGGCAGCCGACAGCGTCGCGGTGATGGCCGCCGCCGAGATGGTGCGCAAACGCCCCGGCATGAGGCTGCGTCTTCGCATCGGCAAGTCCGACGCGCTCGATGCGGCCGTCGAAGACGGCGAGATCGACCTGGCGGTCGTGCCCTCCTACACGGGGCAGTCGTTGCTGAGCACGCAGCTCCAGCTCGGGGAGGACCACATTCGCGTGGTGGTGCGACAGGGGCATCCGCTGACGAAGAAGCCAGTCGTCGACCTGAACGACCTCACGCCCTATGCGTGGGTGATGGCGCCCCCGCAAAGTGCGGCGCGCAGGCACTTCTTCGCCATCTTCGAACGCAACGGCGTGCCCCTGCCGAGCGTGGCCGTCGAGACCGAATACACCTCCGAAGCGGCAATGGGGATCCTCAGCTCGACCGACCTCCTGAGCATCGTGCCCGACTCGGTGCTGCGCAGCTGGCTTGGCAAGGCAGTGCCGCTGAACATTCCCGAACTCGTGGTGAACCGGACGCTGGTGCTTCTGTCGCGCCCGGGCGCAAGGTGGTCGCCGCTGATGACGGACTTTCGCGAGCTGGTGTCGTCGTACCGCCCGAAGGGGCATTCCCCAGACGAATGAAACTGTGCGCCTGATGGACTGATTCTGGCGTGGATCTGGCAGTGCAATGGGAGCCTTCCAATTGCAAAGAAGCCATCCATGTCATTGCCAAACATCGTACTGATCGTCGCCGACAACCTGGGTTGGGGCGAGCTCGGCTGCTACGGCGGCGGCGCTTTGCGCGGCGCACCCACGCCACGCATCGACCAGCTGGCCCGTGAGGGCCTGCTGCTGCAGAACTTCAACGTCGAGAGCGACTGCGTGCCCACGCGGTCGGCGCTGATGACCGGGCGCCATCCGATCCGCACCGGGTGCCTGCAATCCGTGCCGCCGGGCATGCCGCAGGGGCTCACGCGGCGAGAGATCACGCTCGCGCAGTTGCTCTCGTCGCGCGGCTATGCCACCGCGCACTACGGCAAATGGCATCTCGGCGACGTCGAAGGCCGCTACCCCTCGGACCGCGGCTTCGACGAGTGGTACGGCATTCCGCGCACCACGGACGAGAGCCAGTTCACGTCCACCACCGGCTTCGATCCGAGCGTGGTCGACCTGCCCTACATCATGGAAGGCCGCTGCGGCGAGCCCTCGCGCCAGGTCAAGGTCTACGACCTCGAATCGCGCCGCGCCATCGACGAAGAACTCGTCGCGCGCTCATGCGATTTCATGCGTCGGCACAGCGAGGCCGGCCGGCCGTTCTTCCTGTACCTGCCGATGGTGCACCTGCACTTCCCCACGCTGCCGCACCGCGACTTTGCCGGCCGCACGGGCAACGGGGACTTCGCCGATTCCATGGCCGAGATGGATCACCGTGTCGGCCAGGTCATCGACGAGGTCGAACGCCTGGGGCTGGCGGACGACACGCTGTTCATCTTCTGCAGCGACAACGGCCCCGAGTTCCGCGCGCCCTATCGCGGCACGGCCGGCCCGTGGCGCGGCACGTACCACACGGCCATGGAAGGCAGCCTGCGCGTGCCCTTCATTGCGCGCTGGCCCGGGCGGATCGAGCCCGGTCGCGTCAGCAACGAGATCGTGCATGTGACGGATGTATTCGCGACGCTGGCAAAGGTCGCGGGCGCCGAGATTCCTTCGGATCGCCCGATCGACGGCGTGGATCAAGTGCCCTTCCTGCGCGGAGAACAGACCAAATCGGCGCGCGAGGGCTTCCCCTTCTTCATCAAGAACGAGCTGCGCGCACTGAAATGGCGCGACTGGAAGCTGCATTTCTATTGGGAGCCCGAAGTCAACGAGGGCAAGGGCAAGCTCGAGTCGCCCTACCTGTTCAACATCATCCGAGACCCCAAGGAAGAAACCGATGTGCTGGTCTTCAACACCTGGGTGATGGGGCCGATGCTGCGGATGCTGAAGGCCTTCAACGACAGCTGCCTGCAGTTTCCGAACACACCGCCAGGTGCCGCCGACTGAGCGCGCCACGTCCTTCTTTTTTCACCACACCGATCCAACTGGAGAGTCGCTCATGCCCTCGCACGTTTCTCGCCGTCTTCTCGTCGTCGCTGGCCTCGCCGGCGGCCTGTTCCTGCAACCGGCCCTGGCACAGGAAAAGCCCTGGCCGACGGCGAAGCCCATCACGTGGATGGTGGGCTTCGTGCCCGGAGGCTCGGTCGACGTGATCACGCGCGTGATCGCCAAAGCCGTGTCCGAGAAGATCGGGCAGTCCATCGTCATCGAGAACCGGCCCGGTGCGTCGGGTGCGTTGGCGCTGCAGGCTGTGGCTCGTGCACCCAAGGACGGCTACATGCTCGTGACCGTTCCCGGTCCGGTGCTCTACGGCCAGCGCCAGCCGGAAATCGGCAAGGAGCTGTCGGCTGTCGCGTTGATGTCGCAGGGCCCGATCGTGCTTGTCGGCAAGAAGGAGGGAGCGCCGCGAAACCTCTCCGAACTGATCCAAGCCATGAAGAAGACGCCTGCGCAATGGAACTTCGCGAGTTCGGGGACCGGCACCGGCCAGCACCTGGCAGGCGAACTGTTCAACAGCATGGCAGGCACCGAGATGGTCCACATCCCCTACAAGGGCGGCGGCCAGGCGGTGACGGACATCATCGGCGGCCAGACCAGCCTGGGCATGCTGGGCGTGACGCCCGTGCTCGCGCACATCAAGTCGGGCCAGCTCAAGGCCTATGCGGTGACGACGACCTTCCGCATCCCCAGCCTGCCCGATGTGCCAACGATGGAAGAGGCCGGCCTCAAGGGCTACGAAGCGACGCAGTACTTCGTCGCGGCAGTCCCTTCAGGTGTCGATGCGCGCATCGTCTCGCGACTCAACGCCGCCATCGAGGAGACCAGCCGCACACCCGAGGTGGTGGCTGCGCTGGCCGCAGGCGGTCAGGTGGCCGGCAAGCTTTCTCCCGCGGAGACCCAGAAGTTCGTCGTGAAGAGCCTCGCGAAATTCGACGCGGTGGCGAAGAAGGCCAACATCACGCTGAACTGAGGCCTGGTCGGCGGCGTGCTCGGCGCGCGCCGGCTCCGCCTGACCCCGCGGAGCCCTTCACTCCCACTCGATCGTCGCTGGCGGCTTGCTCGACACGTCGTAGGTCACGCGGTTGATGCCGCGCACCTCGTTGATGATGCGGCCCGACACCTTCTTGAGCAGCGCGTACGGCAGCTCGGCCCAGTCGGCGGTCATGAAGTCGCTGGTCTGCACGGCGCGCAGTGCCACCACGTAGTCGTAGGTGCGGCCGTCGCCCATCACGCCCACGCTCTTGACCGGCAGGAACACGGTGAAGGCCTGGCTCGTCAGGTCGTACCAGGTCTTGCCGGTGGCTTCGTCGGTGAAGTTGCGCAGTTCCTCGATGAAGATCGCGTCGGCGCGGCGCAGCAGGTCGGCGTATTCCTTCTTCACTTCGCCAAGGATGCGCACGCCCAGGCCCGGGCCGGGGAACGGGTGGCGATAGACCATCTCCGGCGGCAGGCCCAGGGCCACGCCGAGTTCGCGCACTTCGTCCTTGAACAGGTCGCGCAGCGGCTCCAGCAGCTTGAGGCCGAGTTGTTCGGGCAGGCCGCCCACGTTGTGGTGGCTCTTGATGGTGACGGCCTTCTTGCTCTTGGCGCCGCCCGACTCGATGACGTCGGGGTAGATCGTGCCCTGCGCCAGGAAGGTCGCGCCCTTGTGACCGCCGCCGCCCGCCTTGAGCTTCGCAGCCTCCTGCTTGAACACGGTGACGAACTCGCCGCCGATGATCTTGCGCTTGGCTTCCGGGTCGCTCACGCCCGCGAGCTTGCCGAGGAACAGGTCGCTGGCGTCGACGCGGATCACCTTCGCGTGCAGCTTGCCCTCGAACATCTCCATGACCATGTCACCCTCGTTCAGGCGCAGCAGGCCGTGGTCGACGAACACGCAGGTCAGCTGGTCGCCGATGGCGCGGTGGATCAGCGCGGCAGCCACGCTCGAATCGACACCGCCCGACAGGCCCAGGATGACTTCTTCATCGCCGACCTGCTCGCGGATCTTCTCGACGGCTTCGGCGATGTGGTCGCGCATGACCCAGTCGGGCTTGGCGCCGCAGATGCCGAGCACGAAGCGCTCGAGGATCGCCTTGCCCTGCACCGTGTGCGTGACTTCGGGATGGAACTGCACTGCGTAGTAGCGTCGGGCCTCGTCAGCCATGCCGGCGATGGGGCAGCTCTCGGTGCTGGCCATGAGCTTGAAGCCTGGCGGCAGTTCGGTGACCTTGTCGCCGTGGCTCATCCACACGTTGAGCATGCCGTGGCCTTCGGGCGTGGTGAAGTCGGCGATGTCCTTCAGCAGTGCCGTGTGGCCATGGGCACGCACGGCCGCGAAGCCGAACTCGCGCTTGTGGCCGCCCTCGACCTTGCCGCCGAGCTGGTGCGCCATCGTCTGCATGCCGTAGCAGATGCCAAGCACGGGCACGCCCAGGTCGAACACGGCCTGCGGGGCCTTGTCGGTGGTTTCCTCATACACGCTGGCGTGGCTGCCCGAGAGGATCACGCCCTTGAGGTGACCATCGGCCGCATATTCGCGCACCCACTCGTCGGTGACGTCGCAGGGATGCACTTCGCTCAGCACGTGGGCTTCGCGCACGCGGCGTGCGATGAGCTGCGTGACCTGCGAGCCGAAATCGAGGATGAGGATCTTGTCGTGTTGCATGGACGTTGGGACTCAGAGCGTTGAAATGTCGAGCAGCCTGACACCCGCGCGAGGTGCAGCCTGGATGAGTTGCTCGTCGAAGGTGGCGAGCGGGAGGTTGAGCGACTTGGCGAGCCAGAGATAGCCCGCGTCGTAGAGCGAGATGCCGGCGTCGATGGCCACCGCGAGCACGGCCTTGTGCTGGGCCGGAGCGAGTTCGTGCAGTTCGACGCGATGGCGGATCGCGTCGAGCACGCTCCACAGTCCTTCGACGGCGGACGAGGGAATGCGGCCGCTGCGCACGCCGTTGGCGAGGATGTTGGCGCACTCCCATTGCCAGGCGTTGGGCGCCTGCGGCTCGACTTCGTCGCGGCGGATGGCGGCGTAGAGCCTGCGGGTGTGCTCGCTGGCCATGTCGGGCAGCAGCCAGGCGGCGGTGACCGAGGCGTCCATGACGAAGGCGGTCATTGCTGGCGCCCCTCGTCGAGCAGTGCGCGCGGTCGCGGGCCGGGCTGGATGGTGGCGTGGAGCGCGTCGATCTGGCCCAGCTCACGCTCGATCTGCTCGTCGGTGATGACCGGCTTGCGGCGCACCGGCAGCATGCGCACGACTTCCTTGCCGTGGCGGGTGATGCGAACCTCCTCGCCCTTCTCGACGGAGTCGATCAGCGCGGAGAAGTTGTTCTTGGCTTCGGCGATGCCGATGGATTGCATTTGGGCCAGAAAATATAAATCTGGCCCAAATTCTAAATCCAATCTGGCCTGACTTTCAAGGTCTGGCCAGAACCCACTCAATCAGCGCGGTAGTTCGGCGCTTCCTTGGTGATCTGCACGTCGTGGACGTGGCTCTCACGGATGCCGGCCGTGGTGATCTCGACGAACTCGGCCTTGTTCTGCATGTCGGCGATGGTCGCGCAGCCGCAGTAGCCCATGCTGGCGCGCACGCCGCCGGCCATCTGGTAGACGATCGAGACGATCGAGCCCTTGTAGGGCACGCGGCCTTCGATGCCTTCGGGCACGAGCTTGTCGGTGTTGGGATTGCCGGTGGTCGACTCCTGGAAGTACCGGTCGGCACTGCCCTGCTGCATCGCACCGATCGAGCCCATGCCGCGGTAGCTCTTGTAGCTGCGGCCCTGGTACAGCACGATCTCGCCAGGCGCCTCTTCGGTGCCGGCGAACATGCTGCCCATCATGACGGTGCTCGCGCCGGCCGCGATGGCCTTGGCGATGTCGCCCGAATAGCGCACGCCGCCGTCGGAGATCAGCGGAATGCCCGTGCCCTGCAGCGCTGTGGCGACACTGTCGACCGCCATGATCTGCGGCACGCCCACGCCTGCCACGATCCGGGTGGTGCAGATGGAACCGGGGCCGATGCCGACCTTGACTGCGTCGGCTCCTGCATCGGCCAGCGCGCGGGCGGCGTCACCGGTGGCGATGTTGCCGCCGATCACGTCGACCTGCGGATAGTTCTTCTTGACCCAGCGCACGCGCTCGATCACGCCGGCGCTGTGGCCGTGGGCCGTGTCGACCACGATGGCGTCGACACCGGCCTTCACCAGCGCCTCGACGCGCTCCTCGGTGCCGTCACCCACGCCGACCGCCGCGCCCACGCGCAGGCGGCCGTTGGCGTCGCGCGCGGCGTTGGGGAAGCTGGTCTGCTTGGTGATGTCCTTGACGGTGATGAGGCCCTTGAGCTCCCAGTCGCCGTTGATGACGAGCAGGCGCTCGAGCTTGTGCTTGTTCAGCAGCGCCTTGGCTTCGGCGAGCGTGGTGCCGTCGGGCACGGTGATGAGCTTCTCGCGGCGCGTCATGATCTCGCTGACGGGCACGTCGTAGCGGCTCTCGAATCGCAGGTCGCGGCCGGTGACGATGCCGACCACCTTGCCGGCGTCGACCACCGGGAAGCCCGAGATGCCGAGCTGGTCGGACAGGGCCATCACCTGGCGCACAGAGTGAGTCGGCGTGATCACGACCGGATCGCGCAGCACGCCCGACTCGTAGCGCTTCACCCGGGCCACTTCTGCGGCCTGCTGCTGCGCTGTGAGGTTCTTGTGCACGATCCCGATGCCGCCTTCCTGCGCGATGGCGATCGCGAGGCGGGCTTCGGTCACGGTGTCCATGGCCGCCGAGACGAGCGGCAGGTTCAGCGTGATGTTGCGGGAGAGCTTGGTGGCGAGGGAGGTGTCCTTGGGCAGGACCTGGGAGAAGGCTGGCACCAACAACACGTCGTCGAAGGTCAGCGCTTTGCCGAGAAGGCGCATGGGTGAGGCTCCAAAAGACGGATTGTAACGAGGCCGCCAATGGGTTTGCCGACACAGGCAATTGATGAACGTTGCAAAACCACCCGCCCCGGATGTTGCAAAAAGTAAGGCCGGGCTAAACTTCGGGGATGAAATTCGTGCACTGGCTGGTACTGGGATGTGTCGTTTCGCTGCCGCTGTCGGCGAGCGCCCAATGGCAATGGCTCGACAAGAACGGCAAGAAGGTCTACAGCGACCAGGCCCCGCCGCCCGACGTGCCCGAGAAGAACATCCTGCGCCGCGTCGGCCCGCCGCCGGCGGCGCGTTCCACCGCCAACCCGAACGTCGACGCCCCGCCTGCTGCGGAAGGCGCCGCCGACGCCCCCGCTGCCGCGCCGACGGCAGCCGCAGCGCCGAAGCCGACCGGTGTCGACAAGGAACTCGAGGAAAAGACCAAGAAGGCCGAAGCCGAGCAGAAGAACAAGCAGGCCGAGGAGCAAGCCAAGGTCGCGAAGGCCAAGGCCGACAACTGCGCCCTCGCCCGCCAGAGCAAGGCCACGGTCGACAGCGGCATCCGCCTCGCGCGGGTCAACGCCAAGGGCGAGCGCGAGATCATGGACGACGCCGCCCGCGCCGCCGAGCAGAAGCGCATCCAGGACGTGATCAACAGCGACTGCAAGTAGCCGCAGTCACCGGCAGCCTCTCAGTAGCCGGCCTTCCCGCCCTTGCGGCGGTTCGCGAACAGTCCGGTGCCCCGCGCGCCCTGGCGCTGGAAGCGCTCCCGGCGCGCCACTTTCGGATCGACCATGAGCGGGCGGCACAGCTCGGCACGGTCGCCGTCCTTCAGCACCTGATCCCATTCGACCGCCTTGCCCCAGATGCCGGGCGTCATCGCATGGCGCCAATCGAGGTTCGGAAAGCGGGTGGGCAGCTCGCTGGCCCGCACCGCATCGGCCAGCGTCGCTCCTTGTGGCACGCGCAGCACCTGCTCGAAGACCTCCCGCGGCGCGGGCGAGCAGCTCAGCGTGACCTCGATGCCCATCGCGGGGGTCAGGGCGAGCCGTAGATCTGCTCGGCGCGCTTGACGAAGGCCTCGACCAGGCTCGATGCGATGGTGTCGAACACGGGGCCCACGAGCGCCTGCAGGGCGAAGTTGCTGAAGCCGTAGCTCAGGTGCAGTTCGACGCGGCAGGCGCGCTCGCCCTCTTCTCCCACGGGCGTGAATTTCCACTTGCCGTCGAGGTTGGAGAACGGGCCGTCGACCAGTTTCAGCTGCACTTCGCGCCCCGGAACGTGGGTATTGCGGGTGGTGAAGCTCTGGTGCAGCCCGGCGAACGCGAGGCCCACTTCGGCCGTCATGCCGGCCTCGTCCTCCTCTATGACGCGGGACTTGTCGCACCACGGAAGAAACTGCGGATATTTGGCGACGTCGGTGACGAGCGCATACATCTCTTCGGCGCTGTACCAGATGAGGACGGACTTGTTGACTGTTTTCATAGAATCGGCACAGCGTGCGCGACGGATTGTATTGAAGCCATGCAGCCCCCATATTCCCGAGCCATGGCCACCAAGAAACAAGATACCTCCTCCCGCATCGCCGACAACAAGAAGGCCGCGTACAACTATTTCTTCGAAGAACGCTTCGAGGCCGGCATGGTCCTCGAAGGCTGGGAAGTCAAGGCGCTGCGCGAAGGCAAGGTGCAGCTCACCGACGGCTACGTCGTGATCCGCAACGGCGAACTCTTCGTGCTGGGCTGCCAGATCAACCCGCTCAAGAGCGCCTCCACCCACATCAACCCCGACTCGGTGCGCACCAAGAAGCTGCTGCTCAAGAAGGACGAGATCCGCCGGCTGATCGGCAAGGTCGAGCAAAAGGGTTACACGCTGGTTCCGCTCAACCTGCACTGGAAGTCCGGCAAGGTGAAGTGCGAGATCGCGCTCGCCAAGGGCAAGGCCGAGCACGACAAGCGCGACACCATCAAGGACCGCGAAGGCAAGCGCGAGGTCGAGCGCGCGATGAAGAGCCGCAACCGCTGAAGATTTTTTTGCAGGCGATGGAATAAAAGCCGCGCTGCGGGCGTTTGTGCGCTTGTCACCGGAAGCCCGGTGTCGCCACCAACAAGGAGTTTTTCCATGCTGCCTTTCCGCGCCTCTTCCGCCGTCCTGCTGAGCGTCGTTCTCGCGCTCCCCGCCTTCGCCCAGCCCAAGCCCGCCGACGGCGTGCTCGTCGGGCCGAAAGGCATGACGCTCTACACCTTCGACAAGGACACGGCCGGCAGCGGCAAGTCGGTCTGCAACGGCACCTGCGCCACCAACTGGCCGCCCTTCATGGCCGCCGAGGGCGACAAGCCTGCCGGCGACTTCACCATCGTCACGCGCGACGACGGCAAGAAGCAGTGGGCCGCCAAGGGCTGGCCGCTGTACTACTGGGTGAAGGACACCAAGCCCGGCGACAAGACCGGCGACGGCGTCAACGGGGCCTGGAAGACCGCCAAGCCCTGATCGACCGGACATCCTGCCCACCCCATGGACGCCCGCCTGCTCGTCGAGCACATCCCGAGCCTGCGCCGCTACGCGCGGGCCCTCACGGGCAACGCCTGGGCGGCCGACGACCTGGTGCAGGACACGCTGGAGCGCGCCTGCGGCAAGTGGCGACTGTGGGTCGTGGGCAGCGACCTGCGCGCCTGGCTCTTCACCGTGATGCACAACATCTTCGCGAGCCAGGTGCGGCGCACGCCGCCGCCCCATGCGGTGGTGCCGCTGGAAGACGCGGCCCAGGAGATCCAGGGGCTTGCCGACACCGGCCGCGACCACGGCACGGGCCTGGATCTGCAGCGCTGCCTGATGCAGCTGCCCGAGGAGCAGCGCGCCGTTCTGCTGCTGGTGACGCTCGAGGACCTGTCCTACGCCGAAGTCGCCAAGGTGCTCGGCGTGCCGGTCGGCACGGTGATGTCGCGCCTGTCTCGCGCCCGCGTCCGGCTGCAGGAGCTGATGGACGGCGCCTCGGCGCCGGCGCGCCCCGGACTGCGCCGCCTCAAGTGAACGAACCCGTCGACGCAAGACCATGAACCGCCCCGCCCCGCCCCCCACCGAAGAAGAGCTGCACGCCTGGGTCGACGGCCAGCTGGCCGCCGACCGCCATGACGCGGTCGAAGCGGCGATCGCGCGCGATCCGGCCCTGGCCGCCAAGGTCGCGGCATGGCACTCGCAGCGCGATGCACTCCGCAGGCTGCACGGCGAGCTGCTGGACGCGCCTGTTCCCGCGCCGCTGATGGGCGCGCTCGGGCGGACGCGGCAAGGCAGTTCCTGGACGCGCTGGGGCGGCCTGGCAGCGGGGCTGCTGGTGGCTTTCGCCGCGGGCTGGATCGGCAATGCCCAGTGGGCCCAGTGGCATGCCCCGCGTGCGGGCTCGCAACTGGCCCGCGCCCCTGCCCTGCGCGAATTCGTGCACGACGCCTCGGTGGCACATGCGGTCTACGCTCCCGAGAAGCGCCACCCGGTCGAAGTGGCTGCATCCGAGCAGCAGCACCTGGTGCAGTGGCTTTCCAGGCGCCTCGACAGGCCGCTGAAGGTGCCCGACCTCTCCAGCCAGGGCTACACGCTGGTCGGCGGCCGCCTGCTGCCCGGCGAGACCGGCGCACGCGCCCAGTTCATGTTCGAGGACGCCGCCGGCGAGCGCGTGACGCTCTACGTCGGCACCCTCGACGCGCGTGCAGCCGGCAGCCCCGCAGCCGCCGAGACCGCCTTCCGCTTCGCCTCAGAAGGCCCCGTGCCGAGCTTCTACTGGGTGGACCAGGGCTTCGGCTACGCCATCGCCGGCAAGCTGCCGCGCGACCTTTTGCTCAAACTCGCGACGCTGGCCTACCGCGATCTGTCTTGATGACCGCATAAACTGCCGGCTCGCGCATCCACCTCGTCCGGTGCTTAGTCACCGGCCCGGTTTTCGCGATTTTTCAACCGAAGGAGAAACTGCATGAAATTGCTCAGCGCCTCGATCCTCGCGGCGGCCCTGCTTGCCGGCTGCGGCAGCATGTCCAACAAGACCGCAAGCGCACCCGACACGCCCACCCGCACCGCCGACGGCGTGCTGGTCGGACCGAACGGAATGACGCTGTACACCTTCACCAAGGACACCGCGGGCGCCGGCACCTCCGCCTGCAACGGCCAATGCGCCGCCAACTGGCCCCCCCTGGCCGTGGCAGACACCGCAAAGCCCCTCGGCGGCTACACCATCATCATTCGCGAAGACGGCAAGCGCCAATGGGCCTACAAGGGCTGGCCGCTGTACTACTGGGCCAAGGACGCCAAGCCCGGCGACAAGACCGGCGACGGCTTCGCCAACGGCGCCTGGAAGGTCGCGCGCCCCTGATCGCCTTCGGGCCTGAAACGAAAACGCCGGCTCCTGCCGGCGTTTTTTCTTGTCGATCTCTTGTCGTCTTCTTGTCGGTTTGCTGCCGGTTTTTCCCCCACTCCCGGGGCCGGCGCCGCCACGGCAGAATCCTCCCATGACGCCAGACGCCAATCCGGACGCATTCCGGGCCCTGCTGAACATGGGCCTGATCGACGATGCGCAGCACGACGCCGCGCTCGCCCACCCCGAGACTGCCACCCTCCCGCCCCTGCCGAGCCCGGCCCATGCGCTGGCCTGGATGCGCGTGCGGGGCCTCGTCACCGAGGAGGAGCAGATCGCCGCGATCGAGCGAATCGACGAGAACGCCCCTCACTGGGACGACGCCGCGGACGCCGACATCGAGACCGACGACCTCGTCGAACTCGCGGAACAGGGCATCACGCACGAAGCCATCGAATCGCTCCACAAGGACGCGCTGATCGACACCGAGACGCGCGACATGGCACTCGCGGAGACGCCCATCGTCGGCACCGTGCCCGCCTCTCCCATCGCCACGCTCGCTTGGCTGGCTACGGAGGGACCGCTCGAACGGGAACGCTTCGATGCCCTGCGCGCCCAGGTCGCGGCAGAACCGCCCTTTGCCACCGCCGTCGAGCGCGCGCGCATCGTGGACGGGGCGCAGGCCCTCATCGAAGCCGACGAGCGGGCCGTCAAGGCCTGGCAGGCGCGTGCGAAGCGCAGCAGCCGCATCGGCGCGCTGAAGTTCGCCGTCGCGGTGGCCGTGATCGGCGGTGGAATCGGCTGGTATGCCTTCGCGCCGGCCAGCGTGCCCGCCTGCGACGCCGCCTCCACCCGCACGACGCTCGACAGCCTCATGCGCCGCGTGAGCATGGACATGCGCATGCGCCAACTCGATCCCAACGGCGGCCGCGTGATCGAGACGCCCACCGTCGGCAGCATGCGCGAGATCGGCTACCTCAGGCCGGAACGCATCCGCGGCTGCATGGCCGTCATGACGCAGGGCGACAGCAAGGAACAGATGGCCTACACCATCGGCCCTGCCGAGCCCAAGGGCGACGACATGGTCGTGCGCGGCGCCGACGTCGCCATCGTCGAGGCCCGCTTCGGCAATCTCGATGCCGACGGCAGGTCGCTCTACAACGCCGAGCCCATCGGCCGCGAGGCGATGGAGAAGGCCTTTCGCGAAGGCGCCGCGCCGCTGGGCGCCGCCCGCAGCGCCTCGGCTGCGCGCATGCGCCCGCGCACCGACCCGGGCCTGGTGCGCAAAGACCCGAACCGCGCGCGCGCGATCGCCGAGATCGAGCCCACCGGTCCCTGCCGCAAGCTCGAGGACGGCTCCGGCCACGCCTGCCCGCTGGTCGTCGAATACAACGACAGCCTGATGGGCGCTCTGTCGGGCAGCGACAGCTCGCTGCCGGTGAGAGGTGAATTCACTTTCGTCGAGGGCGACGACGGGGAATGGCGCGTGGGCGACGACTTCGCCCAGACCTTCATGCGCAAGGTGCTCGAAGCACGCATGGGCAGCATCGGCGTGCCGGCCGTCAGCGTGGAGCAATAGCCGGCGCAGGGATCAGTGCGCGCCCGGCACCGCGGTGTCGGCGACCGTGGTGCGCCGTCCGCGCAGCGCAAGCAGCTCGTTGAAGACGAGCGCTCCGATGACCAGCATCCCGCCGGCCAGCACGCTCGGCGCGGGCTGTTCGCCAGCGCCGATCCACGCCAGCGCGATGCCGAAGATCACCTCAAGCAGGGCCAGCAGCGCCACTTCGGGCGCCTTCAGCACCTGGGCGCACAGCACCGAAAGAACGCAGGGAATCGCAAGCTGGAACACGCCCAGGAATGCCAGCAGCCCCAGGTCGTGCGCGCCGGCCTGGAACGGCCATGCCAAAGGCAGCGTGAAGAGCACGGTGAGCACCGCGCCGATGAGCACCGCGGGCACCAGGTCGATCCGGTGGCCCTTCGCCTGCGCGTGCTGCACGACGGTCCAGTTCGCCGCACCGGCCAGCGGCACGCACAGCGCGAGCAGCGTGCCGGCCAGCGATCCGCCGCCGCCTTCCATCAATTGCGTGCCATACATCCAGCCGATGCCCGCCCCCGCGACCACGATGGCCAGCCAGGTGCGCGCCGGCAGCCGGTGTCCGATGAAGAAGCGCGCCGCCAGCGCGGTGAACAGCGGCCCGAGCGACATGGTGACCAGCACGCTGGCCGTCGAAGCCAGCGTGAGCGCGACCATGAAGGCCGTGAACATCACGGCCCAGCACACGCCGGAAATCCAGATCTCACGCCCGCCGCGGCGCAACTGGGAGAACACGGCGCGTCCGCGCCAAAGCGGCAGGATCACAAGCAGCGCCAGCGTCGTGAAGAGACTGCGCCAGAAGGTGATCTCGAAGCTGTGCGCCTGCGCCAGATGCCGCGTGACGACGCCCGCCGTGCCCCACATCAGGGTCACGACGACCATCAGCCAGACGGCGCCGCCGTGCGTCAGGCGCATGGAGGGAGCAGGAAAGAACGGTGCCCGGGAGGCGGCCGCTCGATCAGCCCTGCATCAGGTCGCGGCTCGCGCGCTTGCGCTCGTGCTCCTTCAGGAAGCGCTTGCGCAGGCGCACGCTCTTGGGCGTGATCTCGACCAGCTCGTCGTCCTCGATGAATTCCACGCCGTATTCGAGCGTGAGTTCGATCGGAGGCGTGATCTTGATCGCGTCTTCCTTGCCCGAGACGCGGAAGTTCGTCAGCTGCTTGGTGCGCGTGGCATTCACCACGAGGTCGTTGTCGCGGCTGTGGATGCCGACGATCATGCCTTCGTACACCGGGTCGTTCGCCTTCACGAACATGCGGCCGCGATCGTCGAGCTTGCCCAGCGCGTAGGTGAAGATTTCACCGTCGTCCATCGAGATCAGCACGCCGTTCTTGCGGCCGCCGATGTCGCCCTTGTGCGGCTCGTAGCTGTCGAAGATGTTGCTGATGAGGCCGGAGCCGCGCGTCAGGTTCAGGAATTCGTTCGTGAAGCCGATCAGGCCGCGCGCCGGAATGCGGTATTCGAGGCGCACGCGGCCGCGGCCGTCCGGTTCCATGTTGACCAGTTCGCCCTTGCGCTCGCCCAGTGCCTGCATCACGCCGCCCTGATGGCCTTCCTCGATGTCGGCCGTCACCAGCTCGATCGGCTCGTGGCGTTCGCCGTCGATTTCGCGGAACACCACGCGCGGCTTCGACACGGCCATTTCGTAGCCTTCGCGGCGCATGTTCTCCAGCAGGATGGTCAGGTGCAGTTCACCGCGGCCCATCACTTCGAACACGCCCTCCTCGCTGGTCTCGTTCACGCGCAGCGCGACGTTGTGCTGCAGTTCCTTCTGCAGGCGGTCCCAGATCTGGCGGCTGGTGACGTACTTGCCTTCGCGGCCGGCCAGCGGGCTGGTGTTGACGCAGAAGTTCATCGTCAGCGTGGGCTCGTCGACCTTGAGCATCGGCAGCGGTGCGGGGTTGGCCGGGTCGGTGACGGTCACGCCGATGCCGATGTCGGCAATGCCGTTGATAAGCACGATCTCGCCCGGGCCGGCTTCGGTGGCCTGCACGCGGTCCAGGCCCTGGAAGGTCAGCACCTGGTTCACGCGGCCCTTGATGGTCTTGCCGTCGGGGCCTTCCATGACCAGCACGTCCATCATGGGCTTGAGCGTGCCCTGGCTGATGCGGCCCACGCCGATGCGGCCGACGAAGGTCGAGAAGTCGAGCGCCGAAATCTGCAGCTGCAGCGGTGCGGTGGGGTCGCCCTTCTGCGAGGGCACGTGCTTCAGGATGGTGTCGAACAGGGCCGACATGTCGGGGCCCCACTGCTCGCCCTGCGGGCCCTCTTCGAGCGAGGACCAGCCGTTGATGCCCGAGGCGTACACCACCGGGAAGTCGAGTTGCTCGTCGGTCGCGCCGAGCTTGTCGAACAGGTCGAAGGCGGCGTTGACCACCTTGTCGGGGTTCGCGCCCGGCTTGTCGACCTTGTTCACCACCACGATGGGCTTCAGGCCGAGCGCCAGCGCCTTCTTGGTCACGAAGCGGGTCTGCGGCATCGGGCCTTCCTGGGCGTCGATGAGCAGCAGCACGCCGTCGACCATCGAGAGAGCCCGCTCCACCTCGCCGCCGAAGTCCGCGTGGCCGGGGGTGTCGACGATGTTGATGTGCGTGCCCTTCCAGCTCACGGCGCAGTTCTTCGCCAGGATGGTGATGCCGCGTTCCTTTTCGATCGCGTTGTTGTCCATCACGGTGTCGACCACCTTCTCGTGCTCGGCGAAGGTGCCCGACTGGCGCAGCAACTGGTCGACCATCGTGGTCTTGCCATGGTCAACGTGGGCAATGATGGCGATATTGCGGATTTGCTTGGTACTCATGGTGTCGCTTCGGTCTGTTGTGCGTTCAAAAGAATTTGCTGGATTTCGATGGGGTTCAGCAAGCGCCCCGGAATCAGTTCGCCGGCCTTGACGTGGGCCGTGCCAAGGAAGGCAGGCGGCTGGGTGCCGAAGACGGCAACCTCGTCCGCATCGGCCCAGCCCCCGCGGCGGCGAAGGCCCGACAGAAAACGTGCCGCATCTTCCGTGCCCAGCGTGACGCGGCTGTGGCCGCCCACGAGCGATTCGGCCGGCAGCAGCTGCGCCAGGCGCTCCTCTTCGTCCATGGCCTCCAGCGCCTCGATGGTGACGCACTGGGCCTCGGTGAAGCTGCCGGTGGCGACCCGCCGCAGCGAGGTCAGGTGCGCGCCGCAGCCGAGCGCCTCGCCGATGTCCTCGCCGAGGGTGCGGATGTAGGTGCCCTTGCTGACGGAGGCGAGGATGCGGATGGTGTCACCGTCGACCGCCCGGATCTCGAGCTTGTGGATCACCACGTCGCGCGGTGCCCGCTCGACCTCTACGCCCTCGCGGGCGTACTCGTAGAGCGCCTTGCCGTCTTTCTTGAGCGCGCTGTGCATCGGCGGCACCTGCCGGATCGGGCCGGTGAACTGCGCCTCGACGCGCGCCAGGTCTTCGGGCATGACCTCGACCGGGCGCTCGGAAATCACTTCACCCTCGGCATCGCCGGTGGATGTCTTCACGCCAAGGCGGGCGGTGGCCACGTAGGTCTTGTCGGCATCCAGGTGAAGCTGGCTGAACTTGGTGGCGGCGCCAAAGCACAGCGGCAGTACGCCGGTGGCCAGCGGGTCGAGCGTGCCGGTGTGGCCCGCCTTCTCGGCGCGCAGCAGCCACTTGGCCTTCTGCAAGGCCTGGTTGCTGGAGAAACCCAGCGGCTTGTCGAGCAGCAACACCCCATGCACAGGGCGCCGCTGCACCCTTGTGCGTGGCGCGTTCATGGCTAGTCGTCTTTCGAGCGCGAAGCGACGGCTTGTGCGATGAGCGCGTTCATGTCGGCTGCACGCTCGGTGGTGCGGTCGAACACGAAGTGCAGCGTCGGCACGGTGTGGATGTGAAGGCGCTTGAACAGGCCGTTGCGCAGGAAGCCCGCGGCCTGGTTCAGCGCTTCGGTCGTCTCGGCCACGTCGCCCGTGAGCAGGCTGAAGAACACCTTCGCATGCGCGTAGTCGGGCGTGACCTCGACGGCCTGGAGCGTGACCATGCCCACGCGCGGGTCCTTCAACTCGCGCGCGATCAGCTCCGTCAGATCGCGCTGGATCTGATCGGCGACCTTGAAGGCGCGGTTGGGAGCGGCTGCTTTTTTCTTAGGCATGTAGGGAACTGGAACTCGTCATGGTCTCAGGCTTCATCAACGGGACCCCTTCGCAAAACACCGCGGAACCGGCTTTGCCGGGCCGCCGATGTTGCCCCCGGAAGGGGGTTGGCGAAGCGACACGAAGTGCGCGAAGCCTGGGGGTGATCAAAGTGTCCGCGCGATCTCCTTGATCTCGAAGAATTCGAGCTGGTCGCCCTCTTTGATGTCGTTGAAGTTCTTGAGCTTGATACCGCACTCGAAGCCTTCGCGGACTTCGCGCACGTCGTCCTTCATGCGCTTGAGCGAGTCGATCTCGCCGGTGTAGATCACCACGTTGTCGCGCAGCAGGCGGAAATGCGCGCTGCGGTTGACGGAACCCGAGGTGATGTAGGAACCAGCGACCGTACCGATCTTCGATGCGACGAACACCGTGCGGATCTCGGCCGAGCCGATGACTTCCTCGCGGCGCTCCGGCGCCAGCATGCCCGACATCGCGACCTTGATCTCGTCGACGGCGTCGTAAATGATGCTGTAGTAGTTCAGCTGCACGCCGTTGCTCTCGGCCAGCTTGCGCGCACCGGCGTCGGCGCGCACGTTGAAGCCGATCACGACCGCCTTCGAGGCGATGGCGAGGTTGATGTCGCTTTCGCTGATGCCACCCACGCCGGCGTAGACAATCTGCACCTTGACCTCGTCCGTCGCCAGCTTGAGCAGCGACTGCGACAGCGCTTCCTGCGAACCCTGCACGTCGGCCTTGATGATGATGCGCAGCGTCTGCACTTCGCCCGCCGACAGGTCGGTGAACATGTTCTGCAGGTTCGCGGCCTGGGCCTTCGCCAGCTTGGTGTTGCGGAACTTGCCGGCACGGTAGGTGGCGATTTCGCGCGCACGGCGCTCGTCGCCCATCACCATGAACTCGTCGCCGGCCTGCGGCACTTCGGTCAGGCCCTGGATCTCGACCGGGATCGACGGACCCGCGGACTTGGTCGGCTTGCCGTCCTCGTCCAGCATGGCGCGCACGCGGCCGTAGGTCGAGCCCGCCAGCACCACGTCGCCGGTCTTGAGCGTGCCGGACTGCACCAGCACGGTGGCGACCGGACCGCGGCCCTTGTCGAGCTGCGCTTCGATGACCAGGCCCTTGGCAGCGGCATCAACCGGCGCCTTGAGTTCCAGCACTTCGGCCTGCAGCAGCACCTGCTCGAGCAGTTCGTCGATGCCCTGGCCCGTCTTGGCCGACACGCCGACGAACGGGACGTCGCCGCCGTACTCTTCGGGCACGACTTCCTCGGCCACCAGTTCCTGCTTCACGCGGTCCAGGTTGGCATCGGGCTTGTCGATCTTGTTGATCGCGACCACGATCGGCACACCAGCCGCCTTCGCGTGCTTGATGGCTTCCTTGGTCTGGGGCATGACGCCGTCGTCGGCCGCCACCACCAGGATCACGATGTCGGTGGCCTGCGCACCGCGGGCACGCATGGCCGTGAAGGCCTCGTGACCCGGGGTGTCGAGGAACGACACCATGCCGCGTTCGGTTTCCACGTGGTAGGCGCCGATGTGCTGCGTGATGCCGCCGGCTTCGCCCGCGGCGACCTTGGCGCGGCGGATGTAGTCCAGCAGCGAGGTCTTGCCGTGGTCGACGTGACCCATGACGGTTACGACCGGAGCACGCGGCAGCGCCTCGGCGATCTGCGCCGACACGTCCTCGTCGGTGAAGGCTTCGGGGTCGTCCAGCGCGGCAACCACCGCGTTGTGGCCCATTTCCTCCACCAGGATCATCGCGGTGTCCTGGTCGAGCGACTGGTTGATGGTCGCCATCTGGCCCAGCTTCATCAGCTGCTTGATGACTTCCTGCGCCTTCACGGACATCTTGTGCGCCAGTTCGGCCACGGTGATGGTCTCGGGCACATGGACTTCGAGTACGCGTGCCTCGACCGGTGCGGCCGGCACGTGCTGCTCTTCATGGCCGCGGTCGTTGCCGCGGCGGCCGCGCGGGCCTCCACGCCAGTTGCTGCGTCCGACGCCGCCGCTGGCATCGCCGCGGGTCTTGATTTCCTTCTTCTTGGCAGGATCGCCAGCCCAGCTCGAAGAGAGCTTCGCGGACTTGACTTCCTTGCCCGCACCGCCGCCAGCGCCGCTCGGCGCAGCAGCCGCACCGGGCGCGGCAGGCGCACCTGCTCGCGCTGCGGGCGCGGTCGGCTTGTGCAGCGTTCCCTTGACGCCGGCCTTCTCGGCCTGGGGCTTCTCGGGCGCCTTGTGCGGAACCAGCACGCGGGCCGGTGCGTTCATCATGGCGCGGATGGCCTCGGCCTCGGCCAATGCCTTGCGGCGGCGCTCGTCCAGATCGCGGGCACGCGCAGCTTCCTCTTCGGCACGGGCCTTCGATTCGGCAGCGGCCTTGGCCTTCGCGTCTTCCTTGGCCTGGGCAGCCTTCTGCTCGGCGGCAGCCTTCTCTTCGGCAGCAGCAGTGGCTGCTGCAGTGACCGCAGCGGGCGCAGGCGCAGGAGCAGCAGCCGGCTTGGCGGCGGCGGCAGCAGCCGCGGCCGCAGCGGCAGCCTTCTTCTCGGCTGCTTCGGCGGCGGCGCGCGCAGCTTCCTGCTCGGCCTTTTCAGCCTTCTCGGCCTGCTCGCGTTCGCGTGCCTCGGCCTCTTCGCGCTGGCGGCGCTTCTCGGCCAGTTCTTCTTCCTGGCGACGAATCAGCTCGGCCTGACGGCGTGCCTCTTCCTCGCGACGGGCCAGTTCGGCCTCGTCGACGCGAGGTGCGGCAGGCGCAGCGGCGGGCGCCTCCGCGGCGGCCGGCGCGGCCTCCGGGGCTGCGGCCAGATGGCCGTCGTCGCGCTGGATGAAGGTGCGCTTCTTGCGCACCTCGACCTGGATGGTGCGGGCGCGGCCGGTGGAGTCGGCCTGCTTGATCTCGCTGGTCGACTTCTTGGTCAGCGTGATCTTCTTGCGCTCGGGCTCGACAGTGCCGTGGCTGGCCTTCAGGTGGCCGAGCAGGCGCTGCTTGTCCGCCTCGGTGAGGGCGTCGGCGGCGGACGCCTTGGGTACACCCGCGCTCTTGAGCTGGTCAAGCAAGGTTTCGGGAGTCTTCTTGAGCTCGTTCGCGAACTCGGCGACAGTGGTACTGGACATATTGGTTTCGTGCCTCCATGACCGTCACTCTTGGCCGGCGAACCAATGTTCGCGGGCCTTCAAGATGAGGGCTTTGGCGTCATCGGCGCTCTGGCCGGTGATCTCGGTGAGTTCATCGACCGCGAGGTCGGCAAGGTCGTCGCGGGTATTCACGCCCGCTTCGTGCAGCTTCGGAATCAGCTCAGGGTCGAGGCCCTCGAGGTCGCGCAGGTCCTGCGACACCGCGGACTGCGTCTCGACGCCCTCTTCCTTGGCGATCTCCATGGTCAGCAGCGCATCCTTGGCGCGCGCACGCAGCTCGTTGATGGTGTCTTCGTCGAAGGCTTCGATCTCCAGCATTTCGGAGATGGGCACGTAGGCCACTTCCTCGAGGCTGTTGAAGCCTTCCGAAATGAGGATGTCGGCGATTTCCTCGTCGACGTCGAGCTTCTCCATGAACAGCTTGCGGCTGGCGTCCGTCTCGCTCGCCTGCTTCTGGGCCGACTCGTTGGCGTCCATGATGTTGATCTTCCAGCCGGTCAGGTCGGAAGCCAGGCGCACGTTCTGGCCGCCGCGGCCGATGGCGATGGCGAGGTTCTCCTCGTCCACCACCACGTCCATGGCGTGCTTCTCTTCGTCGACCACGATCGACGACACATTGGCCGGAGCCAGCGCGCCGATCACGAACTGGGCGGGGTCTTCGCTCCATAGGACGATGTCCACGCGCTCGCCGGCCAGCTCGTTGGTCACGGCGTTGACGCGCGTGCCGCGCACGCCGACGCAGGTGCCGATCGGGTCGACACGCTTGTCGTGCGAGAGCACGGCAATCTTGGCGCGCGAGCCGGGGTCGCGGGCGCAGCTCTTGATCTCGAGCAGGCCCTGCTCGATCTCGGGCACTTCCTGGCGGAACAACTCGATCATGAATTCCGGGGCCGAGCGCGACAGGATGATCGGCGCGCCGCGCAGCGTCAGGTCGACCTCCATGATCATGGCGCGCACGCGGTCGCCGTTGCGCAGGTTTTCCTTGGCGATCATCTCGCTGCGACGCAGGCGGCCTTCGACGCGGCCGGCCTCGACGATGATGTCGCCCTTGTCCAGGCGCTTGACGGTGCCGACGAAGATCTTGTCGCCGCGCGACATGAAGTCGTTCAGCAGCATCTCGCGCTCAGCGTCGCGGATCTTCTGCAGGATCACCTGCTTGGCGGCCATGGCGCCGATCCGGCCGATGGGCACCGAGTCGACGGCCTCTTCGATGTACTCGCCGACCTCGATGTCGGGCATCTCTTCCTTGGCTTCGAACAGCAGGATTTCCTGATCCGGCAGCTGCAGGCCGGCCTCGTCGGGCACGACATGCCAGCGGCGGAAGGTTTCGTAGTCGCCGCTGTCGCGATCGACCGAGACGCGGATGTCCACATCGCCCTGATGGAGCTTCTTGGTGGCTTGCGCCAGCGCGGACTCGACCGCGCCGAAGACGACGTCACGCTCGACGTTCTTCTCGCGCGAGATCGCATCCACCAACATCAACATTTCGCGATTCATGCCACCACTCCTCTGTTCAGTCCGGAACCTGCGTTCCGTCGTCAATATCCGAAAAACCCGGTTGGGTTTTGGCCTTGCGGCCCTTGAAATCCACAATCGGAGCGAGCCGCGCCTCGCGCAGCTCGTCCAGCGCAAAGCCGAGCGCCTGCAACGTTGCGGGCGCGCGCTTCTTGCTCACCTTTTGACCCGGCTTGGGCTCGGGCGCATCGCTCCAGACGATCTGCCAGCCCGGGGCGCCGGCGCCCTCTACCTGTGCGGCCCGCTCCAGCGTGCCGCGAAATTTCTTGCGATTGGCCGCCACCTGACCAGCCGCTGCAGCACCCATCGGCGCCTTGAGCGTGATGTCGATCACCTCGCCCACGAAACGCTCGAAATCCTGCTCATTGCGCAGCGGGCGGTCAATACCCGGCGAGGAAACCTCGAGCCGCTTGTAATCGACCCCGTCGACCTCGAGCGCGAACTGCAGCTGGCGGGTCACCTTCTCGCAATCCTCGACGGTGACGAAAGGCTCCGGCAGGCCAGCGGCAGCAGCTTCAGAGTTGGGGCCTTTCCAGGGCAAATCAATCGTTACGCGCAGCAGTCCCCCGGCCGAACGCTCGACCTCGACCAGGTCGTAGCCGAGGCCGGCTACGGTTTGTTCCACTATTTGCTGCAATGCCACGTGTTCGAAAGCGCCTTTAAATGCCCGGCCCTGCCATCCGCCCGCCACGGATGCCAGAAAGCCATGAAATGAATGCCTGGAATGGATGGACCAAAAAAAACGGGCGGTTGGTACCCGCCCGTTTGGTCGTGAGCCTCGAATTATATGCTATTTGCGCAATTAATGAAGGGCTGCGGGGCCGAACGTGCTATTGCGACGCCGTTTCGGGCGCGCCGCGCGATTTCAACCAGACATATGCGAAGAGCACTGCCCCGAACGCCAGTGCCGCTGCCGCGACCAGCAAGGGCAGCTGGAACGAGCCGGTGCGCTGCGCCAGCGGCGCGGCAAAGAGTGGCCCGACGATCTGCCCCACGCCGTACGAAGCCGTCGCATAGCCGATCAGCCCTGCCACCGCGTTGCCACGCAGCCGGCGCGCATCCCGCATCGCAAAAAGAGTGATTGCGGTGAACGGCATGCCCAGCAGCAGGCTGCCGAGTGCGAAACCGGGAATGCTGGGCCAGGCGACCGACAGCACCACCCCCAGCGCCTGCAGCGCATAAGCCACTGCCAGCAGCAGGCGATTGTCCCAATGCGTCGGGGCGCGGGCCCCGATCAGCGCGCCCGGGATGATCGCCACCCCGAACAGCGGCCAGAAGAAGTCCGGCCACGACGACCCCGGCAGTGCCTGACGGGCGATCACCGGCAGGAAGGTGGCGGTGATGATGTAGCCGAAGCCCGCCAGCCCGTACAGCGCGACGAGCCAGATCGCGTCGCTGCGATCGTCGGGCCCGGCCACACGGGCCGAGGCTGCCGGCGCCGCAGCCGCCGAACCGCCGGCCGGAGCCTTTTCGCCGTCGTCGAACACCCGCCAGATCAGCGCGATCAGTACCAGCGCAAGGATGCCGAGTCCGATCCAGCCCGCATCGGAACCCCACTGCCCCAGCGCGCCGCCGAGCAGGCCCGTCATGGCGATCCCGATCCCCGGGCCGGTGTAGATCACCCCGGCCAGCGTCGGCGCGTTCGTCTCGGCAAGCCTGCGCAGGCCCCAGCCCGAAGCGAAGACGAAGACCCACGCGCTCATCACGCCAGCTGCGGTGCGCAGCACGCCCCAGCTCGTGAAGCTGTGCAGCAGCCCCATGCCCACCAGCAGAGCGGCCGTGGCCAGCAGGCCGCCCCGCACCATGCTCGATGCCTTGATGCCGATCGCCGCGCAGCTCACGGCGCCGAGGAAGTAGCCCAGGTAGTTGAGCGACGCCAGCACACCGCCTGCGGCCAGCTCCAGCTTTCCCTCGTGCAGCATGATGGGCAACATGGGCGTGAAGGCGAAGCGCCCCAGGCCCATCGCCACCGCAAGGGTGACCATGCAGGCCAGGGCCGCGCGCCAGGCTCCGCGCCGGTCGCGTCCGATTTCCGACATTCTTGTTTCAGTCTCCGTCTTATTCCAGCAGCGCGGCGGCCACCAGCTTCTTCGTATAGGGGTGTTCGGGCGCGTCCAGCACCCGTTCGACCGGCCCGGTTTCGAGGATGGCGCCGTCCTTCATCACGATGACGTTGTGCGCCATCGCGCGGATCACCTCCACGTCGTGCGTGATCAGCAGGTAGCTCAGGCCTCGCTCGCGCTGCAGCCGCTGCAGCAGGCCGAGCACCTGCTTCTGGATGGTGACGTCGAGCGCGCTGGTGGGCTCGTCGAGCACTAGCAGCCGCGGATCGACGATCAGCGCCCGCGCGATCGCCAGCCGCTGGCGCTGACCGCCCGAAAATTCGTGCGGATAGCGCTCGAGAAGCGACGGAAACTGCGCCTCCGTCAGCCCGACGTCGGCCAGCGCCGCCAGCGCCCGCGTGCGCCTCGCCTCGACGCCCAGCTCCGGCGCATGCACGCGCAGGCCCTCCCCCACGATCTGCTCGACCGTCATGCGCGGCGAGAGCGAGGAGAACGGATCCTGGAAAACCACCTGCATCACCCGCCGCAGCCCCAGGTCGGAGGCGCGATCGACCGCCCAGCCCTTGCCCGCGACAGTCAGCGCGCCCTTGTGCTTGAGCAACCCCAGCGCCGCGAGCGCGAGCGTCGACTTGCCCGAGCCCGACTCGCCGACCACGCCCAGCGTCTCGCCCGGCGCAATGCGGAAGTCGGCGCCCTGCACCGCCACGAACTCGCCCTTGCCGAACCACCCGGCGAATCCCGGCTTCGGCACCGGATAGGTCACCCGCAGCGCGCTGGCCTCGATCAGCGGCGCCGCACCCGTATTCACGGCCACGGCCGCCACGTCGCGCTCGGGATGGCTGTCGATCAGCTTGCGCGTGTAGGGATGCTGCGGCGCCTCGAACACCGATACCACCGGGCCGTGCTCGACGATATGGCCACTCTCCATGACCACCACGCGATCGGCGAAGCGGCGAACCAGGTTCAGGTCGTGCGTGATGAGCAGCACCGCCATGCCATGCTTGCGCTGCAGGTCGGCCAGCAGGTCGAGGATCTGCGCGCGCACCGTCACGTCGAGCGCGGTGGTCGGCTCGTCGGCCAGCAGCAGGCGCGGCTTGCAGGCAAGCGCCATGGCGATCATCGCGCGCTGCCGCTGACCGCCCGAAAGCTGGTGCGGAAACGCCCTCGCCCGCCGCGCCGGCTCGGGGATGCCCGTATCGGCCAGCAGCTGGACCGCTGCCGCCTGCGCCTCTCGCTTCGAGAGGCCCTCATGAAGCTCGAGCACCTCGGCGATCTGGTCGCCCACGGTGTAGAGCGCGTTCAGCGCGGTCATCGGCTCCTGGAAGATCATCGCGATCTCCTTGCCGCGGATGCCGCGCAACTGGCGCTCGGGAATGGTCAGCAGGTCGCGTGGCCCATGCTGTTTCTGTTCCTTCTGTCCGTTGCCGAAGAGCCGGGCGCTGCCCGAAAGCTCCGCGTTCTGAACCAGCCGCAGCAGCGACAGCGCGGTGACGGTCTTGCCCGAGCCCGATTCGCCAACCAGGGCGAGCTTCTCGCCCGCAGCCATCCGGAAGTCGATGCCGTGCACGACCTCCTTGCCGCCGAAGGCGACGCGCAGGTCCTCCACTTCGAGCAGCGGCTGCTGATGGCCGGTGGTTTGTTGTGCGTCGCTGCTCATCACTTGTCGGCCTTCCGGGGATCGAGCGCGTCGCGCAGGGCGTCGCCCATGAAGGTCAGCAGCATGAGCGTGACGACGAGCACCACGAAGGTGGACAGCGAGATCCACCAGGCATCGATGTTGCCCTTGCCTTGGCTCAGCAGCTCACCAAGCGACGGAGTACCCGGCGGCACGCCGAGCCCGAGAAAGTCGAGCGAAGTCAGCGCAAGGATCGCCGCGCTCATTCGAAACGGCAGGAAGGTGACGACCGGCACCATGCTGTTGGGAAGGATGTGGCGCCACATGATCTGCAGGTTGCCCACGCCGAGGGCCCTCGCCGCGCGTACGTAGTCCATCTGCCGGTTGCGCAGGAACTCTGCACGGACATAGTCGGACAGCCCCATCCAGCCGAACAGGCTCAGCAATATCAGCAGCAGCGCCACACTGGGCGTGAAGATTGCGCTGAAGATGATCAGCAGGTAGAGCTCCGGCATCGCACTCCAGATCTCGATAAGGCGCTGGAAGGTCAAATCTGTCTTGCCCCCGAAGAAGCCCTGTGCCGCACCGGTCGCAACCCCCAGCACCACACCGATCACCGTGAGCGCTAGCGCGAACAGCACGCTCACGCGGAAGCCATAGATCAGTTGCGCCAGCAAATCGCGCCCCCGCTCGTCCGTGCCGAGCAGGTTTTCGCGCGACGGCGTCGCGGGGTTCGGGGGTTTCGAGAAATAGTTGAGCGTGCCGGGGCCGTAGCGATTGGGCGCGTAGATCGCCCAGTTGCCGCCTTGCGTGATGCGCTGCTCGATGAACGGGTCCAGGTAGTCGGTGGGCGTCTCGAAGTCGCCACCGAAGGTTTTCTCGGAATAGTCACGCAGCACAGGGAAATAGGTCTGGCCCTCGTAGCGCACGATGAGCGGCTTGTCGGTGGACAGCACCTCGGCGAAAAGGCTCAGCACTACCAGTGCCGAAAAGATCACCAGGCTCCAGAACCCGAGCGGGTTGCGGCGAAAGCGTCGCCAGGCGCGGCGCCCCGGGCTCACCGACACCACGACGGGCATTTCTTTCTTCCTGTCAGTCAAACTTCACCCTCGGATCGACCCAGACATAGCAGAGATCGGAGATGAGCTTGGTCACCAGTCCGATCAGCGTGAATAGATAGAGCGTGCCCAGAAACACCGGGTAATCCCGCCGCAACACGCTCTCGTAGCTCAGGAGGCCCATGCCGTCGAGCGAGAACAGCGTCTCGATCAGCAGCGCGCCCGCAAAGAAGGCGCCGATGAACGCTGCCGGAAAGCCCGTGATGATCGGAATCAACGCGTTGCGCAGCACGTGCTTCCACAGCACCTGACGCTCGGCCAAGCCCTTGGCACGCGCCGTCAGCACATATTGTTTGCGGATCTCCTCCAGGAAGGAATTCTTGGTGAGCATCGCGGTGATCGCGAAGCTGCCGAGCACCATCGCCGTCACCGGCAAGGTGATATGCCACAGGTAGTCGACGATGCGCGCGCCCCAGCTCAGCGACTCCCAATTCGGCGAGGTCAGCCCGCGCAGCGGGAACCACTGGAGCTGGCCTCCGAAAATCACCAGCAGCGCCACCCCGAGCACGAAGCCCGGAATGGCATAGCCGACCAGCACGAACAGCGTGGTGAGGAAGTCGAAACGCGACCCGGCGCGCACCGCCTTCGCCACGCCAAGCGGGACCGCTATGAGGTAGCTGATGAAGAAGGTCCAGAGCCCGAGGCTGATGGAGACAGGCAGCTTCTCCTTGATGAGCTGCCACACATCCTTGCTCTGAAAAAAGCTCTTGCCCAAGTCGAAGCGGGCGAACTGCTTGAGCATCTGCCAGAAGCGCTCCGGCGCGGGCTTGTCGAAGCCGTAGAGCGCCTTGATCTCCGCCACCTGCTTGGCATCGAGGGCGCGCCCGGCGGGGCCGCCGGAGATGCGGTTCTCCTTGTTCGTCAGCTGCGACAGCAACTGCTCGGCCGGCCCGCCCGGAACGAACTGGACGATGATGAAATTGATCAGCAGCACCCCGAACAGCGTGGGAATGATCAGCAGAAGGCGTCTGAGCAGGTAGGCGGCCATGCGGTCTGGTCTGTCCGTGTCTCTGTTTTGCGTGTCTGGTTCAGCTACTTCGCGGCGGGGTCGATCCACCACATCGTCAGCATTGCCGAACCGGCGAGAAGCCGCTGAGGCAGCGGCGCCTCGGGCCGGTGCAGCTTGCGCTTGTGCGCGATGAAATACTGCTTGCCGTAGTACATCGGAATCACGTAGTTCTGATGGAGCAAGTAACGGTCCAGCAGGCGCGCACCCGCTGCGAGCGACTTGCGGTCAGGGGCGTTGACGATCACCTCCAGAATTTCGTCGATCACCGGATCACTGATGCCGCCGAGGTTCTGGCTGCCCTTCTCGTTGGCCGACTTGGAACCGAAATCGTCAAACAGCTCGTTACCCGGGCTTGACGAGCCGCCCGCGATGTTGATGGCCATGTCGAACTCGAGGTCGTCCTGCTTCTTCTTCAGCAGGCTCGGGTCGCGAAGCCGGTAGTCGAGCGTGATCCCGAGCTTGGCGAGATTGCGCGCATAGGGCGCCAGCACCACGCCTGAGCTGCGGTCCGCGATGTCGAAATTGATGACGAAGGGCGTGCCATCCTTGTCGCGCAGGGCGCCGTTTCTGTAGGTCCAGCCCGCCTCACGCAGCAGCTCCTGCGCGCGCACGAGATTGCGGCGCAGACCTTCGGCAGTGTCTCCGCTGGCGGCCGGGCGCGGCAACTCGCCCTTGGTGTTGTCGAGGTACCGCTGCCTGTTCTTCAGATGCTCGATGAGCGACTGCTCTTCCGGGCTCACCTCAGGCTGGGCCATCAGGTCGTCGCTGTTCTGGAAGTAGCTCGTTGTGCGCGCCCGCCGCCCGTAGAACAGGTGCTGGTTGAGCCAGTCGAAATCGAAGGCCAGAGCGAGCGCCTGACGCACGCGCATGTCCTGGAAGCGAGGCTGCCGCAGGTTGGGCACCAGACCCTGCATGCCGGTGAAGCGGCGGTGCGAGATCTCTTCCTTGATCAGCTCGCCGGAATCGAAGCGCCGTCCCTTGTAGCGGCGCACCCAGGCGATGATCGAGCCCTCCTCCATCGCATCGAGCGAGCCGGCCTTCAGCGACTCCTCCTCGCCGAGCTTGTCCTTGAAGTACTGGTAGGAAACCGAGCCGAAGTTGAACATCCCCTTGCGAACCGGCAGGTCCGCGGCCCAATAGTCCGGACGCCGACGATAGGAGATGTACTTGCCGAAGTCGACCTTGTCCACGACATACGGGCCGCTGGCGATCGGTGGCTCGCTCACGATCTGGTCGAATGGCTTGCCCTTGCCCCACTCGCTGGAGAACACCGGCAGCTGGCCAATGATCATGTGCAGCTCGGAATTCTGGCGCTTGAAGTCGAAGCGGATGGTGCGCTCGCCGACCACCACGGCGTCCTTGATGTCCACCCAGTAGGAGCGGAAGGTCGGTCCGGCCTGCTTGCTCATCAGGGTGTCGAAGGAGTACTTCACGTCCTTCGCGAGCACAGGTGCCCCGTCGGAGAACGTCGCCTTCGGGTTCAGACGGAAGGTGACGCTCAGGCGGTCCGGCGCCAGTTGCACGTCCTCAGCGAGCAGGCCGTAGTTGGAGAAGGGCTCATCCTCGCTGGGCGTCATCAGCGAGTCGAATATCAGGCCGTACTCGGAAAACACGAAACCGTTGGAGCTGTAGCCCATGCCCACCGGCGGCACGCCCCTGAGCGTGAACGGATTGAGCTTGTCGAAGCTCCCGCTGGAAGACAGGACCAGGTCGCCGCCTTTGGGGGCGTCGGGGTTGACATAGTCAAAATTCTTGAAGGACGCCGGATACTTGGGCTCGTAGCCCATACCCAGGCCATGCGCTCCCCACGAGGGAAGCGCCAAGAGAGCCAACATCAGAAGCAGCCAACCTCGCATGCGAGAATTCTGCCCAAGATTTTCACAAGGCAACCTCATGGGCTTTCTTTCGGGCAAGAAACTGCTGATCACCGGTGTATTGAGCAATCGCTCCATTGCTTATGGCATTGCCAAGGCCTGTCACGACCAGGGCGCGGAGCTCGCCTTCAGCTACGTCGGCGAGCGATTCAAGGACCGTATCACCGAATATGCCGCAGACTTCGGTTCGAAGCTGATTTTCGACTGCGACGTGAGCGACGATGCCCAGATCGACAAGCTCTTCGCCGACCTTGCCCAGGCCTGGCCCAAGTTCGACGGCTTCGTGCACAGCATCGGCTTCGCGCCGCGCGAGGCCATCGCGGGCGACTTCCTCGACGGGCTGTCGCGCGAGGGCTTCAAGGTCGCGCACGACATCAGTGCATACAGCTTCCCGGCAATGGCCAAGGCGGCCCTGCCCTATCTGAACGACAAGTCGGCCCTGCTCACGCTGACCTACCTTGGCGCCGAACGCGCGCTGCCCAACTACAACACCATGGGCCTGGCCAAGGCCTCGCTGGAAGCCTCGGTGCGCTACACCGCGGCCTCGCTGGGCCCGAAGGGTATGCGCGTCAACGGCATCAGCGCGGGCCCGATCAAGACGCTGGCGGCCAGCGGCATCAAGGGCTTTGGCAAGATGCTGGCGGCCGTGGCCGACGCATCGCCGATCCGGCGCAACGTGACCATCGAGGAAGTCGGCAACGTCGCGGCCTTCCTGCTGAGCGACCTGGCCAGCGGCGTGACCGCCGAGATCACCTACGTGGACGGCGGCTTCAGCAACGTGGTCGGCGGCATGGCCGAGTAAGCGTCCCGACGCCCACCGAAACGGGCCGCGCGAGCGGCCCTCGCTTTTTAGCTATTCATTCCATAGCAACGTGCTGAACCGCCGACTTCTGCTGCTCGCCGCCTTCGGGCTGGCCGCTTCGCCGGCCGTGGCGCTCGCGCGCGAGCCTGCACCATCGTTGCTCCTTGCCGAAACCTATCGGCCCGGCATGTCGCTGGCGGACTACTGGGTCAGCGAGAAGTACGACGGCGTGCGCGCCTTCTGGGACGGCAAGCAGCTCTGGACGCGCGGGGGCGAGCGCATCGTCGCCCCGGCATGGTTCACTGCCCCACTGCCGAAGCAGCCACTGGACGGCGAGCTCTGGGCCGGCCGGGGCCGGTTCGAGCACGCCGTATCGACCGCTCGCAACCAGACGCCCAACGACATCGCGTGGCACGAGATGCGCTACATGGTCTTCGACCTGCCCGCACAGCCCGGCGACTTCACGACGCGGCTCGCGGCCCTGCGCAAGCTGCTGCCGATCACAGACGCCCCCTGGGTCGTGCCCGTGCCGCAGGAGCGCGCCACCACACACGAAGCCCTGCAGGCGCTGCTCGACAAGACGGTGAAGATGGGCGGCGAAGGCCTGATGCTGCACCGCGGCGCCTCCGGCTACCGCGGCGAGCGCAGCAACGATCTGCTGAAGGTCAAGCCCTACGAAGATGCCGAAGCCCGGGTGGTCGAGCATGTCCTGGGCAAGGGCAGGCACAGCACCAGGCTCGGCGCCCTGGTGGTCGAGACGCCCGAGGGCAAGCGCTTCAGGCTGGGCGGAGGCTTCACCGACGCGCAGCGCGAGAACCCGCCGCCCGTCGGCAGCTGGGTGACCTACCGCTACAACGGGACCACGGCCAAGGGCCTGCCCCGGTTCGCGCGCTTCATGCGGGTGCGCGAGGGCTGACCGGCCGATCGATCAGCCCCTCGGAGTTCCTTGCCCCTTACTTCGATTCCTTGACGCAGTCGGCGTAGTAGCGCTTCTTGCCCGTCTCGTCGACGCGCGCCACCAGACCGTGGATGTCGGTCTCGAAACCCGGGCACTGCGTGTTGAACTCGCGCGAGAACTTGAGGTAATCGACGATCTTCTTGTTGAACACTTCGCCCGGGATCAGAAGCGGAATGCCCGGCGGGTACGGCGTGATCAGGCTGGTGGTGATGCGGCCTTCGAGTTCGTCGATTTCCACCCGCTCGGTCTTGCGGTGCGCGATGTGGGCGAAGGCGTCGCTGGGTTTCATGGCCGGCGTGAGATCGCTCAGGTACATCTCGGTCGTGAGGCGGGCCACGTCGTAGCGCGCGTACAGCTGGTGGATGTGCTGGCACAGGTCGCGCAGACCCAGGCGCTCGTAGCCGGGGTGCTGCTGGCAGAACTCCGGCATGATGCGCCACATCGGCTGGTTGCGCGCGTAGTCGTCCTTGAACTGCTGCAGCGCCGTCAGCAGCGTGTTCCAGCGGCCCTTGGTGATGCCGATGGTGAACATGATGAAGAAGCTGTAGAGGCCGGTCTTCTCCACGATCACGCCGTGCTCGGCGAGGAACTTGGTCACCACGCTGGCCGGGATGCCGGTCTCGGCGAAGTTGCCTTCGAGGTCCAGGCCGGGCGTGACGATGGTCGACTTGATCGGGTCGAGCATGTTGAAGCCGTCGGCCAGCTCGCCGAAGCCGTGCCAGTTGCGCTGCGAGTTCTTGCCCTTGCCGGTCTTAGGCTGGCCGTTCTTCTCGCCGTGCATGATCCAGTCCTCGGCGCGGCCGATGCCCTCTTCGACGAGCTTCTCGGGGCCCCAGACCTTGAACCACCACTCGTCCTTGCCGAACTCCTCCTCGACCTTGCGCATGGCGCGGCGGAAGTCCAGCGCCTCGAGGATGCTCTCCTCCACCAACGCGGTGCCGCCGGGCGGCTCCATCATGGCGGCAGCCACGTCGCAGCTCGCGATGATCGCGTACTGGGGGCTGGTCGACGAGTGCATCAGGTAGGCCTCGTTGAAGAGGTCGCGGTCGAGCTGGCGGTTCTGCGAGTCCTGCACCAGCACGTGGCTGGCCTGGCTGATGCCGGCCAGCAGCTTGTGGGTGGACTGCGTGGCGAACACCAGCGATTCCTTCGGCCGGACCCGGCGCTTGCCCATCGCGTGGTAGGCACCGTAGAACGGGTGGAAGGCCGCGTGCGGCAGCCATGCCTCGTCGAAGTGCAGCGTGTCGACGTAGCCGTCGAGCATGTTCTTGATGGTCTCGGTGTTGTAGATCACGCCGTCGTAGGTCGACTGCGTGAGCGTCATCACACGCGGCTTGACCTTGTCGGCGTCCACGTCGGCCAGGAGGGGGTTGGCCTTGATCTTGGCCTTGATGGCGCTCTGCTCGAACTCGCTCTTGGGAATGGGGCCGATGATGCCGAAGTGGTTGCGCGTGGGCTTCATGAACACCGGAATCGCGCCGGTCATGATGATGGCGTGCAGGATGGACTTGTGGCAGTTGCGGTCGACCACCACCACGTCGCCCGGCGCCACCGTGTGGTGCCACACCATCTTGTTGCTGGTGCTGGTGCCGTTGGTCACGAAGAAGCAGTGGTCGGCGTTGAAGATGCGCGCCGCATTGCGCTCGCTGGCCGCGACCGGGCCGGTGTGGTCGAGCAGCTGGCCCAGCTCTTCCACCGCGTTGCAGACATCGGCGCGCAGCATGTTCTCGCCGAAGAACTGGTGGAACATCTGGCCCACAGGGCTCTTCAGGAACGCCACGCCGCCCGAATGGCCGGGGCAGTGCCAGGAGTAGGAGCCGTCTTCCGCGTAGTCGATCAGCGCCTTGAAGAACGGCGGCTGCACGCTCTCGAGGTAGCTCTTGGCCTCGCGGATGATGTGGCGCGCCACGAATTCGGGGGTGTCCTCGAACATGTGGATGAAGCCGTGCAGCTCGCGCAGGATGTCGTTGGGCAGGTGGCGCGAGGTCTTGGTCTCGCCGTAGATGTAGATCGGCACGTCGGCGTTCTTGCGCCGCACTTCGCCGATGAAGGTGCGCAGGTTAAGCACGGCCGGGTCGAGGTCGGGGCCGATGGTGAACTCCTCGTCGTCGATCGACAGGATGAAGGCGCTGGCGCGGCTTTGCTGCTGGGCGAACTGGCTCAGGTCGCCGTAGCTGGTGACGCCCAGCACTTCGAAGCCCTCCGTCTCGATGGCCTGCGCGAGCGCGCGGATGCCGAGGCCCGAAGTGTTTTCGGAGCGGAAGTCCTCGTCGATGATGACGATGGGAAAGCGAAATTTCATGAGCAGGGCTCCGGACGGTCTGGCTGAGAGGTACACACAGGGCAATGTGGCGAGGCGCGAAGTGTACGGAATTCGGATGACGGCTCCGGTCAGCTTCGCGCAAGCCATCGGGTGGTGTCGGACAAGGCCGGCCCTGCTCTTCGCGCCGCAGTATCCCTACGCGGGGAAAGCGCTTGGAGCGGATGCCGCAGAATCACGCGGATCGAACAAGCAACAAGAGGAGTCGACATGGCAAATTCCACTGTCTGGTGGCTGATCGCGGGGGCGGCCATCGTGGTCGAGCTGCTCTCTGGCACCGTCTATCTCCTGCTGCTGGCGGCCGGCTTTGCGGCAGCAGCCATCTCGGCGCACCTGGGCTTCGGCACCGTCACGCAACTGATCGTGGCGGCCGTCATCGGCGTGGGGGCCGTGCTGGTCTGGTACGCGATCCAGCGCAAGCGCCCTCCCGCCCCGCCCACCGAAGCCAACCGCGACGTGAACCTCGACATCGGCGAGACCGTGCAGGTCGACGCCTGGAACCCGGACGGCACGGCGACCGTGCGCTATCGCGGCGCGCAGTGGACGGTGATCCAGCGTGCCGGCCGCACCCCCTCCACCGGCGAGCACCGCGTGGTCGAGGTGGTCGGCAGCCGGCTGGTGGTCGACAAGGTTTAGTCAGTCAGTCCGTCGTAGACAGAACTCAGAAAAGGAAGCGCACCATGGAATTCTCGGTACCCCTCATCATCCTGGTCATCGCGATCATCTTCATCAGCCAGTCGGTCAAGTTCGTGCCCCAGCAGAACGCCTGGATCCGCGAGCGGCTGGGCAAGTACCACGGCACGATGACGCCCGGCCCCAACTTCCTGATCCCGTTCATCGACCGGGTGGCCTACAAGCACAGCCTGAAGGAAATCCCGCTCGACGTGCCGAGCCAGATCTGCATCACCCGCGACAACACGCAGCTGCAGGTCGACGGCATCCTGTACTTCCAGGTGACCGATCCGATGCGCGCCAGCTATGGCTCGTCGAACTACATCGTGGCCGTGACCCAGCTCGCCCAGACCTCCCTGCGCAGCGTGATCGGCAAGCTGGAGCTCGACAAGACCTTCGAGGAGCGCGACGTCATCAACGCCCAGGTGGTGGCGGCGATCGACGAGGCGGCGCTGAACTGGGGCGTGAAGGTGCTGCGCTACGAGATCAAGGACCTGACGCCGCCCAAGGAGATCCTGCAGGCGATGCAGCGCCAGATCACGGCCGAGCGCGAGAAGCGCGCGCTGATCGCAGCATCCGAAGGCCGCCGCCAGGAGCAGATCAACATCGCCACCGGCGAGCGCGAGGCCTTCATCGCCCGCTCCGAAGGCGAGAAGCAGGCGCAGATCAACAACGCCCAGGGCGAGGCGGCAGCCATCACCGCGGTGGCCACGGCGACGGCGGATGCCATCGAGCGCGTGGCAGCGGCCATCCGCCAGCCCGGCGGCGAGCAGGCCGTGCAGCTCAAGGTGGCCGAGCGCGCGGTCGACGCCTACGGCAAGGTCGCTGCCGACTCCAAGACCACGCTGATCGTGCCCAGCAACATGACCGAAACCGCCTCGCTCATCGCCTCCGCGATGCGGATGGTGCAGGCCGGCAAGCCGTCGTCGCAAGGTCCGTCGAATCAGGGCTGATCTGACTGCTACAATCGAGGGCTTCGGAGCGGTGGATGAGCGGTTTAAGTCGCACGCCTGGAAAGCGTGTGAGGGTTAATAGCCCTCCGCGGGTTCGAATCCCGCCTGCTCCGCCAGAGAAACAAGAAGCCCAGGTTGCCAAAAGCACCTGGGCTTTTCTGTTTGGCAGCAGGGCTTTTCCGTTGCGCCCTCTCGTCATCCAGGATCGGGAAGCCGATGCGTTGCTTTCCAACAACCCCCGATGGCCTCGCAGGCGCTCGCGTCTGGCGCTACGATCCAAAGGTTCTACTTCCTCCAAAGCCCAAAGGAATCTCGATGGCCGGAAAACAGAAAAACCCGTCGCGCGGCACGACGACGCTGGATCGCACCCTCGAAAAAAGCGAGCAGGTGGCTGCCGACGTGCAACGGGCATCGGACAACCTCGCCGTGGTCAACACGGTGCTCGAACAGGAACTGCCCGAGGAGGTACAGGTCGGCGAGGTGGCGCAGGCGATCGAGCACACCAGCCAGCTCGAGGAAAAGCTGGCCAAATCCGCAGAGAAGCTTGCCGAGGTGAACGCAGCCCTGAGCGAAGAGATCGAGAAGCGGCTCGAGGTGACGGCCGAACGCGACGAGAGCCAGGCAATGGCCGAGAAGCTCAAGGCCAAGATCCGCGCCGAGGGCGCCGACTGACCGGAGCTGCGGACCTCGTCCGTATCCCTTCTCCTACGCGGAGTCGGCGCCGGGCACGCTACGCTATTGGTTCTCAAGGCGAAACCACGGCATGGCCCTAATCACGTTCCTCGTCGAGGACAACAAGACCATCAGGGACAACCTGGTCCCGGCACTCGAGGATTTGGTCAATGGCCGTGTGGTCGGCTTCGCCGAGACCGAAAGCGACGCCCTCGCCTGGCTCGCCGCCCATCCCGATGAATGGCAGCTCCTGATCGTCGACCTCTTCCTCAAGGAAGGCTCCGGTCTCGGCGTTCTTGGCGGCTGCAAGGAACGCCGTCCCGGCCAGCGGGTGGTGGTGCTCAGCAACTACGTGACGGCGGACATCCGGGCGCGTTGCACGGCCCTCGGGGCGGATGCTGTGTTCGACAAGTCGCGCGACCTCGACGCCTTCATCGAGTACTGCAACGCCAACCGCCCGTCCGGCCTCGCGCCGCTCTGACGCTCTCCCCGCCCCCGCACGCAAATACGGCGGGCATGAAAAAAGGGCCCGAAGGCCCTTTTTTCGTTCCTGGCTGAAGCAGCTCAGCGCACCACGGCGATCTGGGTACGCGCGCCACCCTTGTAGGTGTACAGCGTCAGGGCGCCGTTCTTGATGTCGCCCTTCTCGTCGAAGGCGATCGGGCCGGTCACGCCCTTGTATTGCACCTTGCCGACTTCGGGCAGGTACTTGGCGGGGTCGGACGAACCGGCCTTCACCATGGCTTCGGCCAGCACGTTGACCGCGTCGTACACGTAAGGTGCATAGATCTGCACTTCGACGCCGTTCTTGGTCTTGAACTTGGCCTTGAAGTCTTCCAGCGGCTGCTTGAAGTCGCCGTCAACGCCGCCGGCTTCCGCGCACACCACCATGTCTTCGCCGATGGCATCGCCAGCCAGCTTCGGCAGTTCGCCGGTGCACAGGCCGTCGCCGCCCATGAACTTGACGTTCAGGCCCAGCTGCTTGACCTGCTTGAGCATCGGGCCGCCAACGGCGTCCATGCCGCCGAAGAACAGCACGTCGGGCTTGGCAGCCTTCAGCTTGGTCAGGATGGCGTTGAAGTCGGTCGACTTGTCGGTGGTGAATTCGTGGCCCACGATGGTGGCGCCAGCAGCCTTGGCCGCCTTCTCGAACTCTTCGGCGACGCCCTGGCCGTAGGCCGTGCGGTCGTCGATCACGGCGATGTTCTTGCCCTTGAGCGTTTCGACGGCGTACTTGCCCAGCGTGCCGCCGAGCTGCGTGTCGTCAGCCACGACGCGGAAGGTCGTCTTGAAGCCCTGGCGGGTGTACTTCGGGTTGGTGGCCGAAGGCGAGATCTGCGGAATGCCGGCGTCGCTGTACAGCTTGGAGGCAGGGATGGTGGTGCCCGAGTTCAGGTGGCCGACCACGCCGTTGACCTTTTCGTCCACCAGCTTCTGGGCGACTGCGGTGCCCTGCTTCGGGTCGCCAGCGTCGTCTTCGGGAACCAGTTCGAACTTGGCGACCTTGTCGCCGATCTTGATGCCCTTTGCATTCAGGTCTTCGATGGCCATCTTCGCGCCGAACTCGTTGTCCTTGCCGAGGTGGGCGATGGGGCCGCTGGTAGGTGCCACGTGGCCGATCTTGACGACCAGGGTGTCTCCGGCAGGTGCGGGTGCAGGTGCAGCCGCCGGGGCCGCGGCCGTTGGCGCGGGCGCTGCAGCGGGAGCAGCAGCTTCTTCCTTCTTGCCGCAAGCCACGAGCGTGATTGCAGCCAGTGCGACCGCAGTCCATTTCAATTGCATGGGAACCTCCAGAACTTGGATGAAAAGAGAATAAACAAACCGGTCGTGTGATCCGGGCGCGCAGACCTCGCAAGTTTCGCGCCGCGGACCAGCGGCACCCTCACGCCCTTCCGACCTGCGGCGCAGTTTAGCCCAGTATTCAGGGTCCGGAAGGTGGCGTAGACCCGGTGTTTTCGCTGAGTTCAGCGGCCATCGCCTCGATGACGAGCGCACGCAGAACAGCCTCTATTTCATTGCGCAAACGCGGCACCATTGCGTCGAGCTGATGCTGAACGGCAGCTGACACGGTGTCGCTCAAACGCTCCTCCAGCGACAGGTCGACGCGCTGCAGAACGCGGTGCAGCAATTGCTCTTCGAGGCTGACGATTTCCGCCTGCGAGAACTGCGCCGCCGGCGGCAGCGCCATCGAGTTCGTCGGGTCTGGCTGCGATGCCGGCGCGGCCTGCGGCTCGGGGCTCGCAGGCTCCGCGGGCATGTCGAGCACCGTGGTCAGCGTGGGGACGAACCGGGGCGGTGTGCGCAGCGTGCTGGCCATTTCAGGAACTCTTTGCGAAGTCGTGCGGCTGGATGGTGTAGCCACGATCGGCATAGTGGCGCCAGCGGGCTCGGCCGAGCTGCCGGTCGTTCGCCTCGTCGCTCACGATGTCGATCATGCGTTCGTAGCGCTCGAAGCCCGCGGGCACCTCGACGCCAAGGTTCACCAGCATCTCGCGGTGCGGCAGCAACGCCGCGTCGGCACCTTGCGACGACAGCACCACGGATGAGCGCGCGACCACATGCGCAGGGGCGTCGTCGCGGCAGTGCGCGACGAAGTCCACGGGCGACAGCTGCCAGAGAGCTCCATCCACCGCTTCGAGCGAGCGTGCATCGCCCACCACCACCACGCGCAGGCCGCGCGTGTTCACGGCCTTGCGAACCAGCCGGCAGGCGTAGTTCAGCTTGTCGCGCGCGTTGTAGTGAAAGCCGATCTCGGTCACTTCTCGGTCCGGGTCTTTCCTGCGGGAGCCGCGGCGGACTTGCCGGCCTTCTTGCCGACCTTGGTCTTGGCGCCGGCCTTGGCGCCTTGGGTGCCATCCTCAGCACCGGTGCTGCCCACGCGGCCCATCAGATAGGACACCAGCAGGCCCACCGGCCGGCCGGTCGAGCCCTTGGCCGCTCCGCTCTTCCATGCGGTGCCGGCGATGTCCAGGTGCGCCCATGCGAAGTCGCTGGCGAAGCGCTGCAGGAACTTGGCCGCGGTGATGGCGCCGCCCGCGCGGCCGGCGATGTTGGCCACGTCGGCGAAGTTGCTCTTCAGGCCCTCGGCGTAGTCGTCGTCCAGCGGCATGCGCCAGCAGCGGTCCTGCGAGGCCTCGCCTGCGGCCTCGAGCGCCGCTGCGAGCGTGTCGTCGCTGGAAAACAGGCCGCTGCGCACGCCGCCGAGGGCGATCACGCAGGCACCCGTCAGCGTAGCGATGTCGATCACGGCGGCGGGCTCGAAGCGCTTGGCGTAGGTCAGCGCGTCGCAGAGGATGAGCCGGCCCTCGGCGTCGGTGTTGAGCACCTCGATGGTCTGGCCGCTCATGCTGGTCACCACGTCGCCGGGCTTCACGGCACGGCCGTCGTTCATGTTCTCGCAAGAGGGGATGAGGCCGACGACGTTGATGGCAGGCTGGATGTCGCCCAGGGCGCGGAATGTGCCCAGCACGCTGGCCGCGCCGCACATGTCGAACTTCATCTCGTCCATCTCGGCGGCCGGCTTGAGCGAGACGCCGCCGGTGTCGAAGGTGATGCCCTTGCCGACCAGCACGACCGGCGCCTGGCTCTTGGGCGCGCCGTGGTAGCGCAGCACGATGAAGCGCAGCGGCTGCGCCGAGCCCTGCGCCACGGCGGCGAAGGAGCCCATGCCGAGCTTCTCGACCTCCTTCGGGCCCAGCACCTCGCACTTGATGTTCGGCAGCTTGCCGAGCTCCTTGGCGGCCTCGCCCAGCAGCGTGGGCGTGGCGTGGTTGGCGGGGCGGTTGCCCCACTCCTTGGCCAGCTCGATGCCGCGGACGGTGGCGCGGGCTTCGTTGAAGGGCTGGGAAACCGCGCCGGCGTCTGCAACGCCGATGGTCAGCTGGCGGATGCTGCGCGGCTCGGCCTTGGGCTTGGTGGTGGTGTAGACATAGCTCGCTTCAGCCGCCGCAATGACGGCTGCAGCCACCGCCGGGCCGTCGGCCGGCTGGGCGAACACCAGGGTCACGCGCCTGGCAGGCTGTGCCTTGGCCGCATTGACGGCCGCCGCCACCCCGCTGCGCACGGAAGCCGGCTTGCCGTCGCCGATGACGGCGAGCACCACGCGGCCGGCGACGACGCCTTCGGGACGGTAGAGGCTCAGCAGCTTGCCGGCCTTGTCGGGCAGGTCGCCGGCCTTGCGGGCGCTGGCGGCGAGCACGGAAAGCGGGTCCTTGGAGACGATGGGGGCGCTGCCGGCGAGCACGATCAGGACATCGGATTTCTCGGCTGCAGCCTGGGCGACGGTGAGGGTCTTGAGTTGAAAGTCCATAATCCTTTTTTTCCTCGAACGATGTTATTCCATTCTTCCCTACGCAAGGAGCTGTCGCGCAGCTTCGGAGCGACCCTCGTGGTACTGGTCACCATCGTGATGACCATGATGCTCATCCGCACCCTCGGGCTGGCGTCCAAGGGCAGTGTGAACCCGCAGGAGGTGTTCCTGGTGATGGCCTACACGGTGCTCGGCTACATGCCGACCATCCTGAGCCTGAGCCTGTTCATCGCCATCGTCGGCACCCTGTCGCGCATGTACCGCGACAGCGAGATGGTCATCTGGTTCTCCAGCGGGCGCGGCATGGCCGATTTCGTCAAGCCGCTGTTCCGTTTCGCCTGGCCGGTGCTGATCCTCATCGCCGTGATGGCGCTGGTGGGCTGGCCCTGGGCCAACTCGCAGACCATCGGCATGCGCAAGCAGTACGAGCAGCGCAGCGACATCGAGCGCGTGGCGCCGGGTGAATTCCGAGAATCGGCCGGCCGCGTGCGGGTGTTCTTCATCGACAAGGAGACGCCGGACAACTCCAAGGCCACCAACGTCTTCATCTGGTCGATCGAGCGCAACATGCAGATCACGACCTCGGCGCGCAGCGGCAGCATCGAGAACATCGGCGACTCGCGCTACCTCCTGCTCAACAACGGCCAGCGCCTAGAGCAGCCGATGGCGAACACCGGCCTGAAGATCAGCGAATTCAAGACCTACGGCACGCGCGCCGGCGGCAGCTCCGGCTTCGGCGACGACGCCACCCCGGCGCGTGCACGCACCACGCTGTCGCTGCTGACCGACGCGAGCGACATGAGCCGGGGCGAGCTGGCCTGGCGCATCGGCATGCTGCTGGCCGCCATCAACTTCGTGCTGCTGGCGCTGAACGTGTCCAGCGGCAACCCGCGCGTGGGCCGCAGCGGCAACCTGCTGCTCGCACTGTTCGCCTTCGTCGTCTACTACAACATGCTCAACCTCGGCCAGAGCTGGATCAGCTCGGGCAAGTTCGGCATGGGCGGCTTCATGCTGCTGCTGCACGGCGGCGTGCTGCTGATCAACCTGGCATGGCTGGGCGCCCGCCAGAACAACTGGGGACGCCGCATCCGGAAGAGCCCGTCCGCCACCGTCGCCGCGCCGCCATCCGCTCCCAGGATCGAACCCACGTGAAAACGATAAGACGCCTGATCTACGTCGAGGTGCTGAAGGCCGTCGCGTTCGTGACGCTCGGCTTCCTGAGCCTCTTCTTCTTCTTCGACTTCGTCGACGAACTGCAGTCCATCGGCAAGCCCGACAGCCTGAACTACGGGCCCGCGCAAGCGTTGCTGTACGTGGCCCTGCTGATCCCGAGCCACCTGTACGAACTGCTGCCGATCACCGTACTGATCGGCTCGATCTTCGTCATGGCACGGCTGGCGCAGAGCTCCGAATACACCATCCTGCGCACCAGCGGCCTGGGGCCCTGGCGCGCGCTGCGCACCCTGCTGATCATGGGCATCGGCTTCGTGGTGCTGACCTTCGCCGTAGGCGACTACATCGCGCCCATCTCCGAGCGTACGGGCCAGCTGCTCAAGGCCAGGTACCAGGGCACCTACTCGCTGGCCGGCAATACGGGCGCGTGGCTGAAGGAGAAGCGCGACAACGTCTCCTACGCGGTGAACGTGCTGGCCATCGATCGCAAGGGCGCGCTGAAGAGCCCGCGCATCTTCGAGTTCGACGAGAGCGGCTACATCAAGACCCAGATCACCGCGGCCTCTGCCACCATCGGTGACGACGGCCACTGGATGCTCACCGGCGTGGAAGAACAGAAATACGACACGCGCAGCTCGGCCGAACAGGCGCACATCGTCACCACCAAGCTGCCTCAACTGAACTGGCCGACCTCGCTGACCGGCGAGATGGTGTCGGTGGCGCTGCTGCGCCCCGACCGGATGAGCACGATCGACCTGTTCGACTACATCCGCCACCTCGACGCCAACGGCCAGACGGCGCAGCGCTACGAGATCGAGTTCTGGCGGAAGGTCTTCTATCCGCTGTCGTGCCTCGTGATGGTGGTGCTCGCCCTGCCCTTCGCCTACCTGCACTTCCGCCAGTCCGGCATCACGACCTACGTGTTCGGCGGCGTGATGATCGGCATCAGTTTCTTCCTGCTTAACAACGTGTTCGGCTACCTGGGCAATCTCAGCAACTGGTCGCCATGGCTCACGGCGGCGGCGCCGGGGCTGATCTACTCGGTGATGTCGCTCACGGCCTTCAGCTGGCTGGTGCTGCGGCGATGACGACCACCCAGGGAATCATCCTGCTGGCGCACGGCTCGCGCGACGAGCGCTGGCGCGAGCCCATCGAGGCGGTCGCCCGGCAGGTGCTCGCCGACGATCCCGGCGCCCGCGTGGCCTGCGCGTACATGGAACTGGCGACGCCCGACCTGCCCACGGCCGCCGAAACGCTGATTGGCGGTGGCGCAACGGCCGTCCGGGTGGTTCCGCTCTTCCTCGGCATGGGCAAGCACGCCCGCGAAGACCTGCCGCAGCAGGTCGAGGCGCTGCGCCAGCGCTGGCCCGCCGTAGGTTTCTCGCTGACCCGGATCGTGGGCGAAGAGCCCGAACTGGTCGATCTCCTGGCCAGGATTGCGGTCAAATCGTGAACATCCGGAAATTTCGATAGATTCCGAAGGCATAATGAATTCCGCAATAAGACGGAATTTGATATGAATCTGCATCAGTTCAAGTTTGTTCAGGAAGCCGTGCGGCGCAACCTGAATCTCACCGAGGCGGCCAAGGCACTGCACACCTCGCAGCCCGGGGTATCCAAGGCCATCATCGAGCTCGAGGAGGAACTGGGCGTCGAGATCTTCGCGCGCCACGGCAAGCGGCTGAAGCGCGTCACCGAGCCGGGCCAGCACGTCATCGCCAGCATCGAGCTGATCATGCGCGAGGTGGGCAACCTCAAGCGCATCGGCGAGCAGTTCAGCGCGCAGGACAGCGGCACCCTCTCCATCGCCACCACCCACACCCAGGCGCGCTACGTGCTGCCGGTGCCCGTGGCCAACCTGCGCGAGGCCTATCCCAAGGTCAACGTGAGCCTCCACCAGGGCTCGCCCGACCAGGTGGCGCGCATGGTGATCGACGAGATCGCCGAGATCGGCATCGCCACCGAGTCGCTCGACGGCTACGCCGAACTGGTGACCCTGCCCTGCTACGAATGGCAGCACGTGCTGGTGCTGCCCAAGGACCATCCGCTGGCCTCCAAGGAGCGCATCACGCTGGAGGACCTGGCGAGCGAGCCGATCATCACGTACCACCCCTCGTTCACCGGCCGCACGCGCATCGACCACGCCTTCGCCCAGAAGAAGCTCACGCCGCGCATCGCGCTCGAAGCCATCGACTCCGACGTGATCAAGACCTACGTGCGCCTCGGCCTGGGCGTGGGCATCGTGGCCGAGATGGCGGTGCGCGACGAGTCGAACGCCGACCTCGTGGTGCGCCCGATGGGCCATGTGTTCGGCCAGAATATCGCGCGGGTCGCGTTCAAGCGCAGCGCCTACCTGCGCAACTTCGTGTTCAAGTTCGCCGAGCTGCTCTCCGACCGCCTCGACCGCAACCTGATCGCGAAGGCTCTCAGCGGCCACCAACAAGACTACGAGCTGTAATAGGACCTCCCCCAGTCTTCGCGCACTTCGTGTCGCTTCGCCAACCCCCTCCGGGGGCGACACCAGCGGCCCGGCAAAGCCGGTTCCGCGGTGTCCCTGGAAGGGAGCGAGGACGGACGATAGGCTGGCGCAAGAACAACTGAAACCACGACATCATGAGCACGTCACCACGCACGCCCGACATCGTCACCAAGCTGCCGGCCGTCGGCACCACCATCTTCACCGTGATGTCGGCGCTGGCCGCGGAGAAAAACGCGGTCAACCTGGGCCAGGGCTTCCCGGACTTCCACTGCGATCCGAAGCTGCTGGAAGACGTGACGGCCGCGATGGCCGCGGGCCACAACCAGTACCCGCCGATGCCCGGCATTCCGGCGCTGCGCGATGCCATCTCGGCCAAGATCGCGGCGCAGTACGGCCATACGTACAGCGCGGCGACAGAGATCACCGTCACCGCCGGCGCCACGCAGGCGATCATCACGGCCATCCTCGCCGTGGTGCGCCCGGGCGACGAGGTGATCGTGCTGGAGCCCTGCTACGACAGCTACGTGCCCAACATCGAGCTGGCCGGCGGCAGCGTGGTGCGCGTGCCGCTGGTGCCTGGCACCTTCCGGCCCGATTTCGACAAGATCGCCGCCGCGCTCACGCCGCGCACGCGCGCCATCATCATCAACACGCCGCACAACCCGAGCGCCACGGTATGGACCGAGGCCGAGATGCGCCAACTCGAGGAACTGCTCGCGCCCACCGAGGTGTTCGTGATCAGCGACGAGGTCTACGAGCACATGGTGTTCGACGGTGCCCGCCACGAGAGCGTGGCGCGCTTTCCGGGGCTGGCCGCGCGCAGCTTCATCGTCAGCAGCTTCGGCAAGACCTACCACGTCACCGGCTGGAAGGTCGGCTACGTGGTCGCGCCCGCCCCGCTGATGGCGGAGTTCCGCAAGGTGCACCAGTTCAACGTGTTCACCGTGAACACGCCGATGCAGCATGCGCTGGCTCAGTACATGGCCGAGCCGAAGCCCTATCTCGAGCTGCCGGCCTTCTACCAGGGCAAGCGGGACCTGTTCGCCGCCGGCCTGGCCGAGAAGACCCGCTTCAGGCTGCTGCGCAGCGAAGGCAGCTACTTCCAGTGCGTGGACATCTCGGCGGTGAGCGACCTGTCCGAAGCCGAGTTCTGCCTGTGGCTCACGCGCGAGATCGGCGTGGCCGCCATCCCGCTGTCGGCCTTCTACGGCAACGGCTTCGACCAGCGCGTGGTGCGCTTCTGCTTCGCCAAGAAGGACGAGACGCTGCTCGCGGCGCTGGACCGCCTCGCACGCCTCTGACGGCTGCGGCTCGATGACCGCAGCCACCGCCCGATGCCCATCGCGATGAACAGGCCGCGCCGGGTGCTTCTGGCGCTGGCGCTCTCGTTCGTCGCAGCGGGCGTTCTTTCGCCCGTCGTGCCGCAAGTGGCCGGCAAGCCCTACTCGGCCATCGACGTTGCCCACGCCCTGCTCATCGGGGCGCTCAGCTACACGTGGTGCCGCGCCGAGGGGCTGGAGCGCGGCGTCGCACCGCCAGGGCGCTCGGCCTTGCTGGCGGGCCTGTTCCCCATCCTCGGCGTGCCGATCTATTTCTTCCGCACCCGTTCCTTCGCCAAGGCGCTCGTGGCGACGCTGGCGGCCGCCGCCTTCCTCGTCGCCTGCACCGTGCTGTCGGGCCTCTGCGCCATCGCGAGCGCAGCCCTCCTCGGAAGGCCCCTGCCCACATGAAGAACAACCCCGTTGCCATCCTGAGGCTCGTTTTCGGTGCGGTCGCCTTGGTGCTGTGCGCGGTCGCGTGGCTGCTGCACCACAACACGGCGTCCTTCATCGCCTCGGCCAGCCGCACGCAGGGCGAGGTGATGCGGCTGCTCTACGTCGAGAGCTCCGAGCGCCACGAATCGGGAGGCACCTGGAAACCGCTGGTGCGCTTCAAGGCGCCCTCGGGCGAGATCATCGAGTTCGCGCCGTCGAGCAGCAGCAGCCCGCCGGCCTACAGGGTCGGCGAGAAGGTCGATGTGTTCTTCGACCCGAACGACCCGCAGGACGCCATGCTCGACGGCTTCTTCTCGCTGTGGGGCGGCGCGCTCATCACGGGCGGGCTGGGCCTGGTTTTCCTGCTGGTGACGGCGGTGCTGCTGTTCGTGCCTGCAACCGCGCCGGCAAGGCGCCGACGCCCACGGTAGGACGCCGCCTGACCACCGGAGGCGCTGCCTTCCGGCGACATGCGCGACATGGCAGGGCGAGCATGACAGCTCATTGCAACAACGCCCTGGAGACCCTTATGTCGCTCTCGTTCATTCTGCTGATCATCCTCATCCTGCTGCTGATCGGCGCACTGCCGAGCTGGGGCTACAGCCGCTCCTGGGGCTACGGACCCAGCGGCGGCCTCGGCCTGGTGGTGGTGATCGTGGTGATCCTGGTGCTGATGGGACGCATATAGGCCTTGCAGCCACCGCGTCCCGGCCATAGGAAGCCAAGAAAAAGCCCGCGCAAGCGGGCTTTTTCTTGTCTCAGTCGTCCCAGTCGTCTCAGTGGTCTCAGGCCTGCAGCTGGGCCCAGGCCTTGTCCAGCCTCTTCACGCTCACGGGCTGCGGCGTGCGCAACTCCTGCGCGAAGAAGCTCACGCGCAGTTCCTCCAAAAGCCACCGGAATTCGAGCATGCGCTCGTCCACCACGCCCTTGCGCTCCGCCACGAGGCGCCAGTAGCGCTGGTCCTGCGGCTTCAGCTCGGCGAGCTTGCTCGCGTCGCGCGCGGGGTCGGCACGCAGCTTGTCGAGCCTCAGCACGATGGCCTTGAGATAGCGCGCGAAATGCTGCAGCTGCGTCCACGGCGCGTCGGCGATGAAGCGCTTGCCGACCAGGCGCTGCAGCTGCTGGGCGGCATCCTGCACGGCTTCGGGCTGGATCTTGGTGTCCTTGATCTTGCGCGCGGCCGCGGCGTACTCGACGAGGACCGTGCCGGCCAGCCGCGCCACCTCGTTGGCGATCAGCGTGAGGCGGCCGCGCCCTTCCTCCAGCCGGCGCTTGAACGCCTGTTCGTCGGTGGGCAGCGGGTCCTGCAGGAACGCACGGTCGATCGCCACGTCGATGATCTGCGTGCGCAGTTCCTCCGAAGTGCCCAGCGGCATGTATGCGACCGACATCTTCTGCAGGTCGGGGATGTTCTTCTCGAGGTACTTGAGCGCGTCCTTGAGCTGCAGCGCGAACAGGCGGCGCAGGCCGGTGCGGTGCTTGGCTGCCGCCACGGCGGGCTCGTCGAACACCTCGATGGTCACGGCGTCGCCTTCGTCGCGCAGTGCCGGAAAGCCGATCAGCGACTGCGAACCGCGGCGCACTTCCATCAGTTCGGGAAGTTCGCCGAAGGTCCAGGCGGTGTAGCGCTGTCCGGCCGGCAGCGCGGCGGGCGCGTCCGCGGCCTTGGCGGCGGGCTTCGAACGCGGGTCCGGCGCCGTCGCGGCAGCCTTCTTCTCCGGTGCCGCCTTGATGTTCAGCCCAGCCAGCGCCTGGAAGGCTCCTCGCGCCTGCGCACCCAGTTCGGCCTTCAGCGCGCCGAGGTTGCGCCCCATGCCCAGCTGCCGGCCGTGCTCGTCGACCACGCGCAGGTTCATGAACAGGTGCGGCGGCAGCATGTCGAGCTTGAAGTCGGCGCGCTTGACATCGATGCTGGTCATCTCGCGCACACGCTTGAGCAGCACGTCGGTCAGCGAACCGGTGCCGAACACCTCGGGGGCCGACAGTTCTTCCGCCAGCTTCGAGGCCGACTCGGGCAGCGGCACCAGCCGCGAACGCGGACGCTGCGGCAGGCTCTTGAGCAGGGCTTGGATCTTGTCCTTGAGCATGCCCGTCACCAGCCATTCGCAGCGCTCTTCGCTGACCTGGTTGAGCACGAAGAGCGGCACGCTGACGGTGAGGCCGTCCTTCGCATCGCCGGGTTCATGCAGGTAGCTCGCGGCGCAGTCGACGCCGCCCAGCCGCAGCGTCGGCGGGAAGGACTGCGTCGTGATGCCCGCCGCCTGGTGGCGCATGAGTTCGTCGCGCGTCAGGTACAGCAGGCGCGGCTGATCTTTCGAGGCCTGGCGGTACCAGTTCTCGAACGTGATGCCGCTGGCGACATCGGGCGGAAGCTGGGCGTCATAGAAGGCGAAGATCAGCTCGTCGTCGACCAACACGTCCTGCCGGCGCGACTTGTGCTCCAGCCCTTCCACCTCGCGCACGAGCTTGCGGTTGGCCTGCAGGAACGGGAACCTGCTTTCCCACTGCCCGCCCACCAGCGCCTCGCGGATGAAGATTTCGCGCGCGGCAACGGGGTCGACCCGCGTGAAGTCCACGCGCCGGCCGCTGTACACCACCAGGCCATAGAGCGTTGCGCGCTCCAGTGCCGACACCTGCGCGCCCTTCTTCTCCCAGTGCGGATCGAGCAGCTGCTTCTTCAGCAGGTGCCCAGCCACCTCTTCGAGCCACTGCGGCTCGATGTTGGCGATGCCGCGTCCGAAGAGGCGCGTGGTCTCGACCAGTTCGGCCGCGACGATCCAGCGCCCGGGCTTCTTCTTCAGGTGCGCGCCGGGGTGCTTGTAGAACTTGATGCCCCGCGCGCCAAGATAGGCCTCGTCGTCCTCCAGCTTCCAGCCGATGTTGCCCAGCAGGCCCGACAGCATCGACATGTGCAGCGCCTCGTAGCCGGCGGGCTGGGCATTGATGCGCCACTTGTGCTCGGTGACCACCGTGAGCAGCTGCGAATGGATGTCGCGCCACTCGCGCACGCGGCGGATGTTGATGAAGTTCTGGCGCAGCAGCTGCTCGTACTGGCGGTTGCTCAGCTTGTGGGTGTCTCCATGCCCGCCGCGCGCGTCCGCGATCCACTTCCACAGCCGAAGGTAGCCGCTGAACTCGCTCTTCTCGTCGTCGAACTTCGCATGCGCCTGGTCGGCCTGCTGCTGCGCGTCCATCGGCCGGTCGCGCACGTCCTGCACGCTGAGGGCCGACGCGATGACGAGCACTTCCTCGAGTGCCCCCCGCGAACGGGCCTCCAGGATCATGCGGCCCACGCGCGGGTCGAGCGGCAACTTCGACAGCTCGGCGCCGGTGGGCGTGAGCTCGTTGGCGTCGTCGACCGCGCCCAGTTCGTTGAGCAGCTGGTAGCCGTCGGCGATGGCGCGCGGCGACGGAGCCTCCAGGAACGGGAAGCGCGCCACGTCGCCCAGGCGCAGCGACTTCATGCGCAGGATCACGCCTGCGAGCGAGGAGCGCAGGATCTCGGGGTCGGTGAAGCGCGGGCGGCTTTCGAAGTCCTTCTCGTCGTAGAGGCGGATGCAGATGCCGTTCGCCACCCGGCCGCAGCGGCCCGCGCGCTGGTTGGCGGCCGCCTGGCTGATCGGCTCGACCAGCAGCTGCTCGACCTTGCTGCGGAAGCTGTAGCGCTTGACGCGGGCGGTGCCGGTGTCGATCACGTAGCGGATGCCCGGCACGGTGAGCGAGGTCTCCGCAACGTTGGTGGCCAGCACGATGCGCCGGCCCGTGTGGCCGTCGAAGATGCGGTCCTGCTCGGGGCCAGAGAGCCGTGCGAAGAGCGGCAGCACTTCGGCGCTGCGCAGCAGCGGCTGGTGGCTCAGGTGGCGGCGCAGATGGTCGGCCGCCTCGCGGATCTCGCGCTCGCCGGGCAGGAAGACGAGGATGTCGCCCGCGTTGTGCGGATCGCGCCAGAGCTCGTCGACCGCGTCTGCGATGGCGTCGTTCAGGTCGTGCTCTCGCGATTCCTCGAAGGGCCGGTAGCGCTGCTCCACCGGATAGGTGCGGCCCGAGACGAAGATCGTGGGCGCCGGCCCCTTCGCCGAGGCGAAGTGCTGCGCGAAGCGGTCGGCGTCGATGGTGGCCGAGGTGACGATCACCTTCAGGTCGGGCCGGCGCGGCAGGATCTCTCGCAGGTAGCCCAGCAGGAAGTCGATGTTCAGCGAGCGCTCGTGGGCCTCGTCGATGATGAGCGTGTCGTAGGCCTTCAGCAGCGGATCGGTCTGCGTCTCGGCCAGCAGGATGCCGTCTGTCATCAGCTTGACGGAGGCGTCGCGCGAGAGGCGGTCCTGGAAGCGCACCTTGAAGCCGACCACGTCGCCCAGTGGCGTCTTCAGCTCCTCTGCGATGCGCTTGGCCACCGAGCTCGCGGCGATGCGGCGCGGCTGCGTGTGGCCGATGAGCCGGCCCTTGCCGGGCTCGGCGTTGAGCTTGCCGCGGCCCAGCGCGAGGGCGATCTTCGGCAGCTGCGTGGTCTTGCCCGAGCCCGTCTCGCCGCAGACGATCACGACCTGGTGCGCCGAGATGGCGTCCATGATCTCCTCGCGCCTGCTCGATACAGGAAGCGATTCGGGGAACTCGATGCGAAGGGGTGTGGTGGTCGTCAAGGCAGGAAGCAGTCGTCGGCGGCGGCACTCGCCGGTTGCGCGCAGGAGCGAAGGAGCCGGCAGGCAGGCAAACCGTCGATTATCGGCGCCCACCACGGTTGTTGCACGGCATCCACAACGTTCGGCCTGATTGCGGCGAGATCGCGACACGATCCGTAAATAGTCTTTACTCGATTGCAAACCGCCACTACGATCGCGTCCATGTCCTACCGCCTTGCCCCCACCACCTTGCGCCGTCGCTGCGCAAGCCGCGCGCCCCGTGCGCTCGGAAGGGTCAAGTTGCCCCGCCCGGCCTGAAGCCCGCGCCCTCGACATCGTCGGCGCGCTTCGCAGACCGAAGCGCCGCGACCGACTCCCACAGCGTCGAGCCTGTCGCCTCCTGCCCGCCTTTCGTGGCGAAGCGGCGGCTGCATTCCTCCGTTCCTGTCAGATACCCAAGAAGAAAAACATGTCCAAAGACATCCGAACCCCACTGCATGCCGAGCTCGCCGAGCGCACTCGCCACCTGCAGACCGTCGCCGAAGCGCTGAAGACCGAGCTCTTCGGCATCGACGACATCATCGATCGCGTGATCGACTCGATCCGCGCCTGGTACGTGCTGCCGCAGCTCATCAGCCGCCCGGTCATCGTCTGCCTCTGGGGCCTCACCGGCACCGGCAAGACGCAGCTGGTGCGCAGGCTCGCACAGCACCTGGGCTTCTACGACCGCTTCATCGAAGTGCAGATGGACGGCTTCAGCCACGGCTCGGGCTATCACAGCCGCGGCTCGATCTCCGCCATGTTGGCCGAGTCGGGCATCGCCGAGGGCACGCCCGGCATCCTGGTGCTGGACGAGTTCCAGCGCTTCCGCACGGTCGACAACGGCGGCCATGACGCCAAGGTCGAGCGCTACCAGGACGTGTGGGCGCTGCTGTCCGACGGCCGCCTGCCGCCCGCGCTCTCGATGCTCGGCGAGATCGAGTCGTCGCTGGCCTATGCCGAGTACACGCAGGACCGCGACGGCTCCGACAAGAAGAAGTACGACAAGAAGCGCAAGCTGCACCTGTCGCCCTGGGAGGCGCGCGAGGTGAAGCGCTGCCTGAAGCTGTCGGAGACGCTGCTTCAGATCATGGCCTGGAAGCCCGCCGAGGTGCACGCGCGCCTGCGCGCCTTCCGCGACACGCAGCAGGGCTGGGAGACCGACTACAGCAAGCTGCTGGTGTTCGTGTCGGGCAACCTCGACGAGATGTACGCCGAGACGGCGCAGCGCGTCGAGGACTGCGACACCGACGCCGACATCTTCCACGAGCTGACGAAGAAGCTCTCCGTCATCGACGTGAAGAAGGCCCTGGCCGAGCGCTTCCGCCCCGAGCAGATCGCACGCCTGGGCAACAACCACGTGATCTACCCCTCGTTCGACCGCGCGACCTACGTGCGCCTGATCCTGTCGATCTGCGACCGCTACGTGGCCGAGATCCAGGAGAGTTCCGGCGTGCGCTTCGTGCTCGACGCGAGCGTGTACGAGCAGATCTATGCCAACGCCGTGTTCCCGGCGCAGGGAACGCGTCCGCTGTTCTCGTCGATCCACGCGATCCTGAGCGCCACGCTGGTCAACGCCGCGCTGTGGGCGCTGGAGCAAGGCGCCAACGGCAGCGAGCCGGTGTGGCTCTCGCTGGACGCGGGTGTGTCGGCCATCGCGGCGAAGTACCGCAAGGCGCGCCGCCAGTTTCCGGTGGCGCTGGAGCTGAACCGCCTCAAGCAGCGTTCGAGCGAGGACTTCCGCGCCCTGCTCGCGGTGCACGAGGCCGGCCACGGCGTGGCGTACGGCCTGCTCTTCGGCCGCGCGCCGCAGGAGATCAAGATCAACGTGGCCTCGTTCGAGGGCGGCTACAACAGCTACGAGCAGCGCAAGGCCTGGTCGAAGGAGAACCTGCGCGACCGCATCTGCGTGGGCCTGGCCGGACGCGCCGCGGAGCGGCTGGTGTTCGGCGAGCAGGCCTGCACCTCGGGCGCCACGCAGGACTTCATGCAGGCGACCGCCTATGCCGCGCAGTACGTGCGCCACTTCGCCTTCGGCACGCGCATGAGCCGCACCGACGTCGCCAACGACCCGAACGACAACGTCAACACCGACGTGGAAGCCACCAACCCCGAGATCGAGGCCCTGCTGGCGCAGGAGCACGAGCGCGCGCTGGCGCTGCTGGAGGCGCACGTGCCGGCGCTGATGGCGGTGGTCGATGCGCTGCTGCGCGACGGCTCCATCGCGCCGGCCGAACTGGCTGCGATGCTGGGGCTGCCCACTCCGGGCTCGGACGAGGCCCACGGGGCGACCGACGCCTACGCGGCGCTGCTGGCGGGCTTCCGTGCCCGACACGAAGGGCCGCCGCCACCGTCGGCGCCCGCCGCCGCGGCCCGCGTACTGCGCGCGATCGCCTGATCCGTCCGTCCGGCCCGCCTGGCTCGACCGATCCGCAGGGGTCGGATCGAGTCAGGCAGACCGCCTTTCATGAATGCACAATCACGCCCCATGTCCACCGTCTTCAATTTCACCTTCGTGCCCTGGTTCCGCTCGGTCGCGCCCTACATTCACACGCACCGCGGTAAGACTTTCGTGGTCGGGCTCGCGGGCGAAGCGATCGCTGCGGGCAAACTGCAGAACATCGCGCAAGACCTGGCGCTGATCCAGAGCATGGGCGTCAAGATCGTGCTGGTGCACGGCTTCAGGCCGCAGGTCAACGAACAGCTCGCGGCCAAGGGGCACGAGGCGAAGTATTCGCACGGCATCCGCATCACCGACGAAGTGGCGCTCGACTCCGCCCAGGAAGCCGCCGGCCAGCTGCGCTATGAGATCGAGGCGGCCTTCAGCCAGGGCCTGCCCAACACGCCGATGGCCGGCTCGACCGTGCGGGTGATCTCGGGCAACTTCATCACCGCGCGGCCGGTGGGCGTGGTCGACGGGGTGGACTTCAAGCATTCGGGCCTGGTGCGCAAGGTGGACGCGGCCGGCATCCGCCGCACGCTGGATTTCGGCGCCATGGTGCTGATGTCGCCCTTCGGCTTCTCGCCGACCGGCGAGGCCTTCAACCTGACGATGGAAGAGGTCGCCACCAGCGTGGCCATCTCGCTGCAGGCCGACAAGCTGATCTTCCTGACCGAGATTCCCGGCATCCGCATCGACAGCGAACTGCCCGAGAGCGAGGACAACCCCATCGACACCGAGCTGCCGCTGGACGCCGCCGAGAAGCTGCTGGCCTCGCTGCCCCCGCCGCAGAAGCCCACCGACACCGCCTTCTACCTGCAGCACTGCGTGAAGGCCTGCAAGGCGGGCGTGGAGCGCAACCACATCCTGCCCTTCGCCCTCGACGGCTCGCTGCTGCTGGAGGTGTACGTGCACGACGGCGTCGGCACGATGGTGATCGACGAGAAGCTCGAGAGCCTGCGCGAGGCCTCGGTGGACGACATCGGCGGCATCCTGCAGCTGATCGAACCCTTCGAGCGCGACGGAACGCTGGTCAAGCGCGACCGCACCGAGATCGAGCGCGACATCCACCAGTACACGGTGGTCGAGCACGACGGCGTGATCTTCGGCTGCGCGGCGCTCTACCCCTACCCCGAGGCGCGCACCGCCGAGATGGCCGCGCTCACGGTGTCGCCGCAATCGCAGTCGCAGGGCGACGGCGAGCGCATCCTCAAGCACATCGAGCACCGCGCCAAGGCCATGGGTCTGGAGAGCATCTTCGTGCTCACCACCCGCACCATGCACTGGTTCCTCAAGCGCGGCTTCCAGCAGGTCAACCCCGACTGGCTGCCCGAGGCCCGCAAGCGCAAGTACAACTGGGACCGCAAGAGCCTGGTGCTGGTCAAGAAGATCTAGCCGCACCTCGCGCGGATACCAAGGAGAAATCCACGATGACGCTCGCCACCGCCCTGCTCTTCGCCATCGTGGCCTTCGCCGCCATCGCCACGCCCGGGCCGACGGTGCTGCTGGCGCTCAGCAACGGCTCGCGCCACGGCGTGCGGCGCGCGCTGCCGGGGATGCTCGGGGCGGTGCTGTCCGATTTCGTGCTGGTCGGCGCCGTGGCGCTCGGACTGGGCGCCCTGCTGGCTGCGTCGGAATTCTGGTTCTCGATGCTGAAATGGGTAGGCGCGATCTATCTGGCCTGGCTGGGCCTGCGCATGCTGCGCTCCAGGGGCGGCCTCCACCTGCCGGCAGCGGATGCGGCACCCTCGGCCGCGGCGGGCGAGAGCCGGCGGATCTTCCTCAAGTCATTCCTGGTGGCGGTGACCAACCCCAAGGGCTACATCTTCTGCTCGGCGCTCCTGCCGCAGTTCATCGACCCTTCGGTGGCCCAGGCGCCGCAGTACATCGTCATCGCCCTGATCTTCGCGGCGCTGGACATGACGGTGATGCTGGCCTACGCCTTCGTCGGCGCCCGGGCGATCCGGCTGCTGACCGTGTCGGCCACCCGCTGGATCGACCGCGCCTGCGGCGGCATGCTGCTGGCACTGGCCGGCTCGCTGGCCTTCTACCGGCGCAGCGCCGCCTGAGAGCGGCCGCGTCCGCTCCTGCCACCGGCCCGCGCGAGTAGCCGTTTCGCCGGGAGCGGTAACACCTGTCACCGATAATCCCGGCCATGAATCCCCTGCTTTCCCGGTTGCAACCCTACCCCTTCGAGCGGCTGAAGCAGCTGTTCGCGGGCGTCACGCCCAACCCCGAGTTCACGGCCATCAGCCTGGGCATCGGCGAACCCAAGCACGCCACGCCGGGCTTCATCAAGGATGCACTGAGCGCCAGCCTCGGCGCGTTGGCCGCCTACCCCGCCACCGCCGGCGACCTGAAGCTGCGCACCGCCTTCACCGACTGGCTCAAGACCCGATACAGCCTCTCGCTGGACCCGGCGACGCAGGTGCTGCCCGTCAACGGCTCGCGCGAGGCGCTCTTCTCGCTGGCCCAGACCGTGGTCGACCCGACCGCCTCGCCCAAGCCCGTGGTGCTGTCGCCCAACCCGTTCTATCAGATCTACGAAGGCGCGGCCCTGCTCGCCGGCGCGGAGCCGTACTACGTGCCCAGCGTGCCCGCGCGCAACTTCGCGGTCGACTGGGACAGCGTGCCCGAAGACATCTGGGCCCGCACGCAGCTGGTGTTCGTCTGCTCGCCGGGCAATCCCACCGGCGCGGTCATGGCGCTGGACGAATGGAAGAAGCTCTTCGCGCTTTCCGACCGCCACGGCTTCGTGATCGCCGCCGACGAGTGCTACAGCGAGATCTACTTCCGCGACGAGCCCCCGCTCAGCGGCCTGGAGGCCTCGGTGAAGCTCGGGCGGCCCGACTTCCGCAACCTGATTGCGCTCACATCCCTGTCCAAGCGCAGCAACGTGCCCGGCCTGCGCAGCGGCTTCGTGGCGGGTGACGCGGCCATCATCAGGAAATTCCTGCTCTACCGCACCTACCACGGCAGCGCCATGAGCGGCGCCGTGGCCGCGGCCAGCATCGCCGCCTGGGGCGACGAGTCGCACGTGGTCGACAACCGCGCCCAGTACCGCGCCAAGTTCGCGGCGGTCACGCCGCTGCTGGAACCGGTGCTCGATGTGCGCCTGCCCGATGCCAGCTTCTACCTCTGGGCCGGCGTGCCCGAAGTGTGGGCTGGCGACGACGAAGCCTTCGCCCGCGCCCTGTACGCTCAATACAATGTGACGGTTCTGCCGGGGAGCTATCTGGCGCGCCAGACGACGTACGGCGCGCACAGCGTCAACCCCGGCCGGGGCCGCATCCGCATGGCGCTTGTGGCCGAAACGGCCGAATGCGTGGAGGCCGCACAGCGCATCGTGCGCTTCTGCAAGGACGCCCGCCCCTGATCCGCTTCGCTTGACCCCTGCCCCCATTTTTCACCCGAGACTCTCCATGACCCAGCAACTGCAACAAATCATCGACGCCGCGTGGGAAGACCGCGCCAACATCTCGGTCGCCTCCTCGACGGCCGAAGTGCGCGACGCCGTCGAGCACGTGATCACCGAACTCAACAACGGCAAGCTGCGCGTGGCCAGCCGCGAAGGCGTGGGCAAGTGGACCGTGCACCAGTGGATCAAGAAGGCCGTGCTGCTGTCGTTCCGCCTGAAGGACAACGAGCAGATCCAGGCCGGCTCGCTCGGCTTCTACGACAAGGTGCCCACCAAGTTCTCGCACCTGTCGGCCAACGAGCTGAAGGAATCGGGCGTGCGCATCGTGCCGCCGGCCGTCGCCCGCCGCGGCAGCTACATCGCCAAGGGCGCGATCCTGATGCCCTCGTACGTGAACATCGGCGCCTACGTGGGCGAAGGCTCCATGGTCGACACCTGGGCCACCGTGGGCTCGTGCGCGCAGGTCGGCGCCAATGTGCACCTCTCCGGCGGCGTGGGCCTGGGCGGCGTGCTGGAGCCGCTGCAGGCCAACCCGACCATCATCGAGGACAACTGCTTCATCGGCGCGCGCTCCGAAGTCGTCGAAGGCGTGATCGTCGAAGAGAACTCGGTGCTTGGCATGGGCGTGTACATCGGCCAGAGCACCCCGATCTTCAACCGCGACACCGGCGAGATCTCCTACGGCCGCGTGCCGGCCGGCAGCGTGGTCATCAGCGGCAACCTGCCCAAGAAGACCAAGTCGGGCCAAGACTACAGCACCTACGCCGCAATCATCGTGAAGACGGTCGACGCGCAGACGCGCTCCAAGACCAGCCTCAACGACCTGCTGCGCGACTGAACCTGGCACACCCCATGATGCGCGCACTTCGTGTCGCTTCGAACGCCCCCTTGCAGGGGGCGACGCCAGCGGCCCGGCAAAGCCGGTTTCGCGGCGTTCCCCGCGAAGAGCACGTTCTGCACGCAGCTCACGAATGATTCCAAGAGCACCCGAGGAGAGAGACCGATGAACATGATGGAACGACTTCTTCGTCTGATGGCCGAACGCAAGGCATCCGACATCTATCTCTCGGCCCACTCCCCGGTGCTGATCCGCATCAACGGCAACTGCCTGCCCGTCAATGCGCAGGTGCTGCCGCCCACGGCGCCGCTGGCGCTGCTGTCGGAAGTGGTGCCCGCCGCGCGCATCCAGGAGCTGGAGAGCACGGGCGAACTCAACATGGCCGTCCACCTCGAGGACGCCGGCAACTACCGCATCAGCGCCATGCGCCAGCGCGGCACCTACGCGGTGGTGGTGCGGCACATCGCCCCACGGATTCCGAGCTTCGAAGAGCTGAACCTGCCCGACATCCTGAAGACGCTCGTCATGGAGCGACGCGGGCTGATCCTCATGGTCGGCGCCACCGGTGCCGGCAAGACCACCACGCTGGCCTCGATGCTCGACTACCGCAACGAGCACGCCAGCGGCCACATCCTCACGGTCGAGGAACCGATCGAGTTCACCTACACCAACAAGAAGTCCGTGGTGAACCAGCGCGACGTGGGCAGCGACACCACCTCGCTGCAGACGGCGCTGAAGAACGCGCTGCGCCAGGCGCCCGACGTGATCCAGATCGGCGAAATCCGCGACCGCGACACCATGTCGGCCGCGATCGCCTACGCGCAGTCGGGCCACCTGTGCGTGGCCACGCTGCACGCCAACAACAGCTATCGCGCGCTGAACCGCATCCTGAGCTTCTATCCCGTCGAGGTGCGCCCCACGCTGCTGGGCGACCTGGGCGGCGCGCTGCGCGCCATCGTGTCGCAACGCCTGCTGCGCACGCCGACCGGCGGGCGCGTGCCTGCGATGGAGGTCATGCTCAACACCGCGCTGGTGGCCGAGCTGATCGAGAAGGGCGACTTCTCCGGCGTGAAGGAGGCCATGGAGAAGTCGATGGCCGAAGGCTCGCAGACCTTCGAGGAAGACATCGCCCGCCTCGTCATCGAAGAGCGCGTCACCCGCGAAGAGGGCCTGTCGCAGGCCGACTCCCCCACCAACCTCATGTGGCGCCTGCAGAACCGCGCAGCGCCCAAGCAGCATGTCGACGACCGCCACCTGACGGATCAGGTCGACGAACCCACCTTCACCGACATCACGCTAGACGTCAAATTCTGACTCTCCCCCAAGGCTTCGCGCACTTCGTGTCGCTTAGCCGCCCCCTCGCCGGGGCAACGCCCGCGGCCCGGCAGCGCCGGTTCCGCGGGGTTCCTGGAAGAGTCACCCTCCTTTCCTGTGCCATGTCCCGAACTCTCCAGCTAGCCGAACAACTCATCTCGCGCCCTTCCGTCACTCCCGACGACGCGGGCTGCCAGCAGATCCTCGGCGAGCGGCTGGCGCGGCTGGGCTTCACGCTGGAGACGATCGAGAGCGGCCCCGCCGACTTCCGGGTGACCAACCTCTGGGCGGTGCGCCGCCCCAAGGACGCGAAGGCCGCCACCAGGACGCTGGTGTTCGCCGGCCACACCGACGTGGTGCCCACCGGCCCCATCGAGCAATGGACCAGCCATCCCTTCACGCCCACGCACCGCGACGGCAAGCTCTACGGCCGAGGCGCCTGCGACATGAAGACGTCGGTCGCGGCCTTCGTGACCTCCATCGAAGACTTCCTGCAGGCAGTGCCAGAGACACAGCTCACGCTCGCCCTGCTGCTCACGAGCGACGAGGAAGGCCCGGGCGTGGACGGCACGGTCGTCGTCTGCAACGCACTGGCCGCGCGCGGCGAGACCATCGACTACTGCATCGTCGGCGAACCCACGGCCGTGGAGCGCTGCGGCGACATGATCAAGAACGGCCGTCGCGGCACCATGAGCGGCAAGCTCACGGTCAAGGGCGTGCAGGGTCACATCGCCTATCCGCACCTGGCGAAGAACCCGGTCCACGCGGTCGCACCCGCGCTGGCCGAGCTGGTGGCCATCAACGCTGCCGGCGGCTGGGACGCGGCGAGCAACCCGTACTTCCAGCCGACCAGCTGGCAGATCAGCAATTTCCACGCGGGTACCGGCGCGAGCAACGTGATCCCGGGCAGCGCGGTGATCGACTTCAACTTCCGCTTCTCGACCGAATCGACGCCCGAGTCGCTGCAGCAGCGCGTGCACGCCGTGCTCGACGCGCACCAGGTCGACTACACGCTGGCCTGGACCATCGGAGGCCTGCCCTTCCTGACCACGCCGGGCGAGCTGGTGGAGGCCGTGCAGGGCGCCATCCGAGATGAAACCGGCATCGAGACCGAGCTGTCGACCAGCGGCGGTACGAGCGACGCGCGCTTCATCGCAAAGATCTGCAGGCAGGTGGTCGAGCTCGGCCCGGTGAACGCCAGCATCCACAAGATCGACGAGCACATCGAAGTGGCCGAGATCGAGACGCTGAAGAACATCTACCTGCGCGTCTTGAAGCGGCTGGACGCCGCGCTCGCCGGATGAGCACCGTCATTGAACTCATCGAGGCGGGCGCGAAGCGGCTGGAAGAAGCCGGCGTGGCCTTCGGCCATGGCACGGCCAACGCCTTCGACGAAGCCGCCTGGCTGGTGCTGTGGCGCCTGAAGCTGCCGCTGGACGACCTCGACGGCGTGGCCGACAGGCCCGTGTCGCCCGCCGACGCAGGCAAGGTGGCGGCGCTCATCGACGAACGCATCTCGACGCGCAAGCCCGCCGCCTATCTCACCAAGGAAGCCTGGCTGCAGGGCGTGCCCTTCTACGTGGACGAGCGCGCCATCGTGCCGCGCAGCTTCATCGCCGAGCTGATCGCCGAGGGAACCATCGACTACTGGCTGGGCGAACACACGCAGCGCGTGCTCGACCTGTGCACCGGCAACGGCAGCCTCGCGGTGCTGGCGGCGCTCACGTACCCGGAAGTGACGGTCGACGCTGCGGACATCTCGCTGCAGGCGCTGGAGGTGGCGGCCATCAACATCACCCGCCACGAGCTGGACGCGCGGGTGAGGCTGGTCGAGTCGGACGGACTGAAGAACCTGCCCGGCCCCTACGACCTGGTCCTGTGCAACCCGCCCTACGTGAACAGCGCCAGCATGGCCGCCCTGCCCGCCGAATACCGCGCGGAGCCCGAGCTGGCACTGGCCGGCGGTGCCGACGGCATGGATTTCGTGCGCCAGCTGTTCGCCGACGCGCCGTCTCGCATGAGCGAGCGCGCGGTGCTGGTGCTGGAGATCGGCAACGAGCGCGAGTACTTCGAGGCCGCCTTTCCGCAGCTCGAAGTCTTCTGGCTCGAAACCTCGGCCGGCGAAGACCAGGTGCTGCTGGTCACGCGCGACGCCCTCGTGGCCGGCGCCGGCGTGCGTTAGCTGCGCCCGCCCGAGCCCTCCCCTTTCTGCCGCTTTCCCGCAGCCACTGGCTGCGCAACCCCATTCACCGGGCGATCGATGCCGATTTCCCCGCGCCTTTGCCCCTTTTTCCGGGGCGTCCGAGGCCGGGCGGGATAATCGCCCCTACGGCTCCTCTTTCATGATCACTCTCAAGAACGTCATTCTTCGCCGCAGCGCCAAGGTCCTGCTCGACGGCGCCACGGTCACCCTCAACCCCGGCGAGAAGGTCGGGCTGGTGGGCCGCAACGGCGCCGGCAAGTCGACCCTGTTCGCCCTGCTCAACGGCACGCTGCACGAAGACGGCGGCGATTTCTCCATTCCGAAGCAGTGGCGCATGGCCCAGGTGGCGCAGAACATGCCCGAGACCGAGGAGTCGGCCACCGACTTCGTGGTGGGCGGCGACACCCGCCTGACCGAGCTGCGCGAGCAGCTGGCCACCATCGAGGCCGCCTACACCGAGAACCCCGACGACGCCGACATCGGCATGCAGCTGGCCCACGCCTACACCGACCTGGCCGACGCCGGCGAGCACGACGCCGTGCCGCGCGCGCAGGCGCTGATCCTGGGCCTGGGCTTCAAGACGCACGAGCTCGACGCGCCGGTCAACAGCTTCTCGGGCGGCTGGCGCATGCGCCTGCAGCTGGCCCGCGCGCTGATGTGCCCGAGCGACCTTCTGCTGCTCGACGAGCCCACCAACCACCTGGACCTGGACGCGCTGGTGTGGCTCGAAGCCTGGCTGCAGAAGTACCAGGGCACCATGATCGTCATCAGCCACGACCGCGAGTTCCTCGACGCCGTGACCGACGTCACCCTGCACATCGCCAACGCCCAGCTCACGCGCTACGGAGGCAACTACAGCAAGTTCGAGGACATGCGCGCGCTGCAGATGGAGCAGCAGCAGCAGGCCTTCGCCAAGCAGCAGGAAAAGATCGCCCACCTGCAGAAGTTCATCGACCGCTTCAAGGCCAAGGCCAGCAAGGCCAAGCAGGCCCAGAGCCGCGTCAAGGCGCTGGAGCGCATGGAACGCGTGGCGCCGCTGCTGGCCGAAGCCGAATTCAGCTTCGAGTTCAAGGAGCCGGGCAACATCCCCAACCCGATGCTGTCGATCAGCAACGCGAGCTTCGGCTACGTTGTCGAAGACGCCGAGCCCAAGACCATCCTTCGCGGCGTGAACCGCTCGGTGCTGGCGGGCCAGCGCATCGGCATCCTGGGCGCCAACGGCCAGGGCAAGTCGACACTGGTGAAGACCATCGCGCGCGAGATGGGCGCCTTGGCGGGCCAGGTCACCGAAGGCAAGGGCCTGAACATCGGCTACTTCGCGCAGCAGGAACTCGACGTGCTGCACCCCGAGAGCAACCCGCTGGAGCACATGGTGCGCCTGGCGCGCGAGCTCGGCGGCAATGCCAAAGAGCCTTCCGGCGAGCAGGCGCTGCGCGGCTACCTGGGCAGCTTCAACTTCAGCGGCGACATGGTGAAGCAGCCCGTGGGCACCATGAGCGGCGGCGAGAAGGCCCGCCTCGTGCTAGCCATGATGGTGTGGCAGCGCCCCAACCTGCTGCTGCTCGACGAGCCGACCAACCACCTCGACCTGGCCACCCGCGAGGCGCTGGCCGTGGCGCTCAACGAGTTCGAAGGCACGCTGATGCTGGTGAGCCACGACCGCGCGCTGCTGCGCTCGGTGTGCGACGAGTTCTGGCTGGTGGGCCGCGGGGTTGTCGGCGACTTCGACGGCGACCTCGACGACTACCAGCGCTACCTGCTCGACGAATCGAAGCGCCTGCGCGAGGAGGCCAAGGTGGCGGTGCGCGAGGCCGAGGCCGCCGCGGCCCCAGCGGCGGCCGCCCCGGCCGCGCCCCAGCAGCGCAAGCAGGACGCCCAGGAGCGCCAGCAGCGCAGCGACCAGGCCAAGCCGATCAAGCGCGAGATCGCCCAGATCGACGAACGCCTGGCCAAGGCCGGCTCCGAGCGCGCCGAGCTCGAGGCGCGGCTGGCCCAGCCGCTGCTGTCGGCCGAGATCGCCGAGGCCGGCAAGCGGCTGAAGGCGCTCAACGACGAAATCGGCCGCCTCGAGGAGCGCTGGCTGGCCCTGTCGGACCAGCTGGAAGCCCTGGCGGCCTGAACCGCAAAGCCGCTCAGGCAGGAAGAAAGGGAGTCGCCGGATGCCGTCAGCCATCGAACTGGCCCGGGGCGATGAAAAGCTCATCGCCGCCGTCCACCGCAGCCGCCGCCTCATCAGCCGCAAGGCGCTGATGGCGGCAGCAGCCAGCGCGGTTCCCCTGCCCGGCCTCGACTGGATGGCCGATGCCGCGCTGCTCTCGCGGCTGGTGCCGCAGATCAGCGCGGAATTTGGCCTTTCGGTCACGCAGGTCGAAAAGCTCGCGCCGCACCAGCGCGAGCGCATCCAGAAGGCCGCGACCACCGTGGGCGCGCTGCTGGTCGGGCGGCTCGTCACGCGCGACCTGCTGCTGCGCCTCGCAAAGCACGCGGGCGTGCGCCTCACGGCCAAGCAGGCGACCAAGTACGTGCCCATCGCCGGGCAGATGGTGTCGGCCGCGCTCGGCTATGCGGCGCTGCGCGCGCTTGGCGAGCAGCACATCAAGGACTGCGTGCGCGTCAGCACCACCCTCGCTCTCGCGCCTCCCGAACCGCACGCGAGCGCCTGAGCGCCTCGCCGTCGAAGAGCACCTGTGCCGCCCACGCGGCGCACGCCAGCCCGAAGCAGCTGCCGCCCGCGATGGCCGGATGCGCCGCGATCAGGCCGAAGGCCAGTCCCGCCAGGGAAAGCAGCGCCAGCAGCACGCACAGCGCGCGGTCGAGCCACAGGCCCGACGTCCATCGTCGATGCACCGCCTGCTCATCGCTTCTTTGCCGGGGGGCGGAAGGCCTCGGGCCCCGGCTTCAGGGCCTCCTCCTTCGCACGCTGCTCGTAGGCAGCCAGCAGCGCGACGTAGTGGCGCGACATCACGTCGGCCACCCGGCCCAGGCCGATCTTGCTGATCGTCGGCTGCGGAATGCCTGTTCTCTGTTCGATCTGCTTCTGCGTGAGGCCCATGGCCCTCAGGGCCAGAACCAACTCCCTTGGTTTCATTCTTTCCTCCCTTTTTTTACTATTCTAGAGTTCAGGAAGAATATTCGTTTGGGCTTAAATCCCCAACCGATGGACAGCATTGCCAAACGCGCCCTGGCCGCGCGCAAATTCGCCAAGATGACGCAGAAGCAGGCCGAAGCGGCCTCGGGCGTCAAGCAGTCGAGCATTTCCAAGATCGAGCGCGGGGACGTCACTCGCTCCATGAGCGTGCTGGCGCTGGCGCGCGCTTACCGGGCCGACCCCAACTGGCTCGACACCGGCGACGGCCCCGCCCCATGGGACGAAGACCAGATGCGCCAGGCCCGCGACCGGGCCAACGAACCGCTCGGGCCGTACCGGGTGACCCACATCCCCCCGACGATTCCGAGCTTCAATCCGCGCACGCCCGGCACCGTGCCGCTCATCTCGTGGACGGACGCAGCCAACTGGGACAGCCACGAGATCTCGCAGCAGCCGCGCGCCGAGCGCTGGATTCCCTGCATCGCCCACCACAGCCTCCAGAGCTATGCGCTGCGCGTTCGCGGCGACAGCATGACCTCGCCCAGTGGCCAGCTCAAGAGCTACCCATCAGGCTCCATCGTCTTCGTCGACACCTCGCTGAGGACGCCCGACGACGGCGAGCGCATCATCGCCAAGCTCGAGGACAGCGACGAGGTCACCTTCAAGGTGTTCAAGCAGGAGGACGGCCGCCGCTGGCTGCTGCCGCTCAATCCCAAGCACGAGCCGGTGCGCTCCACCTTCACCGTGCTGGGCACGGTGGTGGGCAAGTGGGAAGACGAGGACTGAGCCCGACGCGGGCGGCGCCTCGGCAAAAAATTAGCCAGGCATTAGCTGGAACACGATTTCGTCGAGGTCAGGTTGCGTGCAGGTTCGGAAGCGATATTCATGGCTCTCCCTGTGGCCTGCATCCTCTGATCCTCCCTCCTCCAGCAGGTCACCTTCAAGCCCGCCTCGTGCGGGCTTTTTTTTGTGGATTTGCTCGCCCCCAGGCTGCGCGGCACTACGTGCCGCTTCACCAACCCCCTACCGGGGGCAACACCCGAGGCCCGGCAGAGCCGGTTCCTTGGTGTTCCTGGAATTGGGCCGTGGGTAATTTTTTGCAGTGCCCTTGGGGTGGTGCATTTGGCGCCTTGCCCGTACATTTCGCGCCGTGCAGGTCCCGTTTCGTCGCAACGGCCTCGCGGGGCAAGGGCGCGGCGGTGAGACTTCAGGAAGTCAGGCAGCCCGGGCGTTCCGGGTGTACAACCGCTGCCCCATGCCAAATCAAGACAACAATGCATTGGAGGATCACCCTGGTTCGTCGTTGCGCGCTGCGTTTGCGCGTCGACGCGCGGGGTGGCCCGTTCAGGGCGCCGTGCTCGGCGCCGTCCTGCTGCTGATGAGCGGCTGTGCGGTCGGGCCGGATTTCAGGACGCCCGACCTGCCGGCCGCCGCCGGCGGCGCGGACTACACACCCGCGCCGATGCCGGCGCGCACCGCGAAGTCCGACGTACGGGCCGGCCAGGCGCAGGAGCTGCTTCCCGGCCGCGACATTCCCGCCCAGTGGTGGGAGGTGTTCCGCTCGGAGCCGCTCGATCGGCTGATCCGCGCCTCGCTCGCCCAGAGCCCCACGCTGGCTTCCGCGCAGGCCGCGCTGCGGCAGGCCGAGGCCACCTACGACGCTAAGTCGGGCAACCTGTTGTGGCCGCAGGTCAACGCGCAGCTGGGGGTGCAACGCGAGCGAGCCTCGGAGGTCAGCACGCGGGTGGCGGGCGGCCAGTTGCTCACGCTGTACAACGCCTCGGTCAACGTCAGCTACAACCTCGACGTGTTCGGTGCCTCGCGCCGGCAGATCGAGGGCGCGCAGGCCGCCGTGGAAGCGCAGCGCTACCAGGTGGAGGCGACGTACCTCACGCTGACCTCGAACCTCGTCACCACCGCGATCCGCGAGGCCGCGCTGCGCGGCCAACTGCAGGCCACGCAAGAGGTGCTGCAGGCGCAGCGCGAGCAGCTGGGCGTGATCGAAAAGCAGTTCGACACCGGCGCGATTCCGAAGTCGATCGTGCTGCAGCAGCGCACGCAGGTCGCGCAGACGCAGGCGGCGTTACCGCCGCTGGAGAAATCGCTCGCGCAGACGCGCCACCAGCTCGCCGTGTTCGCGGGCCGTCTGCCTTCGGAGCAAGGCCTGCCGGAGTTCGACCTCGCCAGCCTCTCGCTGCCGCAGGAGCTGCCGCTGTCGCTGCCCTCCGAGCTCGCGCGCCAGCGGCCCGACGTGCGCGCCAGCGAGGCGCAGCTGCACCAGGCCAGCGCGGCGGTCGGCGTGGCCACGGCGAACCTCTATCCACAGATACAGCTCAGCGCGAGCTACGGCAACACCTCGCTGCGCGCCCGCGACCTGTTCACCGGGCCGACCACGCTGTGGAACATCGGCGCCGGGCTCACGCAGCCGATCTTCAATGGCGGTGCGCTGCGCGCGCAGCAGCGCGCGGCCGTCGCGGCCTACGACTCGGCAGCCGCGCAGTACCGCAACACCGTGCTCGGCGCCTTCCAGAACGTGGCCGATGCACTGCGCGCGCTCGAACTCGACGCGGCAGCGCTGCAGACCCAGGCCACCGCCGAGTCGCTCGCCAGGCAGTCGCTCGACCTGTCGACCGCGCAGTTCCGCGCCGGCGCGGTGAGCTACGTGACGCTGCTGACCGCGCAGCAGGCCTGGCTGCAGACGCACACCGCCCTGGCGCAGGCGCAGGCCGCGCGCTATGCGGACACGGCCGCCCTCTTCCAGGCGCTGGGCGGCGGCTGGTGGAACCGCGGTGCGCTGGCCGACGCGGCGATCGCGCCGGGGCAGCCCGCTGCGCCCTCGCCTCAGGCCTCGGCCCCGCTGAACTGAGCAGACCCGAACACTCCATAACTCCAAGAAAAGCCAATTTATGACCCGGAGAATGATCATCATGATCGGCTGCGTGCTGCTGCTGGTCGCCGTGCTCGCCGTGGGCAAGTTCCTTCAGATCCGCGCGCTGATCGCCGCAGTGCCCAAGCCCGGCCCGCAGACGGTGTCGACGGCCGAGGTGCAGAAGCTGCGGTGGCAGTCGCAGCTCACCGCGGTCGGCACGCTGAACCCGGTGCGCGGCGCCGACCTGGGCACCGAGGTGGCCGGGCTGGTGCGCACGGTGCACTTCAAGTCGGGGCAGGACGTGAAGGCCGGCACGCTGCTGGTCGAGCTCAATGCCGATTCCGACATCGCCCAGCTGCACGCGGCCGAGGCAGCCGCCGCGCAGGCCGCCATCGTGCTCAAGCGCGACCAGGCGCAGCTCGCGGTGCAGGCGGTGAGCCAGGCGCAGATCGATGCCGACACCAACGACCTGAAGGCCAAGCGCGCGCAGGTCGAGCAGCAGGCCGCGCTGGTTGCGAAGAAGTCGATCCGCGCGCCCTTCTCCGGCCGCCTGGGCATCACCACGCTGAACCCCGGCCAGTACGTGAATGCGGGCGACAAGCTGGTCACGCTGCAGACGCTGGACCCGATCTACGTCGACTTCGCCCTGCCCCAGCAGCAGCTCGCGGGCCTGGCGGTGGGCCAGGTGGTGAACCTGTCGGTCGACACCTTCCCGGGCCAGAGCTTCAGCGGCAAGATCAATGCGATCAGCCCGAAGGTGGACGCCGCCACGCGCAACGTGCAGGTCGAGGCCACCATCTCCAACCCGAAGCAGCTGCTGCTGCCCGGCATGTTCGCCAACGTGAAGATCGATGTCGGCGGCGAGCAGGAGCAGCTCACGCTGCCGGCCACCGCCGTCACCTACAACCCGTACGGCTCGACCGTGTACGTGGTGAAGGAGGCCGAGCCGCCCAAACCTGGCGCGGCAGGCACCGCGGGTGCGCCCGCGCAGCCGGCCAATCCATCGGGCGCCAAGCAGCTCGTCGCGCAGCAGGTCTTCATCGAGACCGGCCCGACGCGCGGCGACCAGATCGCCATCGTCAAGGGCCTCACGGCTGGCCAGGTGGTGGTGAGCAGCGGCCAGAACAAGCTGAAGAACGGCACGCCGGTGGTGGTGGACAACAGCGTCCAGCCCACCAACAACCCGGCGCCGACGCCGCAGGAAAAGTGAGGTCGCCCGAATGAACTTCACAGACATCTTCATCCGCCGGCCGGTGCTGGCGATGGTGGTGAGCCTGCTGATCGTGGTCCTGGGGCTTCGCGCGCTGGCCGGCCTGCCGGTCAACCAGTACCCGAAGACCGAGAACGGCGTGGTCACCATCACCACCGCCTACTACGGCGCGGACGCGGCCACGGTCGCGGGCTTCATCACGCAGCCTCTGGAGGCCGCGGTGTCGCAGGCGCAGGGCATCGACTACCTGTCGTCGTCGAGCAGCCTGGGCGTGTCGACCATCACCGCCACGCTGCGGCTGAACTACGACTCCAACCGCGCGCTGACCGAGATCAACACGCAGGTGAACTCGGTGCGCAACCAGCTGCCGCCGCAGGCACAGCAGCCGGTGCTGACGGTGGCTACCGGCCAGACCACCGACGCGATGTACATCGGCTTCTACAGCGACACGCTGCCCAACAACAACGTCACCGACTTCCTGGTGCGCGTGGTGCAGCCCAAGCTCAACGCCATTCCGGGCGTGCAGACCGCCGAGATCCTCGGCGCGCGCACCTTCGCGCTGCGGGCATGGCTCGATGCGCAGAAGATGGCCGCCTACGGCGTGACCGCCACCGACGTGAGCGCGGCGCTGGCCGCCAACAACTACCTCGCGGCCGTCGGCCAGAGCAAGGGCCAGATGGTCAGCGTGCCGCTCACGGCCGGCACCTCGCTGCACAGCGTGGACGAGTTCAAGCAGCTTTCGGTGAAGAGCGCCAACGGCGCCATCGTGCGGCTGCAGGACGTGGCCAACGTGACGCTGGGCTCCGAGAACTACGACTTCAACGTGGCCTTCAACGGCGTGCGCTCGGTCTTCATCGGCATCAAGGTCGCGCCCGAAGCCAACATCCTCGAGGTGGCCAAGCAGGTGCGCACGGTGTTCCCCGACATCCAGGCGCAGCTGCCCACGGGGCTGACCGGCAAGATCGTCTACGACTCGACCGACTTCATCAACACCTCGATCAGCGAAGTGATCAAGACGCTGGTGGAGGCGCTGGTCATCGTGACGGTGGTGATCTATCTCTTCCTGGGAAGCCTGCGCGCGGTGGTGGTGCCGCTGATCGCGATGCCGCTGTCGCTGATCGGCACCTTCTTCATCATGCTGGCGCTGGGCTACTCGATCAACCTGCTCACGCTGCTGGCGCTGGTGCTCGCCATCGGCCTGGTGGTGGACGACGCGATCATCGTGGTGGAGAACGTCGACCGGCACATGCGCGAGGGCAAGTCGCCCATGCAGGCCTCGCTGCTCGCGGCGCGCGAACTGGGCGGCCCCATCCTGGCGATGACGGTGGTGCTGGTGGCGGTGTACGTGCCCATCGGCTTCCAGGGCGGGCTGACCGGCTCGCTCTTCACCGAGTTCGCCTTCACGCTCGCGGGCTCGGTGGTGGTGTCGGGCATCGTGGCGCTGACGCTGTCGCCCATGATGTGTTCGCGCTTCTTCAAGCCCGAGCAGGACACCGGCAAGTTCGCAATGAAGATCGAGCACGTCTTCGAGCGCGTGCATCACCGCTACCAGCTGATATTGCGCGGCGTGCTCAAGACCTGGCCGGTGATGATCGTCATGGGCGCGATCCTGGTGGCGCTGCTGTTCGTGATGTTCAAGATGTCGAAGTCGGAGCTCGCGCCCGAGGAAGACCAGGGCATCGTGCTGTCGCAGGTGGTGGGCGCGCCCACGGCCACCATCAACCAGATGCAGACGTACGCCGACCAGATCTTCAAGGTCGCGCACGACACGCCCGAGTACGCGCAGCTCTTCCAGCTGACCGGCGTGCCCAGCACCAACGCGGGCATCGCGGGCGTGCTGCTCAAGCCCTGGGACGAGCGCACGCGCAGTGCGCACGACATCCAGACCGACCTGCAGAAGCGCTGGAACGGCATTGCCGGCGCGAAGGTGGTGGCCTTCCAGTTCCCGGCGCTGCCGGGTGCATCGGGCCTGCCGGTGCAGTTCGTCATCAAGACCACCGAGCCCTTCGAGAACCTGAACGCCCTCGCCCAGCAGATCATGGACAAGGCGCGCGCCGACGGAAAGTTCTACTACATCGACGCCGACCTGAAGATCGACCTGCCGCAGGCCTCCGTGGTGGTCGACCGCGACAAGATCGCCTCGCTGGGCATCACGCAACAGGACGTCGGCAACGCCATGGGCGCTGCGCTGGGCGGCGCGTACGTCAACTACTTCTCGATCTCGGGCCGCTCGTACAAGGTGATCCCGCAGGTGCAGCAGGTCGACCGGCTGAATCCCTCGGACGTGCTGAACTTCTACATCAAGACGCCCAACGGCGTGGTGCCGGCCAGCACGGTGGCGAGCCTGAAGTACAGCGTGCAGCCCGAGACGGTGAACCACTTCCAGCAGCTCAACTCCGTGACCATCCAGGGCGTACCCAGCGGCACGCAGGGCGAGACGCTGGAGTACCTGCGCGGCCTGGTCCAGCAGATGGCGCCCAGCGGCTACACGGTGGACTACTCGGGCCAGTCGCGCCAGTTCGTGCAGGAGTCGGGCAACTTCGCCATCACCTTCGTCTTCGCGCTGATCATCGTGTTCCTGGCGCTGGCGGCGCAGTTCGAGAGCTTCCGCGATCCGGTGGTGATCCTGGTTTCGGTGCCGCTCGCCCTCTTCGGCGCGATGATCTTCATCTTCTGGGGCTTCGCCTCGATGAACATCTACACCCAGGTGGGCCTGGTGACGCTGATGGGCCTCATCAGCAAGCACGGCATCCTGATCGTCGAAGTGGCCAACCGCCTGCAGAAGCAGGGCCTGAGCAAGCTCGACGCCATCGTGGAAGCCGCCGGCACCCGCCTGCGCCCCATCCTGATGACGACCGCCGCCATGGTCTTCGGCGTGCTGCCGCTGGTGATCGCCTCCGGCGCCGGCGCCGCGGGCCGCAAGGCGATGGGCATCGTGATCTTCAGCGGGCTGTCCATCGGCACGCTGTTCACGCTCTTCGTGGTGCCGGCGATGTACCTGTTCATCGCGGCGCGGCATGAGAAAGACGCGGAAGACGAAAAGGAAAGCGCCGCCGGCACGAACGCGCCGACGCTGCCGGGCAGCGTGGCACCGGAAGCCTGAGCGCAGCGCCGATCCGATCGGCAGTAAGAGCCCACGGTACTGAGGACCGTGGGCTTTTCTACGTCAATCGCAGCGGTAGAAGACCTCGCCTCCGGAAACCCGCTTGACCGCGTCTTCCGCGCCCGGGTTGGCGAGGAAGCGCATCGGTGCGCCGAAATTGCGACAGTACTTCTCGGCATCCTGCGCGGTCGGCGACTTGAAGACGCCGTTGCCCAGCGGCGTGTAGCGCGGAGCCTCGCGGGTGACACAGCCGGCTACCAATGCCGCAGAAAGAACGATGGCGGAGAAAGAAATGAAGGTACGCATCGGAAAAGGTCGGAGGCGCCAGCCAGAGCCGCCGGGGTGAGGAAAGACGGGCGACTGTAGCCGCTTCGAGAACGCTCCCCCGCCAGAGGACGGCCGGAACAGCCTGCTCGTTGCGTCACCAACGCGTTGCCCTTCGACAAGCCTTGTCGGTGCGGGACCACACGGCTGTGCGCCGTGTGTCCTCATGGCGCGCTACACGCCCGCGCTTACCTTAAGGACTTCTTTTCACCGATCTGGAGTTCAACGACATGACGACGACGACCGACCTGGGCAAGCTCTGGGACCTCATCAAGGAGACCCGCTTCGGCATGCTGACCCACCGCCATGGCGACGGCCAACTGCACAGCCATCCGCTGACCACGCAGAACAGGGACGGCGACGACGTGCGCACGCTTTACTTCTTCGTGCCGAAGAACGGAGACATCGCGCGTCACGTCGCCAGCGACCCGGTGGTGAACATCGCCTATGCCAACACCGACGACGACAGCTACGTGTCGGTGTCGGGCCACGCCACGCTGCTTGAGGACCAGGCAAAGAAGGAAGCACTCTTCAACAAGATGGCGCAGGCCTGGTTCCCCAATGGCCCGACCGATCCCAACCTCGGCCTGCTCGCAGTGGCGGTGGTCGATGCCGAGTACTGGGACGTGGACGACAGCAAGATGGTGCAGCTCTACAAGATGGCGAAGGCCGCCATCACGGGCGAGCCGCCGAAGGACCTTGGCGAGCACAAGAAGGTTGCGATCTGAGCGCAGGGCCGTTGGTGTCGCGCAGGCGGCAGCATCAGCGATCACAATGGCCGGCGCACTCGGCAAAAAAAGAGCGCTCGACCAGTATGGTGAGCGCTCCAGGGTGTTGGTAGGACGTACTGGATTCGAACCAGTGACCAACGGATTAAAAGTCCGCTGCTCTACCAACTGAGCTAACGTCCCGAACCATTTTTCTGTTCTTCGCCGAAGTGATATCCGGCAAAGCCAAAGATTATAGCGTGTGCTTTGACGCTATTTTGTCCAGAACCCAACCTGCTGCGCACTGGCCGAAAGTCGCGGTCACGCTGACCACCGATCCGTAGCCATGGCAGTTGAGCGTGCCGTCACCGCTCTCGATGGCGCACGAGGCATCGGGAGGCGCCACGCTCTCGCGGCTGAACACGCAGGCGACACCGATCTTGCGGCCTTCGCGCGGAGCGCCATGCTCCTTGCGCAGGCGCTGGCGCAGTTGGGCCAGCAGCGGGTCGTGCGTGACGAGCGACAGGTCTTCGATGTCGACCTTGTGCGCCTGCCGCTTGCCGCCAGCGGCGCCCAGCGTGACGAACGTGGCGCGCGACGCTCGGGCCCATGCGGCCATCGCCACCTTGGCCTTCACCTGGTCGCAGGCATCGATGACGGCCGTCGCCGGCCCGTTCGCAGCCTGGGTCGCGTCGAGCAGCGAGAGCCAGTTGCCGGGCTCGACGAAATCGTCGATGGCCTGCACCTTGCACTCGGAGTTGATCTGCGCGATGCGCTCGCGCATGGCCTCGACCTTGGCCTGCCCGACGGTTGCATCGAGCGCATGGATCTGGCGGTTGATGTTGGACTCCGACACGTGGTCGAGGTCGATCATGGTCAGCCGCCCCACCCCGCTGCGCGCCAGCGCCTCGACGGCCCAGGAGCCGACACCGCCGATGCCGACTACCAGCACGTGGGCATCGCGGATTTGTGCGGCACCGGCCACGCCGTACAGCCGCTCGAGGCCGCCGAAGCGGCGCGCAAAGTCAGGCGCCGAGGTGTCGGTGACGACATCCGCGGCGGCTGTGGGAGGAGTGAGAGACGCAGTGGCGATGATGGCGCTCAAGCGGAGTGCTCCGCCCTCATCAGCGCAGGCGCGAGAGACGTTCGCGACCGGCCTGCGCGGCTTCGGACTGCGGGTAGGCCTTGGTCAGGTCTTCCAGCGTGCGGCGCGCAGCACGCGTGTCCTTCAGCTCGATCTGGCAGTTCGCGATCGACAGCACGGCCTCGGGGGCCTTGGCGTGGTCGGGCGCGAGCGAGAGCATGGAGCGGAAGTTCGCGATGGCCTCGTTGTAGTTGCGCGTGGCGTACTGCGCATTGCCCAGCCAGAACAGCGCCGAGGCGTTGTAGCCGCTTTGCGGGTAGCGCTTGACGAATTCGGCGAACGCGGTCTGCGCCTGCGCGAACTGGCCCGAGCGGAACACGCCGAGGGCAGCCTCGAAGTCGGCCTTTTCCTTGGGGTCGGCGGTGAACTCGCGGCCGTCCACCGACACCTTCGAAGGCTCGCTCTGGCGGAGCTTGTCGTCGATGGTGGTCTGGCGCGACTGCATTTCGCTCAGCGTGCGCGTGAGCTGCTCGTTCTGCCCCGTCATGCGGGCCAGGTCGCCGCGCATCTGCTCGATCTGGTTCTGCAGGTCGAGCAGGCTGCGACGCAACTGGCCGTTCTCGTCGGTCAGCCGCTGGTCGGTCTGCTGGCGCATGGCCTCGACGCGCTGGCGCAGGTCGAGGATGGCGCGGCGTGCCTCGTCATCCTCGAACAGCGCAGCCTGCGAGGCCGCCGAGACGCAAAGCAAGGCCGCGGCCAGTGCCGAGCCTCGCAGGAGGGCGCGTGGCATCACCGGGTGTAGCGGATTTCGGCGCGGCGGTTCTGCGCCCAGACTTCCTCACCCGAGCCGGTGACCGCAGGCTTTTCCTTGCCGAAGCTCACGGCTTCGATCTGGTTGTCGTTCACGCCCAGCAGGGTCAGCGCGCGACGCACGGCTTCGGAACGCTTCTGGCCCAGCGCCAGGTTGTACTCGCGGCCGCCGCGCTCGTCGGTGTGGCCTTCGATGGAGATGCGGCGCTGCGGGTTGGCCTTCAGGAAGCGGGCATGGCCGTCGATCAGCGACTGGAACTCGGGCTTGACCGTGTAGCTGTCGTAGTCGAAGTAGACGATGCGCTCGACGCCCACCGGACCTTGAGCGGTGCCCGCGGTCGGGTCGATGGTGACAGGTGCCACGGTGCTGGCGCCTTGCTGGCCGCCAGCCGTGCCGGACCGGTCGGTCACCGGCGTTTCGTTGAGCTTGGTGCCCGACGAGCAACCGGCGATGAGAGCCACGATGGCCAGCGAATAGAGCGAACGTTTCAACATTTTTTCAAACTCCTCAAAGAAACCTTGGTCATTGCTTTTGGAACGGACCCCAGTCCGGTTCACGGATGTCTCCCGCCTGCCCCGCCAGTCGTGCCTTTATTTTTCCATCGAGCGTGGTCGTCATGAGGGCCTCGCGGCCCTGCAACTGGGTTGCATAGACGATCAGCTTGCTGTTCGGAGCAAAACTCGGACTTTCGTCCGCGGAGGTGTCGGTGATCGCGCTGACGTTGCCGGTTGCCAACTCCATCACATGGAGTTTGAAGGCGCCGCCCACTCGCGAGATGTAGGCCAACCACCGGCCGTCGCCGCTGACGGACGGAGAGATGTTGTAGGTGCCGCTGAAGGTCACGCGCGTCGGGCCGCCGCCGCCGGCGCTCATCTTGTAGATCTGCGGGGCGCCGCCGCGGTCGCTCACGAAATAGATCGTGCTGCCGTCGGCCGAGTACACCGGCTCGGTGTCGATGCTGGAGCTTTGAGTGAGCCGGCGCGGCTCGCCGCCGTTGGCCGGAATGGAGAAGAGCTGCGAGCCGCCGTCGCGGCTGAGCGTGACCGCCAGCGAGTTGCCGTCGGGCGCCCAGGCCGGGGCGCTGTTCGAGCCCTTGAAGTTGGCGAGCAAGCGGCGCTGGCCGGATGCCACGTTGTGCACGTACACGACCGGCTTGCGCGACTCGAAGGAAACGTACGCGAGTTGCTGACCATTGGAAGACCAGCAGGGCGAGATGATCGGCTCGGGGCTGGCGAGCGCAGCCTGCGCGTTCTCGCCGTCGGCATCGGCCACCCACAGCGAATAGCGGCTGCCTGCCTTGGTGACGTAGGCGATGCGCGTCGAGAAGATGCCCTTTTCGCCGGTCAGCTTCTCGTAGACGTAGTCGGCAATGCGGTGCGATGCGAGGCGCAGGTCGCCCTGGGGAACGGTGTAGCTCTGCCCGCCCAGGTCCTGTCCCTTGACCACGTCCCAGAGGCGGAAACGCACGTCGAAGCGGCCATCGGCCAGCCGAGTGACGCTGCCGGCGACCAGCGAATCGGCAGTGCGCTGGCGCCAAAGGGAAAGGTCGGGACGCGAGGCTTCGTCGAGGGCCTGGCCCGAGGCATCGACGCCCCGGAACTGGCCGCTTCGTTCCAGGTCGGCCTGGATGATGTCGGAGATCTTCTGTGGGGAGGCCTCTTGCCCCTTGAATGGAACGAGCGCGATCGGCAGCTGCGTGAGCCCCACGCCCGAAACCTCGACCCGGAACTGGGCGAGTGCAGGAATCATGGGGGAGGCCGCGAGAGCCGCAATGAGGGTGCGGCGTGCAAATAGCGATGAAGAAGGAGTTGGAATTTGGGCTGACAACGGCTTGTTCATGCGGTTCGGAGAGGTTTCCGGGTGAAAAAGTTCTCCCCGGCTTCAACAGGCGAGATGTTACACACTGCCCAGAGGCTGCCGTCACAAAACGTTTATCCGTCGATCCGGTCCTACACAGGGGGCGGCTGCGCGCCTGCAAAGGCCCGACCCGTAGAATCCGCCGCCATGCAAGCATCCCCCGGCGCCGAGATCGCGCGCCCTCCCCTGATGCGCCGCCTGGCGCGACTCATGACATGGTTTGGCGGCTCCCGTCAATGGTGGGCACTCGGACTGATCGGGGCTCTGCTGGCTGCAGTCACCGAGCCGCTGATGGCGGCCCTGCTGAAGCCGCTGCTCGACCGCGGCTTCACGCGCGGCCAGATGCCTCTGTGGTTCGTGCCCGCCGCGGTGCTGCTGCTCTTTGCGGTGCGGGGCATCGCCCAGTTCATCTCGCAGTACGCGCTCTCGCGCATCGCCAACGAAGGCATGCAGAAGCTGCGGCGGGTGCTGTTCGAGCGGCTGCTCGGCGCCGAGCTCGCGCTGTTCGCCCGCCAGTCGGCCAGCGCCCTTTCGAACACGGTCGTCTATGAAGTGCAGACCGGCGCGATGCTGCTGGTGCAGGCGCTGCTCGGCCTCACGCGCGACGGCTTCACGCTGGTCGCGCTGCTGGGCTACCTGATCTACCTGAACTGGAAGCTCACGCTCATCGTTGCTTTCCTGGTGCCGAGCATCTCGTGGATCATGAAGGTGTTCTCCAAGCGGCTCTACCGCCTGACCCAGCAGGGCCAGCAGGCCACCGACGAGTTGGCCTACGTGGTCGAAGAGAACGTGCTGGCCCACCGCGTGGTGCGCCTGCACGGTGCCGAAGACGCCCAAGGCCGCCGCTTCGAGCAGCTGAGCCAGCGCCTGAACCGCCTGGCCGTGAAATCGACCATCGCGCAGGCCGCCACCACGCCGCTCACGCAGATGATGGCCTCGCTGGCGCTCTCGGTGGTGGTCATGATCGCGCTCTGGCAAAGCGGCAAGCAGGGCTTCACGGTGGGCGGCTTCGTGGCGTACATCACGGCCATGCTGATGCTGATCGCGCCGATCCGTCGCCTGGCCGAAGTGGCGGGCCCCATCACGCGCGGCCTCGCCGCGCTGGAGCGCGGGCTGATCCTCATCGACGAAGTGGCTCCCGAATCGCAGGGCAGCTTCACCCTCGAACATGCGCAGGGCCGCATCGAGCTGCGCAACGTGAAGGTCAGCTATCGGGGCGACGACGAGCTTCGCGCACTCGACGGTGTGAGCCTGACCATCGAGCCCGGCCAGGTGGTCGCATTCGTTGGGCCCTCGGGCTCGGGCAAGACCACGCTGGTCAACCTGCTGCCGCGCTTCGTTCAGCCCAGTAGCGGCCAGGTGCTGCTCGACGGCCACGACACGAGCGAGTGGCAGCTCAAGAGCCTGCGCGCCCAGTTCGCGATGGTGAGCCAGGACGTGGTGATGCTCAACGACTCGCTGGCCGCCAACGTGGCGCTGGGTTCCGAGATCGATCGCGAGCGCGTGCAGCAATGCGTGGACGCGGCCAACCTGAGCTCGCACGTCGAGAACCTGCCCCAGGGCATCGACACCGTGCTGGGCCACAACGCGACGCAGCTCTCGGGCGGCCAGCGGCAGCGCCTCGCCATTGCCCGCGCGCTCTACAAGAACGCGCCGATCCTGCTGCTGGACGAGGCCACCTCCGCGCTCGACACCGAATCCGAACGGCTGGTGCAGGACGCCCTCCAGCGCCTGATGCAGAACCGCACCACGCTGATCGTGGCGCACCGCCTCTCGACCATCCAGCACGCCGACCGGATCATCGTGATGGAACAGGGCCGCATCGCCGAGCAAGGCAGCCACGAGCATCTCATGGCACTCGATGGCCTCTACGCGCGGCTGCAGACGCTGGCCGTACGCACCGCCCCGCCGGGACAGGACCCGACGCTTTGACCGACCGGTGCTGCCTCAGAGCAGCACGATGTCGTACTGCCCCTGCCCGATCGCCGGCTCCGACTGCAGCGATATCGGCTTGCCGATGAAGTCGCTCAGGCCCGCAAGGTGCTGGCTCTCCTCATCGAGGAAGAGTTCGATCACCTGCGGCGACGAGACGATGCGGAACTCGCGCGGCGTGAACTGGCGCGCCTCACGCAGGATCTCGCGCATCACGTCGTAGGCCACGCTGCGTGCGGTCTTCACGATGCCCTGCCCGCCGCAGGCGATGCAGGGCTCGCACAGCATGTGCGCCAGCGATTCGCGCGTGCGCTTGCGCGTCATCTCCACCAGTCCGAGCTGCGAGAAGCCGCCGGCGGTGGTCTTCACGCGGTCGCGCGCAAGCTGCTTGCGAAACTCGGCCAGCACCTGCTCGCGGTGGTCGTCGCGGCCCATGTCGATGAAGTCGACGATGATGATCCCGCCCAGGTTGCGCAGCCGCAGCTGCCGCGCGATGGCCTGCGCTGCTTCGAGGTTGGTCTTGAAGATGGTGTCGTCGAAGTTGCGCGCGCCGACGAAGCCGCCGGTGTTCACGTCCACCGTGGTCAGCGCCTCGGTCTGGTCGACGACGAGGTAGCCGCCCGACTTCAGGTCGACCCGCCGGCCCAGTGCCTTCGCGATTTCCTCGTCGACCGAATACAGGTCGAAGATCGGCCGCTCGCCCTTGTAGTGCTGGAGCTTGCCCGCGGCCTTGGGCATGTATTCGAGGCCGAACTTCAGCAGCAGCTCGAACTGCTCGCGCGAGTCGATGCGGATGGTCTGCGTTTCCTCGCCGGTCATGTCGCGCAGCACGCGCTGCAGCAGGCTCAGGTCCTGGTGCAGCAGCGACATCGGCGGCATGCGCATCGAGGCGTCGCGGATGCGCGACCAGGTCTTGCGCAGGTAGGCGATGTCCTCCGCGAGCTCCGCGTCGCTGGAGTCTTCGCCGTTGGTGCGCAGGATGAAGCCGCCCGTGTTGGCCGGCACCACGCCGCCGCTGTCGGCCGCCGCGGCGGCCTCGATGAGCGCGAGCATCCGGTTGCGCAGCGATTCGCGCTGGTCAGAGGGGATCTTCTGCGACACGCCGATGTGGTTGTCCTGCGGCAGGAACACCAGCAGCCGACCGGCGATGCTGATCTGCGTGGAAAGCCGCGCACCCTTGGTGCCGATCGGGTCCTTGATGACCTGCACCAGCAGCGACTGGCCCTCGAATACCTGCTTCTCGATGGGCACCATCGGCCCGCCGTTGCGGTGGTCGCGCTCGGGTGCCGGCGCGCTGGGGCGCGAACCCGGCGTGAACGGCGCCACGATGTCGGCCACATGCAGGAAGGCGGTGCGCTCCAGCCCGATGTCGATGAAGGCCGACTGCATGCCCGGCAGCACGCGCGACACCTTGCCCAGGTAGATGTTGCCGACCAGCCCGCGTTCCAGCGTGCGTTCGACGTGCAGCTCCTGCACCGCGCCGTGCTCGATCAGCGCCACGCGGGTCTCCTGCGGAGACCAGTTGATGAGGATGTCCTGGCTCATAGGCTCGCCCCCCAGGCTGCGCGCACTTCGTGTCGCCTCGCCCACCCCACTGCCGGGGCGCGCCGCCGGCGGCCCGGCCAAGCCGGTTCAGCGGCGGCCCTGAAAAAGAATGCGGTCTTGAGTGTCATGGCGTGTTCACTTGAGCATCCCCGCCTGCCGCAGGAGTTGTGCGGTCTCGAACATGGGGAGGCCCATGATGCCCGAATAGGAGCCGCTGATGTGCTCGACGAACGCCGCCGCCGCACCCTGGATGGCGTACGCGCCGGCCTTGCCCAGCGGCTCGCCGCTTTCCGCATAGCGGGCGATCTGCTGCTTCGTGATCTCGGCGAAGCGCACCCGCGACACGCTGAGCGCGGCATGGCTCTTCTTGCCGTGGTGCAGCGCCACCGCGGTCAGCACGCGGTGGGTGGTGCCCGAAAGCATCCGCAGCATGCGCGCGGCGTCCTTTTCGTCTTCCGGCTTGCCGAGGATGGTCCGGCCGAGGGCGACCGTGGTGTCGGCGCAGAGCACCGGCGCCTGGGGCAGGCCGCGCCTGCGCATGCGGGCGACGGCGGCGTCGAGCTTCAGGCCGGTCACGCGCTGCACATAGGTGGCCGGAGCTTCGTTGGGCAGCACGGCTTCGAGCGATTCGGCATCCTCGTCGGCATCGGCCAGCAGCAATTCATGGCGAACGCCGAGCTGGCCGAGCAACTGGGCCCGACGCGGGCTCTGCGAGGCGAGGTAGATGAAATCCGGCAAGGTTCAGGTCTCCCGTGGACTCGGCGGATCGCCGGCCACCATGTGGTTCCAGGCCAGCCCATGCGGCAGGCCCGGAGGTCCGAAAAGAAAGTGAAGGACGCGGCGGCGTGCCGGCGACTTCGCCCGCGACGAGGCATGCAGCAGCAAGGGACGCATCAGCAGCGCGTCGCCCCGCGCCGCCGTGCAGACGGTATCGCCATGGGCGGCGCACAGGGCCTGCGCTTCATCGGGGTCGAGCCGGCCCGCACGGTGGCTGCCCGGCACGACGCGCAGCGGGCCGGCGTCGGCACCGCAGTCGTCCAGGTGCACGCGTACGGCGAGAAGCGACTGCAGCAGGTCGATCGGCGGCTGCACATAGGGCTCGCCTTCCTTGATGACGGCGGGCATGCCGTCGGCCGAAGCCGGGATGGACGTGTCCTGATGCAGCGCGACCAGCCAGTTCCTTTCGGGCGTCTTGTCGAAGAGCGTGCATTGGACGGCCACCGACGACGCATCGAGCAGGCCCTTGAGGCACAGCCGCGCCTTCAGCTGGATGGCCATTTCGCGGCACGGCGGATGAGCCAGCAGATTGCGACTGCCCGCCGCCTGCCCCAGCCATTGATCGAGCGACTTCGCCGCAGCATCGAGCATCGCGGGCGGCAACGGCGCCGGCACCAGCAGGTGGCCTCGTCCCTCGAGCAATGCGACCTGCCCTTCGGCGTTCGTCATTCGCGGTGGTAAGGATGGCCCGCGTTGACCGACCACGCCCGATACAGCTGCTCGACCAGCAACACGCGCGCCATCGCGTGCGGCAGTGTCAGGTCGGACAGCCGGATGCGCTCGTGGGCCGCAGCCTTGAAGGCCGGGTCCAGTCCGTCGGGCCCGCCGATGACCAGGGCGACGTCGTCACCCTCGCCCTGCCAGGCCTGCAGCCGCGCCGCAAGCGCCTTTGTGGTCAGCGCCGTGCCGCGCTCGTCGAGCACCACGATGCGCATGCCGCGAGCAATGGCGCCCTCGATGCGCTCGCGTTCGGCGGCATAGAGGGTTTCGAGCGTCTTGGAGCCGCGCGGCTCGGTCTTGACCGCGCGCAGCTCGAGCTTGAGTTCGGGCGGAAAGCGCTTGGCGTAGTCGTCCCAGGCAGTCTGAGCCCAATCGGGCATGCGCTGCCCGACGGCGACCACCAGCAGCTTCATGCGCGGCGGGCTGGCGCCTTCCTGGCAGCCGTCGTCTTCTTGGCCGCAGGCTTCTTGGCAGCGGGCTTCTTGGCAGCGGGCTTGCCCACGACCTGGACCGGCACGCGCGCGGTGGTGGTCTTCCTGGCGGGTGCCTTCTTGGCAGCGGTCTTCTTGGCCGGCGCCTTCGCAGCCTTGGCTTCCTGCTCGGCCGCGCGGATCGCGGTCTTGGCGGCACTGGAGCGGCGCAGCGTCGGCTCCTTGGCGGGCTTCTTCTCCTCGGCACCGGCCTTGGCGCCCGTGGCTGCCGCCGGCTTGGTGCCGCCGAGCTTGGCACGCACAGGCTTGTCGCCCCAGATCTCTTCGAGGTGGTAGTACTGGCGGATGGCGGGCTGCATGATGTGCGCGACGGCCGAACCGCAGTCCACGATGATCCACTCGCCGTTGTCCTCACCCTCCACGCGCGGCTTGGCGAAACCGGCTTCGCGCACCGCATCGCGCACGCTCGCGGCCAGCGCCTTGGTCTGGCGGTTGGAAGTGCCCGATGCGACGATCACGCGCTCGAACAGCGGCGAGAGATGCTCGGTGTCGAATACCTGGATGTCCTGCGCCTTGACGTCTTCGAGGCCATCGATGATGGCTCGCTGGAGTTTCTGGATATTTTTCTTTGCGGCGGCTTCAGTGGTCATCAGGCAGAGCGGTAGAGGTGGTGTTGGTCAATATAGCGTGCAACCGTGGGCGGAACCAGCGAGGAAATGTCCACGCCGAGCGCCGAGCGCCGCCGGATCTCGGTGGCGCTGATGTCCATGGGAGGCAATTCGAGCGCTTCGAAACGCGCGCCAGCCGGAAGGCCGGGCAATGTTTTCGGATCAAAACGGGCAGGGTTACCCGTCGATAGTGCGCGATACGCTACAGAAACAGTAGCAATGCCGAGTATATCCTGCCAGCCGTGCCAGGTCGGAAGCGCGGCCGCCTGGTCCGCGCCCATGATGAGCACCAGCTGCGCACCAGGCTGCTCGCTCTGCAGTTCATGCAGGGTGTCGAGCGTGTAGGTGGGGCCGTCGCGCAGCACCTCGCGGCTGTCGACCACGACCGTGCCCCGCAGTTCGCCGAAGGCCAGCCGGGTCATGGCGAGCCGGTCTTCCTTGGGCGTCAGCTCGCGGCTCTTGTGCCAAGCCTGGCCGGTGGGAATCACGTGCAGTTCATCGAGATGGAGCTGCGCCAGCGCGGCCTCTGCCAGCGCCACGTGGGCGTTGTGCGGCGGATCGAATGCGCCGCCGAAGACGCCGATACGCCGTGCCTTCATTGCTCGCACGCGAGAAATCGGCAGCAGCTTCGCGAGCCCCGGGGCACCGGCATCGCGCGCTGCAAGGCGGGCCTTGGGGTCATATCCAGTCTCGTCGGACGATGAAGTCGCTGTAGAGCGCGGCTTCGGGACTGCCCGGCTCGGGCTGCTGCTGGTAGGACCAGCTCGCCAGCGGCGGCATCGACAGAAGGATCGATTCCGTGCGCCCGCCCGACTGCAGGCCGAAGTGCGTGCCGCGGTCCCAAACGAGGTTGAATTCCACATACCGCCCGCGCCGGTAGAGCTGGAAGTTGCGCTCGCGCTCGGTGTACGGCGTGCCGCGGCGGCGCTCGACGATCGGCAGGTAGGCCTGCAGGAAGCCGTCGCCCACCGAGCGGATCATCGCGAAGCCGTTCTCGAAGCCGCCTTCGGAGAAATCGTCGAAGAAGATGCCGCCGACGCCGCGCTGCTCGCCGCGGTGCTTGAGGAAGAAATACTCGTCGCACCAGGTCTTGAAGCGTGGGTACTTGTCGTCGCCGAATGCGGCGAGCGAATCGCGGCACACGGTGTGGAATTGCACCGCGTCTTCCTCGAAGCCGTAGCAGGGCGTGAGGTCCATGCCGCCGCCGAACCAGCAGACCGGCTCCCGGCCTTCGGGAAGAGCGGCGAGCATGCGCACGTTCATGTGGACGATCGGCACGTACGGATTGCGCGGATGGAACACCAGCGACACGCCCATCGCCTCGAAAGGCGCACCCGCCAGCTCAGGACGGTTCTGCGTGGCCGAAGGCGGCAGTTTCGGGCCGCGCACCTGCGAGAAGCCGCAACCCGCACGCTCGAAGAGCTCGCCGCCTTCGAGGATGCAGGTCAGGCCGCTGCCCTGCAACGGCTCGTCGGGCGCCTTCTGCCAGGCATCGCGCACGCAGGTGCCGCCGTCGGCCCTTTCGACCGCAGCGACGATCGACTGCTGCAGCCCGCGCAGGTACTCGCCGACTGCCGCCGGGTTGGTTTGCTGCATCAGGAGCCGTGGGGGTTGCGCGCATGAACCGCGCGGAACCCGATGTCCTTGCGGTATTGCGCCCCATCGAACTTGACGCGCGCGGCGACCTCGTAGGCCCGCTGCTGCGCCTGCTTCACGCTGTCGGCGAGGACCGTCACGCACAGCACGCGGCCGCCGCTGGTCTTGAGCTCGCCGTTGTCGAGCGTGGTGCCGGCGTGGAACACCACGGCGTCGGGCGCTTCGGCCGGAATGCCGGTGATGCGGTCTCCCTTGCGCGGCGAAAGCGGGTAGCCGTGCGCAGCCATGACCACGCCCAGCGCCACGCGGCGGTCCCACTGCAGCTCGACCTGGTCGAGCGTGCCGTCGGTAGCGTGCCAGAAGACCTCGAACAGGTCGGACTTGAGCCGCATCATGATCGGCTGCGTCTCGGGGTCGCCCATGCGGCAGTTGAACTCGAGCGTCTTCGGGTGGCCGGCAGCGTCGATCATGAGGCCGGCGTACAGGAAGCCGGTGTACGGGATGCCGTCCTTCTCCATGCCGCGGATGGTCGGCAGGATGATCTCGCGCATGGCGCGCGCATGCACCTCGGCCGTGACCACCGGCGCGGGCGAATACGCGCCCATGCCGCCGGTGTTGGGGCCTTCGTCGTTGTCGAGCAGGCGCTTGTGGTCCTGGCTGGTGGCCAGCGCGGTCACGTTCTTGCCGTCGCACAGCACGATGAAGCTGGCTTCCTCGCCCTGCAGGAACTCCTCGATGACGACGCGCGCGCCGCCTTCGTTGTGCGAGACGCCGAACTTGTTGTCGACCAGCATGAAGTCGACCGCCTCGTGCGCTTCCTGCGCCGTCATGGCGACCACCACGCCCTTGCCGGCTGCCAGGCCGTCGGCCTTGACGACGATGGGAGCGCCCTTGGCGTCGATGTAGGCATGCGCGGCTGCGGCGTCGGTGAAGGCCTCGTACTCCGCCGTGGGGATCTTGTGGCGCTTCATGAAGGCCTTCGAGAAGGCCTTCGAGCTTTCGAGCTGCGCGGCAGCCTGCGTGGGGCCGAAGATGCGAAGCCCGTGCGCGCGAAACTCGTCGACGACGCCTGCTGCCAGCGGGGCCTCGGGGCCGACCACGGTCAGCGCGATCTTTTCCTTCAGGGCCCACTCGCGCAGCGCGGCGGGCTCGGTGATGTCGATGCAGTCGTAGCGCTCGTCGCTCGCGGTGCCGCCGTTGCCCGGCGCCACGTACACGCGGCTCACCCGGGAGGCCTGCGCCAGGCGCCATGCGAGAGCGTGTTCGCGGCCCCCTCCCCCAATTACCAGTACCTTCATTCGCGGGCCTTCATTTCTCGCTGTGATTCAACAAACATGCATCGGGCGCTCGTGTTCACTCGGACAGCGAGGCGTTGTGATAGACGTCCTGCACGTCGTCCAGGTCTTCGAGCACGTCGAGCAGCTTCTGCATTCTTGCGGCGTCTTCGCCGGTGACCTCGACCGTGTTCTCGGCGCGCATGGTGACTTCGGCGGCGTCGGGCTTCAGGCCGGCGGCTTCGAGCGCGTTCTTCACGGCCTCGAAGTCGGCCACGGAGGTGATCACCTCGATGGCGCCGTCGTCGTCGGTGACGACGTCTTCCGCGCCTGCCTCGAGCGCCACTTCCATCACCTTGTCCTCGCTCGTGCCCGGGGCGAAGATGATCTGGCCGCAGTGCTTGAACTGGAAGGCCACCGAGCCTTCGGTGCCCATGTTGCCGCCGTGCTTGGAGAACGCGTGGCGAACTTCGGCCACGGTGCGCACCCGGTTGTCAGTCATGGTGTCGACGATGATCGCCGCGCCGCCGATGCCGTACCCTTCGTAACGAATCTCTTCGTAATTGACGCCTTCGAGGTTACCGGTGGCCTTGTCGATGTTGCGCTTGATGGTGTCGATGGGCAGGTTGACCGCCTTGGCCTTTTCAACCGCCAGCCGCAGCCGGGGATTGCCGCTCAGGTCGGCGCCGCCGGCGCGGGCGGCCACCGTAATTTCTCTGATGGCGCGGGTCCAGAGCTTGCCCCGCTTCTCGTCCTGGCGGCCCTTGCGGTGCTGAATGTTCGCCCATTTGCTGTGTCCGGCCATGGCTTTCTATCTCGCTGTCCTGTGTTTCTGTGTCAATCCGAGCAGCCCCGAGTTTACTGTCCGGCGCACACAACGCCGGCTCCGCCCGCTGGAATTCGGGCCGGGGCTTTTGGTGATAATTGTTTAATGACGCCATCGCCTTCCGTCGGGCCCGGGAATCCCGACAACCCGTCGCAGCACGCCCCCTTGCCGCAGCGCCACGAGCCTCATCTGCGCGTCGAGCGCATGTCGCTGGCAGCCAGTCTGGCGCTCGCGGACGACGGCGAGGCCCCTTTCGCAGCCCTCGGCTACGGCACGCCCCACGGCGTGGCCTGGATGCCCACGGTCAATGCGCGCGTGCTCTCGGACGGCGGCGCGATGGCCGACGTGTGGCACGCCAGCGGCGCGCGGATCGAGTCGGGCACCACCGGCATCGCTCGCTGGCGCACCGACGGGCACTGGCTGCTCGGCGCCATCGATCTCGACGAATCCGCCGAGAAGCAGGGCCTGGCCGAACTCGCGCACCGCGCCTACCGCGACCTGTTCAAGACGCTCGACCAGGCTGGCACGCCGCACCTGCAGCGCATCTGGAACTACCTGCCGCAGATCAACGCCGACGGCGGGGGCCTGGAGCGCTACCGCCAGTTCAACCTGGGCCGGCAGGAAGCCTTCCTCGAAGCCGGACGCGCCGCCTTCGAGGGCGCACCGGCCGCCTGCGCGCTGGGTATCCACCAGGGCGCGCTCTCGATCCGCTTCCTGGCCGGGCAGCGCGCGCCGCTGCCGGTCGAGAATCCGCGGCAGGTCTCGGCCTACCGCTATCCCGAAACCTACGGTCCGCGCTCGCCGACCTTCTCGCGCGCCGCGTTGGCCGACATCGGCGGCGGCAGCATCGCCCTCTTCATTTCGGGCACCGCCAGCATCGTGGGACACGAGACCGTGCACCACGGCGACGTGCAGGAGCAGACGCGAGAAACGCTGCGCAACCTGCAGGCGGTGGTCGAGGCGGCCAACGCGCGCTGCAGCGCGAAGTTCTCTCTCTCCGCGCTCGATTCGGTGGTCTACGTGCGGCATCCGTCGGACACCGCCACGGTGCGCGCCATCATCGAGGAAACGCTGGGTTCCGACGCGCCGATGGCCCGCCACGCCGTGTACCTCGAGGCGGACATCTGCCGCAGCGACCTGCTGGTCGAGATCGAGGCCCATGCCGTCGCCGCGGGGCAGTTGCGGGCCTGACCGGCTTTCGCCCGGCCGTTCCGCTCGATTGACCGATCAATGACCCGCGTGCTGAGATTTCTCGCATCGATCCCGCTCGCGCTGATGCTCTATGCGCTGCTGCTGTTCCTCGGCGTGATCTCGCTGGTCTGGAACATCTTCGCGATGCTCATCCATCCGGTGATGCCGGCGGCGCCGGCGCGCGCCCTGGGCCGCATGACCATCGCCTTCGCCTACCGCATGTTCTGGTGGCTGGCCTCGGTGACCGGCATGATGCGCATCGACGCCACCTGCCTCGACCCGATGAGCAAGGAGCCCGGCGTGATCTTCGTGGCCAACCACCCGACCATGCTCGACGCCCTGCTGCTGGTGGCGCGCCTGCCGCGCAGCGCCTGCATCATGAAGGCCGACCTGATGGGCAACATCTTCCTGGGCGCCGGCGCCCGGCTGGCGCGCTACATCAGCAACAAGTCGGCGCGCACGATGGTGCGCCTGGCTGTGAACGACCTGCGCAACGGCGGGCAGCTGGTGATCTTCCCCGAGGGCACGCGCACGGTGACGCCGCCGCTCAACCCCTTCCGCCCCGGCACCACGCTGATCGCCAAGCTGGCGCAGGCGCCCATTCAAACGGTGTTCATCGACACCGACTCGCCCTACCTCGCCAAGGGCTGGCCGCTGTGGCGCGTGCCGCCGCTGCCCATCGTCTTCACGCTGCGCCTGGGCAAGCGCTTCGCGCCCACGCAGGACAGCGACGTGCTGCAGGCCGAACTCGAACAATACTTCCGACAAAACATGGAGCAGCGCGCCACCGACGCGTCCCCCGAATGCCAGACGCCTCGCGCACACACCTTGTCCTGATCCCCAGCTACAACACCGGCGAGCGGCTGTTCTCCACGGTCGCCGCCGCGCGCGCGCAGTGGAACCCGGTGTGGGTGGTGATCGACGGCAGCGACGACGGCACCGGTGAGCGCCTGCAGCAGATGGCCGAGAGCGACCCGGGCCTGCGCGTGTGGGTTCTGCCTCAGAACCAGGGCAAGGGCTCCGCCGTGCTGCACGGCCTGCGCGCCGCGCAGGAAGCCGGCTTCACCCACGCGCTGACGATGGACTCCGACGGCCAGCACCCGGCCGACCTGATTCCCGCCTTCATGCAGGCCTCGCTGCTGCGCCCCGAGACCATGGTGCTCGGCCGCCCGGTGTTCGACGCCAGCGCACCGCTGCTGCGTGTGCGCGGGCGGCGCGTGTCGAACGGCTGGACGCAGCTCGAGACCCTGTTCGCGGGCGTCGGCGATTCGCTCTACGGCTTTCGCGTGTATCCGGTGGCCGACCTGATCGCGGTGATGGAGCGCCAGCCCTGGATGCGCCGCTTCGACTTCGATACCGAGGCCGTCGTGCGGCTGGCATGGCGCGGCGTGAAGCCCGTCAACATCGACGCGCCGGTGAAGTACCTGACGGCCGAGGAAGGCGGCGTCTCGCATTTCCGCTACGGCCGCGACAACGTGCTGCTGACCTGGATGCACGCGCGGCTGATGGTCGAGTTCGTGCTGCGCCTGCCTTTGCTTCTGTTCCGCAAGCTGGCGAAGAAGCCGCCGTTCCAGGACTGATGGATGTCCTGTTCCCTCGCCCTCAGGGAGGGGGAGTCCGGTCTCGTCACGACGCCGTCGCTGCCCCGCCCAGCGCCTTGTAGAGCGTCATCGTCGCGTTGAGCTGGTTCAGCCGGTTCTGCGCCAGCGACACCTCCGCGGCACGGCGCCTGTCCTTGGCATCGAGCACCGGCTGCAGCGCGGTCGCGCCGGCGCGATAGCGCACCTCCGACAGTCGCTCGGCGCGTTGCGCCTCCTGCAGCGCCAGCGCCAGGCTTTCGCTTTCTGCGCGAAGTTGGGTGCGTGACGACAGCGCGTTCTCGACCTCGGAAAGCGCCGTGTAGAGCGACTGCCTGAAGCCCGCCACTGCTTCTTCGTACTGCGTCTGCGACACCGCTACCGTCAGCCGAGCCGTGTTCCATTGCAGGAAAGGCAGCGTCAGCCCTGCACCCAGCGTGGCCACCGGGTTCTTCAGCAGTTCGCCGAGCGCGGTGCTCGAGGTGCCCAGTACGCCCGTCAGGCTCAGCACGGGATAGAAACCGGTGCGCGTGGCATCGACGTTCGCGAGCGCGCCGCGCAGGCGCTGCTCGGCGGCGCGAAGGTCGGGGCGACGGCCCAGCAGGCTCGCGGGCACGCCGGCATCGATGGCGGGCAACGCGATGTCGGGCAGCCGCGCAGGCTCCGGGGCCATCGGCTCGGGCGGCGGGTCGAACAGGATCGCCAGCGCGTTGCGCGCCTCCACCCGCTGCTGCAGCAGCTGGGTGTGGGCCGCTTCCTGGGTCGCGAGGTTCTGGCCGGCCTGCGCAACGTCCAGTCCCGACACCGCGCCGGCCGCGTACTTCACGCGTGCCAGCGCGAGGATGCGGCGGCCGTCTTCCATGCCCGCCTCGCTCAGTTCGATGCGCTGGTTCAGGTAACCGATCTGCCAGTAGAGGCCCGCCGTGGTGCCGACCAGCGACAGCGCCGCGGCCTCGCGTTCGGACTCGGTCGCCTTGAGTTCCCAGTCGGCAGCGCTGCGCAGTGCCGAGAGGCGGCCCCACAGGTCGAGCTCGTAGCTCAGCGTAACCGCTGAACTCGAGGCCGAGCCGGCCACGCCGCCGCGCTTCAGGTCGTAGCTTCGGCTGGTGCTGGCCTGGCCCAGCACGTCGGGCGTGAGGTTCGTGTTCGCCAAGCCCGCCTGAAGCTGCGCGCGCCGGACTCGGATGCCGGCCGCCGCCAGGTTGTTGTTGGTGCGAAGCGCGTCGTCGATGAGCCGGTCGAGCTGACGATCGCCGAAAGCCATCCACCAGTTGGCCGACTGCGCAACCATGGCACCGGTGGCCGCTGGCGGAATCGGCTGCTGCCAACGCTGCGGAACCTCGAGCGGCCGCTGCACGCGCGGCTCGGGCTGGAACAGCGTGCAGCCGCCCAGGGCGAGCACCGCGACACCCACCAAGGCAGAGGAAAGACGAGCCCTACTCACGAGCCAGCGCCTCGATGGGGTCCAGCCGCGCCGCGTTGCGCGCCGGCAGGTAGCCGAACAGCACGCCGATCAGCGACGCGCACAAGAATGCCGAGACCACGGCGCCCATTGAAAAGATCATTTGCCACTGCTTGACGAAGAGCGAGAACAGGAAGCTGATGCCGTAAGAGAGCGTCACGCCGACCAGGCCGCCCACCAGGCACACGAGCACCGCCTCGGTCAGGAACTGCTGCAGCACGTCGCTCTGGCGCGCGCCCACCGCCATGCGGATGCCGATCTCGCGCGTTCGCTCGGTCACCGACACCAGCATGATGTTCATCACGCCGATGCCGCCCACCACCAGCGAGATCACCGCGATGAGCGACAGCAGCAGCGTGAGCGACTGGCTGGTGCGCTCCGCTGTCTTGACGATGCTGTCCATGTTGAAGGTGAAGAAGTCCTTGGTGCCGTGGCGCATCGTGAGCAGCTTGACGATGCTGTCTTCCGCCGCCTTGGTCGGCTGGTCGTCGCGGATGCGCACCGTGATGTTGTCGAAGTGCTGCTGCCCGAAGAGCCGGCTCGCGCCCGTGCTGTAGGGCAGCCAGATGTTGAGCGACTTGTTGCCGTCGCCGAACACCGTCTTCTTCTCCTGCGCCACGCCGATCACCGTGCAGGGCAGGCTGCCCACCAGGATGATCTTGCCCACCGGCTCGGTGCCGTCGGCAAACAGCTTGCGCCGGGTGTTCTGGTCGATCACCACCACCTGCGACTGGTGCCGCACGTCGGAGGCTGTAAAGGCCGCGCCGCTGGCCATCTGCATGTCGCGCACGCGGAAGAAGCTGTCGCTCACGCCGTTCACCGTGCCGTTGATGTCGACGCTGCGGTAGCGCAGCCGCAGGCTGCGCGAAGTCACGGGCGTGACGCTGTGCACGTAGGGCTGGGCCGCGATGGCGTCGAGGTCGGAAGGTATGAGCGTGCGGATGCTCGTGGCCTTGTCGTCGCCGAAGTCGCGGCCCGGGTACACGTCGAGCGTGTTGGTGCCGATGGCGCGGATGTCCGACAGCACGTAGCGCTTGGCGCCCTCCCCGATGGCCACGATCGACACCACCGAGGTGATGCCGATGACGATGCCCAGCATGGTGAGCGCCGTGCGCATGCGGTGCGCCATCATCGAGCGCCAGGCCATGCGGAAGGCTTCGGCGAAGCGGGCCCAGCCGGTGCTGAAGCGGGCGATGTCCAACCGGGGCTTCGCCATCGCCGCGGGGGCCGCGACGTCTGCTTGCGCAGCCGCTTGAGCTGGCGCCGCCACCGTCGGCACATTGGGCCGATCGCCCACGATCACGCCGTCGGCGATCTCGATGATGCGCTCGGTGCAGCTCGCCACCTGCATGTCGTGCGTCACGATGATGATCGTGTGGCCCTGCGCATGCAGCTCGCGCAGGATGCCGATCACCTCCTGTCCGCTGCGGCTGTCGAGCGCACCGGTCGGCTCGTCCGCCAGGATCACCTGCCCGCCGTTCATGAGCGCGCGCGCGATGCTCACGCGCTGCTGCTGGCCGCCCGAGAGCTGGCTTGGCCGGTGTTCGGTGCGGTCGCCCAGGCCCAGCCGCGCGAGCAACTGGCGCGCGCGCGAGTCGCGCGCCTGGCCGTCGGTGCCGGCGTAGACGGCGGGCACCTCGACGTTGCCGGTGGCCGTCAGGTGCTGCATCAGGTGGTAGCGCTGGAAGATGAAGCCGAAGTGCTCTCGGCGCAGTTCGGCCAGCGCGTCGCTGTCGAGCGTGCCCACGTCCTGGCTCGAGACGGTGTAGGTGCCGGTGCTCGGCCGGTCGAGGCAGCCGAGGATGTTCATCAGCGTCGACTTGCCGGAGCCCGAGGCGCCGACGATGGCCAGCATCTCGCCGCTTCCGATGTCGAGGTTCACGTCCTTCAGCACCTGCACCTCCTGCTCGCCCGAGGGAAAGCTGCGGCCGATGCCGCGCAGGCTGAGCAGCGGCTGCGTCATTGAGGCTTGCCCCGGCCGCCGCCGTCACCGCCCCCGCCCCCGCCGCCCTCGCCGCGCTCCAGCACGGCAGAGGCGTCGCCGGTGATGACGTTGTCGCCCTCCTTCAGCCCTTCGAGCACCTGCGCCTGGAAGTTGTTGGAGATGCCGACGCGCACCTTGCGCGTTTCCACGGTCTGGTCGGCCTTGAGCACGCGCACCTCCTGGCGGCCGTCCTTGTCGCGCGCACCCAGCGCCGTGAGCGGCACCGTCAGCGCCTGCTTGGCCTCGCCCAGAAGGATGGCCACCTGCGCCGTCATGTCCACGCGCAGCGTGCGGTCGGGGTTGGGCACGTCGAACAGCGCGTTGAAGAAGACGGCGTTGTTGATCTTCTCGGGCGAAGGCTGCACCGCGCGCAGCGTGCCGTGGTAGCGCTTGTCGGGGTCGCCGAGGATGGTGAAGTACACCGGCTGGCCAGGCTTCACGCGCACCACGTCGGCCTCGGACACCTGCGCCTTCACGGTCATGGTCGAGAGGTCGGCCAGCTTCATCAGCGTGGGCACCTGGAAGGCGGCGACCACGGTCTGGCCTTCGAGCGTGTTGATGGAGACGACGTCGCCGTCGATGGGCGCGACGATGCGCGTGTACGAGAGGTTCTGCTGCGCGGAGGCCACGGCCAGCTTCTGCTGGCGGATCTGCGCCTCGAGCGACACCGCGTCGGCACGCAATGCGCGCAATTCGGCGTCGGCGCTTTCCATGTCCTGCTTCGCGGCCGCGTCCTGCGCGAGCATTTCCTGCTGGCGCGTCCAGGTGAGCTGGGCCTGCTTGACGCGCACCTCCTTGGCCAGCTTCTGCGCCAGCAGGTTGTCGAGCCTGGCCTGCTCCTGCGCCAGGGTGTTCTGCGAGATGACGGGGTCGATCTCGGCGAGCCAGTCGCCCTTCTTCACCGTTTGCCCGAGCACCACCTTGAGCGACTTGAGTTGGCCGCTCACCTGCGCACCCACCTCGACCTGCTTGAGCGCCTGCAGCACGCCCGTGGCGAGCACCGCGTTCTCGAGGTCGGAGCGCTGCACCGTCGCGGTGAGGTATTCGTTCTTCTTCGCCGGTCGAAGCCATGAAGAGGCAATGACGAGCAGCACGATCAAAACGGCAATGCCGATGAGGTATTTGCGCGATCGCCGGGGCGGATTATTGGGCATGCAAAAGAAAAGGAATGGGAAGGCGCCGGGAGCCGATTGTTTTACTGGAAGAATTCAGCACCGATAAAGAAGTTCCAGGAAAGCTCCGCGGTTTTCGCACGATCCTAGCCGCCTTTGCTGAAGAACTTTTAAAGCCCCGCGCGGTGCATTGACACCATCCTCTTACAAGCGAGCGCACAGTGGTGCGGGCCTCCAGCGCGCTCGTGACTTTATGCACTGTGTGCCCGCGAATTGGACTCCTACATTCGCAATCGGGTGGTGCATTGCACGCCGCCCGACACAGCAGATGCCATGGTCCGCGAATATCCTTTTTTCGCGGCCGGGGCATCTTTTTTCCGACGCATTCAATTAAGGGGAAGCGACCATGAAATTCAAACAGTCGAAAACGCTGCTGCGCAATGCAGCCCTGGGTAGTGCAATTGCAACGCTGCTGGCTTTCAGCGGCGCAGCGAGCGCGGCCCACATGCTGCAGGACAGCGACGCGCTGCAGTCGGCGGGCGTCATCGCCAGCGTCGGAGCGCCTGCTTCGAAGCTCAAGGCGGAAGAAGTGTCGGCCCGGCAAGACCTGCTGAGCCTTGTCGCCCCCGCCGCCAAGCCCGAAAGGGCTCAGCCCGTGAATACCGCTTTGGTCGAGAGCTGCGCGAGCCGCTGGTACTGGCGCAGCCTGCTGGAAGAAATGGCCTGCGGCTTCTCAGGCCAAGGCTGGTTCAACTGAGCCTCGCGACGTGAAAAAGCCGCCCTCGAAGGGGCGGCTTCCGGAGGCCTGAAGAAGACGCTCAGCGTGCGCGACGCGAACGCACCAGCAGCGTGATCAGCAGCAGCGACAGAACCACGAACGCGATGAACGACCAGTTCGCCAGCGTCAGTCCGAAAAGCGACCAGTCGACCTTCGAACAGTCGCCACCGCCGCGGAAGATCATCGGCAGCGCGCGCTTCAGCGGAAAGGTCTCGATCATCCCGTAGAGGTCGCGGCCGCAGCTCACGACCTCGGGCGGATACCACTGCAGCCAGCTCTGCGAGGCCGCCGTATAGGCACCGCCCAGCGCGGCCAGCAGCGCCAGCACACCGCCCACGACCCGCAGCCCCACGTTGCGGAACACCCCGGCCAGCCCGGTGAACAGCGCCACCAGCACCAGCGCGTAACGCTGCACGATGCACATCGGACAAGGTTCGAGCCCGACCACGTGCTGCAGGTAGAGCCCGAAGGCCAGCATCAGGACACAGGCAAGGCAGATCAAGCCGAACGCGCGGCGCGGCGCGCCGAAGTACCAATCGATCAAGGAGATACCCAATCTTCTTCTACGAACACTCTGGCCTTGCGCGGATTGGCGACGACGGTGTCGCCCTCCTTCAAGCCCAGATCGCGGAACTGTTGCGCAGGGAGTTGCGCTTCGATGATGGTTCCGGAGCCCGGATTATCTGGATTCGATTCCGTGGGCTCAAGTTCCAGCCGCGCGATGGGTCCGACAACGATCGCGCGCGACAGCGTGGCGACGATGCCCGAGGCGCCGCTCGCGTAGGGTGTCACGTCGATGTCATGCGGACGCACGTATGCACGCGCCTTGGCGTCGCGCGCGCCGCTGTGTTCCGGGGATTCGAGGCGCATGCCCTGGAGCTGCACCGCGCCGTTGTCGGCGCGGCCGTGGAACAGGTTCACGTCGCCCAGGAAGCCGTAGACGAACGGGCTCGCGGGCTGGTCCCACACTTCCTGCGGCGAGCCCACCTGTTCGATCTGCCCCTTGTTGATGACCACCACGCGGTCGGCCACCTCGAGCGCCTCTTCCTGGTCGTGCGTGACGAAGATGGAGGTGACGTGCAGCTCGTCGTGCAGCCGGCGCAGCCAGCGTCGCAGTTCCTTGCGCACCTTGGCGTCGAGCGCGCCGAAGGGTTCGTCCAGCAGCAGCACCTTCGGCTCCACCGCCAGCGCACGGGCGAGCGCGATGCGCTGGCGCTGGCCGCCGGAGAGCTGCGAGGGATAGCGGTCGGCCAGCCAGTCGAGCTGCACCAGCTTGAGCAGGTCGGTCACCTTGGCCTTGATCTGCGCGTCGCTCGGGCGCTCCTTGCGCGGCTTCACGCGCAGGCCGAAGGCCACGTTCTCGAACACGGTCATGTGGCGGAACAGCGCGTAGTGCTGGAACACGAAGCCCACCTGCCGCTCGCGCACGTGCACGTCGGTGGTGTCCTCGCCCGAGAACAGGATGCTGCCCGTGTCGGCCGTCTCCAGCCCCGCGATGATGCGCAGCAGCGTGGTCTTGCCGCAGCCCGAAGGGCCGAGCAGAGCGACCAGCTCGCCCGAATCGACGTCGAGGCTCACGTCGCGCAGCGCGCGGAAGTCGCCGAACTGCTTGCTGATGTTGCGGATTTCGATGCTCATGATTTCTTCTCTCTCAGGGCTCAGGCCGCCGTGGCTTCAGGGGGCCGTTCCGGGGGCAGCTCGGCAATGGCCTTCATCTCGCGCTCGTGGCGCCATTCGATCACCGACTTGATCACCAGCGTGACCAGCGCCAGGATCGCCAGCAGCGAAGCCACAGCGAAGGCGGCCACCGACTGGTATTCGTTGTAGAGCACCTCCACGTGCAGCGGCATGGTGTTGGTCTGGCCGCGGATGTGCCCCGACACCACCGACACCGCGCCGAACTCGCCCATGGCGCGCGCGTTGCACAGGATCACGCCGTACAGCAGGCCCCACTTGATGTTGGGCAGCGTCACGCGCCAGAAGGTCTGCCAGCCGGTCGCGCCCAGCACGATGGCGGCCTGCTCCTCGTCGGTGCCCTGCGCCTGCATCAGCGGCACGAGTTCGCGCGCGATGAACGGGAAGGTCACGAACACGGTCGCCAGCACGATGCCGGGCACGGCGAAGATGATCTTGATGTCGTGCTCGGCAAGCCAAGGGCCCAGCCAGCCCTGCGCACCGAACACCAGCACGTAGATCAGGCCCGCCACCACCGGCGACACCGCGAACGGCAGGTCGACCAGCGTGGTCAGCAGCGCCTTGCCGCGGAACTCGAACTTGGCGATGGCCCAGGCGCCGGCCACGCCGAACACCAGGTTCATCGGCACCGCGATGGCGGCCGTGATCAGCGTCAGGCGGATGGCGCTCCAGGCGTCGGGTTCCTTCAGCGCATCGATGTACGCGGTGACGCCCTTGCGCAGGGCCTCGGTCGCCACGGCGGCCAGCGGCAGCACCAGGAACAGGAACATGAAGCCGAGCGCGAGGCCGATCAGCAGCCAGCGCACCCAGGCGGCTTCGGTGGTGCCGGCCTGCGCGCGGCGAACGACTTTGGAAGGGGCACTCATGTCAGCTCCCCGAACGGCGACGCTGCCAGGCCTGCAGGCCGTTGATGACCAGCAGCAGCAGGAAGGAAATGACCAGCATCACCAGCGCGACGGCGGTGGCACCCGCGTAGTCGTACTGCTCCAGCTTGCCGATGATGATGAGCGGCGTGATCTCCGAGATCATCGGCATGTTGCCGGCGATGAAGATCACCGAGCCGTACTCCCCGATGGCCCGCGCGAAGGCCATGGCAAAGCCCGTCAGCAGCGCCGGCGCGATGGACGGGAAGATCACCTTGGTGAAGGTCTGCAGCCGCGTCGCGCCCAGCGAGGTGGCAGCTTCCTCCAGCTCCTTCTCGGCGTCTTCCAGCACCGGCTGCACCGTGCGCACCACGAAGGGCAGCCCGATGAAGATCAGCGCGATCACCACGCCCGCCGGCGTGAAGGCCAGCTTGATGCCGTGCGGCTCGAGCAGCTGGCCGATCCAGCCGTTGCCGGCCAGCAGCGCCGTCAGCGAGATGCCGGCCACGGCCGTGGGCAGCGCAAACGGCAGGTCGACCAGCGCATCGACGATGCGCTTGCCCGGAAACTTGTAGCGCACCAGCACCCAGGCCACCAGCAGGCCGAACACCGCGTTCACGATGGCGGCGAGCAGCGAGGCGCCGAAGGTCAGCCGGTACGAGGCCATCACGCGCGGCGCGGTCACTGCCGTCCAGAACTGCTCCCAGCTCAGCGTGAAGGTCTTGAAGACCAGCGCCGACAGCGGGATCAGCACGATCAGGCTCAGGTAGAGGATCGAGAAGCCCAGCGTGATGTGGAAACCGGGCAGCACGCGCTTGGCGCCCCTTGCCCGGTTGGCACGCGAAAAAGGCGCTCCCGCGGTCGGGAGCGCCGAAGAAGTCACACCACTCATGATGAGAACGGTCCGTTGTTGAAGCGCTGGTCACTTCGTGGAACACCGCGGAACCGGCTTTGCCGGGCCGCTGGTGCTGCCCCCTGCAAGGGGGTTGGCGAAGCGACACGTAGTGCGCGAAGACTGGGGGTGTGCTTCACTTTCCGCCGGGCGTGTACAGCTTGTCGAACTGGCCGCCGTCGTTGAAGTGCACCTTCTGCGCTTCGCCGAGGCTGCCGAACAGTTCCTGCACCGTGAAGAGCTGCAGCGGCTTGAAGGTCGATGCGTACTTCTTGAGCACCGCCTGCGAGCGCGGACGCAGCGCGTGCTTGGCGGCGATTTCCTGCGCTTCCTCGGAATACAGCCAGTCGAGGTACGCCTTGGCGAGCTCGCCGGTGCCCTTCTTGGCGACAGTGCGCTCGACCACGGCCACCGGGTTCTCGGCCACGATGCTGATCGAGGGGTAGACCGAATCGACCTTGCCGGTGCCGAATTCGCGGTCGATGGAGACCACTTCCGATTCGAAGGTGATCAGCGCGTCGCCGATGTTGCGCTGCAGGAAGGCGGTGGTGGCGTCGCGGCCGCCGCGTGCCAGCACCGGCACGTTCTTGAACAGCTTGCCGACGAACTCGGCGGCCTGGGCGTCGGTGCCGCCCTTCTTCTTGACGTAGCCCCAGGCGGCCAGGTAGGCGTAGCGGCCGTTGCCGCCGGTCTTGGGATTGACGATCACGACCTGCACGCCAGGCTTGACCAGGTCGTCCCAGTCCTTGATGCCCTTGGGGTTGCCGTTGCGCACGAGGAACAGCATGGTCGACGTGGTCGGCGCTGCGTTCTCGGGGAATTTCTTGTTCCAGTCCTTCGCGACCACGCCGGCATTGGCCAGGAAGTCGATGTCGGTGGACGTGTTCATCGTCACCACGTCGGCATCCAGGCCGTCTGCCACCGCGCGGGCCTGCGCGCTGGAGCCGCCGTGCGACTGGTCGATCTTCACGTCCTTGCCGGTCGCCTTCTTGTAGTGCGCCACGAAGGCCGCGTTGTAGTCCTTGTAGAACTCGCGCGCCACGTCGTAGGAAGCATTCAGCAGCCCCGTGCCCTGGGCGAAGGCGGTGCTGCCGGCGAGTGCGGAGGACGCCAGCGCGAGCACGGCGACGAAGGTCTTGATTCTGGAAGTCATGTAGTTGCCAGGTTTTCTGAAAATTCACGCCCCGCCGACCATGCGGCGGGCTCGTCGGTCAGCGACTGGAGCAAGGCAAGGCCCAGCGGCCACTCCCCGTGCCCCGAATCGATGTTGATGTGGCCCGCATTCTGCATCCGGACGAACTCGCTGCCCCAGGCGCGCGAATATGCGCCCGCCAGGCGGATCGGGCAGTACGGATCGTTGCTGCTGGCCACCACGATGCTGCGGTACGGCAGCGCGGCATACGGCACGGGCGCGAAATCGGAGAGCACGGCGCGGCGCTCGGGGTCGGCGGGTGCCACCAGCAGCGCCCCCTGGATGCGGGCCGCGGCCTCTGCCGGCAGGTGGGCCGTGGCGATGCAGCCGAGGCTGTGCGCGGCGATCACCACCGGGCCATCGCTCTCCAGCACCAGCTTGGCCAGCGTGCCAACCCACGCCTCGCGCTTGGGCGAAGCCCAGTCGTCCTGCACCACGCGCGCAGCGCCCGGGATGCGCTCCTCCCACAGGCTCTGCCAGTGGCCGGGCCCGGAGTCCCGCCAACCAGGCACGATCACGACGCGGGTCTGCATGACGGCGTTGCCTTTCTCGCCCGCTTTACTTGTTCGGCTGCGGCGTGATGCGCAGGTACGGGCGCACGGCCTTGAAGCCCTTGGGGAAGCGCTCGGCCAGCTCGGCCGGGTCCTGGATGGCCGGGATGATGACCACGTCGTCGCCGTCCTTCCAGTTCACGGGCGTGGCGACCTTGTGGCTGTCGGTGAGCTGCAGCGAGTCGATGACGCGCAGGATCTCGTCGAAGTTGCGGCCGGTGGACGCCGGGTAGGTGATGGTGGTGCGGATCACCTTCTTCGGGTCGATGATGAACACGCTGCGCACGGTGGCCGTGGCCGAGGCGTTCGGGTGGATCAGGTCGTACAGGTCGGCCACCTTGCGGTCGGCGTCCGCGATGATGGGGAAGTTGACCGTGGTGTTCTGCGTGTCGTTGATGTCGCCGATCCACTCCTTGTGCTTGGTGGCCGGGTCCACGCTCAGCGCGATGGGCTTCACGCCGCGCTTGGCGAATTCGCCCGACAGCGCCGCGGTCTTGCCGAGCTCGGTGGTGCACACGGGGGTGAAGTCGGCGGGGTGCGAGAAGAACACGACCCACGAATCACCGGCCCACTGGTAGAAGTCGATGGGGCCTTCGCTCGAATCCTGGGTGAAATTGGGTGCGGTGTCGCCTAGACGCAGAGTAGCCATGGTCGCTCCTGGATTGGATGGGAGTCCCGGATTGTGCGAACCCTTGCTTCAATGCCAAACGAATATCTGCTTGTTTGGATATGACGTTTTCCGCATAACGCGCTGATCCCGCCCCGCGCTAGAACATCCGCATGTCAGCGCTCTGCAGGTGCTCCATCAGGAAATCGATCAGCTTCCGCACCGCCGGCACCAGCGCCCGCCGCGCCGGAAACACCATGTGCGCGATCACCGGCGGCGGGCCCCAACCCGGCAGAAGCCTCACCAGCCGGCCGGCCTCCACGTCGGCGCGGCACATGTAGTCAGGAAGCATGGTCGCGCCGACACCGCCCAGCGCGCCGTACTGCAGCGTGGCCAGGTCGTCCGCCACGTACAGCGGCATGTGCGAATGGACGACGTTCTCGCCGTTCGGGCCCTCCAGCCGCCAGTCGGCGCGCCCTTCCCCGTTGACCGACATGGCCGCCGTGGGCAGCTTGGCCAGGTCGGCCACCGTCTGCACCGGCCCATATCGCTTCAGCAGCCCCGGGCTCGCCACCAGCACGCCGCGGCTGTAGCCGAAGGTCTTGGCGACCAGCACGGTGCTGTCTTCGATGACGGGGCGCACGCGCAAGGCGATGTCGATGCCCTCCTCGATCAGGTCGACCGGCCGGTTGATCACCTTCATGTCGATGCGTACGGCCGGGTAGCGCTCCATGAACACAGGCATGAGCTGCGCCAGGCCGCTGTGGGCGATCGTGACCGGGCAGCTCAGCCGCACCAGCCCGCTGGGTTCGGTCTGCACCTGGGCCACCGCCTCGGCCGCCGCCTGGGCCGCGTCGCGCATGGCGGAAGCATGCCGCAGGTAGATCTCGCCTGCCGGCGTGAGCGACAGCCGCCGGGTGCTGCGCTGCATCAGCTGCACGCCAAGGCGCTCCTCCAGCTCCGCCACCCGGCGCGAGAGGCGCGACTTGGGGATGCCCAGCGCCCGGCTGGCGGCCGCAAAGCCGCCGCGCTCGGCCACTTCGGCGAAGAAAACCATGTCGTTGAGGTCTTGCATGGCCGCCATTGTCCTGCAGATGGAACGATGTAGCCAGATTTTGGCTACTTATCGATTACTCGGTCGAAAAATAGAATTCTTCCATCCGCCGGCCACCTTGAGCGCCGACAGCCATACAGAAAGTGATCGATTGAAATGAAGCTGCTCCACATCGACTCCAGCATCCTCGGCACCAACTCGACCTCGCGCCTGCTCTCGGCCGAAATCGTGACCGCATGGCGTGCCTCCCATCCCGACACCGCCGTCGAGTACCTCGACCTGGCCGTGGACACCCCCTCGCACTTCGGCGCCGACGCGCTGGGCATCAAGACGGGCGTGCAGGCCCAGCCCACCCCGGCCCAGCAGCGCGAGAACGACCTGTCCGAAAAGCTGGTGAGCCAGTTCCTCGCGGCGGACGTGGTCGTGATCGGCGCGCCCTTCTACAACTTCTCGATCCCGACCCAGCTCAAGGCCTGGATCGACCGCCTCGCGCAGGCCGGCCGCACCTTCAAGTACACCGAGAAGGGTCCCGTGGGCCTGGCCGGCGGCAAGACCGTCATCGTGGCCCTGAGCCGCGGCGGCGTGTACTCGGCCAGCGAAGGCGGCCAGGCGATGGAGCACCAGGAGAGCTACCTGAAGGTGATCTTCGGCTTCTTCGGCATCACCGACGTGCGCTTCGTGCGCGCCGAAGGCCTGGCGATGGGCGACGAGGCCCGCAACAAGGCCCTGGCCGCCGCCCGCGCCGACATCCTGGCGACCACGGCCGAAGCGGCCAACCAGCGCAGCGCAGCGATCGCCGCCTGACCGGCATCGCCGCCCGCAACGAAAAAAGCCGCCCTTGCCGGGCGGCTTTTTCGCTTTCGCAGGGTACAGGCGCCGATCAGGCCGAGTGGCTCTTGATCCAGGCCACGTACTTGTCCATCCAGCCCTGCAGGAACTTCTTCGAGCCTTCGTTGCCGATGTGGCCCTTGTCGTCGAACAGGTCGTCCTTGGCCTGCAGGAACACTTCGGGCGCGCCCAGCGTGGGAACGTCGAGGTAGGCGAGGATGTTGCGCAGGTGCTGCTGCGCGAGCGCGGTGCCGATGGCGCCGACCGAGATGCCGACCACGCCGGCCGGCTTGCCCGCCCAGGCGCTCTGGCCGTAGGGGCGCGAGGCATGGTCGATGGCGTTCTTCAGCACGCCGGGAATGGAGCGGTTGTATTCGGGCGTGACGAACAGCAGGCCGTCGGCGGCCGCGATCTCGGTCTTCAGGCGCTTCACCGACGCAGCCTGGTTGCCGTCGTCGTCCTGGTTGTACAGGGGCAGGTCGTCGATGCGCAGGCTCTCGAAGGTGAAGTCCGAGGGCGCGAGGTGCGCCAGGGCGAGGGCCAGCTTGTGGTTGTAGGAATCCTTGCGCAGGCTGCCGACGATGACGGCGATGCGGGTCTGGGCCATGAATGTGCTCCTTGGTTGAGAGGGTCGGAATGACGAGCCCGATTATGCGAAGCGCCCATGACCTTTTCTGGAAAAGTTCATCCGCTTGCGGCCGATCGACGTCAAGATGACACGTTCCGTTTCCATCCGGGCTTCCCTCCAGGCGCAGGACGCATCAGTGACCCATTCATCTTCCCACCACGACGTCATCGTCGTCGGCCTCGGCGCGCTCGGCGCCGCCACCCTCTGCCAGCTCGCCCAACGCGGCGCGCGCGTGCTGGGCATCGACCAGTTCTCCCCGCCGCACGACCAGGGCTCCTCGCACGGCGACTCGCGCATCACGCGGCTGGCCGTGGGCGAAGGCGACGAATACGTGCCCTTCGTGCAGCGCTCGCATGCCATCTGGCGCGAGCTCGAGGCGCGCACCGGCAAGTCGCTCATGACCACGACCGGCGGCCTGATCCTCGCGCCGCGCGACCGCGTGGCCGAGCACCACGGCAAGTCCGACTTCGTGCGCCGCACCATCGCCTGCGCCGAGCGATTCGGCATCGCGCACGAGGTGCTCGACGCCGCCGGCATCCGTGCGCGCTTTCCGCAGTTCAGGCTGCAGGGCGACGAGATCGGCTACTTCGAGTACGAGGCCGGCTTCGTGCGGCCAGAGGAGGCGATCGGCGCACAGCTCGACGTTGCGCGCGCATCGGGCGCACGGACGATCACCGGCGAGCGAGTCGAAGCCGTCGAGCCGACAGGCAGCGGCGACGTGCTGCGTGTGCGCACCGCCACCGCGAGCTTCACCGCCGACCGCGTCGTGGTCGCGGCCGGTGCCTGGCTGCCCGCCTTCCTCGGCGCACAGGCGCGCACCGACTGGCAGGCCGACTTCTCCGTGCACCGGCAGGTGATGCACTGGTTCGACACCGGCAGCGCCGCCGCCGACTTCGCGCCGGGGCGCTTCCCCATCTTCATCTGGATGTTCGGCGACGGGCCGGAAGACTACATGTACGGCTTTCCGGCCTCCGACCCGGCGCAGCCCGCGCTCAAGGTCGCGACCGAGCAGTATGTCGACGCCACCACGCCCGCGACCATCGACCGCAGCGTGAGCGCGGAAGAAAGCGCCGCCATGTACCGCGAGCGCGTGGCCGGCCGCTTTCCGCAGATCGGAGGCCGGGCCGTGAAGGCACGCGCCTGCATGTACACCGTGACGCCAGACCGCCGCTTCGTGATCGACGCACTCGACGGCATGCCCAGCCTGCTCGTGGTCTCGGCCTGCTCGGGCCACGGCTTCAAGCACTCGGCCGGGCTGGGCGACGCCATCGCGGATCATGTGCTGGGCCGCGCCAGCGCGCTCGACCTCTCGCCCTTTGCCCGCGGCCGTCTGCTGGAGAAGGCTGCGGCCTGAAGCACGCACGGGCGATCCCGGGCATCATCGCGACCGATCTTTTTCACTGTCGGATACAGGAGCGAAGCGCGATGAGATTTCTCGTGGTGGGTGCCGGCGCACTCGGTGGTTATTTCGGCGGCCGTCTGCTGGAGGCGGGACGCGACGTCACCTTCCTGCTGCGCCCGCGCCGCGCGGCGCAGCTCGCGAAGACCGGGCTGGTGATACAGAGCCCCTTCGGCAACCTGCAGCTGCCCTCGCCGAAGCACGTGCTGGCCGACGGCATCGACGGGCCCTACGACGTGATCGTGGTCGGCAGCAAGGCCTACGACCTCGACTCGACGATGGACTCGTTCGCACCGGCCGTCGGCCCCGACACCGTGATCCTCCCCCTGCTCAACGGCATGAGCCACATCGACCGGCTCGCCGAGCGCTTCGGCAGCGAGCGCGTGCTGGGCGGCCTGTGCATGATCTCCGCCACCCTCGACGACGAGGGCCGCGTGCTGCATCTCAACGACATGCACGGCCTGAGCTTCGGCGAGCGCGCGGGCGGCCGGTCGGCGCGGGTCGATGCCATCGCCGCGCGGTTCGCCGGGGCGAAGTTCGACGCCACGGCCAGCGAGAGCATCGCGCAGGACATGTGGGAGAAGTGGGTCTTCATCGCCTCGGCAGCCGGCCTCACGAGCCTCATGCACGCCTCCATCGGCGACATCGTGGCCGCCGGCGGCCAGGACGTGGCGCTGTCGATCTTCGACGAGTGCTGCGCCATCGCCGCCCACAACGGCTTCGCGCCGCGCGCTCCCGCCGTACAGCGCGGGCGCGCCATCATCACGGCCGCCGGCTCGCCGATGACGGCATCGATGTACAAGGACATGGCTCGCGGCGCTGCCGTGGAAGCCGATCACATCGTCGGCGACCTCCTGAGCCGCGCGGCGCCCGGCAATGCCACCGTGCCCACCGTGCTGCGCACCGCCTACGTGCACCTCAAGGCCTACGAGGCTCGACGCGCCCGCGAGGCTGCCGCGGCTGCAGCCTGAGGAGCCAATGAAGGACGCACTGGCCTTCCTGCACACGGCACAGGTCCATGTGCCGACCTTCGAGCGGCTGGTGCGACGGATCGAGCCTGGCTTGCGCGTGCGCCACGTGGTCCGCGAAGAGTTGCTGGCCGATGCGCGCGTCGTGGGCGTCGACGACGCCGGGCTCGTCTCCCGCGTTCACGAGGCCATGCACGAAGCCGCATCGAAAGGCGCGAAGGTCGTGGTGTGCACCTGCTCGACCATCGGCGCCATCGCCGAACGCACGCCCACCGGCGATGCCTTCAGGGCCCTTCGCATCGACCGTGCCATGGCCGACCAAGCCGTTCGCACCGGGCCGCGTGTGCTGATCGCCGCGGCACTCGAAAGCACGCTGGCGCCGACCAAGGCGCTTGTTCTTTCGGCGGCGCAAGACGCCGGGATCGCCGTCCAGCCGGCCCTGCTGTTCGTCAAGGGCGCATGGCCGCATTTCGAGGCCGGAGACAGCGCGCGCTACATCGAGACGCTTGCCAGCGCCATCCGCGCGGCATCGGCGGAGGCCGACGTCGTTGTGCTCGCCCAGGCCTCGATGGCGCCGGTGGCCGACGCGCTCGCCGACCTGGGCATCGACGTGCTCAGCAGCCCCGCACCGGGCACTGCGCACGCGGTGGCGCTGGCCGCGGCGGCCCTGGCGCTCAGTCCGCCTTGAGGATCGTCTCGCCCTTCAGCATCCCCATGTCGCGGACGTTGAAGCGGTGGCGCTTCCAGCCTTCCCAGGTGCGCCGCATGTTGCCGATGGAGATGAGGTAGTACAGCACCTTGAACATGCCGACGGGACCGCGCATCGGCGTGCCGCGGTAGATGTCGCCGGCCAGCAGCGTCATCAGGCCTTCCTTCACCCTGAAGGGGTTGCCCGGGTGCATGAACATGTCGCGGATGGTCGGGTTGGTCACGCGGTAGATGAACCACGAGTATTCGCGCGGGCCCTTGCGCATCATCGCCTCGAAGCCCTTGCGCGCCGCGGCCAGGCGCTGCGGCTGGTCGAGCGCGGTCGCCACCAGCTCCGCACCGTCGAAGGCGCTGTGCATCGCGAGGTACACGCCCGAGGAGAACATCGGATCGATGAAGGTGAAGGCGTCGCCCAGCATCAGGTAGCGGTCGCCCGTGGCGTGCGTGCTGGAGTACGAGAAGTTGCCGGTGGCGTGCACCGCGTCGTCGACCAGCGTGGCGTTCTTCAGGCGATCGACCAGCACCGGGCAGGTGGCGATGGTGTCGTAGAAGAACTCCTTGAGCGGCTTGTCGCGCGACTTCAGGTAGTACGGCCAGCAGACCGCGCCCACGCTGGTGGTGCCGTCGGCCAGCGGAATGAACCAGAACCAGCCGTGCGGAAACCAGCAGATGCTGATGTTGCCTTCCTTCTTGCCCTCCAGCCGCTCTGCGTTGGTGAAGTGGCCGAACAGCGCGGTGCTGTTGTGGTCGGGGTTCTTCTGCTTGCAACGGAATTTGTTGGCCAGCAGCGTGTCGCGGCCGGTGGCATCGACCACGAAGCGGGCGCGCCAGCTGCGGCGCGCACCGTCGTCCATCTCGGCCTGGACCGTGGCGCCATCGGCATCGAAGGCCACGTCGCGCACCTTGCAGCCTTCGATGGCCTGCGCCCCGCAGGCGGCCGCGTTGCGGAACAGGAGCTCGTCGAGCTCGGAGCGGCGCACCTGCCAGGCGGAGTCGAGCGACTTGTCCAGGCCTTCGCCGAACTCGACGTAGCTGCGGTGCTCATGCTCGGGCGAGACGAATTCGATGCCGAACTTGGGCATGCCGATCTTCTCGACCTGGTCACGCACGCCCAGCTTGTCGAACAGCTCCACGTTCGCCGGCAGCAGCGATTCGCCGATGTGAAAGCGCGGATGGTGCGCCTTCTCCAGCAGCACCACCTTGCGGCCCTGGCGGGCCAGCAGCGTGGCGATGGTCGACCCTGCGGGACCGCCGCCGACGACCAGCACGTCGCAGGATTCGTCGGCCGCCTGGGACACGGAAGAACTAGCTTGAGGCAAGGACATGCGATGGCAAGCAACAATGTTAACAATCGCAAGCATAGCGCGGCGGCCCGCAAGGACCGCAAAGTCTGCTAAGCAGCCCGCGCCGGGGCGCCGCACACTGCCGGCATGTGCCTCCTACAGCTTCTCCGCCCCCTCTGCCTCGCCGCCGCATGCCTGTCTGCGGCACTCGCCCAGGCCGGCGGCTTCGCGACGATCGAGATCCCGGCCGACCAGGAAGGCCCGGCGATCCGCGGCGGCGTATGGACGCCCTGCGCCGCCCCCGCGGGCGAGATCAGGCTGGGCCCCTCCACGATCCAGGCCGTACGGGACTGCCCGTTCCCGCCGGGCAACGCGCCGCTGCCGCTCATCGTGATCTCGCACGGCTACGGCGGCTCCTTCCTGGGCCACCACGACACGGCGCAGGCCCTGGCCGACGCCGGCTTCATCGTCGCGGCCATCAGCCATTCCGACGACAACTTCCGGATCCGCGGCGGTCCGGACGACAAGATATCGGCACTCGCGACGCGCACCACGGACATCAAGCGCCTGATCGACCACATGCTGCAGCGCTGGCCTTCCCATGACAGGATCGCGGCCGACAGGATCGGCTTCTACGGCTTCTCGCGCGGCGGCTACACCGGGCTGGTGCTCGCGGGCGCGAAGCCGGACTTCGAAAGGCTGCCGCCCCTGCCCTCGTCCCCCTGTGCAAAGGCGCCGGAAAGCGAGGAATGCGGATCGATGAAGCAGAGGTTCCGGCAACTGCTGGCCACGCCGCTGGCCCACGACGCCCGCATCAAGGCCGCAGTGATCGCCGACCCGCTCAGCACGCTGTTCGACGCCGAGGGCCTGAGGAACGTGAGGATTCCGATCGCGCTCTGGGCATCGGCCTACGGCGGCGACGGGGTCACGCCCGAGAGCGTGGATGCCGTCCGCCGCAACCTGCCCGTGGCCCCCGAATGGCATGTGGCCGGGAAAGCCGGGCATTTCGGCTTTCTCGCACCGTGCTCATCCGAGCAAATCCAGGCGAAATCGGAAATCTGCCGCGATGCGTCCGGCTTCGACCGCACCGCCTTCCACGAGGCATTCAACGCCGAGGTGACGGCCTTCTTCGACCGCCACCTCGCTACGCAGCACTGACCCGGGTTCAGCCCGCGCGCCGCTGCGATGCCAGCCGCCGCACCACCGCCACAAGCCGGTCGATCTCGTCGAAGGTGTTGTAGAAGGCCAGCGAAGGCCGCACCGTCGTCTCCACGCCGAAGCGGCGCAGGATCGGCTGCGCGCAATGGTGGCCCGTGCGGACCGCGATGCCCTCCTCGTTCAGCGCCTGCCCCACCTCCTCGGTGGTGTAGCCGTCGAGCACGAAGGACATCACGCTCGCCTTGTCGGCCGCCGTGCCGATCAGGCGCACACCCGGAATCGCGCCGAGCTGCGCCATGCCGTACACCAGAAGGTCGTGCTCGTAGCGCGCGATGTTCTCGATGCCGATCTTGTTGACGTAGTCGATGGCGGCGCCCAGGCCCACCGCGTCGGCGATGTTGCCGGTGCCGGCCTCGAACTTGTTCGGGATCGGCTGGAACACCGTCTTCTCGAAAGTCACGTCGGCGATCATGTTGCCGCCGCCCTGCCACGGGGGCATGTCTTCGAGCACCTCGCGCTTGCCCCACACCACGCCGATGCCGGTCGGGCCGAACACCTTGTGGCCGGAGAAGACGAAGAAGTCGGCGCCGATGTCCTGCACGTCGACGCGCATGTGCGAGACCGACTGCGCGCCGTCCACCAGCGCCTTCGCGCCCGCACGATGCGCCAGCTCGACGATCTCCTTCACCGGCACCACCGTGCCCAGTGCGTTCGAGACCTGCGTGACGGCGACGATCTTCGTGCGGTCGTTCAGCAGCTTGCGGTATTCGTCGAGCAGCACCTGACCCGAGTCGTCCACCGGAATCACGCGCAGCTTCGCCCCCTTGGCGGCCGCGAGCTGCTGCCACGGCACGATGTTGGCGTGGTGCTCGAGGTTCGACACGACGATCTCGTCGCCCTCGCCCAAGTGCTGGCCGCCCCAGCTCTCGGCGACAAGGTTGATGGCCTCGGTGGTGCCGCGCACGAAGATCACCTCCTCCACCTCGGGCGCATTGATGAACCTGCGCACGCGCTCGCGAGCGCCTTCGTAGGCGTCGGTTGCGCGCGCGGCCAGTTCATGCGCCGCGCGGTGGATGTTGGAGTTCTCGTGCTCGTAGAAGTACGAGATGCGGTCGATGACCGACTGCGGCTTGTGCGTGGTGGCCGCGTTGTCGAACCAGACGAGCTGCTTGCCGTTCACGCGCTCCTGCAGGATCGGGAAGTCGCGCCGCACGGCGTGGATGTCGAAAGGCGGATGCTGCCCGCTGCCGGCCAGCGGCACGGCGTTGGGGCCTCGAGGGTCGGGCTTCGCCGGGGTGACGAAGCCGCTGGGCAGGCGCACCGCGTCGACGAAGTAGAACCGGGGCTCACTCCCTCTCCCTTCTGGGGAGAGGGTTGGGGTGAGGGGCAGCCCCGCACCTTGCGTCGTCCGCTGGCCCTCCCCCCAGCCATCTCCCGCAAGCGGGAGGGGGGGCGAGACCACGGGGGTCGCGCCGGCCGACGGATGCCCGTAGCCGTTTTCCAGGAAGTAGAACGACGAGGCCGCGGCTTGCGGTGCCGCCGCCCCGTTCAGCTGCGGCACACCCTGCACCGTGCCACCCGAGCGCGGCTCGAAGGCCGGCGCCACAGAGAGCACGCTGTCGGGCACACCGTTGCCGGACACGGCGTGCGGCACCAGGGCCGGTGCACGGTTCGCGAGCGAAGGCACCTGCGTGGGCGATGCCGGCACGAGGTTCGCGCCCGGAACCTGCCCTTGCGGGAAGGGCGTGCCCGGCACGCTGGGCCCGAAACCCGCCGGGCTTGCCAGCGGCGAACCTGCGGGCGCGACGTTGGCCGGGAACTGCGCGCCCGGCACCAGCCCGCTCGCCACGCCGGGCACCGATTCGGGCGGCGTGCCCGGCAGTGCGGAGAACATGGCGCTGGCCATGCGCGCGAGGATCGCCGGGTCGAACGGCGCCTCGCCCGGGATCGATGGAGTGCTGCTCACAGCGGCTTACTTGTAGGTGTCGGCGTAGTCGTGGTACTTGCCGATCTCGACGTCGTCGAGCACCGCCAGCGCGTCGGTGGTCAGCACCGCGAGCGAGCAGTAAAGCGAGATCAGGTACGACGCGATCGCATGGTTGTTGATGCCCATGAAGCGCACCGACAGGCCCGGGCCCTGCTCGCCCGAAAGCCCCGGCTGGAACAGCCCCACCACGCCCTGGCGCTTGTCGCCCACGCGCAGCAGCAGGATCTTGCTCTTGCCGTCGGCCACCGGCACCTTGTTCGACGGGATCAGCGGGATGCCGCGCCATGTGATGAACTGCGAGCCGAAGAGGCTCACCGTCGGCGGCGGCGTGCCGCGGCGCGTGGCCTCGCGGCCGAATGCGGCGATGGCCAGCGGATGCGTGAGGAAGAAGGCCGGCTCCTTCCAGACCTTGGTCAGCAGCTCGTCGAGGTCGTCGGGCGTGGGCGCGCCGGTCAGCGGGAAGATGCGCTGCTCCTCGCTCACCTGCGCCAGCAGGCCGTAGTCGGGGTTGTTGATGAGCTCGCTCTCCTGGTTCTCCTTGATCGTCTCGATCGTCAGGCGCAGCTGCTCCTTGATCTGGTCGTGCGGGCTGCTGTAGAGGTCGGAGATGCGGGTGTGCACGTCGAGCACCGTGCTCACGGCATTGAGGTAGTGCTCGCGCGGGTTCTCCTCGTAGTCGACGAAGGTGCGCGGCAGCTGGTTCTCTTCTTCGCGCGAGGTGCAGGTGACCTTGATCGCTTCCGGGTTCTTGACCTTGTTGACGCGGTAGATGCCCGCTTCCACCGGCACCCACTGCAGCAGGTGCGTCAGCCAGCGCGGGCTGATGGTCTCGAGTTGGGGGACTGTCTTGGTGGCATTGGCCAGCTGTCTTGCGGCGATGTCGCCAAGGGCGGTGGTACCACCAACTGTTGCGCTCATGAATCAGGGCTCCGTGAGTTGAGAAGAAAGTGGCCGCCAGTGTCCGGCGGCCGCGGGTTTTCCCTCAACAGGCTATAGCCGCCAAGTTGATCCTTCGCGCGAGGCGCGATTGTTCGAGCTGCTCGCAGCGCATGAGCAGGCCGACCATGTTGATGCCCAGCGCCGTGGCCAGCTTCTGCGCGGTGACGATCGACGGGATGACGCGGCCGCGCTCGACCTCGCCCACGTAGGAGCGGTTGAGATCGGAGCGCTCGGCCAGCTGCTCCTGCGACCAGCCTTTGTCCTCGCGCAGCTGGCGGATGGTCACGCCGAAGTCTTCGACGAACGCCTTCATACGCCACCTGCCTTCGGCGCGTTCTGCAGGCTGGCCTGCGTGACGCTCGCGCCCGGCGGCACGTCGTCGGTGATCCACACGTTGCCGCCGATGACGGCGCCCTTGCCGAGCGTGACGCGCCCGAGGATGGTCGCGCCGGCGTAGATGACCACGTCGTCCTCCACCACGGGGTGCCGCGGAAGGCCCTTCTGCAGGTTGCCGTCGGTGTCGGTCGGGAAGCGCTTGGCGCCCAGCGTGACGGCCTGGTAGAGCCGCACCCGCTTGCCGATGACGGCCGTCTCGCCGATCACGACGCCCGTGCCGTGGTCGATGAAGAAGCCCGCGTCGATCTTCGCGCCCGGGTGGATGTCGATGCCGGTCTGCGCATGCGCCTGCTCGGCCACGATGCGCGCCAGCAGCGGCAGCCCGAGCCCGTAGAGCTCGTGCGCGAGGCGGTGGTGGATCATCGCGAGCACGCCCGGATAGCACAGCAGCACCTCGTCGACGCTCCGCGCGGCCGGGTCGCCCTGGTAGGCGGCGAGCACGTCGCTGTCGAGCAGGCTGCGCAGGCCCGGCAGCGCATTCGCGAAGCGGCGCACGGCCTCGGTGGCGATATCGTCGATCTCGTTGGCAGGACGCGGCTCGTGGCGCGCGTTGAAGTTCAGCTCCAGCCGCGCCTGCACCAGCAGCGCCTGCAGGGCCGAATCGAGCGTGTGGCCGACATAGAAGTCTTCGCTCTCGTGGCGCAGGTCCGGCGGTCCGAGCCGCATCGGAAAGAGCGCGCCCTTGAGCGACTCGACGATCTGCGCGAGCGCGTCGCGCGAGGGAAACTCGCGCGCCCCCGGCTCGCGCGAGCGCCGCTGCGAATCGCGCCATTCGTTGCGCACGCCATGCAGTGCGCGAACGATGTCGCTCACCTCGAAATGGGCCATCTGTGGTTCCTCCCGGAAAAGTGTCTTGCGGGCCGCAGGATCAGTCCTGCACCCAGGGCAGCCTGTGGAAGCGCCAGCCGTCGGAGCCGCCGCGATGCTGCTGCGCATCGATCTCGCCCTCGAAGCCCTCGAGCACGTTGAAGACGTTCGTGAAGCCGGCCTTCGCTGCTGCCTCTGCCGCCAGCGCGGAACGCTTGCCGCTGCGGCACAGCAGCAGCACGACGGCGTCCTTGCCGCCGTCCTTCGCCACCTTGGCCTCGAGTTCGCGCACGAAGCGCGGATTGCGCGTGAGCGCCGTGCCGGTCGCCCAGGCCACGTGCTGGCTGCCGGGCACGTGGCCGACGAACTTGCGCTCTTCGCCGGAACGCACGTCAACCAGCACGGCCTGGCCCTTCTGCACCAGGTCCCAGGCCACCGGCGGCCTGACGCCACCGGCATAGGGCAGATTGCTCTCGGCGGCCGAGGCGCGCGCCTGTTCGAGTGCTTCGGGCAAGGCGATGACTTCTTCTTCAACTTCCACTGACATGCTGTGAGGCTCCTGTTGTGCGTTGGATACGCCTTGGTGGCGATAACCACCACTTTAGGAGCGGGGCGCCGAAGCTCAAACAACTGAAAAGTCGATTTCTAACAACCAGCCGTTGTAAAGGATCGATTCAGGGTCAAGTCAGGATCGGCTCAGGAGCGATCAGGCTGCAGCCCGTGCAGCTTCGGCCGCACGCACGGCCGGCGCCGTCAGGTCCACGCTCTTCCTGCCGTCCACGCCATACGGCACGTCGCCCGCGATCGTCACGCGACGCACCACGCGGTGCTGGTCACCGTAGTCGTTGATCGCGTAGTGCTGCGTCGCCCGGTTGTCCCAGATGGCGACGTCGCCCTGGGCCCAGCGCCAGCGCACCGTGTTCTCCAGGCGGTGCACGTGGCTCTGGAGCACGCTCAGCAGGTGGGCGGAATCATGCGTGGAGTGCCCGGCCAGCCGCTTCACGAAATGGCCAAGCACGAGGCTGCGTTCGCCGGTCTCGGGGTGCACGCGCACCACGGGATGCTCGGCTTCGAGCAGGCGGCGGGTGAACACATCGCGATATCGCTTCGTGCCCTCCTCGTCCAGATCGGCCGGCGAGCGCGCGGCGGCGTAGTCGTAGTCGTTGCCGTGGATGGCGCGCAGCCGGTCTGCCAGCGCCTTCAGGTCGTCGGGCAGGCTCTCGTAGGCCGCCACCGTGTTGGCCCAGACCGTATCGCCGCCATAGGCCGGGATCACCACCGCCCGCAGGATCGACACCTGCGGGTACGCGACCTCGAAGGTCACGTCGGTATGCCACGAATTGGCGCGGCCGCCGTGGCGGGAATCGAGCTCCAGCAACTGCGTGCCGTCCTTGGAAGGCACGGTCGGGTGCGGCACCAGCTCGCCCCACAGACGACCGAAGGCCTCCTGCTGGGCATCGTCGAGATGCTGCTGGCCACGGAAGAAGAGCACCTTGTGTTTGAGCAGTGCAGCCTTGATGGCACCGAATACCTCGGGCTGCAGCGCACCCGAGAGGCGCACGCCGCGCACCTCGGCGCCGATGTGGCCGGCCTGGCGGACTATGTCGAGTTCGTGGCCCTGCGCGTGCTGCACGGGGGCTGCGGAAGAAAGAATGGCGCTCATCGGAGGTCCTTTTTCGGAGGGATCCGGAAGATTCTGCGAGGCGCCTGGTGGGGGAGGAAGGAAGGTGTTTGCAGTTTCTAATGCGTGGGCCGACTAAGCGGGCCTCCCATGGAGAACTGACAAAAGAAAACCCGCCGTAGCGGGTTATCGGGTCAGGTTGGCCTGTCAGGGCTTGTCGCGCTCGTCTCGCACCCTCTTCAGCCGAAACTCCGCTTCGCTGGCGGAGAGTCGCCCTTCTGCGACCAGCTTCTTTAGCCTTCGCTCATCCGCGCGGTTCAGCGCGTCTTTCAGAAGGGTCATCTTGCGGTCTCGGCAAGGGTGGCATTCGTAGAAGCTAGAGGAACCCGCAACGACCTTCATCTTGGCGTCGTACTCCGCCGTGGCGATTCGTCCCGTGGGCTCGATACCCATGGCAAGTATCCGCCCGTTCTTGAACGTAACGAACGCCTCCCCTTCACACCCGGTGGTATCCACTTTCTCGGGGTCGTACCCCCTCCACAAGACTCTCCGCATACGGCGCAAGGCATAGCGGACATCCTCCTCTGTCAGCACGACGTCGTCGCAGTCCAGAAAATCTTTGTTCTCCCATGCACTTCGGTGCGAAGGAAGTGTGATCTTCACCGTTTGCACGTAGGCGATGGGGTATCGCGGATCAGCGGCATGGGCTGAAGATAGTCCTGCCGCCCCAACCAGAGCACTGGCCACGAGATTGTTGATCCTGCGCATCAAGGCCCCTTGCGCGCTGAGCGCGCCTTCTGCAGCAGGAGTTCCGCTTCGGCAGAAGAGACTCGTCCCTGCGCCACCAGTTTCTTCAGCCTGCGCTCATCGGCGCGATCGAACGCATCCTGCAGAAGGATCATCTTGCGCGTCCTGCACGGACCGCACTCGTAGTAGCTTTCAGGAGCACCGGTAGGTTCGAGTTTCGCGTCCGCTTCGAAGATGTTGATCCTCCCCGTGGGCTCGACCCCGATGACGATGATCTTTCCATTGCTGAAAGTGACGGAAGCACCTCCCGAGCACCCTGTCCGCTCCGTCTTCTCGCTGAAAAAAGCCTTCTCCGTGACCCTGCGTATGTGCCGCAGCGCATATCGCACATCATCTTCAGTCAGGACAACATCGGAGCAATCCAGGAGATCCTTGTTCTCCCACACAGACCCATTGGAGGGTTCTACGACCTCGATCTTCTTTACTGAATCAAGCGGGTATCGCTTGTCAGCCGCGTGAGCCAAGGCGCCTGCTGCAGTCGCAACCAACGCCGCCAGAAGCATGCCGATTCTTGTCATGGTGTGGGTATGGGGAGTGTCCAGTTCGCGCCTTGCGCCTCGGTAATGTTTTTTCTGCTGACATCCGGGTGACGAAACACTTCGCTCGCTGCGAGGTGCATCGACTCTTGGAGTACGTGAACAAGCCATGAAAGCGCTTGGTTCTGAGCAGCTGTCGGAGTCGGAAAGACCCCAGCGTCGCCCCGCAGCCTCTCCAGCGACATTCTCTTCTGCCTGGAATCGGGCTTGAATCCCTCCGGCAATCTTGCCCGCCCCACCATTTCGATCCCTATGGCTTCCATGTTGCTCGGATAGCGGTCTGCTGGCGCCTTGCGCATCTCGATCCTATGCATTGCCGTTGCCCCAACTTTTTCTGGAAAGTCACTTAGCGTGCACGTCGGTATGACCAGACATGGTGCCTGCAACGGCCCCACATGATTCGTCCTCTGATAAATCGCCGCCGTCTGATAAATCGTCCCATCCTTGTCGATGAGAAAGTGCGCCCCGTTTGCCTTCGGCCGCTTGTAGCTGTTCAGTGAAGACGCCGAAGTATCGGCGTCCGTCTGGTGCACCACGATGCCGGTAATCGCTCCAGCCCTCTTCCCTCGCTCGATCTGCAGACTGCGGGCATGTCTCACCCGCGCGTGGCTGATCATTCCATGTTCGTCAATTTCAACGAGCATGCGGTTCCTCCCTGAAGTTTTTGATTCAATGTATTCACGAATTCGTGACCCGCATCGATTTGCGGAACACGACTTCGCGGCGCATGCTATGGCGACGACTTCAAAGGAGATTCAGGTCTTTAAAAGAATTTATTGATTTCCAAAATTCAGCACAATCGATGAATTCGCACCCTGTAAACCGCTGAAAACACGGGTGCCAGAAAAGAAAAAACCCGGCGCCGTCACGGCGCCGGGTCGTCGCGGATGCCCGAGGGTCCGTCAGAGCTTCGCGATCGAGACCTCGGTCGACTTCACGAGGGCGACCACGTCGGAGCCCACCTTCAGCTGCAGCTCGTCGACCGAGCGCGTGGTGATGACCGAGGTGACGATGCCCCAGGCGGTTTCGACGTCGACTTCGGAGACGACGTCGCCGCGGATGATCTCGCGGACCTTGCCCTTGAACTGGTTGCGGACGTTGATGGCTTGGATGGACATGATGGGTTCTCTTTCAGGTTGATTGGGGAATTCGTTGAGGAAAAGCACGGCGAACGGCGCTCAGACGATCTCGGCCACGTCGTCGAACGCAAGCCGGGGGCCGCGCTCGAAGGTGCCTGCGTGGTCGGCCACGCCCAGGTTGACGAGGAAGTTCGCGCGGTAGCGGCCGTCCGGGAAGAAGGCCTTGTCGACCAGGTCGGCGTTGAAGCCCGACTGGGGGCCCGCATCGAGCCCGAGCGCACGTGCGGCCAGGATCAGGTAGGCGCCCTGCAGGCTGCTGTTGCGGAACGCCGTGGCCTGCGCAGCCTCGGCGCTCTTCTCGAAGAGCGGCTTGGCGTCATAGGCCGGAAACTGGCTGGGCAGGTGCTCGTAGAAGCGCGTGTCCTGCGCCACGATCACAGTGACGCCTGCGGCCAGCGTCTGCGCGGTGTTGCCCGCCGACACGGCCGGCTTCAGTTTCGCCTTGGCCTCCTCGCTGCGCACGAACACGTAGCGCGCCGGCTGGGCGTTGAAGGCGGTCGGGCCCCACTTGAGCAGGTCGTAGAGCTTGTGGATGATTTCGTCGGTCACCGGCACGGGCTTGAACGCGTGCACGGTGCGGGCCTTGCGGAACAGCTGGTCCAGCGCGGCTTCGGGGATTGATTGCAGTGTGGTCATGGCTTCAAGAGAAGGCTTTGATTCAGTTCGATGCCGCCGCCAGCGCCTGGTCGAGGTCGGCCAGCAGGTCGTCGATGTGCTCGATGCCGACCGACAGGCGCACCGTGTCCTCGGTCACGCCGGCGCGGGCCAGTTCCTCGGGCGAAAGCTGCCTGTGCGTCGTCGATGCCGGATGCGTTGCCAGCGAGCGCACGTCGCCGATGTTCACGAGGCGCGTGAAGAGCTTCAGCGCATCGAGGAACTTCGCCCCGCCCTCGCGGCCGCTGCCGATGCCGAAGGTCAGCACGCCGCTGGCCTTGCCGCCCAGGTATTTCTTCGCGAGCGCGTGGTCGGGGTGGTCTTCGAGTGCTGCGTAGTTGACCCACTTCACCGCCTTGTGCGTCTTCAGGTGCTGCGCAACGCGCAGTGCGTTGTCGCTGATGCGGTCGACGCGCAGCGCGAGCGTCTCGATGCCCTGCAGGATCTGGAAGGCGTTGAACGGCGAGATGGCCGCACCCGTGTTGCGCAGCGGCACCACGCGTGCGCGGCCGATGTAGGCGGCCGGGCCCAGCGCCTCGGTGTAGACCACGCCGTGGTAGCTCACGTCGGCCTCGTTCAGGCGCTTGAAGCGCTGCTTGTGCTCGGCCCACGGGAACTTGCCCGAGTCGACGATCGCGCCGCCGATGCTGGTGCCGTGGCCGCCCAGGTACTTGGTGAGCGAGTGCACCACGATGTCGGCGCCGTGCTCGATGGGCCGGCTCAGGTACGGCGAAGGCACCGTGTTGTCGACGATCAGCGGCACGCCGTTGCGGTGCGCGATCTCGGCGATGGCCGCGATGTCGGTCACGTTGCCCGCGGGGTTGCCCAGCGACTCGACGAACACCGCCTTGGTCCGCTCGTCGAACAGCTTTTCGAAGCTGGACGGGTCGCGATGGTCCGCGAAGCGCGTGGTGATGCCGAACTGCGGCAGCGTGTGGGCGAACAGGTTGTAGGTGCCGCCGTAGAGCGCCGTGCTGCTGATGATGTTGTCGCCGGCCTCGGCAATGGTCTGGATCGCGTAGGTCACCGCCGCCTGCCCCGAGGCCAGCGCGAGCGCGGCGATGCCGCCTTCGAGCGCCGCCACGCGCTGCTCCAGCACGTCCTGCGTCGGGTTGTTGATGCGGGTGTAGATGTTGCCCGGCACCTTCAGGTCGAACAGGTCGGCACCGTGCTGGGCGCTGTCGAAGGCGTAGGCCACCGTCTGGTAGATGGGCGGTGCCACGGCGCGGGTGGTCGGGTCGGGCGAATAGCCGGCGTGCACCGACAGGGTTTCGAATTTCCAGTTCTGCGACATGCGACTGCCTTTCAAATGGGCTGATGGATGAAGAGGCTCGTCAGATCGCCCAGCGCAACGCGTGCGCGGGAGTTGCGAGCCAGCTGGCGTCGGTGCTCTCGGCTTCAGTCTCTTCGGACTTCTGCAGCACCCTGTCGAGGATTCGTTTTTCGATCGCGGCGAATGCCGGGTCGCCCTGCGAGCGCGGACGGGCCAGCGCGATGTTCTCGTCGAGCGCGATGCGGCCGTCCTCGATCAGGATCACGCGGTCGGCCAGCGCGACGGCTTCCTGCACGTCGTGCGTCACCAGCAGTGCGGTGAAGCGGTGGCGCTGCCAGAGGTTCTCGATCAGGCGATGCATCTCGATGCGCGTGAGCGCATCGAGCGCGCCCAGCGGCTCGTCGAGCAGCAGCAGGCGCGGGTGGTGCACCAGCGCGCGCGCCAGGGCCACGCGCTGGCGCTGTCCGCCCGACAGGCGAGCCGGCCATTCGTTCTCGCGATCGGCCAGTCCGACCTGCGCCAGCACTTCCTTGCCGCGCGCCTTGGCGTCGTTGGGCAGGCCCAGCGTCACGTTGTCGAGCACGCGCCGCCACGGCAGGAGGCGCGCCTCCTGGAACATGATGCGCGTGTCGTCGTGCAGGCCGTTCACGGCCTTGCCGTCGGTGTAGAGCCCGCCGGAGCTCGGCTCCTCCAGGCCCGCGATGAGCCGCAGCAGCGTGCTCTTGCCGCAGCCGCTGCGCCCGACGATGGCGATGAACTGGCCCGGCTCGATGGTCAGGCGGGTGTTGCGCAGCACCTCGCGCGCGCCGTAGCGCTTGTGCAGGTTGCGCGCCTCCAGGCGCACGCCGCCGGCGATGGCTTGCGGCTGGGGCCGGGTCTGGATGTCTTTCAGGACGGCACTCATGATGTCTTCAGGCTCCTGGCTTGAACAGCGCCACGTTGAGCGCATCGATCTTTCTGGGAAGCAGCTTCTCGGCAAGGAAGGCATCGGCGATGCGCTGCTGCTCGCCCAGCCCCTCGGGCACCACCGGCCGCACCGCGTAGCTGCGACGGGCGTTGGCCTGCTCGATGGTCGCGGCGTCCAGGCCCCACACGGGAGACAGCAGCGCGGCCGCCTCCTTCGGGTTCTGCTTGACCCACTTGCCGGTCTTCTCGAGCTCGGCGTAGACCACGCGCAGCACGTCCGGCCGCGCCTTCGCGAACTTGCTGCTCGCGAGGTAGTAGCGCTGGTACGAGGCGATGCCCGCGCCGTCGGCAAGCACGCGCACCTTCGACTGACGCTGGGCAGCGGCGAGGAACGGGTCCCACACCACCCAGGCGTCGATCGCGCCCTTCTCGAAGGCTGCACGGCCGTCGGCGGGCGTGAGGTAGGCGGGCTCGATGTCCCTGAACGAGAGGCCGGCCTTGTCGAGCGCGGCGATCAGCAGGTAGTGCGCGCCGGCCGCCTTCGCGAAGCCGACCTTCTTTCCCTTGAGGTCGGCCACGGTCCTGATTGGCGAATCCTCGCGCACGACGATGGCCTGCGCCGAGGGCGACGGCGCCTCCTGCGCGAGGAAGGTCAGGTCGGCGCCGGCCGCCTGGGCGAACACGGGCACGGTGTCGGCCACGTCGGCGCTGATGTCGAGGTTGTCGAGGTTCAGCGCCTCCAGCAGCGGCAGGCCGCTGGTGAACTCGTGCCAGCTGAGCGTGACGTTCAGCGGTGCGAGCTGCTTCTCGAGCACGCCCTGCGCCTTCAGCACGGCGATGAGCGTCGACGACTTCTGGTAGCCCAGGCGCACCGTGGCGGGCCGGCTGGCCACACCCTGGGCGAACACTGCGCCCGAGCCGAGTGCGGCGAGCGTGGCGATGGCCGTGCGACGGGAGATCGATGGATGCCGTGTCATGTCCCTGCCCTCACTTCGCCTTCTTCTGGTAGCCGGGGTGCCAGCGCAGCCACCATTGCTCCAGGCCGCGCGCGAACAGGTCGGCCAGCTTGCCCAGCAGTGCGTACAGCAGGATGCCCACCAGCACGATGTCGGTCTGCAGGAACTCGCGGGCGTTCATCGTGAGGTAGCCGATGCCGGCCTGCGCCGAGATGGTCTCGGCCACGATCAGGATCACCCACATCAGCCCCAGCGAGAAACGCAGGCCCACCAGGATCGACGACAGCGCGCCCGGCAGGATCACCTCGCGGTAGAGCTGCCAGCGCGAGAGCCCGTAGGTGCGGCCCATCTCGATGAGCTGCGGATCGACGTTGCGGATGCCGTGGAAAGTGTTCAGGTAGATCGGGAAGAACACCGACACCGAGATCAGGAACAGCTTGGCCGACTCGTCGATGCCGAACCACAGGATCACCAACGGGATCAGCGCCAGCGCCGGGATGTTGCGCACCATCTGGATGGTGGAGTCGAGCAGCGTCTCGAAGAACTTCACCGACCCGGTGAGCAGGCCCAGAGCCAGCCCTGCACCGCCGCCGATGGCCAACCCCAGCAGAGCGCGGCCCGCGCTGACCTTCACGTGCGTCCACAGCTCGCCGGACACCGTGAGGTTCCATGCAGCCTTCACCACGTCGATGGGCGCCGGCAGCACGCGCGTGCTGAGCCAGCCCAGCGACGAGGCGATCTGCCAGAAGACGATGAGCCCCACCGGCACCAGCCATGGCACCAGCCGCTTCGCGACGTTGACCGCGAAGGCCTTGAACGCGCTGCCGCCCACCTCCTCGGCCGGCACGACCGCCGGCAGTTCCTGAACCTGTTCAGTCATGGCGATCCTTCAACTTTGCGAGACAAGGCGCGACGGCGCGTCCAGATTGGCGACGACCTCGCCGAAGGGCCCGCTCAGCGAGCCGCCGGCCAGCTGCGTCTTCGCCTTGCGCGACAGCAGCGGGAACACCAGCTCGGCGAAGCGGTAGGCCTCTTCGAGATGCGGGTAGCCCGACAGGATGAACTTGTCGAGGCCCAGGGCCGCGTATTCCTCGATGCGCGCAGCGACCGTCTTCGGGTCGCCCACCAGCGCAGTGCCGGCACCGCCACGCACCAGGCCCACGCCGGCCCACAGGTTCGGCGCGATTTCCAGATCGGCGCGGGTGCGCTTGGCACCGCCCGCATGCAGCGCGGCCATGCGGCGCTGCCCTTCGGAATCCATGCGCGCGAAGGCGGCCTGGGCGCGGATCACGGTCTCGTCGTCCACGCGGCTGATGAGTTCCTCGGCGGCCTTCCAGGCGGCATCTTCCGTCTCGCGCACGATCACGTGCAGCCGGATGCCGAACTCGACCTTCCGCCCGTTGCGCTCGGCGCGCGCCCGGACGTCGGCGATCTTCTTCGCCACCTCGGCGGGCGGCTCGCCCCAGGTGAGGTAGGCGTCGACCTGCTCCGCCGCCAGCTCATGCGCAGGCGCCGAAGAACCGCCGAACCACACCGGCGGATACGGCTTCTGCACCGGTGGGTAGAGCAGCTTCGCGCCCTTCACGCTCAGGTGCTTGCCGTCGTAGTCGAAAGACTGCCCGTCGTGGCTGCGCGCGATGATCTCGCGCCAGATGCGGATGAACTCGGCCGACTGCTCGTAGCGCGATGCGTGGTCCAGATACACGCCGTCGCCTTCGAGCTCCGCCTGGTCGCCGCCCGTCACCAGGTTCACCAGCAGCCGCCCGCCCGAGAGCCGGTCGAAGGTCGCGGCCATGCGCGCCGCGAGGCTGGGCTGGTGCAGCCCGGGGCGCACCGCCACCAGGAACTTGAGCTTCCTGGTCGCGCCGATCAGGCTGGAGGCGATGACCCACGGGTCTTCGCAGGAGCGGCCCGTCGGGATCAGCACGCCCTCGTAGCCGAGGTTGTCGGCCGCGCCGGCGATCTGCTGCAGGTAGGCCAGGTCGATGGGGCGGGCGCCCTCGCTGGTGCCGAGATAGCGGCTGTCGCCGTGCGTGGGGAGGAACCAGAAGATCTGCATCATGCGACTCCCGCGCCCGCCGCTTCGAGCACGTTGATCTTTTTCGGGATCAGCTTCAGTTCGAAGAAGGTGTCGGCGATCTTCTGCTGCTCGCCCAGGATGGCCTTGGTGATCGGCGCGGTGCCGTAGGCCGAGCGGTTCACCGACAGTTCGGCCACCGGCTTCGGAAGGCCCCAGAGCGTGGCCAGCTCGCCGGCCAGTTCGCCCTTGTTGGCGGCACCCCAGACGTCGACCTTGTTGAGCTCCTCGATCGCGATGGCCAGCACGTCGGCGTTCTTCGCCACGTAGTCCAGCGAGGAGAAGTAGTAGGCGCGGTTGCCGACCACGCCGGTGGCGTCGGCCAGCACGCGCGCGTCGAGCGACTTCTCGGCCGCGGCCAGGAACGGGTCCCAGATCACCCACGCGTCGACCGAGCCCTTCTCGAAGGCGGCGCGCGCATCGGCGGGCGGCAGGTAGACCAGGTTCAGGTCGGCGAACGCGAGGCCGTGCTTCTCGAACAGCTTGACGATGAAGTAGTGGACGTTCGAGCCCTTGTTGAGCGCGATCTTCCTGCCCTTGAGATCGGCCACGGTCTTGATCGTGGAGCCCTTGGGCACCAGCACCGCCTCCGACTGCGGACGCGGCACGGTCGCACCCACGTAGGCCAGCGGTGCGCCGGCAGCCTGCGCGAAGATGGGCGGAGCCTCGCCCACGTCGCCGAAGTCGATGGAGCCGACGTTCAGCGCCTCGAGCTGCACGGGGCCGGCGGTGAACTCGGTCCACTTCACGCTCACACCCAGGGGCGCGAGGCGTTTTTCGAGCGTGCCGCGGCCCTTGAGCAGCGTGAGATAGCCCTTCTGGTTTCCGATGCGGAACTGGCGCGCGGGCGACTGCTGCGCCAGCGCGGCGAAGGAGGAAGGCAGCGCGATGGCCGCGGCCGCGCCCTGGATCAGGCGTCGGCGGGGAATGGAGGTGCGTGTCATGGTTGTGCGGGAACGATCGATGCGTCGAAGGCCTCAGGGCTGCGCCGTGACCACGGCTTCGCTGACCTTGATGGGCTTGGGAATGAGCTTCAGCGCGAAGAAGGTGTCGGCGATCCTTTGCTGGTCGGCCGCGACGGCCGGCGTGATCGGCTTCACGTTGAACTCGTAGCGGCGCAGCGCGAGCTCGACCACGTCGACCGGCAGGCCCTGCAGCGGAGCGATCAGCTCGGCCGCCTGGCGCAGGTTCTTCTTAAGCCAGATGCCCTGCTCCACCGAGTCGGCGAACAGCGCGTCGATGACCTTCGGGTTGTTCTTCACGAAGCCGCGCTCGCCCAGGTAGTACTGGTAGTTGTTGACCACCTCGGGGGTGCCGTCGGCCAGCACGCGCGCGCCGGTGGCTTTCTCGGCGGCGGCCTGGAACGGGTCCCAGATCACCCAGGCATCGACGTTCCTGCTCTCGAAGGCGGCGCGGCCGTCGGCGGGCGCGAGGTAGACGGGCTGGATGTCGGAGAGCTTCAGGCCGTTCTTCTCGAGCTGCTTCACGAGCAGGTAGTGCACGTTGCTGCCCTTGTTGAGCGCGACCTTCCTGCCCTTCAGGTCGGCGACCGACTTGATGGGCGAATCCTTCGTGACCAGGATGGCCTCAGCCCGCGGCGCGGCCGGGTCGTAGCCGAAGTAGACGAACTTGGCGCCCGCGGCCTGCGCGAAGATGGGCGGCGCCTCGCCGACGTAGCCCACGTCGACCGCGCCCACATTCAGGCCTTCGAGCAGCTGCGGGCCGGCCGGGAACTCGACCCACTTCACGCCGAAGCCCAGCGGCGCGAGCTTCTTCTCGAGCGTGCCCTGCGCCTTCTGCAGCACGAACAGGCTGGCCGACTTCTGGTAGCCGATGCGCAGCTCGCCCTTGCCTTGGGCATGCGCCGAGGCGGCGGAGATGAAACTCACGATCAGCGCGATGGCGCTGACCACGATGGCGCTGATCAGCAGATCGCGCAGGCCGCGCCAGAAGGAGCGCGGCGGCACTTCGAGCACGGGGTCTTCGGTTGCGACGGGGTTCATGCGTGGATTCCTTGGTGCAAAACGTCGGGCAAAGGCTGGCCCACGGCACGCGATGTGCCGGAAGCCTTTTCGTGGAACGCCGCGGAACCGGCTTTGCCGGGCCGCAGGTGTTGCCCCCGGTAGGGGGTTGGCGAAGCGGCACGAAGTGCCGCGCAGCCTGGGGGCGAGCCCCGCTAAACGCTACATCGCACGCGGGAAAACGGCACCGGCTCGAAGCCGTGCGTGGCAGGCAGCTTGAGACCTTCGGTGGCAAGCACCTCGACGGCCTCGTTGAGTCGCTCGGCCAGGTCGTTGTGCACCTGGTAGGCGTTCTCGGGCGTCAGCGCGATCTGCGATTCGCTGGCGTACACGCCCGGCAGGATGTGGCGCGCCGACAGCGACTGCAGCACGGGCCGCAGCGCGTAGTCGAGCGCAAGCATGTGGTGCGGGCTGCCGCCGGTGGCCAGCGGCAGCACCGTCTTGCCCTTCAGTGCGTTCTGCGAGAGCAGATCGAGGAAGACCTTGAGCAGGCCGCTGTAGGCCGCCTTGTAGACCGGCGTGGCCACCACGATCACGCGGGCGGCCGCCACCTGGGCGATGGCCCGTTCGATGGCCGGGTGGTTCCACTCGGCCAGGAGCAGCGCCTGCGCCGGCAGTTCGCGAACGGCGAGCCGCTCGATCCGCGCGTGACGCTGGGCCAGCCGCTCACCCACCGCGTCGAGCAAGGCGGTTGAGCGGGATGGGGCCGTGGGGCTGCCGGCAATCAGGAGAACGGACACGGAAAACCTTAGTTCGATGAAAACAAGCGCGAATTCGTCGGGGCCGCCGCGCACGACCGCCCGAAGCGGCCTGCCCACCCCCGGTAGGGGTTGGCGAAGCGACGCGCGGTGCGCGCAGCCTGCGGGCGAGCCAGTTACTTCTGTTTTGTGTTGTAGATCTGGTCGAAGGAGCCGCCGTCGGCGAAGTGCTCCTTGTCGGCCTTCGCCCAGCCGCCGAAGGCCTGGTCGATGGTCACCAGCGTGAGCTTGGGGAACTGCTTGTCGTACTTGGCCTTGGCCTTCTCGGAGGTCGGGCGGTAGAAGTTGCGCCCGGCGATGTCCTGGCCTTCGTCGGAGTACAGGTACTTCAGGTACTCCTCGGCCACCTCGCGCGTGCCCTTCTTGTCGACGACCTTGTCGACCACCGACACGCTGGGCTCGGCCAGGATGGAGATCGACGGCACCACGATCTCGAACTTCTCGGGGCCGAATTCCTTCAGCGCCAGGAAGGCTTCGTTCTCCCAGGCCAGCAGCACGTCGCCCACGCCGCGCTGCACGAAGGTGATGGTCGCGCCGCGCGCGCCGGTGTCGAGCACGGGCACGTTCTTGAACAGGTTGCCGATGTATTCCTTGGCCTTCGCGTCGCCGCCGTACTTGCGCTTGGCGAATTCCCAGGCGGCCAGGTAGTTCCAGCGGGCGCCGCCCGAGGTCTTGGGGTTGGGGGTGATCACCTGCACGCCGGGCTTGACCAGGTCGTCCCAGTCCTTCAGGCCCTTGGGATTGCCCTTCTTCACCAGGAACACGATGGTCGAGGTGTAGGGAGCAGAGTTGTGCGGCAGGCGCTTCTGCCAGTCGGCCTTGACCAGGCCGCCGTGGGAGACCAGCGCGTCGATGTCGCCGCCCAGCGCCAGCGTGGCCACGTCGGCGTCGATGCCGTCGATGATCGAGCGGGCCTGCTTGCCCGAGCCGCCGTGCGACTGCTTGACCGTCACGTCCTGGCCGGTCTTGGCCTTCCAGTACTTGGCGAAGGCCTGGTTGTAGTCCACGTAGAGCTCGCGGGTCGGGTCGTACGACACGTTCAGCAGCGTCACGGGGCCCTTGGCAGCCGCCGCGCCTTGGGCGAGCGCCGGCAATGCCGACAGGGCCATGGCACCGGCCACGCCGGCACCCAGGGAAAGCTTGATAAAGTCGCGGCGAAGGCTCATGGTGTCTTGCTCTTAAAAGGCATATCGATGAAGCTGCGTATTCTCAATACGACATATAGAAACTGGAACGACCAAGTTTTCAGTTCTAAATAGCCAAATCAACTAAGCAGCCCGCCGCCGGCTCTCCCCGGTTTTTCCCGTATCCCCACTTTTTCCCGTTCAGAAGGCAACAGAAATGGCACGCATGGTTCAGTGCATCAAGCTCGGCAAAGAGGCCGAAGGTCTCGACTTCCCGCCCTACCCCGGCGAACTGGGCAAGCGGATCTGGGAAAGCGTCAGCAAGGAAGCCTGGGCCGCCTGGCTCAAGCAGCAGACCATGCTGGTCAACGAGAACCGGCTGAACCTGGCCGATCTGCGCGCCCGCCAGTACCTGGCTCGGCAGATGGAAAAGCACTTCTTCGGCGAAGGCGCCGACGTGGCGCAAGGCTACGTCCCCCCCACGGCCCCCTGACAGTCACCCCGCGATTGCCGCCCACCTCTTCCTCGGGAAACACCGCAGAACCGGCTTCGCCGGGCTGGAGGTGTTGCCCCCTCGAAGGGGGTGGGCGAAGCGACACGAAGTGCGCGAAGCCTGGGGGTGAGCCTGTTACCTGGCGCGCAGACGGCGTTCCCCGCAGCGAGCGCTTCGACGACATCTATCACACAGAAACCGGCGCACTGGCTCAGTCGCGCCACGTCTTCCTCGGCGGCTGCGGCCTGCCGCAGGCCTGGGGCGGACAGCCCCAGTGGCGGATTCTCGAAACCGGCCTCGGCCTGGGCCTCAATTTCCTGACGACCTGGCAGGCGTGGCGCGCCGACCTGGCACGCCCGCGCTTGCTGCACTTCGTCTCGGTGGAGGCCCATCCGGTCTCGGCCGCCGATCTGCTGCGCGCGGCGGGCGCCTATCCTGAGCTGGCTCCGCTGGCCGCCGAACTGGCTGCGCAGTGGAACGGCCTGCTGCCGGGCTTCCATCGGCTGGCCTTCGACGATGGCCGCGTGCTGCTCACGCTGTGCGTAGGCGACGTGCAGCCGATGCTGCGTGCCCAGCGCTTCGAGGCCGACAGCATCTTTCTAGACGGCTTCAGTCCCCGGCAGAACCCTGAAATGTGGTCGCCGGACACGCTCAAGGCGGTGTCGCGCTTCGCCCGCCAGGGCACGCGCATCGCCACCTGGACCATCGCGCGGGCGATTCGCGACGCGCTGGCGCAGCAGGGCTTCGTCATCGAGAAGCGTCCCGGCCTGCCGCCCAAGCGCGACTGCCTGTGCGGTACCTTCGCCCCCGCCTGGACCGTGCGCCGCCGCGAGCCCGTGCCCGAGCGCGTCGATGCGCCGGGCCGCTGCGCCATCGTCGGCGCGGGCCTGGCAGGCGCCGCCGTGGCTGCCAGCCTAGCCCGTCGCGGCTGGCACGTGACGGTGCTCGATGCGGCCGACTGGCCTGCGTCCGGTGCGTCGTCGTTGCCTGTCGGCATGCTGGCACCGCATGTGTCGCCCGACGACGCGCTGCTCTCGCGGCTCACGCGGGCAGGCATCCGCGCGACGTGGATCGAACTCGAGCGCCTGCTCGAAGAAGGCCGCGACTGGTGCGCCACCGGCGTGCTGGAACGCCGGCCCGATGGCGATGTGCGCGTGCCCGCCGGCTGGAGCAGCCGTGGGCCGAACGAATCCTGGCCCGCCGATGCCGATCGGCTGGCCGCAGCCGGCCTGACCACCGACACGCCCGCGATCTGGCACGCGCGCGCGGCCTGGGTGAAGCCTTGGCGGCTGATCGCAGCCTGGCTGCGCCAGCCCGGCGTCGAGTTCCGCGGCGGCTGCCGGGTGGAACGGCTGGAGCGGCATCCGGACGGCTGGCGGCTGTTCGATGCTTCGGGCGGGTTGCTGGCCGAAGCGGACCGCGTCGTCATCTGCGCCGGCTTCGAATCGGGCCGCTTCGCACCCGCCCTGCCATTGCAGCCGGTGCGCGGACAGGTCGCCTTCGGCCCGATGCCCGACGACAGCACCCCGCTGCCCCACACGCCGATCAACGGCGACGGCCATCTGGTCGCCCACGTCCCCGGCGAGCGCGGCGAAGCCCCGATGTGGCTGGCCGGTGCGACCTTCGACCGTGATAGCACCAGCCTCGAACCCAGCGCGGCAGACAGCGCCGCGAACCGAGAGCGCCTCGCACGCCTGCACCCGTCCGCCGCCCAGGCGTTGGCCGACGCCGAGAGTCACGCATGGGTCGGCGTCCGATGCGCCTCGGGCGACCGGCGCCCGCTCGCAGGCCCGGTCGACGCCGGCCTCTGGGCGTGCACGGCGCTGGGCTCGCGCGGCCTGAGCTTCGCGGCCCTGTGCGCCGAGCTGCTCGCCGCGCAGTGGCATGCCGAGCCGCTGCCCCTGTCTGCCACGCTGGCCAAGGCGCTCGGCACCCAAAGGCTCTGAATCGCGTCCTAGCTGGCGCCCTTCACCGCCGGCGCCAGCATGTGGTCGATGCGGCTGTCGCCATAAGTGCGCAGCACTTCGGAGATCACGACCTTGTAGCCGTCGAGCCAGTTCGCCTGCGCGGCCTTGGCCTGCTGGTGCGCGGGATGCCGGCTCAGCGCCTGCAGGCTTTCGAGCGAGTCCCAGTAGTAGACGTTCGACACCAGGCCGTTTCCTGGGTTTTCCCAGGTTTCCTCGCCCAGGTAGCCAGGCAGCGACTTCGCGGCGGCGGCGATGGTCTGGTCGAGGCGGTGGAACTCGTCGTCGAATTGCTTGCTGGCGAAGATGAAGGTGGCGGAGTACATGGCGGCGCGGTATTTCCTCGATGTCTCGATGGAACGGAATGGGCGGACCGGAGGGCGCCGATTCTGCGGCATGGTGCGTACGGCGCCGCGCTTTTGCAGGGCGAAGGCACGAGAATGCGGCGCATGGCCATCCAGTACGACATCAGGCACACCACCGTCTACCGCTACAGCAAGCCGGTCAGCTTCGGGCTGCACCGCGTGATGTTCCGTCCGCGCGACAGCCACGACCTGCGCGTGCTGGCCACCGACCTGCAGGTGAGCCCCGAGGCGAACACGCGGCTCATCCAGGACCCCAACTCCAACTCCGTCGCGCTGGTGCAGCCGCTGGGCGAAGCCACCGAACTGCGCATCGTGTGCTCCTTCACGATCGAGCACGTGCCGCCCTCGCAGCGCGACCTGTTGACGCTCGACCCGTCGGCCGAGTTCCTGCCTTTTGCCTACTCGGTTCAGGAGCGCCTCGACCTCGAGCACTACCTGCGCCCGCACCACGACGACGACGGGCAAGGCACCCTGATCCGCTGGGCCCACCAGTTCCTGCGCAGCGACAAGCCCAACAGCACGCGCGAGGTGCTCACGCGCATGAACGCGCACATCGGCCAGAGCTTCGAGTACAAGGCGCGCGACGAGGAAGGCACCCAGACGCCGCTGGAGACGCTGGCGCTGGGCAGCGGCAGCTGCCGCGACTACGCGCTGCTGATGATGGAAGCCACGCGCCGCCTGGGCATTGCGACGCGCTTCGTCTCCGGCTATCTCTACGACGCGGCACTCGACACCGCCGCGCGCACGCAGGGAGAGCCCGACTCGATGACCGGCGCCGGCACCACGCACGCCTGGCTGCAGGCCTACCTGCCGGGCGTGGGCTGGCTTGCCTTCGACCCCACCAACAACCTCATGGGCAGCGGCCAGCTGATCCGCGTGGGCGTGGCGCGAGACCCTTCGCTGGCGGCGCCCATCTCGGGCAGCTGGTTCGGCGACCCGGAGGCCTACGAGGGCCTGGAAGCCACGGTGCTCGTCACGCGCCGCGAGGGCTGACGGCGACACGACCTGCACGGCTGTCGCGCAAGTGATAGCCGCTGCGGGAAATCCCCCACGGGCGGCTTCGGCATCGCCTCTACGCTGCGCCGCCGGCCAGCGAAATAGCACGGTCGTTCTACGCGATCGCGGGTGCAGCGCCGCGCCGGTCCTATTCCAAGAACCTGAAAAAAACGGAGAGAGACACCCCATGCATTCAGCGCGCCTGACACTCATCGCCCTGGCAGCCAGCCTCGCCGTCGCCTCGTGCGGCGGCGGAGGCGGCGGCTCGAACGGATTCACCTTCCTGCCCTCGGCCCCCGCCCCAGCTCCCGCTCCGGCCCCCAACCCGCCGGCGCCCCCGCCCCCCGCACCGGCCCCCGCGCCGGAAGAGACCCGCCTGCAGGACAGCCGCAACTCCTTCGCGCCGGCAGACCCCTCGGCCACCACATTCGCCGCGCTCGCGGCCGCCCCGAGCGACACCGTCGACAACAGCACCACCAGCCGCTGGGCCGGCATGCTGGGTGGCGCCCAGTACAACGTCGAGGTGCCCGCCAACTGGAACGGCAAGCTCGTGATGTACGCGCACGGCTATGCCGGCGAAGGCAACCTGCTGAAGGCCGGCACGCCGACGATCCGCCGCTACCTGATCCAGAACGGCTACGCCTGGGCGGCCTCCAGCTACAGCAAGAACTACTACGACGTGCGCGCCGGCGTGGAGGACACCAACGCCCTCGCCCTGCAGTTCAACGCCATCGCCAAGGCCAACGGCCGCGAGCTCGCAGCGCCTTCGAAGATCTTCATCACCGGCCACTCGATGGGTGGCCACATCACGGCGGCCGCCATCGAGGACGAGGCCTACGCCACGGCCAACCACAAGGTGAAGTACAACGGCGCGGTGCCGATGTGCGGCGTGGTGGGCGACACCGAGCTGTTCGACTATTTCGCCGCCGCGCAAGTGACTGCGCAGGCACTGGCCGGCAACGCCAGCTATCCGACGCCGAAGTGGGCCGACATCGGCGCGCAGGTCACCGCCACGCTCTTCTCGACCTTCACGAGCTCGGACATCGTGCCCAACGGCGCCACCGGCCTGGCCTACGCCTCGGTGCTGCAGAACCTGACCGGTGGCCCGCGTCCGCTCTTCCAGTTCGCACTTGGCAAAGGCCGCTCCTTCCAGGCGGTCTGGGGCGTGTTCGGCAGCGACGGCACGGTCAACGGCATCCTCAACAAGAGCACGCTGGACACCAACCGCTTCACCTACAAGATCGACGGCGACACCGCCGCCACCGACCAGCTCAATGCGAGCGCGCAGAAGCTCACCGCCGCGCCGGACGCCAATCGCCTGCGCACCGACGGGCTGCGCTGGATTCCCAAGGTCAACGGCGAGTTCAAGATCCCTGTGGTCACGCTGCACACGCTCGGCGACCTGTACGTGCCCTTCAGCATGGAGCAGATCTACAACCAGCGCGTGGCGGCCAAGGGCAACAGCCAGTGGCTGGTGCAGCGCGCCATCCGCGGCATCACGCACTGCGACTTCACGATCAAGGAACAGGAAGAAGCCTTCGCGGCCATGCTCGCCTGGGAGCAGGACAACACCGCCAAGCCCGCGGGCGACGACGTGGTCACGCCCTCCACGGTTGCAAGCTCGCTGTACGGCTGCAAGTTCACCCGCAATGCACAGAGCCCGGACGACAGCACGGACCTGATGGCCGTGCGCTCGCAGTTGGCGGTAGGCGCCCCCTGCGCCCCTTGAGGCTTCGAGGCGAGGACCGGCGGGCTCGTCGGCCTGCCGTCAGCCCGCGGGCGGCACCGCCGCCCGCGCGGCAGCGAGCTTCGCTTCGAGCTCGGCGATGCGCGCCCTCGCCTCGTCGCCTTCCGGAATCGGCAGGCCGCTGTCGCGCCACTGCACAGCGCTCTTGAAGCCCTCGGCCTCCGCCTGCCGCCTGAACCACATGCCCTCGGGGTTGTGGCGGGTGATGCCGTCGAACACGGTGGCGAACATCTGGCTTTGCTCCAGCCCCATCGAATGCCAGACCTGGTTGACGACCAGCTTGTGCATCATGAGGTGCGAGCCCGGCACGCCGGCGATGCGCTGTGCGAGCTGCATCGTGGCCTCCTCGAGCTGCTGAGCGGGCACCGAGAAATTGGCCAGCCCCCATTCGGCCGCCTGGACGCCGGTGATGGTGTCGCCGGTGAACATGAGCTGCTTGGCACGCATGGCGCCGAGGCGGTAGGTCCACATCGCGGTGGTCGGGCAGCCCCACACGCGCGTGGGCATGTAGCCGATCCGCGCGTCGTCGGCCATGGTCAGCAGGTCGCAGCACAGCGCGATGTCGCTGCCGCCGGCCACCGCGTAGCCGTGCACCTTGGCGATGGTGGGCTTTCGGCTGCGCCATAGCGCCATGAAGTCGTCGGTGTTGCGCTTCATGGCGGCGTAGTCGAGCATCGGGTCCCAGGGCGTCTTCTCCTGTCGGCAGGGGTGGTCGCCGTGCCCTGCGCCGCCTTCGCGGCCGTGGCCCTCGGCGTAGTCGCCGAGGTCGTAGCCGGCGCAGAAGGCGCGGCCCGCACCCTCGACCACGATCACGTGCACCTCGTCGTCGGCCTCGGCCCACTCGACCGCACGGCGTATCTCGGCGGGCGTGGTCTCGCCGATGGCATTGAGCTTCTCGGGCCGGTTCAGCACGAGGCGCGCGATGCGCGGGTGCTGCGGGTCCTTGTCGATCAGGACGGTGTCGAAGGCTGGCATGGTGGGCTGTCTCCTTGTATCGAGGGTCGGTCGCACCGCTCTTCTAGCATCGACCTCCTCGCGCGCCCAGACCCGGGAAGAGCCTTCAGCCCCCTGCCGCGCCACCGAGCTGGAAGCGGAACACCGCGCCCTTGTCGGGCTGCTCCACCAGCCGTATGTCGCTGCCGTGCAGCTGCAGGATGCGCTTGACGATCACGAGGCCCAGCCCGCCGCTGCTGGCCGTGCCGTCGGATCGCGAGCCGCTCATGAACACCGGGCGCGTGAAGATCGCCTTCTGAAGCTCGCCAGGAATGCCGGGGCCGGTGTCGCTCACCTGCACGGTCACACCGCCGTTCTCGGCGCGCAGCTGCACCACGATCTCGCCGCCCTCGGGGGTGTGGCGGATGGCGTTGTCCAGCAGGTTGGTCAGTACGCGCTCGATCATGCCGAGATCGGCCGACACCACCGGCAGGCCCGGCGCGATGTCGGGCTTCAGGCGCTGGTGCCTGGCCTCCGCCGCCAGCTCGAACTTCTGGAACACGTCCTGCACCAGGTCTGCGAGCGCGAAGCTTTCCTTCCCGGGCTTGACCACGCCGTATTCGAGCCGCGCCAGCTCGAAGGCCTCCTGCGCCAGCCGGCCCACCTTGCGGCTCTGACCGAGCGCGATCTCGAGGTAGCGCCGCCGCTCCGCCTCGTCGAGCGTGCCGGCCTTGAGCAGCAGCGTCTCGAGGTAACCGTGCAGCGAGGTCAGCGGGGTGCGCAGGTCGTGCGAGATGTTGGCGAAGAGTTCGCGGCGCTGCTGGTCCTGCAAGGTCAGCTCGCGCCATTGCTCGGCGATGCGGCGGGTCATCTGCGCGAAGGCCTGGCCGAGCTGGGCGATCTCGTCGCTGCCATGCGAAAGCCGCTCCAGCGTGGGCGCCTCGCCTTCGAGCGATGCGATGCCCTCGCTCTCGAAGCGCTTCACCGCCGCGGTGAGCTCGCGCAGCGGCCGCGTGATGAGGCGGAACGCCGCCAGCCCCGCCAGCAGACCGAGCAGAGACACCAGACCCATCGTCCACAGCGTGGTGCGCAGCACGTTGTCGGCCGCCACGTTGGCGACCAGCGCGTCGTGGTCCTCGCCCTGCAGCACCACGTAGACGTAGCCGGCGTCGCGACCGCCCATCTGCAGCGGCGCGGCGCTGAACACCTTCGCGCCGTTCGGGCTGCGAGGATCGTCCCCCGCGATCGGCAGCGGCGCGCCCGACAGCAGCTTGCGGATGGGCCCCAGGTCGACCCTGTCGCGCTTCAGGTGCCCGGGCGGCGCGGCCTGCGCCTCGATGCGGCCGTCCAGTCCGAGCAGGTAGACCTCCACGCTGGGGTTGACGGCCATCAGCTTGTCGAACAGGTCCTTCACCGCCGCCTGGTCGAGCCCGCCGGGCTTCATGAGTTCGGAGTTCTCGGCGATGTGCGCCGCCAGCCCGAGCGACAGGCGCTGGACGACTTCCTGCTCGTGCATGCCGTTGGAGCGCACCTGCAGCCACACCGATGCACCGCAGCACACCAGCAGCAGCACCGCGAACACGGCCGACAGCCGCCGCGAGAGCGTGGCCCAGGCCATCGTCATGCGGCCTCCTCCGCGCTGCCGGTGCCCGAGAGCTTGTAGCCGCGCCCCCACACGGTGAGGATGCGCTTCGGCTGCGCCGGATCGGCCTCCACCTTGGTGCGCAGCCGGTTGATGTGGGTGTTGACGGTGTGCTCGTAGCCGTCGTGCTGGTAGCCCCAGACCTGGTTGAGCAGATCGAGCCGAGAGAACACCTTGCCGGGGTTGCGCGCGAAGAAGTACAGCAGGTCGAACTCGCGCGGCGTGAGTTCGACCGGCTTGCCGTCCACCCGAACCTCCCGCGACAGCGGCTCGATGTCGAGGTTGCCCAGCGTGAGGCTGCCCGAGTCCATGCGCGCGTTGCGCGCCATCGCGTCGGTACGCCGCAGCAGCGCCTTCACCCGCGCCACCAGCTCCAGCACCGAGAAGGGCTTGGCCAGGTAGTCGTCGGCCCCCAGCTCCAGCCCGAGGATGCGGTGCACCTCGCTGGACCGGGCGCTGATGATGATGATCGGCGTGTATCGCTTCATCGCGCGGGCTCGGCGGCAGATCTCCAGGCCGTCGATGCCGGGCAGCATCAGGTCGAGCACCAGCGCGTCCCAGTTGCCGCGCTCCAGCTCGCGAAGGCCGGCATGGCCGTCGGCGGCATGCTCGATGGCGTAGCCCTCGTCGCGCAGGTGCATGCGCAGCAGCTCGGCAATGTGGGCGTCGTCCTCGACGATCAGCACGCGCTTGGGAGTGTCCATGGTGGCGCCATTGTCCCGCCAACCGGCCGGCGGAGTTATCACGATTAATTGAACTTTGCGTAATGAATCGGCCATGGGGTGCGCCCAAGAATCCGCTCCATGAACAGCACGACAGCCACCGCCCCCATCTCCGCAACGGCCGAAGCCGGGCCGGTCCACCCGCTGTGGATGCGCATCTCGCACTGGCTCAACGCCCTGGCCGTGGTGATCCTGGTGACCAGCGGCTGGCGCATCTACGACGCGGCGCCCTTCTTCCCCTTCAACATCCCGACCGTGGTGACGCTCGGCGGCTGGCTCGGCGGCGCCCTGCAGTGGCATTTCGCCGCGATGTGGCTGCTGGTGGCCAACGGCCTGTTCTACCTGTTCATGAACATCGCCACCGGGCGGCTGGCCGCGAAGTTCTTTCCGCTGACGCCGGCCGGGGTCTGGCGCGACGCCCTGGCCGCCCTGAAGGGCAAGCTCTCGCACGCCGACCCGCGCCAATACAACAACGTGCAGAAGCTGGCCTACCTGTTCGTGATGCTCGACCTGACCGTGATCGTGCTCTCAGGCCTGGTGCTGTGGAAGTCGGTGCAGTTCCCGGTGCTGCGCGAGCTGATGGGCGGCTACGAGTCGGCCCGCCGCGTGCACTTCTTCGGCATGGCAGCGATCGTCGGCTTCGTCGTCGTGCACCTCGTGATGGTGGCCCTGGTGCCCCGCACGCTCCTCACCATGATCCGCGGCCGCGCGGCCAAAGCCTGATGAAAATCTTCAAAGCCCCCACCCTGAGCGGCATCGACGGCGACGCCGTGCTGCGCGAAGCCCGCACGCTGATTTCGAAGAAGCTCGACGAGCCCTCGCGCCGCGTGTTCCTGCGTCGCTCGCTCACCCTCGGCGGCCTGTCGCTTCTCACCGGCTGCAGCATCAGCGACAACGCGCAGGTGGAAGCCGCGCTCACGAAGATCTCGCGCCTCAACGACAAGGTGCAGGGCCTGATCTTCAGCCCGACGCAGCTCGCACCCACGTACACCGAGGCCGAGATCACGCGCCCCTTCCCGTTCAACGCCTACTACGGCGAGGACGAGGTCCGCGAGGTCGACGAGGCCAGCTACAAGCTGGAGGTGACCGGCATGGTTGCCGACCGGCACGCCTGGACGCTGGCCGAGCTGCGCGCCATGCCGCAGCAGGAGCAGATCACGCGGCACATCTGCGTGGAGGGCTGGAGCGCCATCGGCAGGTGGGGCGGCGTGCGCTTTGCCGACTTCCTGCGCCACATCGGCGCCGACCTGACGGCGAAGTACGTCGGCTTCAAGTGCGCGGACGACTACTACACCAGCATCGACATGCCCACCGCGCTGCATCCGCAGACGCTGCTCGCGCTGAGCTACGACGGCCAGCCGCTGCCGCCGAAGTACGGCTTTCCGATGAAGCTGCGCATGCCGACCAAGCTTGGCTACAAGAACCCGAAGCACATCAAGGCGATGTTCGTCACCAACACCTATTCCGGTGGCTACTGGGAAGACCAGGGCTACAACTGGTTCGGAGGGAGCTGAGGGGCCGCCAGCCGCTCGACTGCCGAAGAAAGCGAAAGGCGGAGTTCCACAGGGACCGAGCCGACATTGAAAACCCAACCTCAACTCACTCAGGAAGACGCCAAATGAACAAGCTCACCGCAACCCTGCTCGCCACCTGCATGGCCTTCGCCGGCGCCTCGGCCTTTGCCGCCGATGAAATGGCCAAGGACGGCATGGCCAAGGACTCGATGTCCAAGGACGCAATGAAGAAGGACTCGATGGCCAAGGATTCCATGTCGAAGGACGGCATGAAGAAGGATTCGATGGCAAAGGACTCCATGTCCAAGGACGCCATGAAGAAGGACGCCATGGGCAAGGACGAGATGAAGAAGTAAGCCCGCAAGGCACCTCGCAAGCGCCATTGACGTCCGACGGATTCGGCGTCAATGTCGCGTGGGCCGCTCCACCGGCCGAAGCCAATCCCGCTCCCCAAGGAATTCCCATGAAATCCCTCGCACTCACCGCCGGCACGCTGGCCGCCGCCGCCCTGGTCTGGCATGCGGTGCCGTCGTTCGCCGAAACCGCCCGCCGCGTGCCCGCCCCCACCGCCGACCTGGTCGCGGCGCCAGGCGCGAAGACCGAAACCGCCGTGTTCGCCGGTGGCTGCTTCTGGGGCGTGCAGGGCGTGTTCCAGCGCGTCAAGGGCGTGAGCAACGCCGTCTCGGGCTATGCCGGCGGCGAGGCGAAGACGGCGCGCTACGACGAAGTCGGCTCGGGCCGCACGGGCCATGCCGAGTCGGTGCGCATCACCTACGACCCGCAGCAGATCAGCTACGGCAAGCTGCTGCAGATCTACTTCTCCGTGGCGCACGACCCCACCGAGCTCAACCGCCAGGGCCCGGACACCGGCACCCAGTACCGCTCCACGGTGTTCGCCGAGAACGCCGAACAGGCCCGCGTCGCCAGCGCCTACATCGCGCAGCTCAACCAGGCGAAGACCTTCGGCAAGCCGCTGGCCACCACCGTCGAACTGTCGAAGCCCTTCTACGCGGCCGAGGACTACCACCAGGACTACCTGACGCTGCACCCGAGCCAGCCCTACATCGCGATCAACGACATGCCGAAGATCGACGACCTGAAGAAGCTCTTCCCCGAAAGCTACAAGGCCACGCCTTCGCTGGTGAAGGCGGCCAAGGCCGGCTGAGCGGACGCCTGGCTATTCCTTGTATTCGCCACGGCGCGCGGCCCGGTTGGCGCTGGTGCGCTCCACCAGCGCCTGCTGGGCGGCCGCCAAGTTGGCCGCGTCGCCCTTCCACGCGTCGAGCGCCGGCTGCTGCACCGCGCGAGAGAAAGAGAAGGTCAGCGCCCATGGCAGGCGCGACCTGTAGCGGCGGTTCATCTCGTTGAGCCGCGCGGACGCCAGCTGCGCCGGCTGGCCGCCCGAGAGAAACGCCACGCCGGGCACCACGGCCGGCACGGTCCGCAGCAGGCACTGCACAGTCGCCTCGGCCACGGCCTCGACGGAATCCTGCACGCCGGCCTTCAGGCCCGGCAGCACCATGTTGGGCTTCAGCAGCATGCCTTCGAGCAGCACGCCCTGCGCGCGCAGTTCGACGAAGGTTCGGTGCAGCACCTCCTCGGTGACCTCGGCGCAGCGCGCGAGCGAGTGGCCGCCGTCCATCAGCACCTCGGGTTCGACGATGGGCACCAGCCCGGCCTCCTGGCACAGGGCGGCGTAGCGCGCCAGTGCATGTGCGTTGACGCGAATGCAGGCTCGGCTCGGCAGGCCGTCGCCGATGGCGATCACGCCGCGCCACTTGGCGAAGCGCGCGCCCATCGTGGCGTATTCGGCAAGGCGCTCGCGCAGGCCGTCGAGTCCTTCCGTGACGGTCTCGCCAGGGTGTCCCGCCAGCGGCTTGGCGCCCATGTCGACCTTGATGCCGGGAATGATGCCGGCGTCGGCCAGCGCCTTAGCGAAGGGCTGGCCCGCGTTGGTCTTCTGCCGGATCGTCTCGTCGAACAGGATCGCTCCCGAGATGCTGTCGGCCAGGCCCGGCGCGGTGACGATCAGCTCGCGCCAGTCGCGCCTCGCAGCTTCGGTCTGCGGTATGCCGAGCGCGGCGAAGCGCTTGTTGCAGGTGGCGTTGCTCTCGTCCATCGCGAGCAGGCCCTTGTCGTGCGCGACGAGCGCGCGGGCGGTGTCGATCAGGGTTCGTTCGGTCATGCTGGGCACCTCTCTGGCGGGCATGGTACGCCCGCGCCGCTCACTCGTTAACACCGCGAACCTGATCGCTGGCCGACTTGGCGCCACAGCCTGTGCGGCCGGCTCGGTCTTTATGGAGGCGCAGCATGCGGGCAGTAACCTCTTCGCGGTCGGGACGGAAAGGAAACTGAATGGAACGCGGATCACGAGAGCGCCATGCGCGCGACGCCAAGATGCCATCGATGGCGGCGGCCCTGGCGCTGGCCGCGTCCGTGTTCACAACGCCCATCGCGTTCGCGGAACTGGGCGGCGCCCCCACGCTGGCGCCGAGCCAGCGCATCAACGCCGTGTCGCGCAAGGCGGCCGCTGCCGAGGCGACCGGTGCTGCGGCCAGGACGGAATCCGCCGCGGGCTGGAGCACACGGGAAACAACGTCCGACGATGGCATGGTCCAGCGCGAGTACCTGACGGCCGACGGCACGGTGTTCGCCGTCGCATGGCGCGGGCCGCGCCGGCCGGAACTCTCGGTGCTGTTGGGCACGCGCTACGCCAGGCAGATGGCCGACAGCGCCCGCGCGCAACGCCAGCTGGGCAGAGGCTCCCACGCCACGACCTCGCAGGCGGACCAGACCTTCGCGGTCCATGCCTCGTCGCACCAGCGGTTGTCGGCCGGCGTCGCCTGGCTGCCACGGATGCTGCCCGCGGGTGTCGACCCCGACTCGCTGGCCATCGCGCAAGGCTCCTGATCGTTTCAACTCATCTTCGCCCTTCGTGCCCATGGACTCACGACAAGCAGGCAGCCGGCGCACAGCCGGTGCCATGAACCTCCTTCGCGCCGTGGCTTGTGCCGCGAGCCTGCTGGGCCTCGCCGCCTGCGGTGGGGGTGGCGGCGGAGGTGGCGGCGGCGCACTGCCGATCGGGCTCTTGCCCACTTCGACCCCGGCCGCTGGCGGCACCACGCCGGCGGCAGCCACGCCCCCTGCTCCGACGCCCGGCACGGCCCCTTCCGCCGCCGCGTCGAGTTCGCAGAATTCGATGCCGCTCACCGTGTCCAACGGCACCGATTCGAGCGGCGTCAACCTGCCGCAGGTGAGCATCAAGCTCTGCGCCCCGGGAACCGGCACCTGCCAGACCATCGACAACGTGCTTGTCGACACCGGCTCCACCGGCATCCGCATTGCCGCCGATGCGCTGAACTCGGCGATGAAGTCGGCCCTGCCCCAGGAAGCCGTGAACGGAGCGCCACTGAACGCCTGCGCCCAGTTCCTCGATGGCTACACATGGGGAACGATGCGCGTCGCCGACGTCACGCTCGGGCCGAAGTCCGCCAGCGCGCAGCCGCTGCAGATCGTGGGAGACCCGAACTCCGGCACCGTGCCCGCCGCATGCTCGGACAACAACACGCTGCAGCCCGAGAACACGCCCGACAAACTCGGCACGAACGGCATCATCGGCGTCGCCGCAGCGCTTCAAGACTGCGGCCCGGCATGCGCACAGAGGGTCATCCCCGCCACCTACTACACCTGCGCCGCCGGCGCATCGTGCCAGGGCACGACGGTCCCCCTCGCGATGCAGGCCCAGAACGTGGTCGCCAGTTTCGCGCAGGACAACAACGGCGTCGTGCTCGGCCTTCCGGCGATCTCGTCGGCCGGACAGGGCGTGACCGTCGGCACGCTCTACTTCGGCGTCGCGACGCAAGGCAACAACGCCATGACCGGCGCCACGGTGCTGAAGACCGACTCGCGCACGCTCAGCGTTTCGGTCAGCTACAAGAACGCCAGCTTTCCCGACAGCTTCCTGGACAGCGGATCGAACTTCTTCTTCCTCAACGATTCCACGATCGCCCAGTGCGCGAGCAACGGCTCGTTCAAGGGCTTCTACTGCCCTCCAAGCACACTGGCGCTCAACGCCAGCTTCACTGCGGCGACAGGCCCGGCCCTGAGCCAGAGCTTCGCGATCGCGAGCGCGCAGTCGCTCTTCACGAGCAGCCCGGGCGTCGTGGCGGTCGACAACATCGCCGCCGCAAGCTCCGGAACGAGCGCGATCGACTTCGGCCTTCCCTTCTTCTACGGCAGGCTGGTGGCCGTCCTCAACGAGGGGCAATCGGCGCTCGGCCAGCAGGGGCCGTTCACCGCGCTGGCAACGCCCTGAAGAAAATCCCGGCCTAGATCACGTTCTTCTCGAGCAGCGGCGTGTTCTCGAGGATCCGCGCGAAGGACACCGGGGACAGATCGAGGCTGCGGTACTCGCCGAAGCGGATCAGCTCCGCGATGCCACGCCCCGCCGCCGGGCACTGCTGCAGCCCGTGGCCCGAGAAGCCGTTGGCGAAGTAGAGGTTGTCGCAGCCGGGGTGCAGGCCCAGGATGGCGTTGTGGTCGAACAGGTTCATCTCGTAGTAGCCGGCCCAGGCGCCTGTCATGCGGATGGCCTCGAAGGCAGGTATGCGCTCGGCCAGCGCGGGCCAGATGAAACCGTCGAAGGCTTCGTATTCGACTTCGAGCGGCGCGTCATCATGGTCCCGGTCTTCGGGAGGCGCGAAGCCGCAGATGAACTGGCGGCCCTCGGGCCGCAGCCAGATGCCGGATGTGTCGATCAACAGCGGGCATCCGGGCAGTGCCTGCGGACATGAGAAGCTGAACACGCTGCGGCGGCGGCCGCGCACCGGCAGGTCGATGCCGGCCCATTGCGCGACCTTGGCAGCCCAGGCGCCCGCGGCGTTGACGACGACGTCGGCGTCCAGCGTCTCGCCGCCGTCGAGCTGCACGCCGGTCAGGCTGCGCCCGTCGCGGCGCAGCCCCGTCGCCTGCGCCTGCACGTAGCGCACGCCCTGCGAGACCGCCTTCCTGCGGAAGGCCTGCAGCAGGCTGTAGCCGTCGTACCAGCCCTCGCCCGACAGGCCGAGCGAGGCGAGCGCGATGCCTTCGGTCGATATCCAGGGAAAGCGCGCCTTCAGCTCATCGGGCGTGAGCAGCGCCACGTCCACCGCGTGCGCCTTCTGCATCGCGTGGTTCTCGCGCAGCACGTCGGCACCGGCCTGCGAGGCCAGGTAGAGGTAGCCGGGTTCGACGAGGCCGATCTCGGGCACCTCGTCGCCCACGCGCAGGGTCTGGCCGAGATGGCGCAGGAAGTCGATGCCGTAGAGCGACATCCGGATGTTGATGGCGGTGGAGAACTGCTGTCGGATCGAGCTCGCCGACAGCGCCGACGATGCCTGCCTGTACGAGAAGTCGCGCTCGACCACCACGACCTCGAAGCGCTCCCCGTCGGAGTCGCGGGTCAGGAAGTAGGCGATGGCCGATCCGATGGCCCCGCCTCCGACGATCACCACACGGCGCATGACTTGCCTTTCCTTGTCATCTTTGTTGCTCGACCGCACGCACGCAGAATAGCGCCGATGAGAAAAGACATCCCCAACCTCGGCGCGCTGCAGGCCTTCGAGGCGTCGGCACGGCTGGGCAGCTTCACGCGCGCGGCGAGCGAACTGGCGCTCACGCAGAGCGCCGTCGGCCGGCAGGTGGCCATGCTGGAGCAGCGCCTGGGCGTGCCGCTGTTCTCGCGCGTGCGGCGCCGCCTCACGCTCACCGACACGGGCCGGGAGTACGCGGCGCGCATCCGCCGCCACCTCGACCAGATCCGCCGCGACACGCTGGAGATTAGCGCCGGCCACGAGATGGGCTTCGTGCTGGAACTGGCCGTGGTGCCCACCTTCGCCACGCAGTGGCTCATACCGCGGCTGCCGGAGTTCAGCCGGCTGCATCCGAACATCACGGTGAACCTGTCGGCACGCTCGCAGCCTTTTTCCTTCCAGGAGAACGCCTACGACGCGGCCATCTACTTCGGCGACCAGTTCTGGCCGAACACGCGCGGCGGGCTGATCTTTTCCGAAGGCGAAATGGTGCCCATCTGCAGCTCCGCCTTCCGCGATGCGCACGGGCCGTGGGACGAAGCCGGTCTCGAGCGCTGCCGCCACGTGCACCTGAGCACGCGCGCCCACGCATGGCGCGACTGGTATGCGCAGCAAGGCTGGGAGTACACGGTGCACGCCTCGCGCGGTCCGCGCTACGAGCTCTTCACCATGGTGGTGGCTGCCACCGCGGCCGGCATGGGCGTAGGCCTGGCGCCGCGCATCCTGATCGAGCATGAGCTGCGCACGGGCGAACTCGTGATTCCGGTCGACCGGCACCTGGACGTGCGCCAGGGCTACTACTTCGCGTACCCCGAAGGCCGGCCCGCCTCCGGGGCACTGGAAGACTTCAAGCGCTGGGTGCTCGGGCTGACGCCCGCCTCACCCGGCAAGAAAGCCTAGACCGGGTTTGGGTTGCGCTCCAGGAAGCCCTGCTGGTGCCAGTAGGGATAGGCCCGCGTCGTCGCGCTGGCCGCGTCGAGCTCGGCAACCTGCGCGGGCGTGAGGTTCCAGCCCACCGCGCCGAGGTTCTGCCGCAGCTGCGCCTCGTCGCGAGCGCCGATCACCACGCTGGACACGGTTGGGCGCTGCAGCAGCCAGTTGAGCGCCACCTGCGGCACCGTCTTGCCGACTTCGGCGCCGACCTTCTCCAGCGCATCGACCACGCGGTACAGCAGCTCGTCGGGCACGGGAGGGCCCATGTCGGCCGTCACGTGCAGCCGGCTGTTGGCGGGCAGCGGCTGTCCGCGGCGGATCTTGCCCGTGAGCCGGCCCCAGCCCAGCGGGCTCCACACCACCGCGCCCACGCCCTGGTCGATGCCCAGCGGCATCAGCTCCCACTCGTAGTCACGGCCGACGAGCGAGTAGTAGGCCTGGTTCGCGACGTAGCGCGCGAGGCCGTACCGGTCCGACACGGCCAGCGACTTCATCAGGTGCCAGCCGGAGAAGTTCGACACGCCGATGTAGCGCAGCTTGCCTGCGCGCACCAGGTCATCGAGCGTGCCCAGCGTCTCCTCCACCGGCGTACTCGCATCGAAACCGTGGAGCTGGAACAGGTCGATGTAGTCGGTGCCCAGTCGCTTGAGCGAGGCATCGACGGCCTGCACGAGGTGATGGCGCGACGAACCCACGTCGTTCGGCCCCTCACCGCTGCGGAAGGTGGCCTTGGTGGAGATCAGCAGCCCGTCGCGCGGCCTGCCCTTGATCGCCTCGCCGAGCACCGACTCGGCCGCGCCGGCCGAGTAGATGTCGGCGCTGTCGAACATGTTCACGCCCGCTTCGAGGCAGATGTCGATGAGCTTGCGCGCCTCGGCCACGTCGGTGCTGCCCCACGCGCTGAAGAACTCGCCCTTGCCCCCGAAGGTGCCGGTGCCAAAACTCAACACGGGGACCTTGAGGCCGGATTTGCCCAGATGACGGTATTCCAAAGTGCTGCTCCTTGGTGCTTGAGGAATTCGGGATGAAGAAGGTCCGGCAGACCGGTCAGTCTGCCGCGCGGCCATTGTTTGATGGCGCGCTCAACCTTGCGCCCGGATGGGGTTTGCGCAACGGGCCACAAATGGTTGACGAAGTCATCACCCAGTTCACTTTTTAAGCCTTTAGCATGCGCCGCGAGGCCGTGGCCCCGCGCTCATCCGTTGCGCGAGACGCGGCTTCTGCAGAGCAGATAAACAACGAATCTTCAGGGAGGAAAACCCATGCTTGTCGAAATCGACAAACACGGAATGATCAGTCACGCGCGTGTGCGGCATGCGCGCAGTCCGCAGATCGAACGAGGGAAACGCGCCGCCGCCATCACCGGCATCGTCGTGCACCAGACCGATGCCGAAACGCTGGAGTCATCGCTGAACAGCTACAGGAACCCCAAGGCCAATGGAGCGCACTTTCTCATCGACAAGGATGGGACGATCTATCAGACGGCTGCGATTTATCAGAGGACGAATCACGTGGGGCCGTTGAAGGCGAGGTGTCTGGTGATGAAGACCTGCAAGCCGCAGGACTTCCCGAAGAACGGAGGAGTAGCGGCGATGCATCGCATCGAAATGCAAAAAGCACCCGGTGATCGCTATCCGGGCAATATGGAGGCCATCGGGATCGAGATGGTTGGCAGGGCCAAGCTGCCGGAAGGGTTCAAACCTACCCTCCAGCAAAAGAAGAGGAACTTGACTCCCGAAGAGATACGTGGGGAATCCGGAATCTTTCCAACACCGACTGCCGCCCAGAACCAGTCTCTGTCATGGCTTGTCGGCGTGCTCCGGGATTCGATACAGGTTGAATCAAGCGAGGTTTTTCCTCATCCTGAGGTCAGCAGAAAGAACCCTACCGAGGCTCTAGGCGCCAAATGGAATCTGGCGGCACCTACACCATGATCAGAATCAGCACCCTTTTAACTGCAGTGGCCGCAGCAGCGGTCGCTATCCCGCTTCAAGCCGCCGACACACGATATCCGGTCAGTTCGGTAATCAGGATCGAGATCGTCGAACCCTCCAGCGCAACCGCCTGGGAAGACAAGGACTTCCTGGATTGCTCGGAGTTCATCCTGACCGAGGAGGACGTGCGCTACGCGCTGCAGCACATCCGCAGAGTCTCCCGGAAGTCCTACTTCAGCGAGTACACCGAAAGAACGGGCTGCTCTGGCGGTGCATCGGTCACATTCAAGAATGGAAAGATCATCGTCATCGGCGTCGAACCCACGGGACGAATCAACATCTTCGAGGCGGACGCGAAGCTTGAGCCCACCAAGGCCCCGGAAAGCTTCTACGAATGCGTTCCCTGCAAGGACCGCAAGATGGCGCTTCTGAAAGATGCGCTGGATCGAGCCGATGAGCGAAGGCTCAAGAAGCTGGAGGCGGAAGGAAAAATTCCGCCGGGTGAAGCAGAACGTCGCCTGAAGACATTGAGGGCGAGCCGCTGACCCTTGTTCTCCACCCAACCCGCTTCGGCGGGTTTTCTTTCGCCCCACACTCCCAATCAACCGCCCGTCGGCTGGATACCATCGCCCGATGCGAATCTCCCTCGAAAGCCCCGCCCAACCCGACGTCATCCAGCTCATCGACGACCTCGATGCCTACCAGAAGCCGCTCTACCCGCCCGAGTGCCACTACGGCATCGACATCGCGGCGTTGTCGGCGCCGAACGTGCTGTTCGCCGTCGCCCGCGATGGCGAGGGCACGGCCATCGGCTGCGGCGCCATCGTCATGGAGCCGGAGTTCGGCGAGCTCAAGCGCATGTATGTGCGCCCCGAGAACCGGGGGCAAGGTGTCGCGGCGAAAGTGCTGGGCTTCCTTGAAGGCGAAGCGATGGCGCGTGGCTGCGCGATGTTCAGGCTGGAAACGGGCGTGAGCCAGCCGGAGGCGCTGTCGTTCTATGCGCGCTCGGGCTACGCGCGGCGCGGGCCGTTCGGGAGCTACCCGGATGACCCGCTGAGCGTGTTCATGCAAAAGGAAATCGCAAGCTGAGAGGCTGCCGTCTCCGTCGCCGATGAATCCGGTCAGCGCCTGATCTGCACAAGGCCGCGCTGCGCTCAGCCTGCCTCCGGCCTCGCCAACGCCGCACGCATCGCGTGGGTCGCGCTGTCGGCAGCTTCGATGCGACGGCTCATTTCCTCATTGACCAGACGCACCAAAGAGCCGAGCTCGGTGCGCGTGGGACCAAGTTGTTCTGTATCGCCCACCTCTAGCGGCGCGATGAGCTTTTCAAGGCATGTATAGGCGCAGAGCACTTCGCGAAGACTGTCGGTGTCGTCGCAGGCTTGAAGAGCGAGGGCTTCGGCAGCGGCGAAGCGGTTTGATGCGGATGGCGTACGCGAGCGAGTAGAAGCAGCCATGAATGGCCTCCGGTGATAACGCAGAGATGCTTCGAGACGCCAATCCCGAGCACGCCGAGCTTTCGACGTGCGGGCGCAGTTTATCGCCCGGATGAAGAACCTATCGAAGCGAACTCAAAGCCGCATTCCGAGCCAGATCACCGTCTCGGTCGAGGCCGCAACAACCGGGCTCAGCAACTTCGTCCACACATGGCCCGCACGCACATGCGACGCCGACTGGTCGTGATGCAACTGCTCCTCCTCGACGATTTGCGAGATGACATGGACGGCCGTTTCGTCCTTGCCCGTCAGTTCGCGCAATTGCGTCTTCAGATGTATCAGCACCACGCGCTCGACAGCCACTGTGGTCGCAGCGATGGCATGGCGACCCAGCAGCCCGGTGAGCAGACCCAGTACCCATCCGCCGATGCCACACAACCAATAGCTGCGGCAACGGCGCACTCCCCGTCGCTGCAGCTCCGCCCAAAACAGCGCCCGGTGTCTTTCCTCGTGGGACTTGAACTCACGCAACTCCGGTACGAGCGAGGGTGCACTCCATTGCGCCACGAAGATCTGCGCCCTGTAGATGTTGACCGCACCTTGCTCGCCCGCATGGTCGACCTTGAGGATCCGTCCGCCCAGCGTCGAACCCCGGTCCAGTTGCTTCCCCTCATTCATTGCGGATCCCTCATTTGCCGAGGATTTTGACGAGTCGGCCGCCCGGCCGGCGCAAATCAGCGACATCAGGGGAAATACCTAGAAACTAGGCCGTCACCGGCCCGGGCGTTCCGTCCACGAGGGAAACGGCGCGCCTCTACACCTCCCCGAATTCCCTTCACCCCTGGCCCGCTACTTGCGACAACGATCAAAAATGACAGAAAATTTTCTTCTCTGACTTATATTTGTAAACCGGTTTTCAAAAAACGCACACTTTCGGGCGCATCGCACCCTCCATGAGCACCACTTTCGACTCCCCAGGCACCACCGTGGCTCAGCGCATCGCGCAGGCTTTGCCACGGCTGTCTCGCTCGCACCGGCAGGTGGCCGACTACGTGCTGGAGCATCCGCTGCAGGTCGCCACGCTGCCCATCGATGAGCTGGCAGCGGTGGTGGGCGTCTCGGTGGCCACGGCCAACCGCTTTGCGCGGGCGCTGGATTTCGATGGCTACGCCGCCTTCCGCGCCGAGCTAGTGCGCGGCTTCGAGCCGCTGGTGGCGCCAGTCGAGCGTCTGCGCGGCAATCTGGAGCGGCCGACCACGGTGGCCGAGGTGTTCGCCACCGCGCTCGACGAGAGCCGCCGCAACATCGACGCGACCCGCCAGACGCTGGACTACGCCGCATGCGAAGCCGCGGTGGAGCGCATCGGCAAGGCGCGCTCGGTGTACATCGGCGGCTTCGGCGCGAGCGCGTGGCTCGCGGGGCTGCTGCAGCACGGGCTGGACGGCAGCTGCAGCGACGTGCGCATGCTCTCCAGCGTGAGCGGCGTCACGCATGCGGCGCGCACGCTGATGCACGCGGGGCCGCAGGACGTGTTCATCGGCCTGACCTTTCCGCGCTACCTGACGGACACCATTTCGCTCGCGCAGATCGCGCGCAGCCAGGGCTGCGCCGTGATCGCCCTCACCGACCGCCCCAGCTCGCCGCTGGCGCCGCTGGCCGACGTGGCGCTCTTCTGCCAGACCGAGACCAGCTACCGCCCGAACTGCGAGACCAGCGTGCTCGCGCTGATCGAGGCGCTGACCAGCGCGGTGGCGCTGCGCGCGCCCGACCCGGTGCACTCGGCCGGCCGCATCCTGCACGCGGTGCGACCGTGGCTGCATGGGGCCAACGGGCTGCCCCGCATCAACGGCCTCGACGCGGGCGCCGCCGGGCAGGACAAGACAACGACAGATGCCTCCGCCGCGACCGGCGCCGGCAAGAGAAAGAAGAAAGCTTCCCGATGATCCAGACTCACGTGCCCGTGATCGCCATCCATGGCGGCGCCGGCACCATCAGCGCCGCGACGACGAGCGCGGAACAGGCGCAGGCCTATCACGATGCATTGAAGAGCATCGTGGCCGCCGCGCAGGCGATGCTGCTCAAGGGCGCATCCGCGCTGGACGCCACCTGCCTCGCGGTGGAGATGCTCGAGGAGTGCCCGCTCTTCAACGCCGGCCACGGTGCAGTGTTCACGCACGACGAGACGCATGAGCTCGATGCCGCCGTGATGGATGGCGCCACTCTCGCCGCCGGCGCCATCGCGGGCGTGTGCCACATCCGCCGCCCGGTGCGGGCCGCGCGCGCCGTGCTCGAAGACGGCGCCCATGTACTGCTGGCCGGCGCGGGTGCCGAGGCCTTCGCTCGCGAACGCGGGCTGGAGATGGTCGAGCCCTCGTTCTTCTCCACCGAGGCGCGTCGCCAGCAGCTCTACCGCGTGCGCGGCACGGGCCGCGTGGTGACGGACCATGAAGGCGCCTCGATGACCGCAGCCTCGCCGCTCGACGAGGACAAGAAGTTCGGCACCGTCGGCGCGGTCGCGCTCGACATGCACGGCCATCTGGCCGCGGCCACCTCCACCGGGGGCATGACCAACAAGCGCGTGGGCCGCATCGGCGACTCGCCGCTCATCGGCGCCGGCACCTACGCCGACGACCGCACGGCCGCCGTGTCGTGTACCGGCAGCGGCGAGATGTTCATCCGCGTCGCCGCGGCCTACGACGTCTGCGCGCGCATGGCCTACGGCGGCGCGACGCTCGAAGCTGCCACGCACGCCGTGGTGCAGCAGTCGCTGCCGGCCATCGGCGGCTCCGGCGGGCTGATCGCCGTGGACCGCCACGGCAACCTGAGCCTGGCCTTCAACAGCGAAGGCATGTACCGCGGCCACGCGCGCGGCAACGAAGCGCCGAAGACTGCCATCTTCGCCTGACGCAGCAGCCCCTTTTTTCTCGCATTCCCATGTCCACCCCTGCCCTCGCCCTGCCGGACGGCCGCGTTCTCGCCGTCGACGACCTCACCGTTCGCTTCTCGACTTCCGAGCGCACGGTCGATGCCGTGAAGAAGCTGTCATTCCACGTCGACCACGGCGAAACGCTCGCGGTGGTGGGCGAATCGGGTTCGGGCAAGTCGGTGACCTCGCTGGCGCTGATGCGCCTGGTGGAGCACGGCGGCGGCCGCATCCTGAACGGCAGCATGATGTTCCGCCGCCGCAACGGCGAGGTGCTCGACCTCGCGCAGGCGCGCGACGGTGCCATGCGCAACATCCGCGGCGCGGACATCGCGATGATCTTCCAGGAGCCGATGACGTCGCTGAACCCGGTGTTCACGGCCGGCGACCAGATCGCCGAGGCCATCCGCATCCACCAGGGCAAGAGCGACTCGGCCGCGCGCGCCGAAGCCCTGCGCATGCTGGAGCTGGTGCGCATTCCCGAGGCGCGCAACGTGCTCGACCGCTACCCGCATCAGCTCTCGGGCGGCATGCGCCAGCGCGTGATGATCGCGATGGCGCTGTCGTGCAAGCCGCAGCTGCTGATCGCCGACGAGCCCACCACCGCACTGGACGTGACCATCCAGGCACAGATCCTCCAGCTCATCCGCGAGCTGCAGAAGGAGATGCACATGGGCGTGCTGTTCATCACGCACGACATGGGCGTGGTGGCCGAGATCGCCGACCGCGTGCTGGTGATGTTCCGCGGTGACAAGGTGGAAGAAGGCGTCTCCGACAACGTGTTCGCCGCGCCGCAGCACCCCTACACCCGCGCTCTGCTTTCGGCCGTGCCCAAGCTGGGCGCGATGCAGGGCACCGACCTGCCGGCCAAGTTCGAATTGCTGCGCACCGAGGCCAACGCCGACACGGCAGCCCCCCACCAGGCCACCCCGCAGGACACGGTGCGCGCCGACGCCGGCCCGATCCTGCGCGTGCGGGACCTCGTCACCCGCTTCGACGTGCGCAGCGGCCTCTTCGGCCGCGTGAAGCGGCGCGTGCATGCGGTGGAGAAGATCAGCTTCGACCTGTACCCCGGCGAGACGCTGGCGCTGGTCGGCGAGTCGGGCTGCGGCAAGTCGACCACCGGCCGCTCGTTGCTGCGCCTGGTCGAGAGCCAGAGCGGCGCCATCGAGTTCGGCGGCAAGAACATCCGCGAGCTGCCCACGCGCGAGCTGCAGGCGCTGCGCCGCAACATCCAGTTCATCTTCCAGGATCCGTTCGCCTCGCTCGATCCGCGCGTGACGGTGGGCTTCTCGATCATGGAGCCGCTGCTGATCCACAAGATCGCCAGCGGCGCCGAGGCGCAGCAGCGCGTCGACTGGCTGCTGCAGAAGGTGGGCCTGCCGCCCGAGGCGGCACAGCGCTATCCGCACGAGTTCTCAGGCGGCCAGCGCCAGCGCATCGCCATCGCGCGGGCGCTCGCGCTCAACCCCAAGGTGGTGGTGGCCGACGAATCGGTGTCGGCGCTGGACGTGTCCATCCAGGCGCAGATCGTCAACCTGATGCTCGACCTGCAACGCGAGCTGGGCGTGGCTTTCCTCTTCATCTCGCACGACATGGCGGTGGTGGAGCGCATCAGCCACCGCGTGGCGGTGATGTACCTGGGCCAGATCGTCGAGATCGGCCCGCGCCGCGCAGTGTTCGAGGCGCCGCAGCACCCCTACACCCGCAAGCTGATGTCGGCAGTGCCGGTGGCCGATCCGTCGCGCCGCCACAAGCCGCGCGCCCTGCTCGAAGGCGAGATTCCCAGCCCGATCCGCGCGGTGGGCGACGAGCCCGAGGTGCCGCCGCTGGTGCAGGTCGCGCCGGGTCACTTCGTTGCGCGGCACGCCATCGGCGGCGCGTTCTGACCCGCGCCCCTTTTCTTTCCTCCTTCATTTTTCTCAACCCGCAGGCCCTCCTGCTTTTTCCTCGAACCGACTGGAGTTCTTCCATGACGCAACAAGCATCTTCCTCCCTGCGATGGGCATCCGCATTGCTGGGCCTGGCCGCGCTGGCCGCCTCGGGCACCGCACTGGCCGCGAAAGACGTGGTGCTGTCCATCGGCTACCAGCCGGAAACGCTGGACCCGTACAACACCAACACCACCATCACCACGGCCGTGACCAAGACCTTCTATGAAGGCCTGTTCCAGTTCGACAAGGACCTGAAGGTGCAGAACGTGCTGGCCGAGGGCTACGAAGTGTCGAAGGACGGCCTGGTCTACACCATCAAGCTGCGCACCGGCGTGAAGTTCCACGACGGCACCGACTTCAACGCCGACGCCGTGAAGTTCACGCTCGACCGCGTGCTGAACCAGGACAACAAGCTGCTGCGCTACAACCAGTTCAACCGCGTGAGCAAGGTCGAGGTGGTGAACCCCAGCACCGTGCGCATCACGCTGAAGGAGCCCTTCGGCCCCTTCATCAACTCGCTGGCCCACGCATCGGCCGCCATGATCTCGCCCACCGCGTTGAAGAAGTGGGGCAACAAGGACATCGCCTTCCACCCCGTGGGCACGGGCCCCTTCGAGTTCGTCGAATGGAAGCAGACCGAAGCCGTCAAGGCCAAGAAGTTCGACGGCTACTGGAAGAAGGGCTATCCGAAGGTCGACAACATCTCGTGGAAGCCGGTGCTCGAGAACAACACGCGCGCCGCGATGCTGCAGACCGGCGAGGCCGACTTCGCCTACCCGATTCCCTATGAGCAGGCCGAGCTGCTGAAGAAGAGCGAGAAGCTCGAAGTGGTGGCATCGCCCTCGATCATCACGCGCTTCCTGGCATTCAACATGCTGCAGAAGCCCTACGACAACCCGAAGGTGCGCGAGGCCATCGGCTACGCCATCAACAAGGAGGCGCTGGCCAAGGTCGCCTTCGGCGGCTATGCCTTCCCCGCGCAGGGCGTGCTGCCCCAGGGCGTGAAGTACGCCGAGAAGATGGCCCCCATTCCCTACGACCTGAAGAAGGCCAAGGAACTGATGAAGGAAGCCGGCTACCCCGACGGCTTCGAGTCGGTGCTGTGGAGCGCCTACAACAACACGACCGCGCAGAAGACGATCCAGTTCGTGCAGCAGCAGCTCGCGCAGATCGGCATCAAGCTGCAGGTGCAGGCGCTCGAAGTGGGCCAGCGTACCGAGCAGGTGGATGCATGGCCCGATCCGAAGACGGCCAAGGTCCGCATGTACTACACCGGCTGGTCGTCGTCGACCGGCGAAGCCGACTGGGGCCTGCGCCCGCTGTTCGCCTCGGAAGCCTGGGCTCCCAAGCTGAACAACATGTCGTTCTACAAGAGCGAGACCGTCGACAACGCGCTGGCCAAGGCGCTGGTGACCACGGACGAGAAGGAACGCGCCGCGCTGTACAAGACCGCGCAGGAAGAGATCCGCAAGGACCTGCCGCGCGTGCCGATGGTCACCGAGCAGAACCTGTCGGCGCATGCCAAGCGTCTGTCGGGCGTGTTCGTGATGCCTGACGGCAACATCAACATCGACACGATCGCAGTGTCGAACTGAGTACTCCCCCAGGCTGCGCGCACTTCATGTCGCTACGCCAACCCCCTCGCCTGGGGCAACACGCGCGGCCCGGCAGAGCCGGTTCCGCGGTGTTTCCCTGATGAGGGTGACTGTTTTCTGATGCCATGCTGAATTACTTTCTCAAACGACTGCTGGGCCTGATCCCCACGCTGCTCATCGTGGCGGTGCTGGTGTTCCTGTTCGTCCACATGCTGCCCGGCGATCCGGCGCGTCTTGCCGCCGGCCAGGACGCCGACGAGCAGACCGTGGCCATGGTCCGCGCGGAGCTCGGGCTGGACAAGCCGCTGCCGCAGCAGTTCGTGAGCTTCTTCTACCACATGCTGCAGGGCGACTTCGGCACCTCCATCCGCACGCGGCGGCCGGTGGCGACCGAGATCGGCGAGCGCTTCTTCCCGACGGTGATGCTGACCATCACCAGCATGGTGTGGGCGGTGATCTTCGGCATGGCCATCGGCATCGTCTCGGCCGTGTACCGCAACAAGTGGCCCGATCGGCTGGGCATGACGCTCGCCGTGTCCGGCATCTCGTTTCCGGCCTTCGCGCTCGGCATGCTGCTGATGCAGATCTTCTCGGTCCAGCTCGGATGGCTGCCCACGGTGGGCGCCAGCAGCTGGAAGCACTACATCCTGCCCTCGATCACGCTGGGCGCGGCCGTGGCGGCCGTGATGGCGCGTTTCACGCGGGCCTCCTTCGTCGAGGTGATCCAGGAAGACTTCGTGCGCACCGCGCGCGCCAAGGGCGTGCGCGAGCGCGCCGTGATCATCAAGCACTGCCTGCGCAACGCGCTCATTCCGGTGGTGACGATGATGGGCCTGCAGTTCGGCTTCCTGCTGGGCGGCTCGATCCTGGTGGAGGCGGTGTTCAACTGGCCCGGCCTCGGCCGCCTGCTGGTCGATGCCGTGCAGATGCGCGACTACCCCGTCATCCAGACGCTGGTGCTGCTGTTCTCGCTCGAATTCATCCTGATCAACCTGGTGGTCGACGTGCTCTACGGCTACATCAACCCGACCATCCGGTACAAATGACCACCCCCAGGCTTCGCGCACTTCGTGTCGCTTCGCCCACCCCCTTGCAGGGGGCAACACCAGCGGCCCGGCAAAGCCGGTTCCGCGGTGTTCCCCGAAGGAACTGCAACACATGACTGATATGACTCAAGCTACCGGCGCGCCTGCCGAAACCATCGCGCCACCGGTCGTGGCCGTTCAAACCGCCGGCAAGGTCCGCACGCCCTGGGGCGAATGCTGGCGCCGCTTCAAGAAGCAGCCGGTGGGCATCGTCGCAGCGCTCTTCGTGCTGCTGCTGGTGTTCGTCGCGGTGTTCGCGCCTTGGATCGTGCCTTTCGATCCGGAGAACTTCTTCGACTACGACATGCTGAACACCGGCCCCTCGGCCGCGCACTGGTTCGGTGTCGATCCGCTGGGCCGAGACATCTTCAGCCGCATCCTGATGGGTGCGCGCATCTCGCTGATGGCGGGCTTCCTGTCGGTGGTGCTGGGCGGCATCATCGGCACCGCATTCGGCCTGCTGGCGGGCTACTACGAAGGCTGGTGGGACCGCATCGTGATGCGCGTCTCGGACGTGCTCTTCGCCTTCCCCGGCATCCTGCTGGCGCTGGGCGTGGTCGCCATCCTGGGCAGCAGCATGACCAACGTGGTGGTGGCGGTGTCGGTGTTCAGCGTGCCGGCCTTCGCGCGCCTGGTGCGCGGCAACACACTGGTGCTCAAGCAGCAGACCTACATCGAGGCCGAGCGCAGCATCGGCGCATCCGACTGGACAATCATCGTGCGGCACATCCTGCCGGGCACCATCTCGTCGATCGTGGTGTATTTCTCGATGCGCGTGGGCACGTCGATCATCACGGCCGCCAGCCTCTCGTTCCTGGGCATGGGCGCGCAGCCGCCGACACCCGAATGGGGCGCGATGCTCAGCGAGGCCCGCGCCGACATGGTGACCTCGCCGCACGTGGCGCTCTTCCCCAGCCTGGCCATCTTCTTCACCGTGCTCGCCTTCAACCTGCTGGGCGATGCGCTGCGCGACGCGCTCGATCCGAAGATCGACCGCCAGTAAGTCTCTCTTTCTTCGCAATGTCTTCCAGCAAGCAGCAGGTCTCCCTCCCCTTCATCGGCAGCCTGCTCCAGGGCGAACGCAACGCCATCACCGACGTCGCAGGCGTCACCGTCGGCCACCGCACGCTGGCCGACGGGCCCGTGCAGACGGGCGTGACCGTCATCCGTCCGCACGCGGGCGACCTCTTCCGCGACAAGGTGCCCGCCGCCGCGGCGGTGCTCAACGGCTTCGGCAAGAGCGTCGGGCTGCTGCAGGTGGAAGAGCTCGGCGTGCTGGAGACGCCCATCGCGCTGACCAACACCTTCTCGGTTGGCACGGTGGCCGCGGCGCAGATCCGCCGCTGCGTGGCCGACAACCCCGAGTGCGGACGCACCCTGCCCACGGTCAATCCGCTGGTGTTCGAGTGCAACGACGGCTTTCTCAACGACATCCAGCGCATGGCGGTCAGCGAGGCCGACTACCTGCATGCGCTGACCGACACCGGGGTCGACTTCGAACAGGGCTCGGTCGGCGCGGGGCGCGGCATGTCGAGCTTCCAGCTCAAGGGCGGCATCGGCAGCGCGTCCCGGCGGGTGTCGGCGCGCAACGACGGCACCAGCGGCGGCCTGGGCGGCGAGAAGAACGCCGGCACCGGCGGCCTGCACACGGTGGGCGCGCTGGTGCTGGCCAACTACGGGCGCCAGCCGCAGCTGCTGCTGGCAGGACATGCGGTGGGCGAACGGCTCGCCGCGCTGCAGGCCGAGCGCAGCCTGCCGGCGGTGAACGAGGCCGAGAAGGGCTCGATCATCATCGTGGTGGCCACCGATGCCCCGCTCGACGCGCGCCAGCTGCGCCGCCTCGCGCTGCGCGCCGGTGCCGGGCTGGCGCGCACGGGCTCTGTCTTCGGGCACGGCAGCGGCGACATCGTGCTGGCCTTTTCAACCGCCTACACCGTGCCCGGCAGCGTCGAGCGGCCGATGCCGGCCGTGGCGATGCTGCACGACGGGCTGCTCGACGGCCTCTTCCAGGCCGCGGCCGACAGCACGGAACAGGCGATCATCCATGCGCTGTGCCGCGCCACGCCCGTGACCGGGCGCGACGGCAACCACCGCGCGGCGCTGTCCGACGTGCTGCCCGCCTCCGCCCTCTTCTCAACCCACGCCTGAACACGAGCCGCCCAATGAAAGTCCTGATCTCCACCGACATCGAAGGCGTCGCCGGCGTCTATCACTCCGAGCAGGTTCGCGCGGGCAACCCGGAGTACGAGCGTGCCCGGCTGCTGATGACGCAAGAGGCCAACGCGGCGATCGCCGGCGCCTTCGACGCGGGCGCCACCGAGGTGCTGGTGAACGATTCGCACGGGGGCTTTCGCAACATGCCGCCCGACCTGCTCGATTCGCGCGCCCGCGTGATCCAGGGCAAGCCGCGCTACCTGAGCATGGTGGCGGGCGTGGAAGAAGGCGTGGACGCCGTCTGCATGGTCGGCTACCACTCGCGCGCCCAGGGGCGCGGCATCCTCGCGCACACAATCAACAGCTTTGCCTTCGCGGGCATCTCGCTCGGCGGCGAGGAACTGGGCGAGGCCGGCCTCTACGGCGCGCTGGCCGGCGAATACGGCGTGCCGGTGGTGATGGCCAGCGGCGACGACGTCTTCATCGCCGAGAACCGCCCGCTCTTCCCGCACGCGACCTTCGTGGAGACGAAGAAGGCCACGGGCTGCACCAGTGGCGTGTCGCTCTCGCCCGAGCAGTCGCGCCGGGCGATCCGTGCGGGCGTGGAAGAAGCATTGGCGGCCCGCGCGAAGGCCAAGCCGCTCGTCTTCGAAGGACCGCAGTCGGTGACGCTGCGCGCCCAGACCTCCGCACTGGCCGATCTCTTCTGCCAGTGGCCGAGCTTCGAGCGCGTGGACGGCGTCACCCTCCGCTTCACCGCCCCGACGGTGGAAGCGGCCGTGCGCATGCTGAACTGCTGCTCGGCGATGTCGTCGATGCTGCGCTAGACCACCTTGTAGACACGGATGACCACAGCCTCGCGCTGCGGCCGCAGCGGATCGAGCGTGCCCACGTAGACGAAGTCGTTGAGCCAGCCGTACTTGCCCTCGGGCGCAATGATCTGCAGCGTCGAGAACGCGTAGCGCGGCCCGCTCCTTGGATTGCGCGACAGCACGGTGTTGCGCACAGAGATCACCACGCCGTCGTCGGTCTTGAGCTCGTAGACGGCGTCGAGGTTCTTCGCGCCGTCGCGGCGCAGCAACTGGCGGTCGGCCCCGCCGGCCAGCACCGTGCCGCGCAGGCCCGGCCCCTCGAATGAACCGCCCGTGATCGGCACCATGAAGCGCTCCCCGAAGGGCGAGGCGCCCAGCGTCATCGGCGGCGCGATGTCGACGATGGCTTCATAGACGAATTCGGTTCGGGGCAGCACGACCGGGAAGCGTTCGCTGGTCGGCGTGGCGATGGCAGCCGGCGGCGCATCGGCCGCATTGGCATTGGAGAAAGCGGCCACGGTTGCGAACCCGGCAAGGAGCGCGCTGCGGCGCGAGGTCGAAGCAGTCATTGCGTTTCCAGCCAATCTGGTTATTGAAGATAACCATTTCACTGCGGCCGGCCGGCAGGCGCGTCGGGACTTACCCGGACTGCTTTCATTGCGTCGGAGAGACTAAGCCGGCATTGCGGCCTTATCCGGAATAAGCATCAAACCGCCCGGAAACCCGCATGAATACTGGCGAATAAGCTTATCCGCATAAAGCGCGAACCAAAAAATAGTTTGGTTCCATAAGGAGCGCTCGGACAATCGCGCCTTCTTGCTGGGGTGCCCCGTTCCATGCGCGGCACCGCACTTCCTCAAGACACACGCACGATGTACCAATACACAGAATTCGACCGCCAGTTCGTCCACCAGCGGGCTGCCCAATTCCGCGACCAGCTCGAGCGCTGGCAGAAAGGCAAGCTCGCCGAAGACGAGTTCCGCCCCCTGCGCCTGCAAAACGGCTGGTATGTGCAGCGCTACGCGCCGATGCTGCGCGTGGCCGTGCCCTACGGCGAACTGTCGAGCCGCCAGCTGCGCGTGCTGGCCCGCATCGCCCGCGAGTACGACGAGCCCGAGGCGGAGGTCTACAAGAAGGCCATCGAGACGCAAGGCCTGCTCGGCAGCCAGAAGCTCCCCACCCACTACGCCCACTTCACGACCCGCCAGAACGTCCAGTACAACTGGATTCCGCTGGCCAAGTCGGCCGACGTGATGGACCTGCTGGCCTCGGTCGACATGCACGGCATCCAGACCAGCGGCAACTGCATCCGCAACATCACCAGCGACGAGCGCGCCGGCATCGCCGTCGACGAGGTCGCAGATCCGCGCCCGTTCGCGGAAATCATGCGCCAGTGGAGCACGCTGCACCCCGAGTTCGCGTTCCTGCCGCGCAAGTTCAAGATCGCCATCACCGGCGCCACCGAGGACCGCGCCGCCACCGGCTGGCACGACGTGGGCCTGCACGTGGTGAAACACGAAGCCGGCGACGCATCACAAAACATCGCTCCTGGCGCTGTGGGCTTCCGTGTGCAGGTGGGCGGCGGCATGGGCCGCACGCCCATCGTGGGCACGGTGCTGCGCGAGTTCCTGCCGTGGCAGCAGATCATGAACTACCTCGAGGCCGTGATCCGCGTCTACAACCGCTACGGCCGCCGCGACAACATCTACAAGGCGCGCATCAAGATCCTGGTGAAGGCCGAGGGCCAGCGCTACATCGACGACGTCGAGGCCGAGTACAAGCAGATCCTCGAGCACGACGGCGCGCCGCACACCATCACGCAGGAAGAGTACGACCGCGTGGCCGCATCGTTCGTGCCGCCCGCGCTCGCCACCCGCGTGCTGCAGAGCGCCGAGAAGACCGACGCCGAGCTGCGCCACCACGCCGCCGACGACGTGCAGTTCGCCCGCTGGCTGGCGCGCAACGTGGCGCCGCACAAGAACCCGGCCCTGCGCGCCGTGACGCTGTCGTTCAAGCGCCTGAAGCAGGCCCCTGGCGACGCATCGGCCGACCAGCTCGACACCATCGCCGAACTGGCAGACCGCTTCTCGGCCGGCGAAGCCCGCGTGACGCACGACCAGAACGTGCTGCTGCCCTGGGTGCATGCGGAAGACCTGCACGCGCTGTGGCTGGCCGCCCGCGCGGCCGGCTTCGCCAGCGCCAACGTGCACCTGCTGACCGACATGATCGCCTGCCCCGGCGGCGACTTCTGCGCACTGGCCAACGCACGCTCCATTCCGGTCGCCGAAGCCATCACCGAGCGCTACCAGGACCTCGACGAACTCGACGATCTGGGCGAGATCGACCTGCACATCAGCGGCTGCATCAATTCGTGCGGCCACCACCACAGCGGCCACATCGGCATCCTCGGCGTCGACAAGGACGGCAAGGAGTGGTACCAGGTCACCCTCGGCGGCTCCGACGGCTCCGCGCTCAGCGGCACGCCGCAGGCCGGCAAGGTGGTGGGCCCCTCGTTCTCGGCGGCAGAAGTGCCCGGCGTGATCGAGGCCGTGCTCAACACCTACCGCGACACCCGTGAGAACGGCGAGAACTTCATCGACACGCTGCGCCGCGTCGGCCACGACCCGTTCAAGGCCGCCGCCAACGGTGCGCGTTTCAAGGTGGAGGAAGCAGCATGAAAAAGACCCTGAACATCCTCTCTGCGGAAGAACACGTCGACGACGGCGACCCGAAGGTGCTGCAGTTGCCCAACGACGCCGACCCGCTCGCCATCGAGGTGTGCCTGGCCGACATCGAGCGCATCGACCTGCACTTCCCGAAGTTCACCGACGGCCGCGCCTACAGCCAGGCCTTCCTGCTGCGCCGCCGCCTGGGCTTCACCGGCGACATCCGCGCCACGGGCGACGTGCTGATCGACCAGCTCGTGCAGATGGAGCGCACCGGTTTCTCGAGCGCGGTGCTCAAGGAAGGCGTGGACGCCTCCGACGCGCAGCGCCAGTTCGACCGCTTCGCCGCCTTCTACCAGGGCGACGCGGTGCAGACCGTTCCGCACTTCGCGGCGGCTACCGAGAGCGCGTAAAGGCATCGACATGAGCATCGACATCGACCGCATCAACGCCGAGCTGGGCCGCAACGCCCAGGGTCTGGTGGACTGGGCGCTCGGCCTGGGCCAGCCGGCCATCGTCACCACCAACTTCCGCCCCTTCGAGGCGGTGATCCTGCATCTGGTCACGCAGGTGAAGCGCGACGTGCCGGTGGTGTGGATGGACAACGGCTACAACACCGAGGCCACCTACCGCTTTGCCGACGAGGTCACGAAGCAACTGGGCCTGGACCTGCGCATCTACCTGCCGCGCCGCTCGCGCGCCCATCGCGAGGCAGTGGAAGGCCCCACGCCCGCGCTGGACGACCCGCGCCACGCCGCCTTCACCGAAGAGGTGAAGCTGGAGCCCTTCGCGCGCGCGCTGCGCGAGACGGCGCCGAAGGTCTGGTTCACCGCGCTGCGCGCCACCGACACGGCCGTGCGTGCGCAGATGGACCCGGTCAGCATCAACCCCGACGGCCTGATCAAGGTCGCGCCGCTGCTGCACTGGTCGTCCAAGGATCTGCACGAGTACTGCGTAAAGCACGGCCTGCCCAACAACTTCGACTACGTCGACCCGACCAAGGGCGAAGACAACCGCGAGTGCGGGCTGCACCTCGCGCACTGAGCGCCCGCCCCGCATCGACCTACCGCATCCAGCACCCCATCCTCCGATGAACGCCCGAACCGAAACCGAACTGCTGCTGCCGGCGGCACACCTGTCCAACACGCACCTCGATGCGCTGGAGGAAGAAACCATCTTCATCCTGCGCGAAGTGGCGGCCGCCTTCGAGCGCCCCACCCTGCTGTTCTCGGGCGGCAAGGATTCGCTGGTGCTGCTGAAGTGCGCGGAGAAGGCTTTCGGCGTCGGCCGCATTCCCTATCCGCTCTTGATGATCGACACCGGCCACAACTTCCCCGAGGTGACGGAGTACCGCGACCGCCGTGCGAAGGAACTTGGCGCGGAGCTGATCGTGCGCAGCGTGGAGGACTCGATGAAGCGCGGCACCGTGCGGCTGGCGCATCCGGGCGAGTCGCGCAACGCGCACCAGTCGGTGACGCTGCTGGAGGCGATCGAGGAATTCCGCTTCGACGCGCTGATCGGCGGCGCCCGCCGCGACGAGGAGAAGGCGCGCGCCAAGGAGCGCATCTTTTCGCACCGCGACAGCTTCGGCCAGTGGCAGCCCAAGGACCAGCGCCCGGAGCTGTGGACGCTGTTCAACACCCGCCTGGCGCCGGGCGAGCATTTCCGCGTGTTCCCGATCTCGAACTGGACCGAGCTCGACGTGTGGCAGTACATCGCCCGCGAGGAAGTCGGCCTGCCCTCGATCTACTACACGCACAAGCGCGAAGTGGTGGAGCGCCGCGGCCTGCTGGTGCCCGTGACCGAGCTGACCCCGGCGCGCGACGGCGAGACGGTGCAGGTGCGCGACGTGCGCTTCCGTACCGTGGGCGACATCACCACCACCTGCCCGGTGGAAAGCCTGGCAGCCGATGCGAGCGACGTGGTGCTCGAGACGCTGTCGGTCGACGTGAGCGAACGCGGTGCCACGCGGATGGACGACATGACGTCCGAAGCTTCGATGGAAAAACGCAAGAAAGACGGGTACTTCTGACCCACCCCCAGGCTTCGCGCACTTCGTGTCGCTACGCCCACCCCCTCGCAGGGGGCAACACCAGCGGCCCGGCAGAGCCGGTTCCGCGGTGTTCCACGAATTGGAGAATCACTCAATGAACGCTGCTGTCATTTCAAACGCCTCGCCCGCCGAAATTCACGGCGACACCGGCACCGCCCTGCGCTTCATCACCTGCGGCTCGGTAGACGACGGCAAGAGCACGCTCATCGGCCGCCTGCTGGTCGACAGCAAGACCGTGCTGCAGGACCAGCTCGCCGGCGTGCAGCGCGGCGGCGAGACCGACCTGGCCCTGCTGACCGACGGCCTCTCGGCCGAGCGTGAACAGGGCATCACCATCGACGTGGCATACCGCTACTTCTCGACCGCGAAGCGCAAGTTCATCATCGGCGACGCGCCGGGCCATGAGCAGTACACGCGCAACATGGTCACGGCCGCCTCCGCCGCCGACGCCGCCGTGGTGCTGGTCGATGCGACCAAGCTGGCCTGGGCCGCCGAGGTGGAGGACGGCACCGTGGTCAAGCGCGAGCTGCTGCCGCAGACGCGCCGCCACACGCTGCTGTGCCACCTGCTGCGCGTGCAGTCGATCGTGTTCGCAGTCAACAAGCTCGACGCCATCGCCGACGCCGGCCTGGCCTTCGAACGCATCTCGACCGCGCTGAACGCCTTCGCCGAAGCGGCGGGCGTGCAGGTGACGGCCATCGTGCCGATCTCCGCGCTCAAGGGCTGGAACGTGGCCACGCGCCATCCCGACTGGGTCGGCTACGAAGGCCCCAGCCTGCTTGAACTGCTGGAAGACCTGCCGGTGACCGCGCAGGACGAGGCCGTGCCCTTCGCGTTCCCGGTGCAGTGGGTCGAGAAGTTCTCGTCGTCGGCCGACACCTCGCAGGGCCGCCGCGTGTTCTGGGGCCGCGTCGCCTCGGGCCACGTGGAGCCGGGCCAGCGCGTGACCGTGCTGCCGAGCAACCAGACCGCCACCGTCGCCCAGGTGCTGAGCCACACGCGCCAGCCGAAGACGGTGCATGCGGGCCACAGCGCCGGCATCGTGCTCGACCGCGAGGTCGACGTGTCGCGCGGCGACTGGCTGCTGGCGCCCGGCGCCTTCGAGCCGGTGCGCGAGATCACCGCCACCGTGGCCTGGCTCGACGACGAGCCGCTGGTCGCGGGCCGCGTCTACTGGGCGCTGCAGGGCCACCGCTGGGTGAAGGCCAAGGTGGCGCGCATCGTCGACCGCGTGAACATCACCACGCTCGAATCGGAAGCCGCGACGCAGCTTGAAGCCAACGCCATCGGCGACGTGGTGCTCTCGCTGCAGCAGCCGCTGGCCGTGCTGCCCTTCACGCAATCGCGTGCGCTGGGCTCCCTCGTGCTGGTCGATACGGCCTCCCACAAGACCGCCGCTGCCGTTCTCGTGCAGCCCTCCGCCGCAAAGGCCTAAAATCACGGGTTTTCCCCGACCTCACCACTGACGCCAGAGAACAAATGACCCACGTCGTCTCCGAAGCCTGCATCCGTTGCAAATACACCGACTGCGTGGACGTTTGCCCCGTCGACTGTTTCCGCGAAGGTCCCAACATGCTGGTGATCGACCCGGACGAATGCATCGACTGCGCGGTCTGCATCCCTGAATGCCCGGTCAACGCGATCTACGCCGAGGAAGACCTGCCGGCCAACCAGATCGCCTTCATCAAGATCAACGCCGAGCTGGCCCAGGCCGACGGCTGGAAGAGCATCACCAAGCGCAAGCCCGCCCTGCCCGAGGCCGAGGAGTGGAAGGACAAGACGGACAAGCTCGGGGAGCTGATCCGCTGAACCAGCCGGCCGCCATCGCCGCTCCCATCGAGACCGACGCGCTGATCGTCGGCGCCGGCCCCGTGGGGCTGTTCCAGGCCTTCCAGCTGGGCCTGCTCGAAATCTCCTGCCATATCGTCGATGCACTGCCCGCCGCCGGCGGCCAGTGCGTGGCGCTGTATGGCGACAAGCCCATCTACGACATTCCCGGCACGCCCGTGACCAGCGGGCGCGATTTGGCGCAGTCGCTGCTGCAGCAGGTGGCGCCTTTCAAGCCGCAATTCCACTTCGGCGAGCAGGTCTCCACCCTGGCGCGCGAGGCCGATGGGCGGCTGCTGCTGACCACCTCGGCGGGCAAGGCATTCCTTGCCAAAACCGTGTTCATCGCGGCCGGTGTCGGCGCCTTCGTGCCCAAGCGCATCGCGGTCGAGGGCATTGCGCAGTTCGAGGGTTCCTCGCTCTTCTATCACCCCGATTCGCTGGATCGCTTCGCCGGGCAGACGGTCGTGGTCAACGGCGGAGACGACGTCGCGCTCGAAACCGCCATCGCGCTCACGACCATCGCGAAGCAGGTCACGCTGGTGCACCGGCGCGATGGTTTCCAGGCCGAGGAAGCGACCGTCGCGACCATGCGCGCTCTCGTGGCCGCGGGCAAGCTGGCCTTCAAGGTCGGCCAGCCCGCCGCCTTCGACGGCAGGCAGCTCCGGATCACCACGCCTGACGCGACCACGCTGGACCTGCCGCTGGACGCGCTGGTCGCCTGCCTCGGCATCTCGCCGCGCCTCGGCCCCATCGCCGAGTGGGGCCTGGAGCTGGAGCGCAAGCAGGTGCCGGTCGACACCGAGAAGTACGAAACCCGCGAGCGCGGCGTGTTCGCGGTGGGCGACATCAACACCTACCCGGGCAAGAAGAAGCTCATCGTCTGCGGCTTCCACGAGGCAACGCTGGCCGCCTGGGGCGCAACCGCCATCGTGTTCCCAGGCAAGGCCGTGCCGCTGCAGTACACGACCACCAGCACCCGCCTGCATGAGCTGCTGGGCGTGGCCGGTTCCCGCTAGCTAGTTCGCAGCACCGGGCAGCAGCGCCCGGTATTCGCCGACGAAGCTGCCGATGGCGGCCACGTAGCGGTCGATGTCCGCGTCGCTCAGCGGCAGCGACAGCACCACGAAGCCGCGCGGCGAGGTGTAGATGCCCTCGCTCAGCAGATGGAAGAAAAGCAGCTGGCGCAGACGCGCGTCGACGGGCGCAAGGTCGTCGGTGCTGCGTACCTCGCCCCCCACGAAATGCGCGTTCATCAGCGAGCCGATGCCGGTGAACTGCATCGCCACGCCCTCGCCGGCACACAGCGCATTGAGCCGCTTGCGCATCGCATCGCCCCTGTCTGCCAACGCGCCTGCCGCCTCGGGCGTGAACAGCTTCGTGAGCCCCGCGTGGCCAGCCGCCATCGTCAGCACGTTGTTGTTGAAGGTGCCCGAGTGGGCCAGCGACCCGGTGCGTGGATCGAACAACGCCATCACGTCGGCACGCCCGCCGAAGGCGCCGAAGGACATGCCGCCGCCGATGTACTTGCCCAGCGTGGTCAGGTCGCAGCGGATGCCCAGCTTGTTCGCCAGGCCGTGCGGCGCGAGGCGAGAAGTCATCACCTCGTCGAAGATCAGCAGCGCCCCAACTCGGGTAGCCGATTCGCGCAGCGCCTGCAGGAACTCCAGCCGGCCCGGGATGCAGCCGCTCGCGCCCTGCATCGGCTCCAGCAGAACAGCGGCGATCTCGGGGCCGTGCTTGTCGATCTGCTCGCGTGCGGTCTTCTCGTCGTTGTAGGGCAGCACCAGGAAGTCGAAGGGCACGGTGGTCGGCAGCGGCTTGGCGCCGAAGCCCAGCACCCCGCCGTGGTAGCCGCCCGAGAACACGACGATCTTGCGCCGCCCCGTGAAGTGCAGCGCCGCCGTCACCGCCATCAGGTTCGCCTCGGTGCCGGAATTGGTGAAGCGCAGCTGCTCGATCTGCGGAAAGCGCTCGCAGATGAGCCTGGCAAGCCGGCCTTCGAGCAGGTTGTGGCCGGTGAGGTTGATGCCGCCCTTCATGGCTTCGGCGACGGCCTCGCGGATCTCTGGCGCCGAGTGCCCGTAGACGCCGGCCGTGTACTCGGCGATGAAGTCGGCATAGCGATGGCCATCGGCGTCCCAGAGCGTCGCGCCCTCGCCCCTGGCGATGGTCAGCGGGAAGGGCGCATAGAACAGCACCGAGCGGCTGTTGGCGCCGGGCATGTAGCGCGCCTGCTCCTCGAACTGGCGCAGGCTGGCGGGGTTGGTCTCGGTGAAGCGGCGGTGCGCGGCCGCAAGGGCCTGGTCGATGTCGGCGTGGGCCATGGCGATGTCCTTCAGGAGTGTTGCGCCCGTCGCATGCAGCGCGATTTATTGATCAATGCTCAATTTAATTTGTTTATACAGTCAACCCGGCTGCCGCACAATGGCCGCAACCATGATGAAGAATTCGCCCCCCAAGGCCCGGAAACCCCGTACGGCCGGTCGCCCCGCCGGTGGCGGCGGCCTGACGAAGCAGCGCATCGCCGAGGAAGCACTGGCGCAGATCGACGAATTCGGCCTTGGCGCCTTCAGCATGCGTGAAGTGGCGGCCCGGCTCGACGTCTACCCGGCCACGGTGCACTGGCATGTGAGCACGCGCGAGGCGCTGCTGGCCGAGGTGGCGGCGCTGGTCATGGCCGAGGTCGCGCCGCCGCCGGGCAGGCTCGGCTGGAAGGACTGGATCGCCGAACTCTTCCGCCGCTGCCGTGCCGCAGTGCGGCGCCATCCGAACGTGGCGCAGCTGCTGGGCGCGCAGCTGGTGTCCAACGGCAGCCTGCCAATGGAGCTGGTCGAAGGCATCCTGGCCACGCTGGCCGATGCCGGCTTCGAGGACGAAGCGCTGCTGGAGGCCTACAACTGCGTGGTCGCCGCGATGCTGGGCTTCCTGACGATGGAGTTCTCGCCCCTGCCCGCCGACAACACCCAGGCCTGGGCCGAGGAGCTGCGCGAGCGCGTGCACACGATCCGCCCGCTCGACCACCCGGTGCTCACGCGCAACCTCGCGCAACTGGCCAACAAGGCCTTCATCCTGCGCTGGGACAACGGCACGACAGTGCCGCTGGACAGCAGCTTCGAGCGGCACATCCAGATCACCATCGACGGGCTGGATGCCTTCGCGCGAAGGCTCAGGTCGGCGTAGGCCCCAGCAGTTCGTAGAGCACCATCCGCGTCTGGCGGCCCCGCAGCTGCGCGAGTTCCTCGATGCGGCGGGTGGCGAGGCGGCCTCGCAGTCCCTGGAAGGTGGCCTCGGAGATCAGCATGCAGGTGCCGAGCTCCTTGTTGGCGCCCTCGATCCGGCTCGCTGCGTTGATCGCGTCGCCGATGGCGGTGTATGACAGGCGGTCGCTCGAGCCGAGCACGCCCGCGATCACGTGGCCCGTATGGATGCCCACGCGCGTGCGGAACTCCTGCAGCCCTTCGGCACGCCACTTCTCGTTGAGCGCATCCATCGCGGCACAAAGCTCGATGGCCGCCACGCAGGCGCGGTACTCCGCGTCCTCGAGTTCGTTGGGAGCTCCCCACAGCACCATGATGCCGTCGCCCATGAACTTGTCGATCACGCCGCCGTGCCGCGCGAAGATGCCCGCGGCAAGGTTGAAGTACTCGGTGAGCTGCCGCACGAGCAGATCGGCCGGCATCGACTCGGAGATGCTGGTGAAGCCCTCGACGTCGGTGAACATCGCGGTGATGCGGCGTGGCGACCCGCTCGGCCCTAGTGCGTGCCCTTCGGCGACCAGCTGCCGGATGATGTCCACCGGCACGAACTTGCTGAAGGCCTTGAGGCTGCGCGCCGACTCGTCCAGCGCCTGGTTGAGATGCTGGATCTCCAGCACCCGGCTGGGTTCGATCGGCAGGTTGTCCAGCTCCAGCCGCCCGATCCGGCGTGCGACACGCGAGAGGTTCTCGATCGGCCCGGTCACCAGCTTCGACAGCCGCAGCGAGATGAAGAGCGAGAGCGCCAGGAAGCCGACCGTCAGAAGCAGCGACCAGAGCACCGAGCGATGCAGGCTCCCGAGCAGCAGGTCCTCGGGTTCCCAGCTCACCAGTTGCCAGCGGGTGTGCGGCAGGTGCGAGGTCTGCACGAGGTAGCGGCGCCCCTCGTGCTCGATGGAGAAAGCCATGTCGTCAGCGCCGCCCGCAGTGCTGGCCGCGAGCATGTGCGCGTGGATGGTTCCAAGCACGCCGCTGTCGGGCGACTCCAGCTTGCGTACCGGCTCGGGGTCGTTGCTGCGCGCGATCACGTGGTGATCGGCACTCAGCAGCGCGCTCTCGCCGCTGCCCAGCGCGCCGGATACGCGCATCAGCCTCGACAGATGGCCCAGCGACACGTTGGCATCGACCACGAGCCCGCGCTTGTGGCCTTCGTCGTCGACGCGCCCCGCTGGCCGCGCATGGCCGATGGCGAGTTCCTTTGCATCGCTCATCAGAAAAGGCTGGGTCCATACTGGGCCCTTCGCCTTCATGGCCTCCAGATACCAGGTGCGTTTCTCGGGATCGAAGTCGCTGCGGTAGGCCGAGATCGAAGTCGTCGCGAAGCGCTGCTTCGCATCGCCGCCTTCCAGATCGGGCGAGCTCTTGTAGTGCCAGGTCTCTGTGCTGAATCCGTCGCCGCGCAGCACCTGGCGGATGGCCGGCACCGGGTAGCGCACCGCCATCAGCACGTGGCCGTGATCGGTGGCCACGTTGATGCTGTCGATCTCCGGCGTCTGCTCGAGCAGGGTCCAGAGCATCTCGGCGGTCTGCTCGCCGTCCTCGCCGCAGACATGGACGCTCGGCGAATCGGCGATCGCGCGGATCGCCGCCTCGGTCTTCGCGAGGAAGGCCAGCACGTTGTCCTCGACCCGGTCGTGGTTGATCTTGTGTGCCGCGGTGCCCACCCTGGACACCAGCTTCTCTGCCGCCCAATAGCCGAAGGCCACCAGCAGCAGCGACTGCACCAGCGCCACCGCGCAAATGATGGTGCCCACGTCGACCCTGAAGCGACGCAGGCGGGTGCCCTTGAAGTCGTCATCTGCCATGCAAGTTCCTCTCCTTTTTCTCTTGCTTCACGCTTATCGGCGCGTGTTCCGGTTTCTTTTGTTCTGCGGCTGCTTTTCCTGCCGGCGGCGATTCTCGCGCCGCCGGCCCGCAGCCCGAGGGTTTTCCCGCCGCAAAGGCACGCCCGCCGTCGCGGCTTCCTGGCAGCGGATAAAATCCGGCTCGCGTCGCGGGTTGCCCGGGGCGCACTTGCTAGGGGTGCTGGGCGGCTTGCCGACCGGCTGAGAAAGTCCCTTTGAACCTGATTGAGGTAATCCTCGCGCAGGGAAGCTGGTCCGGTGGCCTCTCACGCCTTCTCGCGTGACAGCCGCGCCGCCGGGGCCTCGCCCACCTGCCAAACCTTTTGCACTGGAGCAAATGGATGGCACAAGACAACAACAACGACAGCGCCGGCGGCGCCGCCGTCTCCAACGAAGCGCTGACTCCCCTGCCCGTCTCGCAGCGCGTGTTCGGCTGGCACGACCATGCATCGCTGTGGTTCAGCCTCGGCGTCGGGCTGCTGGTGATGCAGATCGGCGCGTACCTCGTGCCGGCCGTGGGCACGCGCGACGCGGCGATCGCGATCGTGCTCGGCTCCTGCATCGGTGCGGGCCTGCTGGCCTGGACCGCCCGGCTGGGCTGCCAGAGCGGCCTTGCAAGCGCCGGCCTGATGCACGCGACCTACGGCAGCGCCTTCGCGCGGCTGCCGGTGCTGCTGAACATCGTGCAGCTGGTGGGCTGGACAACCTTCGAACTCGTCGTGATGCGCGAGGGCACGCAGGCCATCCAGACGGTGGTCGGCCCTGCGATCGGCTCCTTCTGGGGCGGCGTGCTGACGACGCTGCTGTGGGGCGCGGTGCTGCTGGCGCTGCTCGCGGGCTCGATGGTGAAGCTGGTGCGGCGCTTCGTGAGCCGCTTCGGGCTGCCGCTGGTGGTGCTGTCGCTGTTGTGGCTCAGCTGGCAGTTCGCGACGCAGCTGCAGGCCAAGGGCCTGGATGCATTCTGGGCTCGCCCGGGTGACGGAACAATGGGCATGTTCGGCGCGCTCGACCTGGTGATCGCGATGCCGGTGTCATGGCTGCCGCTGGTGGCCGACTATGCGCGGCACGGCAAGCGCAGCACGGGCGGCCTGGGCGGTGCGTTCGGCGGCACGTGGATCGGCTATGCGGTCGCGAACATCTGGTGCTACGCGCTGGGTGTGATGGTGGTGAGCGTGGCAGAACCGGGCACGGGCCTCGTCACCGCGCTGCTGCTGGCGCAGGGCGGGCTGGTGGCGCTGGGGCTGATCCTGATCGACGAACTCGACAACGCGTACGGCGACGTCTACTCGGGCTCGGTCTCCACGCACAGCCTGCTGCCGCGCTGGAGCGTGAAGCGCTGGGGCCTGCTGCTGGCCGCCCTGTGCATCGCGCTGGCGCTGGCGCTGCCGATGCACACCCTGGAGCCCTTCCTGCTGATGCTGAGTTCGGTGTTCGTGCCGCTGTACGGCGTGATCATCGGCCGGCTCGGCAGCGGCGAGACGGTCTCGCCGCAAGGCGCGCAGCGTAAGGTCGACCTGGTCGCGGCGCTGATCTGGATCGCGGGCATCGCCGCCTATCACGCGCTCGCCAAGTGGGCGCCGCAGCTAGGCTCCGCGCTGCCGACGCTGGCCGCGACCTTCGTGCTGGCCTGGCTCAGCCGGCCGTCAACGGCAGCCGGTGCGTCGGCACTGGCGCAAAGCCGTGGTTGAGGGGGCCATGGCCCGCGCCGATCTTCACGCCCGCACCCGCGGCCATCGCGCCGAGGATGTAGGCGCGCGCGCGTTCCACCGCATCGGGCAGCGTGGCGCCCAGTGCCAGGTGCGCCGCGATGGCGGACGACAGCGTGCATCCGGTGCCGTGCAGGTTGCGGCTTTCGATGCGGCCGGAGGCCAGCCGCCGGCGTTCGCCACCGCCCTGCAGCAGCACGTCGACCACTTCGTTGCCCGGCAGATGGCCGCCCTTGAGCAGCACGGCCTTCGCCCCGAGCGCCAGGAGTTCGTCCGCCGCGCCGTCGAGCGCATCCACGCCGTCGATGGCACGGCCGATCAGCAAGGCGGCCTCGTCGAGATTGGGCGTGACGACGATCGCGCGCGGGAACAACTCGCGCACCAGCACCTGCACCGTTTCCGCCGCGATCAGGCGGTCGCCGCTGGTGGCGACCATCACCGGGTCGAGCACCACGTTCTTCAGCTGGTAGCGGTCGATGGCCCACGCCACCACTTCGACCACCTCTGGCGCATGCAGCATGCCGAGCTTGACGGCGTCGACGCCGATGTCTTCGACCACGGCCTGGATCTGCGCCTTGAGGAAGTCGGGCGGCACGCCGTGGATGCCCGAGACGCCCAGCGTGTTCTGCGCGGTGAGCGCGGTGATGGCCGTCATGCCGTAGCAGCCCAGCGCAGCGAAGGTCTTGAGATCGGCCTGGATGCCGGCGCCGCCGCCGCTGTCGGAACCGGCGATGGAAAGCACGCGTGCGTAGCGCTGTGCGGGCTCTTGGTTGGTGCCTTGGGTCATGCCGAAAATTATCCGCGACGCGAAGGAGCCCCGGCATGAGTCTTCCTTTCGACTCCGTCGCCATCCTCGGTGCAGGCCTCATGGGCCGGCTGATGGCGGTGACGCTCGCGCGGTCCGGCTGCAAGGTCGACGTGTTCGAGGCTGGCAGCGCCGACGCCGAAGGCGCGGCCGCGCGCGTGGCCGCTGCGATGCTCGCGCCGCTGGCGGAGTCGGCGGTCGCGCCGGTCTCGGTGGTGCGCATGGGGCAGCACGCGCTGTCGCGCTGGCCGGAGTTGCTCGCGCCGCTCGTGCAGCCCGTGTTCTTCCAGCGCGAAGGCACGCTGGTGCTCTGGCACCGGCAGGATGCCGCGGAGGCCACCCGTCTCGCGCGCGTGCTCGCGAACACCGGCGCGCAGGTACCCGAGCTGGCGCCGATGAAATCCGTCGATGCCCGCGCGATCGCCACGCTGGAGCCTTCGCTGGGCCAGCGCTTCGCGCAGGGCCTGTTCCTTCCGGGCGAAGGGCAGCTCGACAACCGCGCGCTGCTCGCTTCGCTGCTCGCCACGCTGGAGGCCAGCCCTCGCGTCACGCTGCATTGGCAATCTCCGCGTGCGCCCTCGGACTTCACCGGTGCCGCCGGCCAGCCCGACTGGGTGATCGACTGCCGCGGCCTCGGTGCCCGTCCGCAGTGGAATGCCCTGCGCGGCGTGCGCGGCGAGGTGATCCGCGTGCATGCCCCCGAAGTGAGCCTGCAGCGGCCCACACGCCTCGTGCATCCGCGCTACCCGCTCTACATCGCGCCCAAGCCGGGCAAGCTGTTCGTGATCGGCGCGACGGAGATCGAGTCGGACGACATGTCGCCCGCCAGCGTGCGCTCCACGCTCGAACTGCTCAGCGCCGCGTATGCGGTGCACAGCGGCTTCGCCGAGGCGCGCATCGTAGAGATCGCGACGCAATGCCGGCCGACACTGCCCGACAACCTCCCTGCCCTGCGCCTGCCGCAGCCGCGCGTGCTGCAGATCAACGGCCTGTACCGCCACGGTTTCATGATCGCGCCCGCGATGCTCGATGCCGCATTGGAGGTGCTGACGCAGGGCCACTCGCCACTGGCCAAGAGCTTCGGCATGCAGACCCAGGACACATGACGATGAACATCCTGATCAACGACAAGCCCTTCACGCTGCCCGAGGAAGCGAAGCTGGCCGACGCGCTGGCCGCGCTGGAGGCCACGCCGCCCTTCGCCGTGGCCGTGAACCGCGAATTCGTGCCCCGTTCGGCCTACGCCACACGCGCGCTGAACCCCGAAGACCGCGTCGAGGTGATCCGCCCCGTGACGGGCGGCTGATTTGATGGAGACAACGCAAATGACGACCACGAACGATCCCCTGGTGCTCTACGGAGAGACCTTCCACAGCCGCCTGCTGCTGGGCACCGCACGCTACCCCTCGCCCGATCTGCTCGAGGCTGCCGTGAAGCGCGCGAAGCCCGCGATGCTGACCGCCTCGCTGCGGCGGCAGACCGCCAGCCAGGGCTCGGGCAACAGCGAACTGGGCAACGGCTTCTGGGAGCTGCTGCGCAAGCTCGCGGTGCCGGTGCTGCCCAACACCGCCGGCTGCCACAGCGTGCAGGAGGTGATCGCCACCGCGCAGATGGCGCGCGAGCTGTTCGACACGCCGTGGATCAAGCTGGAGCTGATCGGCGACGACTACACGCTGCAGCCCGACACGCTGAACCTGGTCGACGCGGCCTCGCAGCTGATTCGCGAGGGCTTCAAGGTGCTGCCCTACTGCACCGAGGACCTGGTGCTGTGCCAGCGGCTGGTCGACGTCGGCTGCCAGGCGGTGATGCCGTGGGCCGCGCCCATCGGCACCGGCCGCGGGCCGGTCAACCCCTACGCGCTGCAGGTGCTGCGCGACCGCCTGAAGGTGCCGATGCTGGTGGACGCGGGCCTGGGCCTGCCTTCGCACGCCTGCCAGGTGATGGAGTGGGGATACGACGGCGTGCTGCTGAACACCGCCGTCGCGCTGGCGCAGGACCCGGTCGCAATGGCCGGCGCCTTCGCCGACGCGGTGCAGGCCGGCCGCAGCGCACATCGCGCCGGCGCCATGGCCGCTCAGGAGGCGGCGCAACCCAGCACGCCCGTGCTCGGCACGCCTTTCTGGCATCACGAATCATGAGCACCCCATTCGACTCCGGCGCCATCGCGCAGGCCATCGTCGCGGCGCACGGGTTGCGCTTCGGCGCGATCACGTCGGCGCCGGTGAGCGCGCCCAACTTTTCTTCAGACGATCCTGTCTACCGCGGCGCCAAGCGCGCGTGCTCCGCGCTCGGCTTCATCGAGATCGACGCCGAATGCCTGGCCCACGCCTGGCGCGCGCAGACGCAGCGCCTGAGCAGCTTCGACGCGGCGCTGTGGCCCGATGCGCCGGAAGACTTCGGCATGCGCCCCTTTCCGCCCACCGCTCGCGACGACGCGTTTCCGCCGTGCCCCTCGCGGCTCGGCCTCTATGCCGTGCTGCCCGATGCCCGATGGGTCGGCCGCATGGCGCGCGCGGGCGTGCCCACCGTGCAGCTGCGCTTCAAGTCGGACGACGGCGACGCCATCGAACGCGAGGTGCAGGCGGCCGTCGAGGCGGTGCAAGGCACGGGCGCCCTGCTCTTCATCAACGACCACTGGCGGGTGGCCATCGCAGCAGGCGCCTATGGCATCCACCTGGGCCAGGAGGATCTCGACGCGCTCTCGGACGAAGACCTCGGCCGGCTGCGCGCATCGGGCCTGCGGCTGGGCGTCAGCACGCACGGCTATGCGGAGATGGTGCGCGCCGACAAGGTGAGTCCGAGCTACATCGCGATGGGCGCGGTTTACCCGACCACGCTCAAGAAGATGGCGACTGCTCCGCAGGGCGTGGCGCGGCTGGACGCCTATGCGCGACTGCTGCGCGGCTATCCGCAGGTCGGCATCGGCGGCATCGATGCGGTGCGGCTGCCGGAGGTGCTGGCCACCGGCGTGGGCTCCGTCGCCGTGGTGCGCGCGCTTGTCGCGGCCGACGACCCGGAAGCCACGGCCGCGCAGTGGATCGCGGCCATCGATGCCGCCGCAGGCGAATGAACAGAATGAAAAAGACCGTGCTTCCCTTCGATTCTTCCGGCCGGCATCGGCTTTCTCCCGTTTCTCGTGCGCTGGCAGCCCTGCTCTTCGCGGCGGCATGTTCAGCGCATGCGCAGCAGCAATCGGCGCTGCCCGAGATCACCGTCAGCGAAGGCACGGCGGCGCCGCAAGCCGACGTGAGCGGCTTCGGCGACGTGCCGCTGCGCGAACTGCCGATCTCGGCCACGGTGATCGACAGCCAGCAGCTGCAGGCCAGCGGCGCGCGCCGGCTCGCAGATCTCACGCAGTTCGACGCCTCGGTCACCGACGCCTACAACTCCGCGGGCTACTGGGACTACCTCACGGTGCGTGGCTTCGTGCTCGACAACCGCTTCAACTATCGGCGCGAGGGCCTGCCGATCAGCGCCGAGACATCGATCCCGCTCGACAACAAGGAGCGCATCGAGATCCTGCGCGGCACCAGCGGCATACAGGCGGGCACCAGCGCGCCGGGCGGACTGGTCAACTACGTCGTGAAGCGCCCCACCGACCAGGACCTGCGCACGGTGCGCATCGAGACCACGAGCCGTGGCAGCCTGCTTGGCGCCATCGACCTCGGCGGGCGCTTCGGCGAAAACCGGCAGTTCGGCTACCGCATCAACGTGGCGAGCGAGAACCTCAAGCCGCTGACGCACAACCTCGACGGCAACCGCAACCTGTTCTCGCTCGCGGCCGACTGGCGCATCACGCGCGACTCGGTGCTGGAATTCGAGATCGAGCAAAGCCGCAAGACGCAGCCCAGCCAGAACGGCTACAGCCTGCTGGGCAGCGTGCTGCCCGCGCCGGTGGATCCGCGCATCAACCTCAACAACCAGCCGTGGTCGCAGCCCTCGGTGTTCAAGGCGCTGACGGGCACGGTGCGCTTCAGCCAGGCGCTGAATGCCGACTGGCGCTGGAGCGCGCAGATCGGCCAGCAGCGCCTGAAGAGCGACGACCGACTCGCCTACGCCTTCGGCTGCGGCGCCGAAGGCAACTACGACCGCTACTGCTCCGACGGCACCTTCGACTTCTACGATTTCCGCAGCGACAACGAGCGCCGCACGCTGACGGCCGGCAGCATCAACCTCAAGGGCAACGTGACGACGGGCAGCGTGCGGCACGAACTCGGCTTCGGCCTGCTGCAAAGCCGCGTGCGCAACCGCTTCGACAACCAGGCCTACAACTACGCGGGCACCGGCAACATCTGGGGCACGGCCATCGTGCCGCCGGCGCCGGATGCCACCACGCCGCAGACCAATCGCGACGAACGATCGACCGAGTTCTCGGTGCAGGACGCGATCCGCTGGAACGACCGCTTCACCACCTGGCTCGGTGCGCGCCACACGCGGCTCGACCGCAGCAGCATCGGCAACGACGGATCGAACCCGACCGGCTACAAGCAGGACGTGACCACGCCGTGGATCGCGGCGAGTTACCTCATCCAGCCGGGGCTCCTGGCCTACGCGAGCTGGGGGCGCGGTGTCGAATCGCAGGTGGTGCCGAACAGGATCTCGCAATACAGCAACGCGGGGCAGGCCTTGCCGGCGCTGCGCTCACGGCAGTGGGAGCTGGGCCTCAAGGGCGGCAACGATGCCTTCAATTGGCAGCTCGCCTGGTTCGACATCTCGCGGCCGCTGACCGACATCGACCTGTGCACAGGCCTGTGCGAAGTGCGCAACGACGGCAAGGCGGTGCATCGCGGCCTCGAAGCCGGCGCGCAGTGGAACCAGGGGCCGTGGCGCGTCGGCGGCAGCGTGACGTTGATCGACGCCAAGCGGCGCGGGAGCACTGCCGATCCGGCGCTCAACGGGCAGTCACCCACCAACGTGCCCAAGCAGGTGCTGCGCGCGCAGACCGCGTATCGCTTCGCGTCGGTGCCGGGCCTCGAAGTGGCCGGACAGCTTTCGTACGAAGGCCGCCGCAACGTGCTGCCCGACGGCTCGGTCACCCTGCCCTCGTGGACGCGCGTCGATGCCGTGTTGCGCTACGACACCAAGCTGCGCGGCGCGAACGCGAGCTGGACGCTGTCGGTCGACAACCTGTTCGATCGCCGCTACTGGAAGGAATCGCCCTACCAGTTCGGGCATGTCTACCTGTTCCCAGGCGCGCCGCGCACGCTGCGCCTGGGGCTGAGCATTGCGCTTTGAGCGCGCGGCCTAAAAGTCGTGAAAAATGACGCTATAATCTAAGGCTTGTTCCTCGATAGCTCAGTCGGTAGAGCGCCGGACTGTTAATCCGTAGGTCCCTGGTTCGAGCCCAGGTCGAGGAGCCACCATCAAGCCGCAAGGCCTCTGGATGCCCCGCTACTCACAAGGTAGCGGGGCATTTCATTTGAAGTGGTGCGCGGTGTTTGTCGCAGGCAATCGTCGCATCGATGCAAAAAATGCAGTCGAAGAGCCAAGATCGGCAAATCCATTGCATATAATTTAAGGCTTGTTCCTCGATAGCTCAGTCGGCAGAGCGCCGGACTGTTAATCCGTAGGTCCCTGGTTCGAGCCCAGGTCGAGGAGCCACCATCAAGCCGCAAGGCCTCTGAAGAGCCCGCTGTCTTTCCGGACAGCGGGCTTTTTCTTTGGGCCAGCCTGCTTCACTGCGATCTGCGCAAAGCCGGCCAAGCGCCCTTCACGCGCAGGGCGCACACTCGCGCGCATGGAAAGCAGCCGCCGCATCGAGCAGGACTACCGCGCCCGCGTCGCGCGCGCCGTCGCAGCCATCGTGGCCGATCCAATGGCCGAGCACCGGCTCGAAGATCTCGCGCGGCTCGCGCATTTCTCGCCCTTCCACTTCCATCGCGTCTACGCGAGCGTGGCCGGCGAAACGGTTGCCGCCACCGTGCGGCGCGTGCGGCTCGCGCTCGCGACACGGCTGCTGGAAGCCGGCGACCAGAGCATCACCCAGGTCGCGCTGGCAGTGGGCTACGAGAGCCCACAGGCCTTCACGCGGGCCTTCGGGCAGTTCACGGGACAGTCGCCGCGTTCGTTCCAGCAGAAGGTGGTGCGGGCGATCCTCGATGTCGATGCATTGCCGCAGCCGGATGAAGGCATCGCCGCGCCGGCCGTGCGGATCGTCGAGCACCACACGAGACGACTTCATGCACTGCGGCACCAGGGGCCGTTCTCCACCATTCCCCATACGCATCGGCGGCTGCGCCTGCATGCAGGCTCCGCACGCATTTCGGACCGCTGGGGCGCTTCCTTCGGCGATCCCGAGAGCGGCATCGGCTACAGCTACTACGCCGCAGTGGATTCCCCCGATCCCTGGCCCGACGCCGCCGACGTGGAGATGCTCGACATTCCCGGCGGCTGCTACGCGGCGCATCGCCTGGCCGGGCCGTACTCGCAGATCAACGCCGCCGTGCGCGCCCTCTACATCCGCTGGCTGCCCTCCAGCGGCTACGAGCCCGACGACAGGCCCACGCTGGAGCACTACCTGAATTCGCCGCGGCAGGTTTCGCCGTCCGAACTGCGCACCGACCTGCTGATCCCGATCCGCCGCGCGATTGCGGCTTGAAACAGCACAGCTAGCGCGGCTGGAAAGCGATGAGCCCCATGCCCGCGAGGCACACCGCCACGCCGGCCACGTCCCACGTCGTCGGCCTCACGCCATCCACCGCCCAGAGCCAGGCGATCGCCACGCCGATGTATACGCCCCCATACGCGGCATAGACACGCCCGGCGGCCGTCGCGTGCAGCGTGAGCAGCCATGCGAACAGGGCGAGGCTGATCGCAGCGGGCACCAGCAGCCATACGGAGCGGTCCTGCTTGAGCCAGAGATAAGGCAGATAGCAGCCGACGATTTCCGCGAGCGCCGTCGCGACGTAGAGAAGAAAGGTCCGCATGCGTGGATTGTGAGGCGCGGCTCGCAGCGCGCTTACCGGCAACGAACGCGGGGCCATTGCTTGATGGGCCCGGGAGGCATCCCTACACTCGCGCGAATGGCCCGTCTTTCGTTCGACTCCCGCAAGCACGCTGCACTCGATGCAGCGCGCGTCGGCGATGTCGCGACCACGGCGACCATGGCCGTCTACCGACGCACCTGCGCACTTTCCTGAGCCCGGCGGTCCGCTACCCTTCCTTCTGATGCGCAAACCATTGACCGCCGGGCACCCGCCGCGCGGCCGCGACGCCGTTCATTTCATTCCTCATTGACGGCGCCGCACTCGATTGGAGTGCTTCATGCTTGCAACCATTCACGGAGAGCGCACGCTCACCGAACTCGACTTCGTCCGGCTGGGCAAACTCGCCGATCAACAACTTCCACCAGCGCTCGCCGAACTGCTTGACGCGGCGGACGTGCTGCCCTCGCGCGAAGTCCCGGCCGATCTTGTGACGATGAATTCGCAGGTCGAGATCGAAGACCCGGCCACGGGCCAACGCCAGCAGATCACGCTGTGCTATCCGGGCGACTCGCAGCCCGGTGCAGGCTTCGTTTCGGTGCTGTCGCCGGTCGGCATCGGCCTGCTGGGCGTGAAGGCCGGCACGCTCGCCTGCTGGCGCATGCCCAACGGGGTGGAGCGCTCCGCGCGCGTGTCGGCGGTGCTCTTCCAGCCGGAAGCCAGCGGGGACTTCACGCGCTGAAGCGGGGCTTTCGCTCAGTGCTTGATGACTGCGCTGGTGCGGTCCTTGGCGCTGTCGATGGTCGCACTCACGGAGCTCGTGTTGATCGCCAAAGCGACCAGGACGGCGCCGACGAAAGCAGGATCGGCGGGACTGTTGAAGTTCGAAGCGCCCGCGATGGCCAGCGCCTGCTGTACCTGCTGGCGGGTCAGTTCCGCAGCCGCTTCTCCAACGATGTTCTTCTTGGTCGCCATCTGAAACTCCTGGGAGTAAAGGAGCGACTGTAACTTTCGAGACAGCGCGTTCGCTGTCCGGTCGCTCGCAGGCTGCGGGTACGGACTCGTGCCTGGTTGCAGCGTGTTCCAGGAAGTATCCAAAGTAATAGAATCGCCGCGCCCTACCCGCCCGTCCCCCGGTGCAGTGCGCCGGCCGACGCCGCGGCCCAGGGCGATCGAGGACATGGGCTGCCGCAGCCCGTACCTCCCCACTTCGGGCTCCGGCCGATGCACCACCCGCGCGGTGGAAACCACTCGGCCGCACCGCGTGCATGCACATGACTTTCGGCACTGGCGTGCCGGATTCACGGGTCGTATCGTCGCGCGGTCGCCGGCGGCGCGTCGAATCGGGAGGTCATACAGGCCAAGGCAGATCCATCTTCGATCTTGACAAGTGACGTCCGCACCGGGCGCCGCATTCTTTTCACTTGACAGATCGGGACATGGCTTTTTCTAAACTCTCTCTCGCAAGCGCACTCGCCGGCCTGCTGGCCCTTTCGGGCTGCCAGACCATGGACATGCAAATGGGCAGCCAGTCGGCCAAGACCGTGGCCACCGGCAGCGCAGCCGGCAGCGCGACCTCCGGTGAAAGCAGCCAGCTCGAGCGCTGCGATTCGCCGCTGGGCACGATCTCGCTGATCGAGAACGTGAACGCGGGCTGGTACACCATCCTCACCGGCGAATACAAGCTGCCTCCCACGGCCAACCTGCTGCGCCTGCTGGTGCAGCAATCGAACTGCTTCGTGGTGGTCGAGCGCAGCGCCGCCGGCATGAACGCCATGACGCGCGAACGCGCACTGCAGCAGTCGGGCGAAATGCGCGGCGGCAGCAATTTCGGCCGCGGCCAGATGGTCGCCTCCGACTATGGCCTGTCGCCCGAGATCGTGTTCAGCAACAGCGATGCCGGCGGCATCGGCGGCGCGCTCGGCGGGCTGGTGGGTGGCGGCCGCGGCCGCGCCATCGCCAACCTGGGCGCAAGCCTCCAGACCCGCGAAGCCAGCGCGCTGCTGACGCTGATCGACAACCGCTCGGGCGTGCAGGTCGCGGCCTCCGAAGGCAGCGCGTCGAAGACCGACTTCGCGGGCTTCGCAGGCTTGGGCGGTCTCTCCGCTGCCGGCGGCATCGGCGGCTACACCCGCACGCCGCAGGGCAAGGTGATCGCCGCGGCCTTCATGGATGCCTTCAACCAGATGGTCCGCTCGCTGCGCAACTACAAGGCGCAGACGGTGCGCGGCCAGGGCCTAGGCGGCGGCGGCCGGCTGGGCGTGGATGGCGGCGCGGCACCGTCGCAGACCTACGTGCCGTCGGAGAAGGCCCCGGCACGCCGCCGCAAGTAAGAGGCAATGCCCCGCCGGCCGGCCCACCTCGCTCAGAGGTAGCGCGTCTCGGCCGGCGCCTCGAACCAGTTGTTGTTGCGCCCGTCCATGTACCGGACGGGTGCCGTCGACAGTTCGTCCAGCGTCACGTCGTCCAGGCAGTTCACCGCCACGCTCACGTAGGCGCCGCCGATCTGGGGCACATTGCCGCGCCCGAACGAGCGCACGCCGCAGTTCCGGCAGAACAGCCACTCGGTGCTGTGCGAGTTGAACTGGTACAGCGACAGCTCCTCCTGCCCCGACAGCAGCGTGAAGGCGTCCGGCTTCACGATCGCGCCCCATGCGCGGGTCTTGGTGCAGATCGAGCAGTTGCACTTGCCCGTGCCTTCGGCCAGATCGATCAGGGCCTGGAAGCGGACCTTGCCGCAATGGCAGCTGCCGTTGTACGTTTTCTTCATGGTCTGTGTTCCTGTTTTCCTCGCTGCGGAGGCTGTTGAGCGAAGACCCGAGGCTACGCCCCATTGCGGACAGTTCCTGTCCTCGATTGCAGGCATGATGTGCGCATGCTGTCTGCCACCGCACGCCTGATCCGGCTTCTTTCCCTGTTCCAGGCGCAACGCTCCTGGACGGGCGCCGACCTTGCCGCCCGGCTCGAGATCACCGAGCGCACGCTGCGCCGCGACGTAGACCGCCTGCGCAGCCTGGGCTACACGGTCGACTCGACCTCGGGCGTGGCCGGCGGCTATCGGCTGGGTGCGGGCACAGCGATGCCGCCGCTGCTGCTGGAAGACGAGGAAGCCATCGCGGTCGCCCTCGGCCTGGGCAACCCCGCAGGCGCGTCGGCAGACATCGGGAACGCCTCGATGCGCGCGCTGGCCAAGCTCGAACAGCTGATGCCGCCGCGCCTGCGCCGCCGGCTCGACAGCGTCCGCGCATCGGTGGTGCCGGTGATGCAGGACAAGTCGCCCGTGCGCCTGAAGGCCGTGTCATTGCTTGCCGAGGCCTGCACGGAGCGGCTGGAGTTGCGCTTCGGCTACCGCGACCACCACGACGCCCCGACCGAGCGCACCGTGCAGCCTCATCGCGTGGTGCAGACCGGCACGCGCTGGTATCTGCTGGCCTGGGACGTGGCGCGCGAGGACTGGCGCACCTTCCGGCTCGACCGCATCGTCGAGCCCGTGCCGACGGGCGAGCGCTTCACCCCGCGCCGGCTGCCCCATGGCGACGTGGCTGCCTACATGGAGCATGCGCTGAAGGTGTCGCCCTACCTGCACCATGCGCAGATCGTGGTCCACGCGCCCATCAAGGCGCTGGAGCCCTATCTCGCCTGGGTCGGCGGAACGCCGCATGCCGTCGGCGAGGGTTCCACGCGCATCGCCACCGCGGCCAATTCGCTCGACGCGCTGGCCGTCTGGCTCGGCTGCATGCCGCACGATTTCGAGGTCGAGTCACCGCCGGAGCTGATCGCGCACCTTTCGCTCGTGGCGGGGCGGCTGGGCAAGGCGGCGTCCCGTGCATCCCGCCCATCCCATAGGCCACCGAAAGCGGTAGGCCGCCTCCCCCGTATATAGGATGGGCAGCGAACCAGCCGCCCCCTACCCTCTGCGACATCAGCAACCCAGGCCTTTTCTTCCCATGCGCCTCGTCACCACGCCATGCATGAGCGCATGCAGCTTCTCCTCCACAGGCCCGGTCCACGCATGATCGCGGAAACACAGGTCGCCCTCGTCGAAGACGACACCGGCATGCGCGAGCGCATCTCGCGCGTGGTCGATGCAGACCCCTCCCTGAGCCTGGCCTACAGCGCCTCCAATGCGAGCGACATCCTGCGCTGGCTGATCGACAACCCGGTCGACGTGCTGCTGGTGGACCTCGGCCTGCCCGACCGGCCCGGGCTGCAGGTGATCAGCCAGTGCCGCAACATGCAGCCGGCCTGCGCGGTGATGGTGCTTTCGATCTTCGGCGACGAGGCCAACATGGTCCAGGCCTTCGAGGCCGGCGCCAGCGGCTACCTGCTGAAGGACGGCACCGAGGCCGATCTCGCCACCCACATCCGCCACCTGCGCGCCGGCGGCTCGCCGATGTCGCCGGTGATCGCGCGCAAGCTGCTGCGCCGCTGGCAGGCCCACTCAGGCGGTGCATCCAGGGAACAGGCTGCTGCCAAGGCCGCCGGTGCCCCGACGGTCGCGCCAGAACGACTTTCACCGCGCGAGTTCGAGGTGCTCGACCTGGTCTCTCGTGGTTTCACCTATGTCGAAGTCGGGATGCAGATGGGAGTCTCGGCCTCGACCGTCCAAACCCATATCCGCAATATCTACGGCAAGCTGGATGTGCACAACAAATCGGAAGCTGTTTTCGAGGCCCGCAACCTCGGCTGGCTTCCCTAGCGTGACGGGCGGCAGCCTGTGCCGCCTGCTGCTCGCCGCCCTGTGCCTGTGGCTCGTGCTGGCGTCGGCAGGGCCCCACGCCGACGCGGCGGAAGCGCCCGATGCCTTCGACGTGATCTGGGCCGAAGCGGAACTCGAACCCGATGGCCAGCCCGCGCTGCAACGCCGGGTACAGCTGCCCTTCCGCTGGGACCACGAGTTTCCGGGGCGCGGCGGCAAGGCCACCTACCGCATCGAGTTGCCCGCCTCCGCGGTACCGGTGGGCCAGTCCGCGGCCCTGCTGCTCTCGGGTGCTGGCAACCAGGTGGCGATCTCCTTCAACGACGCGCTCGTGGCCAGCTACGGAACCCTGGGCGCGCCGAACTACGACGCATCCAAGAGCAACCTGCTGGTGCCGGTGCCCACCGTGCTGCACCAGCAAGGCCAGCCGCAGTTGCTGGTGGTGCGCACCACCATCCAGCGCCAGCGCGGCGCGGGGCTGGCCAGCGTCCACTACGGCCCGGAGACGTCCCTCGCGGCGGTCTACCGGGCCAGGCAGAACTGGCGCAACACATCGGCCATCGTCTATGCCGTCAGCCTGCTGCTGATGGGCGGCATCGCCGGAGGGCTCTGGCTGCGCCAGCGCGACGCACTCTACGGCTGCTTCGCGCTGGCCGCGCTCTCGGGCGTGGCGCGCAACCTCGATCGTGTGTGGCCCGACGTGGCCATCCCCTGGCCGCTGTGGGGCGCCATCGTGGCGGTCTGCTACGCCTGCCACATCGGGCTGATCGCGCGCTTCGTGCTGCTGGTGCTGGAGCGCAATCCGCCGTGGCTGGTGCGCTCCATCTATACCGCGCTGGCGCTGTCGGTCACGCTGGCCTGCGCTTCTTTCGCGTTCGCGCAGCCGCTGCTGTGGACCGGCGGGCTGGTCATCCTGCAGCTCACCAGCATCATCTGCCTGCCCTACGTGGTGTACGGTGCGCTGGTGGACCGGCGACGCATTGCCGGCGTGCTGATGGCCGCGGGCACGCTGGCCATCCTGGCCGGCGCGCACGACCTGCTGCTGGTGCGCATGGGCCTCTTCGGCGGTGCCTACTACACGCTCACGGCGCACGCGATGTTCTTCTTCGTGATGATCCTGGCCGGCCTGGTGGTCGAGCGCTACAGCCGCACCGTGGCCGACTACCGCGCACTCAACGCCAACCTCGCGGCCCGCGTGGCCGAACGCGAAGACCAGTTGCGCAGCGCCTTCGACACCATGCGCCAGCAGCAGCAGGAACAGGCCGTGCTGCTGGAGCGCCAGCGCATCATGCGGGAGATCCACGACGGCGTGGGCTCGCAGCTGGTCGGGCTGCTCAACGTGGTGACGCAGGCCCGGCCCGACCGCTCGGTGATCGAGGAACACGTCAAGCTCGCGCTCGACGAGATGCGCATGGCCGTCGATTCGCTGCAGCCCACGCACGACGACCTGGCCACCGTACTGGCCACGCTGCGCTACCGCCTGCAGCCGCGGCTCGATGCCGCCGGCATCGAGCTGGTGTGGGACGTGGAAGTGATTCCGCAGCTGGAGCCCTTCGCCGCGCAGGCGGCCCTGCAGCTGCAGCGCATTCTGCTGGAGGCCTTCACCAACGTGCTCAAGCACGCGGGTGCCACGCGCATCGTGATGCATGCGAGCTGGCACGGGGAAGAGACGCCCTCGCTGGTGCGCATCATGCTCACCGACAACGGACGCGGCCTGCCTTCGGCGCCGGCCAGCGGCGGGCGAACGGGCCACGGCATCGCCAACATGCGGGCGCGCGCCCAGTCCATCGGCGCGCGGCTGCAGATCGAGACGGTGGATCCGGCCGCCGGAGGCACGCGCATGCAGCTCGACTGGCCCTGCTCGCCGGCCTGAGGCGCTGCCCGGTCAGCGCAGGGCGAACGCCAGCGTCACCGCGCCCAGCGCCAGCAGCCCGAGGCCGGCGATGAACACCATCTCGCCCCACGCCTCCAGCTTCGCGCCGGAAATGCGTGAGCGCATCGAAATGAAAGACAGCAACGCGCTGGCCAGGAAGACCAGCGCGTCCACTGCGAGCAGGCGGTCGATCAGCAGCCGCATGTCGTCGCGCGGCCCGAGGTGCCCGATGGACATCACCGTCATGCACACGCCGATCATGGTGGCCGACGTGGGCAGGATGTGCGCCGAGAGGCTCTGTGCAGGTGACGTCATTCGAGCGGCGGTTCTGAAGTCTCGGTTCCTTCGTGGAACACCGAGGAACCGGCCTCGCCGGGCCTCGGGTGTTCCCCGCAGGGGTTGGCGGCGCGACACGAAGTGCGCGCAGCCCGGGGGGTCAGCCAATCCTCACGGGCACGAAGATCTTGTCTTCGCCGCGCTGGATCAGCAGCGCCACCGACTTGTTGCTGGCCTTCGCCACCACCTCGCGCACCTGCTCCACGCTCTGCGCCGGCGTACCGTTGATGGCGAGCAGCACGTCGCCCGCCTGCACCCCGGCCTGGGCGGAGGGGCCGGCCGCGTCCTCGATCAGCAGGCCGTTGTCGACGGACGCTTCGCGCTTTTCCTGCGGCTGCAGCGGCCGCAGCGCCAGGCCCAGCTTGCCCTGGCCCACGTCGGCATCCGCCTTCGCGACCTTGGCGGGCTTGTCGCTCGCATCGCCGAGCTTGGCCTGCAGCTCCTGGCGTTCGCCCTGGCGCCACACTTCCAGCGTGACCTTCTTGCCCGGAGCCTGCTGGCCGATCACCGCAGGCAGGTCGCCCGAGGACACGATGGGCTGGCCGTCGACCTTGCGGATCACGTCGCCCGCCTTCAGGCCGGCCTTGTCGCCGGGGCCGCCCTTCTCGATGTTCGATACCAGCGCGCCTTCGGGCTTGTCGAGCTTGAACGAATCGGCGAAGGCCTGGTTCACCTCCTGCACCGCAATGCCGAGGCGTGCGTGCTGCGCCTTGCCGGTGGCGACGATCTGGTCCTTCACCTGGATCGCCACGTCGATCGGGATCGCGAACGACACGCCCTGGTAGCCGCCGCTGCGGCTGTAGATCTGCGAGTTGATGCCGACCACCTCGCCACGCGTGTTGAGCAGCGGGCCGCCGGAATTGCCGGGGTTCACAGCCACGTCGGTCTGGATGAAGGGCACGTAGCTGTCGTCGGGCAGCGAGCGGCCCTTGGCGCTCACCACGCCGGCCGTCACGGTGTTCTCGAAGCCGAAGGGCGAGCCGATGGCCAGCACCCATTCGCCGACCTTCAGGTCCTTCGTGTTGCCCAGCGCGAGCACCGGCAGGTTCTTCGCGTCGATCTTGAGCACCGCGATGTCGGTCTTGGCGTCGGCGCCCAGCACCTTCGCGCGATATTCGCGGCGGTCGGTGAGCTTGACGGTGACTTCCTTCGCGTCCTTCACGACGTGGGCGTTGGTGATGATGACGCCGCTGGGGTCGACGATGAAGCCCGAGCCCTGCGCACGCACCGGCACCTCGCGCTGCTGTTGCTGGCCGCGCGGATTCATCTGGCCCTGGAAGCGGCGGAAGAACTGGAACATCGGATCGTCCGGATCGACGCCCTGGATTTCGGCGGCCGCCTCGTCGTCGGACGCCTTCATGGTGCCGGTCACGCTGATGTTGACCACGGCCGGGCCGTCGCGCGAAGTGATCGTCGAGAAGTCGGGCAGCGTGACCATGGCGGCCGGCGCGGTCGCGACGGCGTTGGTGGTCGGCGCACCTACGGCGCGGGCGCTGGTGTAGGCGCCGGCGCCGACGGCACCGATCACGCCGGCGCTTGCCAGGGCGATGGCCAGGGCACGGGGAGAAGTCAGACGTGAGTTCATTCGTCGGTTCCTTTCAAGGCGTATGGACGCAAAACGATGAAAGGAATGTCGCGGGTCTGACTTAAGCGCCGCTTAAACGGCGCGGCGCCGCCGCAAGAGGCTCAGGCGCGCGCCGGAAAGCGCACCAGCACGCGCAGGCCGCCGAGGCTGGACGACTGGTCGAGCGCCACCGTCGCCCCGTGCAGGTCGGCGATCGACTTGACGATGGCCAGCCCCAGCCCGCTGCCCGGCGCCTGCGACTCGCCGGAGCGGTAGAACCGGTCGAGCACCCGCTCGCGCTCCTCGGGCGGCAGGCCCGGTCCGCTGTCGTCCACGGTGAGCTCGACGGCGTCGCCCACGCGAGCGATGCCGATGTCGACCCGGCCCTCGACCGGCGTGTACTTGATGGCGTTTTCCAGCAGGTTGCGAAGCAGCATTCGCAGGGCCTCCGACTGTCCAAGCACCACCGCAGCCTCGTCGGCATGCGCGATGCCGATGTCGATGCCTCTCGCCTGCGCAGCCGCCACCGCGTCGGACACCGCGAGCCGCGCGACCTCGGCCAGGTCGACCGGCTCGGGCCTGGCGCCGGCCGCGATGCTGGCCTCGTGCCGGGCCAGCGCGAGCATCTGCTCGACCAGCCGCGTCGCGCGGTCGATGCCCGCCACCAGCCGGCTCACGGCGAGTTCGCGCGAGGCATCGTCGGGTGCGCGCTGCAGGCCCTGCACCTGCAGCTTGAGCGCGGCCAGGGGCGAGCGCAGTTCGTGCGCAGCGTCGGCGACGAAGTGCTTCTGCGCATCGAAGGCATGGCGCACGCGGTCGAAGAGCAGGTTCAGCTCCTGCACCAGCGGGCGCACCTCGTCGGGCAGGTTCTCGTCGCTCACCGGGGAGAGATCGTCCGCCTGCCGCGAGGCGACCTGCCTTCGCACGCGCGCCACTGGCGCAAGCGACCTGCTCACCACCCACCACACGACCAGCATCAGAAGCGGCGCCATCAGCGCCACCGGCGCGATGGTGCGCAGCGCCAGCGTACCGGCCATGTGGCGGCGCGCCGCCATGTCCTGCGCCACCTGGATCACCAGCCCGCGTGTCTGCATCGAGAACACGCGATACGTGGTGCCGCGCGCGTTCACGTCGGCGAAGCCCAGCACCGCCAACTGCGGCAGCGCGGCCTGCTCGGCCGATTCGAAGATGCGCACGCCGTCGGCTGTCCACACCTGCACGACGAAGTCGAAGTTCTGTTCGGCGGCGCCCAGCCCTCCCACCGCGGCGCTCGGCGGCAGGCCCGCGCGCAGGGACAGCGCCATCTGCTGCATGTGATAGTCGAAGATGTCGTCGGCCTCCGCGAGCACCGTGCGATAGGCCACCAGCGCCTGTGCACCCGCAGCCAGAACGATGGCTGCAAGAAGGAACCACAACAGGCGCGCGCGCAGCGAACCGGTCAGCGACCCAAACAGCCGCCTCATGCCCCCTCCCTTCGCGGGACGTCACGGAACCGGCTTCGCTGGTCAATAGACGTCGCCCCCGGAAGGGGGTTGGCGAAGCGACACGAAGTGCGCCAAGCCTGGGGGCGAGTCATAGCTTCGGCACCATGTAGCCGACACCCCTCACATTGCGGATGAACTCCGCGCCGAGCTTCTTGCGCAGCCCGTGCACATAGACCTCGACCGCGTTGCTGCTGATCTCGTCCTTCCAGCTGTAGAGCTTCTCCTCGAGCTGCGCGCGCGACAGCACCATGCCCGGCCGCGCCAGCAGGGGCTCCAGCACGGCCCATTCGCGCGCCGACAGCACCACCGGCTGGCCGGCCACCGTGACCTCGCGCGTGGCCGGGTTGATGCTCACGCCCATGTGCTCGTACACCGGCTCTGCGCGCCCCGCCGCCCGGCGCAGCAAGGCGCGTATGCGGGCGAGGAGCTCGTCGAGGTCGTAGGGCTTGAGCACATAGTCGTCGGCGCCGGCATCGAGGCCTTCGATGCGCTGCTGCACCGAGTCGCGCGCGGTGGCGATCAGCACCGGCATGCGCTGCTTGCGCGCGCGCAGGTTGCGCAAGACCTCGAGGCCGTCGCGCCTGGGCACACCCAGGTCGAGCATCACGAGGTCGTATTGCTGGGTCCGCAGCGCCGTTTCGGCGGCCTCGCCGTCTTTCACCCAGTCCACCGCGTACTGTTCGGCGCGCAGCAGGTCGAGCACCGCTTCGCCGATCATCACGTCGTCTTCGAGGAGGAGCAGTCGCATGGTTGTGTCCGTTTCGGGGGTTCGAGGCGCGGGCTTCGGCCAAAGTTCAGATCGGGCCGGCGCTCAGAGCAGAGACCGGACTTCGCGCGCGGCTTCGAAGAGCAGCGGCAGCATCTCGCGCTGCAGTGTCTCCTCCTGGTAGCGCGTGCCCGAGAGCACCACGTTGAGCGCCGCCACCGTGCGGCCCTGCATGTCGCGCAGCGGCACGGCCAGCGCCTGCACACCCAGCTCGTGTTCCTCGCTGGCGAAGCAGTAGTCGTCCTTGCGCGTGCGGGCGATCAGCTGCCGCAGGCCCCGTGCCTGCGTCACCGTGCGGGGCGTGAGCCGCGCCAGGTGCCGGCCCTTGAGCCATTGCGTGAACTGGGTCGGCGCCATCGCCGCCAGCAGCACGCGCCCGGTGGAGGTGGCATGCGCGGGCAGCCGCGCGCCCAGGTGCAGGCCGTAGGCGAGCACCCGGGTCGGCGTGCCGTAGGTGCCGCTGCGCGCAACGATGACGACCTCCTCGCCATCGAGCACCACGGCCGAGAAAGACTCGCCGGTCTGCGCCGCGAGCCGGTTCAGCGTCGGCTGCAGCGCGCGCGGCAGGCGCGACGAGGCGAGATAGCTGCCCGAGAAGCGAAGCACCTTCGGCGCCATCCAGAAATAGCTGCCGTCGGTCTCCAGGTAGCCCAGGTGGGCCAGCGTCAGCAGGTGGCGGCGGGCAGCGGCGCGCGTGAGGCCGGCGCGCTCGGCGGCCAGCGTGGCGTTCAGGCGCTGGCGCTCGGTGTCGAAGCTTTCGAGCACGGCCATGCCCTTGGCGATGCCCTCGATGAAGTCGGCCTTGGCGATGCTCATTCGGCGGGATGGTTCGTCGTCTGTGGAAGTGTTGCGCGATGATCGCGCACGCATTCGCATGATCGCACACAGCCGCGCAAGCGGCCTCCACGGAACGCCCCGCGCGCCCTACGCTCCGCGAAACCCTTTCGGAGACACCCACATGCGCACCCAGGTCGCCATCATCGGAGCCGGTCCCGCCGGCCTGCTGCTCGGTCAGCTTCTGTACAAGGCAGGCATCGACAACGTCATCGTCGAACGCCAGAGCGGCGACTACGTGCTCGGCCGCATCCGCGCCGGCGTGCTGGAACAGGTCACCATGGACCTGCTGGCGCGTGCCGGCGTCGACGCCCGCGCCAAGGCCGAGGGCCTGCCGCACGAGGGCATCGAGCTGCTCTTCAAGGGCGCGCGCCACCGCATCGACATGCACGGCCTCACCGGCGGCAAGCAGGTGACGGTGTACGGCCAGACCGAAGTGACGCGCGACCTGATGGAAGCGCGCGCGGCCGAGGGCCTGACCACCATCTACAGCGCGGCCAACGTGAGCCTGCACGACTTCCAGTCGGGCAAGCCGCGCGTGCGCTACGAGAAGGACGGCCAGACGCACGAGATCGAATGCGACTTCATCGCCGGCTGCGACGGCTACCACGGCGTGAGCCGCGCCAGCGTGCCGGCCGACGCGATCCAGACCTACGAGAAGATCTACCCCTTCGGCTGGCTCGGCGTGCTGGCCGACGTGCCGCCGGTTTCGCACGAACTCATCTATGCCAACACCGCGCGCGGCTTCGCGCTGTGCAGCATGCGCAGCGCCACGCGCAGCCGCTACTACGTGCAGGTGCCGACCGAGGAGCGGGTGGAGAACTGGAGCGACGAGGCCTTCTGGAACGAGCTGCGCGAGCGGCTCGACCCCGAGGCGCGCGAGCGCCTGGTGACTGGCCCTTCGCTGGAAAAGAGCATCGCGCCGCTGCGCAGCTTCGTCGCGGAGCCGATGCGCTTTGGCTCCCTCTTCCTGGCGGGCGACGCGGCGCACATCGTGCCGCCGACCGGCGCCAAGGGCCTGAACCTCGCCACCGCCGACGTGGGGTATCTCTCGCGCGCCTTCGAAATCTTCTACGGCGAGAAGTCGGCCTCGGCGCTCGACCGCTACTCCGACCTGTGCCTGCGCCGCGTCTGGAAGGCCGAGCGCTTCTCGTGGTGGTTCACTTCGCTGATGCACCGCTTTCCCGAGACGGGCGCCTTCGGGCAGAAGATCCAGGAGGCGGAGCTCGACTACCTCGTGCACTCGACCGCAGCCTCCACCGCGCTGGCGGAGAACTACGTCGGGCTGCCGCTCGAAGACTTCTAGGCCGCAGCCGTAGCCTTGGCCGCAACAGGCCGGCCTTCCAGCGCGGCCTTCATGGCCGCCCCGCCCTGCTCCATCATCGGTGCGATGTAGGCAGCCATGGCGTCGGGCAATACGTCGGTGATCCAGACGAAGCGAGAGCGGCCCTCGCCTTCCTCGAACACCTGCGCCGTCGCATGGTGATGCGTCGCCTTGCCGCCTGAGACGGTGTAGGCCAGCCGGCGATGCGCTTCGTCGATGCCCACCAGCACCTCTCGCGCAACGAGGCCGTTGGCGAAGGTCAGGATGCGGGCGCCCTCCGCGTCGATCGTGCAGGCCGTGAGAAAACCCGGCGCGAGCCGCGTGTGCACGGCGTTGAAATCCCGAAGCGCATCCCAGACCTGCGCTGCGCCTGCCTCGACGACGAATTCCTTGTAGACCGTTGCCATGGTGCCGCTCCTCTCGTTCAGGGGCAGACCGCCTCGACGTTGTTGCCGTCGGGATCGATCAGGAAGGCCGCGTAATAGGTCGGGCTGTAGTCCGGCCTCGGGCCTGCACCGCCGTTGTCGGTGCCTCCGGCTTGCAGGCCTGCCTTGTGGAAGGCGGCCACGGCCTCGTGGCTGGGTGCGCGGAAGGCGATATGGGTGCCCGGCCCTTTTGCCGCGCCCTTGGCGGCATAGAGCCACAGTGCCGGCTCGTCCGCAGGGCCGATGCCGGCGTAGCTGTCGTCGTGCGGGCCCGGCACGTGGCCCAGCGGCGCGAGCGCGGCCTCGTAGAAGCGGCGGCTCGCGGCGAGGTCCGCGACTTTCAGTCCGATGTGGTCGTACATGATGGTTTCCTGCTCGATGTGTTGATCAGGAGTCCATCATCGAAGAGCGCCGCGATCCGCTCTTGGAGAATCTTGCGATCGCCCTTTGCCGCCCTGCGGAAGCCGCCGGGCGACACCCCTGCAGCCCGATGGAAGGTGCGCACGAAGTTGCTCAGATCGGCAAAGCCCACGTCCAGCGCGACCTCGGTCACCGGCCGGTGATCGTTTTCGGCCAGCAGCCGCGCGGCGCGCCGCAGGCGCGAGCGCACGAGGTACTGGTGCGGCGTGACGCCCAGCACCTGCGAGAACAGCCGCAGGAAGTGGAAGGAGCTCAGGCCGGCTTCGGCAGCGGCGCCGTCGAGGCCGATGTCGTGCTGCAGGTTGGCGTCGATCCACATCGCGGCGTCGACCGCGCGGCGGCGGTCGCGGGAGATGGCCGACGAAGGCAGCTTCGGCTTCGCCCGGCCCGAGACGACCTCGACGAAGCGGCTCGCGAACCACATGCCCAGCTCGTCCAGCCCCACGTCGCTTTGCCCGTCGGCCGCGGCCTGGGCCAGTTCGCCGATGACCACCAGTTCCGCCAGCGGCGGCACACCGCCGGCGCGCCAGGTCTTGCCGTGGCCGCCGATCAGGTCGACGAAGCCCGGCGAGAGGTGAAAGGCCAGGCACTCGTCGCCGCAGACGTGGTGGTCGTGCGTGCAGACGTACTCGTCGCCCGGGCAGCCGACCAGCACCGAGCCGGCGACCAGTTCATAGGCATTGCCGCGCGTGCGATAGCCGAAGCTGCCCTTGCGCACGTACGAGACCGAATAGCCTTCGTGCATTTCGGTGAAAGGCTGCGCGTCGGGACCCGCATCGCAGCGGTAGCTGGCGATGCGGATTGCGTCGGTCTGTACTTCGTTGGTGACAAGCATGGCCGACGCCCTCGTGCCCCACGAAAACGATTGCTCAATCGACCGTTTGCATCGCCTGCCAGACGCGTGCGGGGCTCAACGGCATGTGCAGGCGCGGCGCGCGCGTGGCGAGGCCGTTGCGCGCGAAGGCATCGGCCACCGCGTTCACGATGGCCGGCGTGGCGCCGATGGTGCCCAGCTCGCCCACGCCCTTCACGCCCAGCGGGTTGTTCTTGCAGGGCGTGGACTCGTCCATCTCCATGTTGAACATGGTGTCGACGATGTCCGCGCGCGGCGCCGCGTAGTCCATCAGGCTGCCGGTGACAGGCTGGCCGGTCTCGTGGTCGTACACCACCTGCTCGTACAGCGCCTGGCCGATGCCCTGCACAGCGCCGCCCTCGAGCTGGCCGCGCACGATCATCGGATTGATCACGCGGCCCACGTCGTTGACCGAGCTGTAGGCCACCACGCTGATCTCGCCGGTGGGCGGATCGATCTCGATCTCGCAGATGTGGCAGCCGTTGGGCCAAGTGGGGCCCGCCACGGTGCTGGTGGAGTCGACGAAGATCTCGCGCCCGGGCTGCTTCGCCGCCAGCGTGAACAGGTCGAGCTCGAGGTCGGTGCCGGCCACGTTGAACACGCCGCGGCTGTAGACGATGTCGTCGAGCGAGGCCTCGAACTCCTGCGCTGCGAGTTCGCGCGCCTTGTCGATGGTGCGCTCGGCGCCGATGCGCACGGCCGAGCCGCCGGTGAAGAGAGAGCGCGAGCCGGCGCTGCCGAAGCCGTCGCCGCGGTCGGTGTCGCCGAGCACTACGCGGACCTTCTCGATAGGCACGCCGAAGGCGTCCACAGCGAGTTGGGCCAGCGAGGTGGCGATGCCCTGCCCCATGGCGTTGACGGCCGAGAAAACCTCGATCACGCCATCGGCCTGCACCGAGACGGTGACGCGCTCCTCGAAGACGTTGCCGCCCGTCCACTCCAGGAAGGTAGCGATGCCCAGGCCGCGGTGCTTGCCCCGGCCGGCCGACTCGGCGGCGCGGGCCTCGAAGCCCTGCCAGTCCGCGAGCGTGAGCGCCTGGTCCATCACCGACTCGAAGTTGCCGGTGTCATAGGTCTGCGCCATCGGGTTCTTGTACGGCATCTGCTCCGGGCGGATGAAGTTGCGCCGGCGCAGCGCGACGCGGTCGATGCCGGTCTGCCGCGCGGCCTCGTCCATGAGCCGCTCGATGGTGAAGATGGCTTCGGGGCGCCCCGCGCCGCGGTAGGCGCCGGTGGGCGCGGTGTTGGTGAGCACCGCCTTGAAATGGAAGTCGATGGTCTGGATGTCGTAGACGCTGGTCTGTACCCAGGGGCCGATGAGCAGTTGGATCGCGACGCCCGTGCCGGTGGCGTAGGCGCCGACGTTGGCGAGCGTCTTGATGCGCAGCGCGAGGATCCTGCCGTCGGCGTCGAGCGCCATCTCGGCACGCGCCTCGATGTCGCGGCCGTGCGCGCTCGAGAGGAACTCCTCGCTGCGGTCGGCCACCCATTTCACCGGCCGGTCCACCTGCAGCGCCGCATAGGCGACCGCGATGTCCTCCGGATAGGCACCGGTCTTCATGCCGAACCCGCCACCGACGTCGCCCACCACGACGCGCACCTTCTCCTTCGGCAGGCCGATGGCGGCGCAGATGGCGTCGCGCACGCCGGACGGCATCTGGGTGCTCATGCGGATCGTGAGGCGGCCGGTCTTGGGGTCGCGCGCAGCGAGCACCGAACGCGGCTCGATCGTGAGGGCGACCACCCGCTGGTTGATCACGTCGAGGGCGATCACGTGGCTGGCCCGGGCGAAGGCAGCCGTGGCGGCCTCGCTGCTGCCGTGGCGCATTTCTGCGCTGATGTTGCCGGTGGCCTCCTCGCACAGAAGCGGCGCGCCCTCGGCGGTGGCGCTGGCGAGGTCGACCACCATGGGCAGCTCTTCATAGTCGACCATGATGGCTTCGGCCGCGTCGCGCGCCTGCTGCACGGTCTCGGCCACCACCGCGGCCACCACCTCGCCGACGAAACGGGTGCGCTCATGGGCGATGGCCCGGCGCGGCGGGCTGGCGCTGTCGCTGCCGTCCGCGCGCTTGAACCCCGCGGCGCCCGGCAGGGGCTTGACGCCGGCATCGGCCATCTCGGCGCCGGTGATCACGCGCAGCACGCCGGGCATGGCGGCGGCGGCGCTGGTGTCGACGGAAACGATCCGCGCATGCGGATACGAGGATCGGAGGAAGACGAGGTGCGCCTGTTCAGGCAGCGTGACGTCGTCGGTGTAGCGTCCGGCGCCCGAGAGAAGGCTTTCGTCTTCGAGGCGGCGAACTGCCTGGCCGCTGCCGAAGCGGGTGGGATTGGGTTCAGTGGTCAACGTTGTCCTCTTGTACTTATCCCCGGCGTTCGCTCGGGCCTGCCTGATCTGGTCGTTGATGCTGCAAATGCAAGCTGTGCACTATAGGGTTTCCGGCGGGTCTTGTGGCGCCGGGTCGTAGGAGCCGACTGCTGGTGGCGATGTCGACCGGACGCGATTTTCACCGACTGGCCCCATGTTTGCGAAGCCGTGTATACCTATGGACATGCGACAACTGCCCTGGCTCGAACCCGGAGATGCCCTGCCCGACCCCGCTTCGGCCTGGGGAGCAGCCGACCCGGTACCCGGTCTGCTGGCCGCCGGCGGCGCGCTCGACGTCGATACTTTGATGCAGGCCTACGGCAACTGCGTCTTCCCCTGGTTCAGCGAGGATCAGCCGATCCTGTGGTGGAGCCCCGACCCGCGCATGGTGCTGCAGGTGAACGAGTTCAGGCTGCACCGATCGCTGCGCAAGACCCTGGCGCGCTTCGTGGAAACACCCGGCTGCGAGGTGCGCATCGACCACGGTTTCGAGGCCGTCATCAGGGCCTGCTCGGCCTCGCCGCGGGTGGGCCAGTCGGGCACCTGGATCGTGCCGGACATGGTGGCGGCCTATACGGATTTGCACCGCGCGGGCCACGCCCACAGCGTCGAGACCTGGATCGACGGCGAGCTCGCGGGCGGCCTGTACTGCGTTTCGCTGGGTCGCGCGGTCTTCGGCGAGTCGATGTTCACCCGCCGTCCGGACGCATCGAAGATCGCGCTGGCGGCGCTGGTGTCGCTCTGTCGCCACTTCGGCGTGCGGATGATCGACTGCCAGCAGAACACCGCCCACCTCGCGAGCCTCGGCGCCCGCGAAATGCCGCGCAAGCGCTTCGTCGCGCACGTGGCAGGGGCACGGCAGGAACAGGGCCCACGGTGGCGATTCGAGCCCGTATACTGGTCCGAACTCCTTTCAGCGCGACCTCCCTCCCTGACGTGACGCACCTCAAGGATCTCCCGCTCCACACACTGCAGTTCTATGCGACTGCACCCTACCCCTGCAGCTACCTGCCGGACCGGCAAGCCCGCTCGCAAGTGGCCACGCCCAGCCACCTGATCCACAACGACGCCTACTCCGACCTGGTGCTCAGCGGCTTCCGGCGCAGCGGCATGTTCACCTACCGGCCCTACTGCGATGGCTGCCGCGCCTGCATCCCGCTGCGCGTGCTGGCCAACTCCTTCCGTCCCAACCGCAGCCAGCGCCGGGCGGTGAAGCAGCATGCCAACCTGCAGGCCCGCGTGCTCAAGCTGTGCTTCATGCCGGAGCACTACCAGCTCTACCTGCGCTACCAGAACGGCCGCCACGCCGGCGGCGGCATGGACCACGACAGCATCGACCAGTACACCCAGTTCCTGCTGCAGAGCCGGGTCAATTCGCGGCTGGTGGAATTCCGCGAGACCCTGCCCGACGGCAGCGCTGGCGCGCTCAGGATGGTGTCGATCCTCGACGTGCTCAACGACGGCATCTCGGCCGTCTACACCTTCTACGAGCCCGACTCGAGCGCCGGCTACGGCACCTACAGCGTGCTCTGGCAGATCGAGCAGGCCCGCAAGCTGGGGTTGCCGCACGTCTATCTGGGCTACTGGATCGAACACAGCCCCAAGATGAACTACAAGGCGCGCTTTTCCCCTCATGAAGTGTTGTTGGACGGCCGCTGGCAGGCACCAGGCGATTTCACAAGATAAAATGGCGCTCGGTCATCACCGCAGAGCGCCATGAGAAAAAACCAATCCGACATTCCCGCCGTTCCCGTGATCCAGGTGATCGAGCGCATGTTCGCGCTGATCGACGTCCTGGCCTCCCGCGAGGACGCGATTTCGCTGAAGGAGATCAGCGAAAAGACAGGGCTCCACCCGTCGACCACGCACCGCATCCTCAACGACCTGGCCGTCGGCCGCTTCGTCGACCGCCCCGAAGCAGGCAGCTACCGGCTCGGCATGCGCCTGCTGGAGCTCGGCAACCTGGTCAAGGGCCGGCTCAACGTACGCGACGCAGCCCTGGGCCCGATGCGCGAGCTGCACAAGCTGACGCAGCAGCCCGTCAACCTCAGCATGCGCCAGGGCGACGAGATCGTCTACATCGAGCGCTCCTACAGTGAGCGCTCCGGCATGCAGGTGGTGCGCGCCATTGGCGGCCGCGCCGCCCTGCACCTGACCTCGACCGGCAAGCTGTTCCTGGCAGCCGACGACCCGCAGCGGGTGCGCAGCTACGCCACGCGCACCGGGCTGGCCGGCCACACCCGCAACAGCATCACCCAGCTGCCCGCGCTGGAGCGCGAACTGTCGAAGGCACGCCAGTACGGCATTGCCCGCGACAACGAAGAGCTGGAACTGGGGGTGCGATGCATGGCTGCAGGCATCTATGACGACCAGGGCAAGCTGGTGGCCGGCTTGTCGATCTCGGCGCCAGCCGACAGGTTGGACGAAGGCTGGCTGCCCAAGCTGCAGGCCACGGCCAACGAGATCTCGGGCGCGCTGGGGTTCAAGGAAGGCATGTCGGCGACGCCCTCTCCTTCCGCCAGCTCCTCACCTTCCGCTGGTGCTTGACCTGGCACCGGCAGCAGCCGCGCCGCCCGCCAAAAACAAAACAGGCCCTCGCAGGGCCTGTTTTTCGTTGGGGGCAGGATCTGCCTGATCAGCCAGCCACCTGATACGCAGCGTTGCGCGACGATGCTGCCGGCGAACCGACCGCATGCGTGGCTTCCACCCAGCGGCGCACGCGCTCCGCATCGGCGATGCGGCTGAACTTGCCGGCCGAATCCAGGAACACCATGATCAGTTTGCGGCCGGCAACCCGGGCCTGCATCACGAGGCATTGGCCGGCCTCGGAGATGTAGCCGGTCTTCTGCACGCCGATTTCCCAATCGGGGCTCTTCACGAGACGGTTGGTGGTGTTGAACTGCAGCACGCGGTTGCCGACTTCGACCTGGTACTCAGGCGAGGTCGACAGCGAACGCACGGTGGCATCGGCGTAGGCGGCGTTGACCAGCAGAGCCAGGTCCTGCGCACTCGACTGGTTGCGGCTCGACAGGCCGGTGGGCTCCACGTAGCGCGTGTCCTTCATGCCGAGCATCTTGGCCTTGGCGTTCATGATGCTCACGAAGGTCGCCAGGCCACCCGGATAGGTGCGGCCGAGCGCGTGCGCTGCACGGTTCTCGCTCGACATCAGCGCCAGGTGCAGCAGTTCGCCGCGCGAGAGCGTGGTACCGACGGTCAGACGCGAGCTGCTGCGCTTCTCGGTGTCGACGTCGTCCTGGGTGATGGTGATGAGTTCGTCGTTCGGCAGATGGGCCTCGCTGATGAGCAGGCCGGTCATGAGCTTGGTGAGCGACGCGATCGGCAGCACGGCGTGGTCGTTCTTGCTGAGCAGAACTTCGTGGGTGTCCTGGTCGATGACCAGCGCAACGCTCGACTTCAGGTCGAGCGCATCTTCGGTTCCATGCAGGCCGGCCATCTGGCCGAAGGATTGGCGCGGAGCCTCCACGACGCGAACCACCGAGCGGCGCTGCACGGCCACCACGGTCTTGCCGTTCTTCTTGTGGATGGTGGCGACGACGTTGCGGCCGCCGCGAACCACCTTCTCGGCGCGTTCGGCCTTTTCGGCACGGCCGCCGCGCTTGGCGACGACGGCGGTCTTCGAAGAAGCGGCGCTGCGCTTGACTTCGACGGGCACAGGCCCCTTCGCCTTCTTGGCGGCGACGGCGGTCTTGGCGGCGGGCTTTTCCTTCTTTGCTGCCTGGGCGCCAGGCAGCAAAAACGCCGTGGCGCAGAGCGCGACGGCGATGACTTTGAAAGCGGGCAGGAACCGCTGGCTGGAAACTCGGCTTAGGCGGGCTTCAGGCATTAATAAATCTCCAGCGGCGACAAACGAGGACCGCAGTGTATCGAAATCAAAAAAGACACGCAATATCAGTTACTTGCATCCTCTTCTTCATTCGAATAACAAGGATCGCCCGACAACCTAACCTTGTGCCGCAACTCTCTCAGCTTGGCTCTGTAACTTGTTGAGCGCACTCAAATAAGCCTTAGCCGAAGCGACAACGATGTCCGGATCTGCACCCACACCGTTGACTACCCGCCCTGCGTTTTGTAACCGGACTGTAACTTCTCCCTGGCTTTCCGTCGAGCCGCTGATGGCGTTTACAGAGTAAAGAACCATCTCGGCACCACTCTTGACATGCGACTCGATGGCCTTCAGGGAAGCATCAACCGGGCCATTCCCGTCGGATTCGCCGGTGACTTCCTTGCCCTGGACGGTGAACACGATTTTCGCCTGGGGGCGCTCGCCGGTTTCGCTGTGCTGGGAGAGAGAGACGAAAGCAAACTGCTCACCAACGTTCGACACCTCCTCCGCGCTGACGAGCGCGAGGATGTCCTCGTCGAAAATCTCGGACTTCCGATCGGCCAGTTCCTTGAAGCGCAGGAAGGCAGCGTTGATCTCGCCTTCGCTGTCCATGGCCACACCCAGCTCCTGCAGGCGCTGCTTGAAGGCGTTGCGGCCGCTGAGCTTGCCCAGCACGATCTTGTTGGCGGTCCAGCCCACGTCTTCCGCGCGCATGATCTCGTAGGTGTCGCGCGCCTTCAGCACGCCGTCCTGGTGGATGCCCGAGGCATGCGCGAAGGCGTTGGCGCCCACCACCGCCTTGTTGGGCTGCACCACGAAGCCGGTGGTCTGGCTGACCATGCGGCTGGCGGCCACGATGTGCTGGGTGTCGATGCGCAGGTCGAGCCCGAAGTAGTCCTTGCGGGTCTTCACCGCCATGACGACCTCCTCGAGCGAGCAGTTGCCCGCGCGCTCGCCCAGGCCATTGATGGTGCACTCCACCTGGCGCGCGCCGCCGATCTTCACGCCGGCCAGCGAGTTGGCCACGGCCATGCCCAGGTCGTTGTGGCAGTGCACCGACCAGATCGCCTTGTCGCTGTTGGGAATGCGCTCACGCAGCATCTTGATGAAGTTGCCGTAGAGCTCGGGGATGGCGTAGCCGACGGTGTCGGGCACGTTGATGGTGGTGGCGCCTTCGGCGATCACGGTTTCGAGCACGCGGCACAGGAAGTCGGGGTCGCTGCGATAGCCGTCCTCGGGGCTGAATTCCACGTCGCCGATCTGGTTGCGCGCGAAGCGCACCGCCAGTCTCGCCTGTTCATGCACCTCCTCGGGCGACATGCGCAGCTTCTTTTCCATGTGAAGCGGCGAGGTGGCGATGAAGGTGTGGATCCGCCCGCGGGCCGCGCCCTTGAGGGCCTCGGCTGCTCGGCCGATGTCGCGGTCGTTGGCGCGCGAGAGGCCGCACACCGTTGAATCCTTGATCGTGTTGGCGATCGCCTTCACCGCCTCGAAGTCACCGTTCGAGCTGGCCGGAAAGCCCGCCTCGATGACGTCGACCTTGAGCCGCTCCAGCAGCTTGGCGATGCGCATCTTCTCGTCGCGCGTCATCGAGGCGCCCGGCGATTGCTCGCCGTCGCGCAGGGTGGTGTCGAAAATGATCAGCTGGTCGGTCATCGTGGTTCTCCTTCGTACGCGCCTTTCCTGCGCGTCCGGACCGGACCAGCGCTTCAGCGTCAGGCGACTTCAACCACCGATTGTGCGCTGTGCGCGCCCCGGGTACGCGCACGTTGCACGCCCGAGACGATCGCCTTCAGCGAAGCGGTGACCACGTTCGCGTCCACGCCCACGCCGAAGAGCGTGTGCGTGCCGTCCACGCGCAGCTCCAGGTAGGCCACCGACTTCGCGTCGGCACCCGCGCCGATGGCATGCTGGTGGTAGTCCATCACGCGCACGGAATGGCCCGTGGCCTGGCTCAGCGCCTGCGTGAAGGCGTCGATGGGACCGTTGCCGCGGCCCTCGATGGCGCGGACTTCGCCGTCCCATTGCACGTCGGCCTGAATCGCCACGGCAGCCTCTGCGCCCTCGCCCTTTTCCTCGATCAGGCGATGCGGCAGCGACTGCGCGGTCTCGATGCCGTATTCGCGCACGAACAGCTGCCAGAGGTCGGCCGCGGTGAGCTCCTTGCCGGCCACGTCCATCACACGCTGCACCGACTGCATGAACTCCATCTGCAGGCGGCGCGGCATCTCGATGCCGTACTCGCTCTCGAGGAGGTAGGCCATGCCGCCCTTGCCCGACTGGCTGTTCACGCGGATCACCGCCTCGTAGCTGCGGCCGACGTCCTTCGGGTCGATCGGGAGGTACGGAATCTCCCAGACGTCGCCGTCCTTGCGCGCCGCGAAGGCCTTCTTGATCGCGTCCTGGTGCGAGCCCGAGAACGAGGTGTAGACCAGGTCGCCCACGTACGGATGGCGCGGGTGCACCGGGATCTGGTTGCAGTGCTCGACGGTGGCGCGGATCTCGTCGATGTTCGAGAAGTCGAGCTCCGGCGATACGCCCTGGGTATAGAGGTTGAGCGCGACGTTCACCAGGTCGAGATTGCCGGTGCGCTCGCCGTTGCCGAAGAGGCAGCCTTCGATGCGCTCGGCGCCGGCCATCAAGGCCAGTTCACCCGCCGCCGTGCCGGTGCCACGGTCATTGTGCGGATGCACGCACAGCACGATGGAGTCGCGGCGCGCGAGGTTGCGGTGCATCCACTCGATCATGTCGGCAAAGATGTTCGGCGTGGAGTGCTCGACCGTGGTGGGCAGGTTGATGATGCACTTGCGCTCGGGCGTCGGCGCCCAGACTTCGGTCACCGCATCGACCACGCGCTTGGAGAAGTGGACGTCGGTGCCCGAGAACATCTCGGGCGAGTATTGGAAGGTCCACTTCGTGTTAGGCTGCTTGGCAGCGAACTCGTTGAACATGCGGGCGTGGCTGCTGGCGAGTTCGACGATCTGGTCCTCGTCCATGCCGAGCACCACGCGGCGCATGACGGGCGCAACCGCGTTGTAGAGATGCACGATCGCGCGCGGGGCGCCCTGCAGCGCTTCGAAGGTGCGGGCGATGAGGTGGTCGCGCGCCTGCGTCAGCACCTGGATCGTCACGTCGTCGGGAATGCGGTCTTCCTCGATGAGCTTGCGCACGAAGTCGAATTCGATCTGCGAAGCCGAGGGGAAGCCGACCTCGATCTCCTTGAAGCCGATGGCCACGAGGGTTTCGAACATGCGCATCTTGCGCGCGATGTCCATGGGTTCGACCAGGGCCTGATTGCCATCGCGCAGGTCTGTCGACAGCCAGATCGGCGCCTTGGTCAGCACGGCATCGGGCCAGGTACGGTCCTTGAGGCCGATCGGGGCGAATGCGCGGTACTTGCTTTGAGGTTGCTTGAGCATGTCGATTTCTCTGTGATGGTTGGTAATCGACCAGCAACCCCAAAAAACAAACGGCCCGTTGCTGGTGCGAACGGGCCGTGATGAGGGATTTGCGCGTGCGCTACCGTCTCCGCCCGTGAGGGAGGGCTAGTAGGGCCAGAAGCGAAATCTTGTTCATGAGGGTGTCGAATGTAGCACAAGCCACGCTCAGTTATGCAAGCCCCGTTCGTCGGGCTCCTCCGTCGAGGTGCTGATCACGCTGGCCTGCTGGCCCTTGGCCTTGCGCCAGGCATAGACCACGTAGCCGCTCAGGCCGTAGACGACGAACAGGCCGAACAGCACCGTCGGCGGGTGGATGTTGATGACGGCGATGCCCAGCGCGATCAGCACGATCACCGCGAAAGGCACGCTCTTCTTCATCTGGATGTCCTTGAAGCTGTAGAACGGCGCATTGGTGACCATCGTGAGGCCCGCGTACAGAGTGAACGCGAAGGTGACCCACGTGATCTGCGTCCACGAGAGATACAGCACCTCGCCGCCGCGCTTGCCCCACTCGTTCACCAGCCAGATGAAGCCCGCCACGAGCGCAGCAGCTGCAGGTGAAGGCAGCCCCTGGAACCAGCGCTTGTCGACCACGCCGGTGTTGACGTTGAAGCGCGCGAGGCGCAGCGCCGCGCATGCGCAATAGACGAAGGCAGCGATCCAGCCCCAGCGGCCCAGCCCCTTGAGCGACCACTCGTAGGCGATGAGCGCCGGCGCTGCGCCGAACGACACCATGTCGGACAGCGAATCCATCTGCTCGCCGAACGCGCTCTGCGTATTGGTCATGCGCGCAACGCGGCCGTCGAGGCTGTCGAGGATCATCGCCGCGAACACGCCGAGCGCCGCGAGGTCGAAGCGCGCGTTCATGGCCATCACGACCGAATAGAAGCCGCCGAACAGCGCCGCCAGCGTGAACAGGTTCGGCAGGATGTAGATGCCTTTGCGGCGCTTGCGCGGCGGCACATCGTCGGGAAGCGTGTCGTCATGCATCGAATTTGCCTCCATCCCTCGTGCGTGCTGCGTGGGTAGCTATCCATTCGATAGCATCTTGATCTGTGAATCGCATGGTTCGCAGTGTAGTTCAGGGGCCCGCGTCGTCCCCTTTCAAACAAAAGGGCCACCGCAACGGGTGGCCCTCGGGAAACGGGCGCCGAAGCGCCCTCCTGGCTGGCAGATCAGTTGCGGGTCTGGTCGACCAGCTTGTTCTTCTTGATCCAGGGCATCATCGCGCGCAGCTTCTCGCCGACGACTTCGATCTGGTGCTCTGCATTCAGGCGGCGGCGGCTGATCAGCGTGGGAGCGCCAGCGGCGTTTTCCAGCACGAAGCTCTTGGCGTATTCGCCGGTCTGGATGTCCTTCAGGACCTGCTTCATGACCTTCTTGGTCTCTTCGGTCACGACACGCGGGCCGGTGACGTACTCGCCGTACTCGGCGTTGTTCGAGATCGAGTAGTTCATGTTGGCGATGCCGCCTTCATAGATCAGGTCGACGATCAGCTTCAGCTCGTGCAGGCATTCGAAGTACGCCATTTCGGGCGCGTAGCCGGCTTCCACCAGCGTTTCGAAACCAGCCTTGATCAGCTCGACCGTGCCGCCGCACAGAACCGCTTGTTCGCCGAACAGGTCGGTCTCGGTTTCTTCACGGAAGTTGGTCTCGATGATGCCGGCCTTGCCGCCGCCGTTGGCAGTGGCGTAGCTCAGCGCGAGGTCGCGCGCCTTGCCGGTCTTGTCCTGGTGCACGGCCACGAGGTGGGGCACGCCGCCACCCTGGGTGTACGTGCTGCGCACGGTGTGGCCCGGGGCCTTGGGAGCGACCATCCACACGTCGAGGTCGGCGCGCGGCTGCACGAAGCCGTAGTGCACGTTGAAGCCGTGCGCGAAGACCAGCGAAGCGCCTTCCTTGATGTTCGGGGCGACGTCGTTCTTGTAGACGTTGGCGATCTGCTCGTCGGGCAGCAGGATCATGACCACGTCGGCGGCCTTCACGGCCTCGGCCACTTCGGCGACCTTCAGGCCGGCCTTCTCGACCTTGGGCCAGGAAGCGCCACCCTTGCGCAGGCCGACCACGACCTTCACACCGCTGTCGTTCAGGTTCTGCGCGTGCGCATGGCCCTGCGAGCCGTAGCCGATGATTGCAACCGTCTTGCCCTTGATGAGGCTCAGGTCAGCGTCCTTGTCGTAGTAAACCTTCATTTGAATCTCTCCTAAAAAATCTCTCGCACCCGTGCGGGATGCATTTCACTCAAAGGCCGGAGGAATTCCGGTCCTTCATCTGCCGGTTGATGGACACGAGGCTGTCGTGGATGCGGAACAGCACGATGAGCAGTTCGCTGTAGATGCGTACGCCGATGGTGCCGAAGATCAGGACCGTGAAGGCCGGCAGGTACTGGCGCTGCAACAGCGCTGCCACCGCCAGCACGACCACGCCCAGCAGGCCGAGGAAATAGAGCACCCGGACGATCGCCGGGGTCACCATCCTGTCGAAACCAAGCAGTCCTCGCATCACTCTCGCCTCATGTGTGGATGAACGTATGAACTGAGGGCGCCTTCACCCTCCTACACGCGCAGGATGCGCTCGCCGCGCCCGATGCCGCTGGCACCGGTACGGACAGTCTCGAGGATAGCGCTACGCTCGATCGCTTCCAGGAAAGCGTCGTTCTTGCCGTGGTCGCCGGTGAGTTCGATGGTGTAGCTCTTGTCGGTCACGTCGATGATGCGGCCGCGGAAGATTTCCGCCATGCGCATCATCTCCTCGCGTTCCTTGCCGACCGCGCGCACCTTCACCATCATGAGCTCGCGCTCGGTGTAGGCGCCTTCGGTGAGGTCGACGACCTTCACCACCTCGATCAGCCGGTTCAGGTGCTTGGTGATCTGCTCGATCACGTCGTCCGAACCGGTGGTGACGATGGTCATGCGCGAGAGGCTTGCGTCCTCCGTGGGCGCCACCGTGAGCGATTCGATGTTATAGCCGCGGGCCGAGAACAGGCCCACCACGCGGGAAAGAGCACCCGGCTCGTTTTCCAGCAGCACTGCGATGATGTGTTTCATGTTTGCGTGACTCCTCTTTTCGCCGCCCTCCCCCGTGCACGGTAATGCGCGGGCTTGGCGGGCAATAGATTCGTCAGTAGTAAAGAGTTGAGCGAATGTCCGTTCCGTCGATCCGGTCAGAGATCTTCGGAACCCAGCAGCATCTCGGTGATGCCCATGCCGGCCTTCACCATCGGGAACACGTTCTCGGTCGGATCGGTACGGAAGTCCATGAACACCGTGCGGTCCTTGAGCTTGCGCGCCTCGCGCAGCGCCGGCTCCACGTCTTGTGGACGCTCGATCAGCATGCCGACGTGGCCATAGGCCTCGGCGAGCTTCACGAAGTTGGGCAGCGCATCCATGTAGCTGTGGCTGTAACGGCCGGAGTATTCGATCTCCTGCCACTGGCGAACCATGCCCAGGTAGCGGTTGTTGAGCGAGCAGATCTTGATCGGCGTGTTGTACTGCAGGCAGGTGGAGAGTTCCTGGATGCACATCTGCACCGAGCCTTCGCCGGTGATGGTGAACACTTCCGAATCGGGCTTGGCGAGCTTGATGCCCATGGCATAGGGAATGCCCACGCCCATGGTGCCAAGGCCACCGGAGTTGATCCAGCGGCGCGGCTCGTCGAAGCGGTAGTACTGGGCGGCCCACATCTGGTGCTGGCCGACGTCCGACGTGATGTACGTGTCGGTGTCCTTGGTCATGTTCCAGAGGGTCTCGACCACGTACTGCGGCTTGATCACGTCCTTGTTGCCGCGGTCGTACTTCAGGCAGTCGCGCGAACGCCATGCCTCGATCGTCTTCCACCAGTCGGCCAATGCGCCAGCGTCGGGCTTGGTGGTGCTCTCGCGGATCATCGAGATCAGCTCGGTGAGCACGTCCTTCACGTCGCCGACGATCGGGATGTCGACCTTCACGCGCTTCGAGATGCTCGAAGGGTCGATGTCGACGTGGATGATCTTGCGTTCGTTCTGCGCGAAGTGCTTGGGGTTGCCGATCACGCGGTCGTCGAAGCGCGCGCCCACGGCCAGCAGCACGTCGCAGTTCTGCATCGCGTTGTTGGCTTCGATGGTGCCGTGCATGCCCAGCATGCCCAGGAACTTGCGGTCGCTCGCCGGATAGGCGCCCAGGCCCATCAGCGTGTTGGTGACCGGATAGCCCAGCATGTCGACCAGCGTGCGCAGTTCGTTGCAGGCGTTGCCCAGCAGCACGCCACCGCCGGTGTAGATGTAGGGGCGCTTGGCGGCCAGCAGCAGTTGCAGCGCCTTGCGGATCTGCCCGCCATGGCCCTTGCGCACCGGGTTGTACGAGCGCATCTCGACCTTGTCGGGATAGCCCGCGTACGGAATCTTCTTGAACGAGACGTCCTTGGGCACGTCCACCACCACGGGGCCCGGACGGCCGCTGCGCGCGATGTGGAAGGCCTTCTTCATCGTCATGGCCAGATCCTTGGGATCCTTGACGAGGAAGTTGTGCTTGACGATGGGGCGGGTGATGCCGACCGTGTCGCATTCCTGGAAGGCGTCGAGGCCGATGGCTGCCGTTGGCACCTGGCCCGAGATGATCACCATCGGGATCGAGTCCATGTACGCCGTCGCGATGCCGGTGACCGCATTGGTCAGGCCGGGACCGGAAGTGACAAGCGCCACGCCGACCTCACCGGTGGCACGGGCGTAGCCGTCGGCAGCGTGGACGGCGGCCTGTTCATGGCGCACCAGCACGTGCTGGATGGTGTCCTGCTTGTAGAAAGCGTCGTAGATATAGAGAACCGCGCCGCCCGGGTAGCCCCAGACGTATTGGACGCCTTCGGCCTGCAGTGCCTTCACCAGCACTTCGGCGCCCATGAGTTCTTGAGTCGAATTGCCTGCGCCAGCGGACGCAGCGGCTGCGGAGACGATTTCCGCCTTGGAGATTTCCATGATCAACCTTTGTTTATTTCGGGAACGAAATACCTTGGGTGCCCCTTGCCAACCCTTGTGAGGTCGCGCCAGGACTTGAGGCCAAAGCCATGGACGGACTGATGTTCCGCCGGACCGTGACCCGTTTGCCTTTTGACTTGCAAGGCGGATTATGACATTTCCGGGCGTTCATATTCGCTTCAGCTGCCTTGTAAAGCTACAAAGGCATAATCCGCGGCGATAAACGTAGCGATCGCTAGACCCCATTCCCACGCGGCGCGCCCTGCGCGCCCCCTCTCGCTTGGCCACTGAACAAGAACTCTCCGACTTCCTGAAAAGCGTCGAACGGCGCGCTTTCAAGCGCTCGGTCTACCACGTGCGGGATGAAGAAGCGGCCCTCGATATCGTGCAGGACAGCATGATGAAGCTGGCCCAGCACTACGGGGACAAGCCCGCGGCCGAGCTGCCGATGCTGTTCCAGCGCATCCTGTCGAATTGCACGCTCGACTGGTTCCGTCGCCAGAAAACCCGGCGCGCCCTGTTCTCCAACCTCAGCGATTTCGATTCGGTCGACGAAGACGGAGATTTCGATCTGCTGGAGAACTTCGTCTCGCCCGCCGACTCTAGGGAGGCGGAGAGCGCCGAAGACACCACCCGCCGCGCCCAGATCTTCAAGGAGATCGAGGAGCAGATCGCAGCTTTGCCGGGCCGTCAACGCGAGGCTTTCCTGATGCGTTACTGGGAGGAAATGGACGTCGCAGAGACGGCCGCTGCGATGGGCTGCTCCGAGGGCAGCGTCAAAACCCATTGCTCGCGAGCCGTCCACGCTCTGAGCAAGGCGCTCAAGGCCAAGGGAATATCGCTATGAACACTAAGGTTCCAACCTCGATCAACACCGTTGCCGAAGACCAGTTCGGCCAGCGTCTGGCAGCCCGCCTCTCGGCTGGCAACCAGGAACTGCCGCACGACATCAGCGAGCGGCTGCGCGTGGCGCGTGCGCAGGCTGTGGCGGCGCGCAAGCAGGCCCCACAACTGAGGACCGCGCCTGCGGTGGTGCGCTCGGGCAACACGCTCACGATGGGCGGCAGTTGGTGGACTCGCATCGCATCGGTGGTGCCCCTGATAGCGCTCGTTGCGGGCCTGATCACCATCAGCGTGATGCAGGACGAGGACCGCGCCAGCGAACTGGCCGAAGTGGATTCCGCTCTGCTGACAGGCGATCTGCCCCCCGCCGCCTACACCGACCCCGGTTTTGCCCAATTCCTCAAGGCCGAAAACGCCTCCGACTGAACCTTCATCGATCGAATGCGACGCCGCACCTCTTCCAGCTTGAACAGCCCCCGCCCGTTGCGCCCGCTTCCGGCGGGCGCATTCATTTGGGCGGGCGCGTTCGCTGTCGCGGCCTTCGGCCTGACGCTCGCCTGCGCCCAGCCTCCTTCCGAGACCGCGTCGAAGGCGACTGGGAACCCGCCTTCGAGCACTTCGGCGTCGGCAAGCAGCCCCAAGGCCGTAGCCCCGACGAAGCCGCTGTGGAACGAACTCACGGCCGAGCAGCAGCAGGCGCTGAAGCCGCTGAATTCGCACTGGAACACGCTGAACATCGGTCAGAAGAAGAAATGGCTGGCGCTGTCGCGCAACTTCAGCAGCATGTCGGCGGAGGACCAGTCCACCCTCCACAGCCGGATGATCGAATGGGCCGCCCTGAGCAACCAGCAGCGCATCCAGGCCCGCCTGAACTTCGCCGAGGTGAAGCGCATTCCGGCCGATGAGCGCAAGCTCAAGTGGGAGCAATACCAGGCTCTGAGCGAGGAAGAAAAGCGCAAGCTGGCCGAGCGCGCCGCCGCCAAACCGCGCGGCGCCGCAATTCCCGTGCGACCGGTGTCTTCCCAGAAGCTGGTGCCGGTGCCTCCCATTGCGCCCGCCGGACACTCGCCGCGGATCCTGCTCGCCCCTCCCCCTGCGCCGGCCGAGACGGTTCTGGTCGCCTCGCCTCCGGAACGCGCTCCCGCAGCGGCTGCCGCGGCGACACCGGCTGTGTCCGTCACGCCAGCCGCTCCGGCCTCCTCCGGCGCCACGGCGCAGCCTGTTCCCGCCGAAGCCCAGGTGCCGGCACCATCGACGGCAGCTGATCAACCGTCGTCTTCCACCCCCTGAGCGCAGGCCTCGATGGTTTCCAGCCCCTCCGAAGCTTCGAGCTCTGATCAGCCCGCCTCGCCCAACCCTCTTGCTCCCAGCGCTCCTGTTTCGATAGTGCCCGGCCTCTGGCGCCGCATGGCTTGCTGGCTCTACGAAGGCATGCTGCTCTTTGCCGTGGTGTTCGTGTCAGGCTGGCTCTTCAGCACGCTGGGCCAGATGCGCGACGCGATGGATTCGCGGCGCCATCTCCTGCAGGCTTTTCTTTTCGTGGTATTCGGCGTGTACTTCGTCTGGTTCTGGACCAAGGGCCAGACCCTCGCCATGAAGACCTGGAACATCCGCATCGTCGACATTCACGGCCAGCCCGTGAGCCAGCGCCGCGCGCTCGCGCGCTACCTGCTGAGCTGGGTCTGGTTCCTGCCGCCGCTGGCCGCCATCGCGCCCTTCAAGCTCTCGGGCGGCGAGTCGACCGTGCTGATCTTCGGCTGGGTGGCCGTCTGGGCCGTTCTGGCACGCTTTCACCCCGACCGCCAGTTCTGGCATGACGCCTGGGCCGGTACACGGCTCATCACCTCCAAACCGATGAGCCGCCGATGAGTGCCGTGCCGAAGCTTCCCGATCCCGCCGTCAACCCGCAGAAGGCCCGCAAGGGCCTCGATCGCGTCTGGCATGCCACGCTGATCTCCCTGCACGGCCTGCGCGCCGGCTGGAGCGAGCCCGCCTTCCGCCAGGAAGCCATCCTGTCGATCGTGATGATCCCGGCAGCCTTCTGGCTGGGGCGCAGCTGGGTCGAGGTCGCGCTGCTCGCCGGCAGCGCCGTGCTCGTGATGATCGTGGAGCTTCTCAACACCGCCGTGGAGGCCGCGATCGACCGCATCGGGCCCGAGTGGCACGACCTCTCCAAGCGCGCCAAGGACATGGGCAGCGCCGCCGTGCTGCTTTCGCTGACGCTTTGCGCAGGGATCTGGGCGGCGGCGCTGTGGCAACGCTTCATGTCATGAGGCGGCCCGTCGGCTGCGGCATGATGGCGGGATGACTCCCGAATTTTCGATCTGTGTGTACTGCGGCTCGCGCCCCGGCGAGCGCCCTGAATTCACCCAAGCCGCCCAGGCCGTCGGCCAATGGATCGGCCGGCATCGCGGCCAGCTTGTCTACGGCGGTGGCCGAACCGGCCTGATGGGCACGGTAGCCGAGGCCACCCGCCAGGCCGGCGGCCGCGTCGTTGGCATCATCCCCAAGGCGCTGGTCGACAAGGAACTGGCCAACCCCCTTTGCGACGAACTCCACGTGGTCGACACCATGCACGAGCGCAAGGCCATGATGGGCGAGCGCGCCGACGCCTTCGTCGCCCTGCCGGGCGGCATCGGCACCTTCGAGGAACTGTTCGAGATCTGGACCTGGCGCCAGCTCGGCTACCACGACAAGCCCACCGGCATCCTCAACACCGCCGGCTACTACGACGGCCTGCTCGCCTTCCTGGCGCACAGCGTGCGCGAGGGCTTCATGGGCGAATGGCAGATGGAGCTGATCCGCACCGGCACCGACGTGACCGAACTGCTCACGGCGCTGCGCGCCGAGGTACCGCTGCACGCACGCGAAGACCGCCTCTCCGAAAATCTCTGACCTCGGACAGCCCCGGGGGAAGTCAATCCAGAAACACCGAGGAACCGGCTCCGCCGGGCCTCAGGTGTTGCCCCCGGAAGGGGGTTGGCGCAGCGACACGAAGTGCGCGCAGCCTGGGGGCGAACCAATCAAACAGCGTTCTCGTTCTCTTCGCCGGTACGGATGCGCACGATGCGCTCCACGGCGGTCACGAAGATCTTGCCGTCGCCGATCTTTCCGGTGCGCGCGGAATTGACGATGGCTTCGATGCAACGCTCCACGTCGGCCTCGTTGACGACCACTTCGACCTTCATCTTGGGAAGGAAGTCGACGACGTATTCGGCGCCGCGGTAGAGCTCGGTGTGCCCCTTCTGGCGGCCGAAGCCCTTGACTTCGGTCACTGTCAGGCCGGTGACGCCCACTTCGGCCAAGGCCTCGCGCACGTCCTCGAGCTTGAAGGGTTTGACGATGGCGGTGATCTGCTTCATGGTTTTTGCGCTCCGGCGGTTTCGTTGAATTTGCTGGTGATAGGGTAACGCCAATCCTTGCCGAAGCTTCGGTGGGTGACCCGGATGCCTACCGGCGCCTGGCGCCGCTTGTACTCGTTGATCTTGATCAGCCGCGCGACCCGCTCGACCACCGCGCGCTCGTAGCCGGCCGAAATGATCTCGTCGATGCCCTCGTCGTCCTGCATGTAGCGTGCCAGGATCCCGTCGAGGATGTCGTAGGGCGGGAGGCTGTCCTGGTCGGTCTGGTCGGGCCGGAGCTCGGCGCTCGGGGGGCGCGTGATGATCCGCTCGGGGATCGGCTCGCTACCCGTGCCGTACGGGTCGTGGGCATTGCGCCAGCGCGCCAGGGCGAAAACAGTGGTCTTGAGCAGGTCCTTGATGACCGCGAAGCCCCCTGCCATGTCGCCGTACAGCGTGCAGTAGCCGGTGGCCATCTCGCTCTTGTTGCCCGTGGTCAGCACGATGGAGCCGAACTTGTTCGACAGCCCCATCAGCAGCGTGCCGCGGATGCGGGCCTGGATGTTCTCCTCGGCCGTGTCCTCGGGCCGGCCCTTGAACTCCTCCGCCAGCGCGCCCTTGAAGGACTCGAAGGTGTGCCTGATGGAAATCTCGTCGTAACGCACGCCCAGGCGGCCGGCCATGTCGCGTGCGTCGATCCAGCTGATGTCGGCGGTGTAGGGCGAAGGCATCATCACCGCTCGGACCTTGTCCTTGCCCAGTGCATCGACCGCGATCGCGAGCACCAGGGCGGAGTCGATGCCACCCGAAAGCCCCAGGATGGCGCCCGGAAACCCGTTCTTGCCGATGTAGTCGCGCACGCCGAGCACCAGGGCATCCCAGAGCTGAGCCTCGGTGTCGCGCGGGGGGGCGACGGCGCCCGGCTCCGCGACGAAGCCGACGCCGCCCTGCGGCTTGCGCTCCAGCTGCACGAAAACCAGCTTCTCCCGGAAGCTTTCGGCCTGCATGGCGGTGGCGCCGTCGGCCTGCAGCGCGAAGGAAGCACCGTCGAAAACCACCTCGTCCTGCCCGCCCACCAGGTGCGCGTAGACCAGCGGCAGCCCTACCGCGCGCGCCCGGTCGGCCATGCGCGCAACGCGCTCGCCCTCCTTGCCAACGTGGTAAGGCGAGGCGTTGATCACCGCCAGCACCTCGGCGCCGCCATCGCGCGCCAGTTCCGCCGGCTGGTCGAACCAGGCGTCCTCGCAGATCAGCAGGCCGACCGAGACGCCCTCCACCTCGAACACGCAGGTGCCCTGCCCCGGCGTGAAGTAGCGGCGCTCGTCGAACACCTGGTAGTTGGGCAGCTCGCGCTTGGCGTAGGTCTCGAGGATGCGGCCTTTCTTGATGACGCTGGCCGCGTTGTGGCGCATCTGCACGGCCACCGAGCGGCTGCGCAGGCTGCCGCCCGTCGGATGCCCCACCACCACGACCATGTCTTTGAGGTCGGCCAGAGCGGCGGCGATGCCTTTCACGGCATCATCACAGGCTTCGGTGAAGGCGGGGCGCAGGAACAGGTCCTCCGCAGCGTAGCCGGCAATCGAGAGTTCGGGCGTCAGCAGGAGGCGCGCACCCTGGCCATGGGCTTCGCGCGCGGCATCGACGATCTTCTTCGCGTTGCCGGCGAGGTCGCCCACCACAAAATTGAGTTGCGCGATGGCGAGCTTGAGCGTCATACAGAAGGAAGAAAAAGGCTTGAACGATTATGTCATTCGGGTTCTGCCGTCTCCGTCGGACGTGAGCCCGGAAGCGTGGAACGCGCTGCTCGCCGCCCAGGCCGAGCCGTCGCCCTTCATGCGCCACGAATACCTCTCGGCCCTGACCGACAGCCGCAGCGCCACGCCCGACAGCGGCTGGCTGCCGCAGTTCGTCACGCTGTGGCAGGGCGAGCAGTTGCAGGCCGCGTGCCCGCTCTACGTCAAGGACCATTCCTACGGCGAATACGTCTTCGACTGGGCCTGGGCCAATGCCTACGAGCAGCATGGGCTGACCTACTACCCGAAGGCGGTGGTGGCGGTGCCTTTCACGCCGGTGCCCGGTGCACGGCTGCTGGCGCGCGATGCCGAGAGCCGCACTTTGCTGGTGCAGGGGCTGATCGCGCTGTGCAAGCAGCTCGAACTGTCGTCGCTGCACCTGCTTTTCGGCGCCGACGCGGACATCGCCGCCTGCACCGAGGCGGGCCTCATGCTGCGCAACACGGTGCAGTTCCATTGGACGAACGCGCAATACGCCGATTTCGACGCCTTCCTCGCCAGCCTCTCCCACGACAAGCGCAAGAAGATCCGCCAGGAGCGCCGCAAGGTGGCCGACGCCGGGGTGCGCTTTCGCTGGTCGCGCGGCGCCGACATCGGCAAGGCAGACTGGGATTTCTTCTACCGCTGCTACGAACGCACCTACCGCGAGCACGGCAACCCGCCCTACCTCACGCGCGACTTCTTCCGGCGCATGGCCGACACGATGCCCGAGGCCTGGCTGCTCTTCGTCGCCGAGCGCGACGGCAAGCCCATGGCGAGCAGCCTGATCGCGCTCTCCACGGAACCCGACAGCCCCCTGGTCGCCTACGGCCGCTACTGGGGCGCGCTGGATCGCGTCGACTGCCTGCATTTCGAGGCCTGCTACTACCAGCCGCTGGCCTGGTGCATCGAGCACGGCGCGCAGCGCTTCGAAGGCGGTGCCCAGGGCGAGCACAAGATGGCGCGGGCGCTGATGCCGGTGAAGACCACCAGCGCGCACTGGCTGGCGCATCCGTCCTTCGCCGACGCAGTGGAGCGCTTCCTCGAACGCGAGGGGGCGGGCATCGAGAACTACATGGACCATCTGGGAGAACGCAGCCCCTTCAAGTCAGGTTGAGCTGCAATTCGGCGCTGCTATAAAAGCGCCGACATCCACAACAATCCAGAGAGGAAGAACTCGATGCCATTCATCGGACTAGGCCTGCACGTCCTCATCGCGCTGTTCTTTGCCGTGCATGCGATGCGCCACGGCAAGCAGATGTACTGGCTGCTGATCCTGTTCAGCTTTCCGCTTCTCGGCAGCATCGTGTATTTCGTGGTCGAGTACCTGCCGGCCTCGCGCATGCAGCGCACCGCGGGCAAGGTGGCGAACGCGGCCATCGGCTTCATCGACCCCGAGCGTGAGTACCGCGCCGCCGCCGAGGCCTACGACCTCGCGCCCACGGCACAGAACAAGCTGCGCCTCGCCAAGGCCGCGCTCGACAGGGGCCAGGCCGCCGACGCGGTCGGCCACTACCGCGACGCACTGAAGGGCCCGCTGGCTTCCGACCCGGAACTGCAGTTCGGTCTCGCCAGCGCCCTGCTCGCCGCAGGCGGCGCCACCGCCGGGCGCGACGCCCTGCAGACGCTGCGCTCCACGCGCGACGACTACCGCAGGGACGAAGTGGCAGTGCTCATCGCCCGCGCCCTCGCCGCCGACGGCCAGCAGGCGGAGGCGCGCCAGGCCTTCGAGGAAGCGCTGAGCCGCTACAACACCGTCGAGGCCCGCGCCCGCTACATCGCATGGCTCGCCCAGCAAGGCGACGCCGCCGGCGCGCAACGCCAGTGGGACGAGCTCCAGCAGGCCGCGCGCCACTGGAACTCGCACGCACGTTCGGTCAATCGCGAATGGATGCAGTTGGCCGGCGACGCCGTCCGGGGCTGAGCGTTCTCTGTCCAAGGGCATAGCGCCCTTGTCCGTTTGGCACATCGACGGCGTGTCCGCCCTCTCCTAGCATCGGCTTCGAGGAGAGAACCCCAGCATGCAGACATCCACACGCCGGGCCGTCGCGGCACTCTGCTTCATCGCAGCCGGGCCTTGGGCGTCGGCCGCCAGCTTCGATTGCTCCAAGGCCGGCAACGCCACCGAGAAGGCGATCTGCGCCGACGCCGGACTCTCGCGGCAGGACGAAGCGATGGCCGCGCTCTACAAGCGGCAGGCCGAGATGCCCGGCACGGGCCAGTGGCCTGCCATCCTGAAACGGGACCAGCGCGACTGGATCGCGGTGCGCAATCGCGAATGCAAGGCGAACACGGAGTGCCTGAAGCAGGACTACGAGCGGCGCATCGGCTATCTCAGCCACCCTCTTCTCCAGTGGATGGGCCGCTATGTGGAGGGCCGCTGCCCGCGGGACGGCCGCTTCCTCGACGTGACGCCCGAGGTGGGCGGCACGCTGAGCATCGATCTCTACATCTGCCCCGATTCGCGCGGGAACATGCTGCTGCAGGGCAAGAACGTGCTCGACGGGCAGCGGCGCCTCGTGGTGCAGGAGTCCGGGCGTTGCACCCGCACCCTCCAGTTCGATACCGACCGCGTCACCGTCTCCGACGGGCCGGGCTGCGCACCTGCGCTGGCCGGCATCTTCGCTCGCGACCCGCGGCGCTCGCCCTTCGAGAACGAATAGGCGAGCTTTTTACTTTCAGCTTCTTACTTCTTGTAGTTGGCCACGCCGTCCATGATTTCCTTCCTGGCCGAGTCGATGCCTTCCCAGCCCAGCACCTTGACCCACTTGCCCGCTTCCAGGTCCTTGTAGTGCTCGAAGAAGTGGCTGATGGCCTTCAGGCGCATCGGGTTCACGTCGTCCACCGACTTCCAGTGGCTGTAGATCGGCAGCACCTTGTCGGTGGGCACGGCGAGCACCTTGCCGTCGACGCCGGCTTCGTCTTCCATCATCAGGATGCCCAGGGGGCGGCACGGCACCACCACGCCCGGCAGCAGCGGGTACGGCGCGATCACCAGCACGTCGACCGGGTCGCCGTCGCCCGACAGGGTCTGCGGCACGTAGCCGTAGTTGGCGGGGTAGTACATGGCCGTCGTCATGAAGCGGTCGACGAAGATCGCGCCCGATTCCTTGTCCACCTCGTACTTGATCGGGTCGGCGTTCATCGGGATTTCGATCACGACGTTGAAGGCGTCGGGCAGGTTCTTGCCGGGGGAAACTTTGTCGAAGGACATGACGTTTTTCGAGTAGTTGAAAAGTATGAGAGGGACGGGGACAAACCCTGAGTTTACTTTCCGTGTCACCGGCCGGTCGCACACGCATCTGTTTTTGCCTGTAAATTGCAACCGTTGGCCAATCGGCTCCGCACCCCGGTGCAGCGAGCTTCGAGGAAGCAACGCGGCGGAAATCACGGTCCCGTACGCGTTGCACGCAAGGGCCCGTGCTGTCCGTCTCCACTAGTCACAACGAACGAATGGAGAAGCAAAGCATGATCGGCAACACCCCCCTGATACTGGCCATCGTCTGCGGTCTCGTCGCCGTGGCCTACGGTTTCTGGGCCCGAAGTTGGATTCTGGCGAAGGACGCGGGCAACGCCCGCATGCAGGAGATCGCGGCGGCCATCCAGGCCGGCGCCTCGGCCTACCTCGCCAAGCAGTACAGCACCATCGCCGTCGTCGGCATCGTGCTCGCCATCCTGATCGCCGTCTTCCTCGACCTCACCACCGCCGCAGGCTTCATCGTGGGCGCGGTGCTTTCCGGAGCCTGCGGCTTCATCGGCATGAACGTGTCGGTGCGCGCCAACGTGCGCACCGCGCAGGCCGCTACCCACGGCATCGGTCCGGCGCTCGACGTCGCGTTCCGCGGCGGCGCCATCACTGGCATGCTGGTGGTTGGGCTGGGCCTGCTGGGCGTGTCGGCCTTCTACTGGGTGCTGATCGGCAGCGGCACTCCGGCCGCGGGGCACAGCCTGTCGGCGGTGCTCAATCCGCTGATCGGCTTCGCCTTCGGCTCCTCGCTGATCTCGATCTTCGCGCGACTGGGCGGCGGCATCTTCACCAAGGGCGCCGACGTGGGCGCCGACCTGGTGGGCAAGGTGGAGGCCGGCATCCCCGAGGACGATCCGCGCAACCCCGCCGTGATCGCCGACAACGTGGGCGACAACGTCGGCGACTGCGCCGGCATGGCCGCCGACCTGTTCGAAACCTATGCCGTGACGCTGATCGCCACCATGGTGCTGGGCGCGCTGATGGTCGCGGCGGCGCCCACCAACGCAGTGCTCTACCCGCTGGCGCTGGGCGGCGTCTCGATCATCGCGTCGATCATCGGCTGCTTCTTCGTGAAGGCGTCGCCGGGCATGGTCAACGTGATGCCGGCGCTTTACAAGGGGCTGGCGGTTTCGGGCATCCTGTCGCTGATCGCCTTCTGGTTCGTCACCAGCTGGCTGATCCCCGACAACGCGATCGCCGCGAGCGGCAGCCAGCTCAAGCTGTTCGGCGCCTGCTTCGTCGGTCTGGCGCTGACGGCCGCGCTGGTGTGGATCACCGAGTACTACACCGGCACGCAGTACAAGCCCGTTCGGCACATCGCGCAGGCATCGACCACGGGCCACGGCACCAACATCATCGCGGGCCTGGGCGTTTCGATGCGCTCGACAGCCTGGCCGGTGATCTTCGTTTGCATCGCGATCCTGGCGGCCTACTCGCTGGCTGGCCTCTACGGCATCGCGGTGGCCGCCACGTCGATGCTGAGCATGGCCGGCATCGTGGTCGCGCTCGACGCCTACGGCCCCATCACCGACAACGCCGGCGGCATCGCCGAGATGAGCGAACTGCCCGACAGCGTGCGCGCCGTGACCGACCCGCTCGACGCGGTCGGCAACACCACCAAGGCCGTGACCAAGGGCTACGCCATCGGCTCGGCAGGCCTGGCCTCGCTGGTGCTCTTCGCCGACTACACGCACAAGCTGGAGAGCTTCGGTCAGGCGATCAGCTTCAACCTGAGCGACCCGATGGTGATCGTGGGCCTGTTCATCGGCGGCCTGATCCCCTACCTCTTCGGTGCGATGGCCATGGAGGCCGTGGGCCGCGCAGCCGGCGCGGTGGTGGAGGAAGTGCGCCGCCAGTTCCGCGACATCCCCGGCATCATGGAAGGCACCGGCAAGCCCGAGTACGGCAAGGCCGTGGGCATGCTGACCGGCGCGGCCATCAAGGAAATGATGATCCCCTCGCTGCTGCCGGTTCTGGTGCCGATCATCGTCGGCCTGGTGCTCGGGCCGAAGGCGCTGGGCGGGCTGCTGATGGGCACCATCGTCACGGGCCTGTTCGTCGCCATCAGCATGTGCACCGGCGGCGGCGCCTGGGACAACGCCAAGAAGTACATCGAGGACGGCCACTTCGGCGGCAAGGGCAGCGAGACGCACAAGGCCGCCGTCACCGGCGACACCGTGGGCGACCCCTACAAGGACACGGCCGGACCGGCGGTGAACCCGCTGATCAAGATCATCAACATCGTGGCACTGCTCATCGTGCCGCTGGTGGTGAAGTTCCATGCGGGCGATGCGGCTGCGGCGGCACCTGCGAAGGTGGAGACGCCGCCCGCCGCCACTGCACCGGCGGCCATGGCCCCATCGACACCCGCGGCCACGGTCGCATCGGGTGCCGTATCGGCAGCCGAAGCCGCCGCGGTGAAGGTGGAGAACGGCGTCGTGAAGTTCTACTTCACGACTGCCAGCGCCGAGGTGGCGCCCAACGCCAAGGAGGCGCTGGCCGACGTCATCAAGGCCGTGCAGAGCGGCAGCACCGTGCTCGTGAGCGGCTACCACGACGCCAGCGGCGACCCGGCCAAGAACGCCGAGCTCGCCAAGCAGCGCGCAATGGCCGTGAGCGATGCGCTCAAGGCCGCCGGTGCGCCCGAGGACAAGATCGAGCTGGCCAAGCCGGAGCAGTCGCAGGCCGACGGGCCGCCTGCCGAGGCTCGCCGCGTCGAAGTCAAAGTAAAGTCATGAGATGACGCTCCCCCGGGCTTCGCGCGGTTCGCGTCGCTACGCCGGCCCCCTCGCCGGGCCCCACACCTGCGGCCCGGCAGTGCCGGTTCCGCGGTGTCTCGCGCACGGCCTGCTCGAGCCTTGCATGCCACTGAAGGCGCGTTGCGCCATGGACCACTGAAAGATGCCCACGACCGAACGACTCGAATCATTCATCGCCGCCGTCGAAGGCGGCGCGCATGCCAAGGCCATCGAGGACTACTACACCGAAGACGCCACCATGCGCGAGAACCAGGCCGAACCGCGGCGCGGCCGCAGCACGCTGGTGGCCCAGGAAACCGCCGTGCTGGAGCGCGCCGAGTCGGTGGTCTCCACCTGCGTTCGGCCGGTGCTGGTGAACGGCGACCACGTCGCGATCCACTGGATCTTCGAGTTCACGTTTAAGGGCGGCGGCAGGATGCGCATGGAGGAGATCGCCTGGCAGCGCTGGGAGGGCGAGCGCATCGCCGAGGAGCAGTTCTTCTACGACCCCGCCCAGCGAAAGCCGGGCTGACCGGGACCTTCCCCGACCGCTCCATCCACCGCCATGGCGCTGCTGCCAGTCTCCTAGCCCCATGCGATACCTACATGCCCTGTTCGCCGGCACCTGGGCCATCGCCCGGGCCGAGTTGGCGATCGTGCGGCGCTTTCCGCGCATCCTGCTGGCAGTGGCGGCGGTGGGCGTGGTGCCCGCGATCTATGCGCTGATCTATCTCTCGAGCGTGTGGGACCCGGCCGGCCACACATCCGACCTGCCCGCCGCCATCGTCAACCAGGACCGGGGCGTGACCTACATGTCGCGCACGGTCAACGTGGGCGACGAGCTCACGCGCACCCTGCTCGACAAGCGCGCCTTCGGCTTCCGCACGATGACCGACACCGAGGCGGCACGCGCCGAGGTGCGGCGGGGCACGCTGGCCTTCGCGCTGCTGATCCCGCCCGACTTCAGCGCCAACGCGGTGCCCGGCGCGCAGCGCGGCGCGGGACAGATCGTGGTCTACACCTCCGAAGGCAACAACTACAGCTCGGCCGGCCTGGCGCGGCGCTTCGCGGGCGAACTGGGGCACCAGGTCAACGAGATGCTCAACGAGCAGCGCTGGGGCCTGGTGCTGAATGCGGCCTCGGGCTCGCAGGCGCGGCTCGACAAGCTCAAGCAGGCCCTGATGGAGCTGCGCGACGGCAGCCAGGCGCTGGCCAGCGGCGCCGCCCAGTACGGCGCAGCCGCACAGCAGGTGGGCAGCGGGTTCAAGCAGGTCAACGGCGGCATCCGCACCATCGAATCGAAGCTGCCGGCGGATGCCGACCTGCGCGCGCTCAAGGCCGGCTCGCAGCAGCTGGCGGCGGGCCAGCGCGAACTCGGCAGCGGACTCGCGCAGATCGGCGACGGGCTCGAGCAGCTCGAAGGCGGTGCCGGGCAGCTCGGCGACGGCGCGCGCCGGATGCAGAAGGACACGGCCGACATCCCCTTCGTGGGCGAGCGCATCGCCAAGGGTGCTGGCGAGCTCGCGGCGGGCGCCGACAAGCTGCGCGGAGGCATCGAGCAGGCGCAGGCCGCCATGACCAAGGCGCAGGACGGCAGCCGCAAGCTCGCGACCGGCGCGACCGCGCTCGACGGCGGCGTGGGCAAGCTCACCGACGGCATGGCGGCGCTGGCGGCCGGCATCCACACGATGTCGGGCAGGCTGCCGCCCGACCGCAAGCTCGACGAGTTCGTGCAGGGCGGCGTGCAGCTCGCCCAGGGCGCGGAGCGGCTTTCGACCGGCGTGCGCACCATCGAGGCCGCCCTGCCCGCCTCGATCACCCGCATCCAGGGCAGCGCCTCGGGGCTGGCGGACTCGGTCGAGCCCAAGGTGGAGGTGGTGGCGCCGGTGGCCAACAACGGCAGCGCCTTCGTGCCCAACATGGTGTCGGTGGCGCTGTGGATCGGCGCGGTGATGGCGGGCTACCTGTTCAACATCCGCATCGTGCTGTCGGACCACAGCCACTACCCCAAGCTCGCGAAGACGCTGGGCAAGATCACCATGCCGGCGCTGATCGTGCTGCTGCAGGTTGCGCTGGTGCTGGCCACGCTGGTGGGCGTGCTCCAGGTGCAGGCCCCGGACGTGCCGGCCCTGGCCTTGACGATGGCGCTGGCCTCGCTGGTGTTCCTGGTGGTGCTGTTCGCGATCCTGCACGTGTTCGGCGACTTCGGCCGCATCCTCACCGTGCTGCTGCTGACGCTGCAGCTGTCGGCCGGCGGCGGCGTGCTGCCGGTGGAGCTTTCGGCCGGCTTCTTCCGCGACGTGCATGGCTGGCTGCCCTTCAGCTGGGTGGTGCAGGCCTTCCGCGCCGTGATGTTCGGCGCCTTCGACAACGGCTGGGCGCATGCCTGCGGGGCCGTGCTGCTGTCGGGCGCGGTGGCCGTCGGGCTGATGGCGATCTTCGGCAAGTGGAACGAAGTGCTGCCGGCGGACTACAAGCCGACGATCCAGGTCTAGGGCTCAACGTGTGACATCAATGATGTAACATTCAATCTGTCACATGAACACGCCAGCCGCCGCCGATGCCGCCCAGGAACTCTCCGTCGAGGAGCTGGCCGCGCGCACCGGCGTGACCGTGCGCAACATCCGCGCCTACACCACCGCCGGCCTGCTGCCGCCGCCCAGGCTGCGCGGACGGCTCGGCCTGTACGGCGACGAGCATGCGCAGCGCCTGGCGCTGATCCGCGAACTGCGCGACCAGGGCTTCGGCATAGAAGCCATCCGCCGCATCTTCGACCGCGCGCCGGCCTCGGCCTGGCGCGACCTCGTGGCCGTTGCCCGGTCCGTCTCGGGCAGCCTCTTCGCCGAGGAAAAGCCGGTGGTGGTCTCGGCCGACGCTCTGGCCGCCAAGTGGAAGGGCCAGATGACGCCCGCCCTGCTCGCCCGCGCCACCAAGGCCGGCCTCATGCGCGAACTGCCCGACGGCCAGGTGCAGATGCTCAGCCCCGCGCTCGGCCAGATCGCCGAGCAGCTTGCCGCCCTGGGCCTGCCGCTGGAAGAGGCCATCCGCATGCAGGAGACCATGGCCCGCACGCTGCGCACCGTGGCGCGCCACTGGCTGCGCACCCTGGCCGACAACCTGCTGAGCAGCGACGCCATTGACGCCGGGCGCGCAACCCAGCTGCTCGAACAGGCCCGGGGCCTCGCCACCGGCGCGGTGCAGGCCGCGTTCCCCGTGATCCTGCAGCAGGAGCTCGACGCCCTGCTGCGCAAGACCACCTGAACCGATGACGAAACGAACACGCCACGCCGCAAGCCCCTTCACGCCGAGCCTGTTGCCGGCATTGCTGGTGCTGTGCGGCACCGCTTTCGCGCAGGCACAGCCACAGGCCCTGACGCCAGCCCAGCCGCAAGCCGGCGACGACACCCTCTCCCTGAGCTTCGACGCGGCCCGCGCCCGCATGATCGACCGCTCCGACAAGCTGGCCGCCGCCCGCGCCGCCGTCGACGCGAAGGAGCTGCAAAGCCAGGGCCTCAAGCGCCTGGGCGGCCCCTCGGTCAGCATCTCCGCGCTGGCCTATGCCTACAACGCGAACCTGAACCTCGATCTCGATCCGCTCAACCAGCGGCTCGGGCAGCTGGGCTCGGCGCTGCCGTCGTCCATCCAGAGCGTGATCGCGCGCGTGCCGATCCCGCAACTGCCCAACAGCTACACCCTCAACCGCCACGACACCGGCACCAACGCCTCGATCTCCGCCGTGTGGCCGATCTACGTGGGCGGCGCGACCGACGCGGTGCGCGGCTTCGTCTCGGCCCAGACGCGCGAGGCGCAGGCCGACGCAGAGCAGGCCGGCCACGAAGTCGACACCCTGCTCGTGCAGCGCTACTTCGGGGCGCAGCTCGCCCGCCGCGCTGCCGCCCTGCGCCTGCAGGCCGAGCGCACCATCGCGCAGCACGACTCGGCGGCGCAGAAGATGCTGGCCGCCGGCGTGATCTCGCGCGTCGAGCGGCTGCAGGCCAGCGCCGCGTATGAAGAAGCCCGCCGCAACGCACGCAAGGCCGAGAACGACGCGGCGCTGGCCTCCGTGGCGCTGGCCCGCACCGTACGCGCCGACGGCAGCGTGGCGCCGCAGACGCCGCTCTTTCTCATCAGCACGCCGATCGAGCCGCTGAACTACTTCATCGATTCGGCGCTCACGCGGCACCCGGGCCTGGACAAGGTCGCGGCCAAGAAGTCGCAGGCCGAGCAGCTGCACGAAGGCGAAGAGGCGCTGCGCAGGCCGCAGGTGATCGCCTTCGGCACGCGCGAGCTCAAGAGCGGCAACGCCGACTGGGTGGCTGGGGTTGGCGTGCGCTGGACGCTTTACGACTCGGTGGACCGCGACAAGCTCTCGGCCGCCTCGCTCAAGCAGGTCGAGCAGGCCGAACGCACCGATGCACAGGCGCGCAGCGACATTTCGCTGCTGGTCGAGCGCAACTGGCGCGCGCTGGAGAACGCTCGCCGCCAGTATCTGGAGATGAAGGCCTCGGTCGAGCTCGCGCAGGAGGTCGTGAAACTGCGCACCGCCGGCCTGCGCGAAGGCACGAGCACCACGCTCGACCTGATCGACGCCGAGACCAACCAGGCCAAGGTGCTGACCGAACGCGCGCAGGCCGCCAACGACTACGTGCAGGCGCTCGCGCAGTTGCTCGAAAGCGCCGGACTTTCCGACAGGTTTTCCGACTACATCGCACGTGCCGACGTGAAGGTGAATTGATGATGAGTGCCAAGACCCGAAAACTGATCGCGATACTGGCCGCCCTGCTCGTGCTGGCGCTGCTCGTCTGGGGCTTCTGGCGCGCCTCGCGTCCGGCGCCCGAGGTGTTCCAGGGCCAGATGGAAGCGCGCGAGACCGACGTCGCGGGCAAGGTGACCGCGCGCGTCGCCGAAGTGCCGGTGAAGGAAGGCGATCGCATCCAGGCCGGCACAGTGCTGGTCCGCATGGACAGCCCCGAGGTGCGCGCCAAGCTCGCGCAGGCAACCGCCGCCGAGCAGGCCGCACAGGCAGTCGCCGAGAAGGCGCAGAACGGCGCCCGTCCGCAGGAAGTGGAAATGGCGCGCATGCAGTGGCAGCGTGCCGAGACCGCCGCGCAACTCGCGCAAACCTCTTTCCGCCGAGTCGACGGACTCGCGCGCGAGGGCCTGGTGGCCGACCAGAAGCGCGACGAAGCAGAGGCCAACTGGAAGGCCTCGCGCGACGCCGCCATCGCGGCGAAGGCGCAGTACGACATGGCCCGCACCGGTGCCCGCCCCGAGGACAAGGCCGCAGCCAGCGCACAGGCCCGCCAGGTCGCCGGCGTGGTGGCCGAGGCGGAAGCCGCCAAGGCCGAGACCGAGCTGCGCAGCCCCGTGGCCGGCGAAGTAGCCAAGGTGCTGGCGAAGGTCGGCGAACTTTCGCCGCAGGGTGTGGCGGTGGTCACGGTGGTCGACCTGAACGACCAGTGGGTGGTGCTCAACGTGCGCGAAGACCGGCTCGCCCGCTTCGCGCTGGGCGACGAATTCGACGCCCACCTGCCCGCGCTGCCCGAGGGCAAGCGCACCGCACGCTTCAAGGTCTACTACAGCGCCGTGCTGCCCGACTTCGCGACCTGGCGCGCCACGCGCGGCGGCACCGGCTTCGACGTGCGCACCTTCGAGGTCCGCGCACGTCCGCTCAAGCCCATCGAAGGTGCGCGGCCCGGCATGAGCGTGCTGGTGGACTGACCGGCGGCACGGATTCCCTCGATGAGCCTCCGTGGCTTCTCCACCGCCAGCGCACGGCGCGAGCTCGCGCTGCTGCGCGCGCGTCCGTGGGACCTGGCGATGATCTCCTGGGTACCGCTGCTCGCGGTGTTCCTGATCTGGTGGATCTTCTCGGCCGGCCTGCCCGAGCGGCTGCCGATCGGCGTGCTCGACCAGGACCACTCCTCGCTCTCGCGGCAGGTGGTGCGCTTCCTCGACGCCACGCCCGGCCTGCGCGTGGCGCAGCGCTACAGCGACGAAGGCGAGATGGCGCGCGCTCTCACCAGCGGCGCGGTCGACGCGGCGGTGCAGCTGCCGCGCGAACTGAGCCGCGACGTCAAGCAGGGCCGAGTCGGCCAGGTCGTGCTTCTGCACAACGCGCAGCTCGGCACGCATTCGAGCCTGATCCAGCGCGACGTTCGCACCGCCGTAGCCACCGTCTCGGGCGGGGTCGAGCTCACGGTGCGCAACAAGCGCGGCGAGTCGATGACGGCCGCGCGCGTGAGCATGGAGCCGATCAAGGCGAGCATGGTGGCGCTGTTCAACACGTCGACCGACTACGAGCAATTCCTGGGCGCGGCGCTCATTCCAGCGCTGCTGCACATCCTCGCGATGACCGCTGGCGCATGGGCCGTGGGCCGCGAGCTGCGCGACCGCAGCATCGGCGGATGGCTGGGCGCCTCGCCGCGGTGGCACGAGGTGCTGGCCGCACTTGCGGGCAAGCTGGCGCTGCCGTTCGCGAGCCTGTCGGCGGTGGCGCTGGCCGCGATGCTGTGGATCACCACGGGCCGCGGCTGGCATCCGGTCGGTTCGCTCGGATGGACGCTCTTCGCGCTGGTCGTCTTCATGGCGCTTTCGATCGCGCTGGGGGCCTTCGTGGCGGCGCTCACGCGATCGCTGCGCACGGCCCTGTCGGCCACGGGGTTCATCACGGCGCCCGCCTTCGCGTTCGGCGGCGTGGGCTTTCCGCTGGTCGCGATGCCCGTGCTGGCGCAGGTCTGGGCCAACCTGCTCCCCTACACGCACTACATCCGCGTGCAGATGGAGCAGCTGCAGATGGGCGCGCCGGTGGCGTACTCGGCGGCGACGCCGCTGTGGATGGTGCTGGCCACGGGCCTGCTGCTTGCCGCGTGCGCTGCGGCACTGGTGAAGGCCGCCAAGGCGCCCGAGAGCTGGGGTGGACGCTGATGACCGACGAACGGCTTCGCTTCGGCCCGGCATGGCGCGAGACCGCATTGGCGGTACTGCGCGACAAGGGCGTGCTGCTGATCATGCTGCTCGCGCCCATCATCTACGGCTTCTTCTACCCCTGGCCCTACGGCACACAGGCCGTGACGCGCGTGCCGGTGGCAGTGGTCGACCAGGACCACACCGGCCTGTCGCGGCAGATCGCACGCTTCGCAATGGCCAACCCGCGGCTGGACGTGCGCATGGTCACTGGTGACGTCGGCGAGGCGCAGCAGGCGCTGTGGCGCGGCGAGATCGAGGGCTACGCGCTGCTGCCGGCCGACCTGAAGCGCAGCGTGCTGCGCGGCACCTCTGCGGTGGTCACCATCGAGGGCAACGGCGCCTATGCGCTGCTCAACAAGGCGGTGCTGTACGGTTTCTCGGAGGCCGTGGGCACCGTCTCGGCCGGCGTCGAGATCCGCAAGCTGCAGGCCGGCGGCCAGAGCGCGATCCAGGCAGCTCGCAGCCGCAGCCCGCTCAATACGCAGCTAGTCGCGCTCTTCAACCCGACCGAAGGCTACGGCAGCTACGTGGTGCCCGCGGTGGCCCTGCTGATCCTCCAGCAGACGCTGCTCATGGGCGTGGCGATGCTGGCCGGCACCTGGGCCGAGGCCGGACGGCTGCGGGCATCGATGGGCGCCTGGCTGGGCCGGCTGAGCGCGCTGTCGGCATTCGGCTTCCTCAGCGGCGTCTTCTACTTCGGCTGGGTGTTCTTCCTGCAGGACTACCCTCGCGGTGGCAATCCGTGGGGAGCGCTGGTGCTGCTCGCGTTCTACGTGCCGGCGATCTGCACGCTCGGACTGCTGCTGGGCTGCTGGTTCCGCGAGCGCGAACGGGCCTTGCAGGTGCTGTTGTTCACGGCTCTGCCGATGGCTTTCCTCTCAGGCTTCTCGTGGCCCGTGGAGGCCCTGCCGGAGCCGCTGCAGGCGCTGCGCTGGCTCTTTCCGAGCACCGCGGGAATCCAGGCCTCGCTGCGGCTCAACCAGATGGGCGCGCCACTGCACGACGTGCTGCCCCATCTGGGCGTGCTGCTGGCGCTGACGCTGGCTGGGCTCTTCACGCTGTGGCTCGCTGCCACGGCGCCGAAGCATCGGCGGGCCTAGCGTCGGCTTTCTGCAGCCACGGCGCGCACGAGCCGCGTGGCGGGTTCCACCAGCTCGCGCAGATCGCCTGCCCTGTTCTGCTCGATGGCCTGCAGCACCAGTTCGTTGATGCCGCCCACCACCGTCATCGCCATCTCGCTCGTCAGGTGCACCGCGGGGCCGTCGGCATTGCCGTCCGAACTGGTGTTGATGGCGGTCTGGATGAAGTTGGCGATCTCGTCGTTCACGCGGCGGCGTACTGCGAGGCCCGGCAGGCCGAGCCCCAGGATCTCGACGAAGAGCGTGCGCAGCAGCGCCGGGTCTTGCGCAAGGTAATCGAAGTACGCCGTCATGGCCTGCTCGACCTGCGCATGCCAGGGTTGGGCCGGATCGAAGGCCTCGCTCACCGTCTGCAGCGCGAGGCGGCTGGCGGTTTCGTAGAGCGCGATCAGGCACTCGGTCTTGGTGCTGAAGTGCTCGTAGAAGGTGCGGCGCGACACGGCCGCCTCTCGCACGATGTCTGCAATGGTGGTCTCGGCATAGCCCTTGGCAGCCACGGCATGCGCCATGCCTTGGAGCAGGCGCGCGTAGTGCTCGCTCCCGGGGCCCTCCGCGGACTTGGACGGAGCAGTTTTTTCGATGGTTTCGCTCATGGACGACACATTTTCCTACGCCCAGGTACTTGACAGTACCAAATCACAATTGCAACATGGCGGCACGCGGTACGAAGATGTACCAGCAATTCCGCTCCACGCAATCAGTGCTTATTCGAGGCTTGTTCTCATGACCGATCTTGTCGTACGCCGCCTTCTGATCGACCTGCAACCGCCGTTCGCCCGTGACTGGTGTGGCGGCGACGCATTCTCTACCGCTTTCTTCAACGCGCTGTCGATGAGCTTTCCCTTCGGCGAGCAGTTCTTCATCGACGCGGTGCGCGACGCCGTCGCAACGCTGCCGCCAGAGCTTCAGGAGCAGCACAAGGCCGACGTGCGCGGCTTCATCGGGCAGGAGGCCACGCACCGGCGCATCCACTCGCTCTTCAACAACCATCTCGAGAAGCAGGGGCTGGTCGACCGCTGGACGGCTCGCGCCAGCAAGCGAATGGAACTGATGGAAGGCGCCGACCCGCGCCACGCGCTGGCAGTGACGGCGGCCACGGAACACTTCACCGCCATGTTCGCCGAATGGCTGCTGGCCCACCCGGGCGTGCTCGACGGCGCCGAGCCGCGACTGCGCACCATGTGGCTGTGGCACAGCGCGGAGGAGCTGGAGCACAAGAGCGTGGCCTTCGACATCTACAAGGCCGCGGGCGGCTCCGACGAGTGGCGCACGCGCTGGTTCCGCCGCGTCACCGTGATGTTCCTCGGCGACCTGATGCGCCAGACCGTCGACAACCTGCGCCACGAGAAACAACTGTGGAAGTGGTCGACTTGGAAGAGCGCCGCGCGCATCCTGCTGAGCCGCGACGGCCTGCTGCGCGGCAACCTCGCCGGCTGGCGCAGCTACCTGCGCGCCGACTTCCATCCGATGCAGCAGGACAGCAGCCTCTCGGCGCGCTGGCTTGCGGACAACCGCGCGCAGTTCACGCCGGTGGGCGCGGCGCCAGAGGCGGCTGCCGCCGGCTGAGGCCCGGCAGGCCCGACGGCGGAGCCGCGCTCAGTAGAAGTTGGCGCGGTTGGTCGTCGCGGCACCCGCCTGCTGGTGCTCGGGGCGCATCTGCAGATCGTGCAGGGTGTCGAAGTCGGAAGGGGCGTCCGGCACCCGCATCACCACTTCCAGTTCGTGCATCGAGGCCACCCAGCGGCCTGCCGGCGATTCGGCCGGCTCATCGTTGGCGAACACGCCGTCGCGGATGTACAGGGTTTCGCCCTCGGGGCGCTCGGCGTGCAGTTCGATGAGGCGCGAGATCGAGAAGTTGTAGGTCACCAGCTTCTCGCGCGTCTTGCGGTCCTTGCCGCCGCAATTGAACGAGCCCTCGGCCGCGATGACGATGCAGGAGCCGTCGACTCCGCCATCCATGTCGATCTCGTTGCCGGAACGCCAGATCGCGTTGGGCAGGCGAACGCGAACCTTGTCGATGACCAGATCGCGCTGCTTGTTGAGGCTGCCCAGCGGAGGCACCAGCGAACGCAGCTGCCGAAGACGCTCGGCGAAGTTGTCGTCCATCAGGAATTCGACATGGTGCGTCGCGCTGCCCGAGGAACGCCTGACCACCTGCATGACCACGTGGCGCGACTTACCCATGGCAGAACCCCTTGGCAAAGGTTGAATTCCGTAGCCCGCGGGGGGTGTAAACGGCGTGGCAGCAATTCATTGGAAATCAGCTACTTAGTAGGACTCTTGATTACATGCAATTACATGCATCATTTGTGTCCAACTGTATAGCGAATCCCGGGAATGTGGAAGGCCATTCCGTGACTTATGCACGAGGAAATGTCGCCCAAATGCCACCCCTCTGTGGTAACTGCTACCCCGCCCCGGGGGCTCGACGCGCCTACTCCAGGGCTTCGTCGAGGGCCTTGCACGAAGGCGCGCAGACCGTCTGCGACTTGCCCAGCACCTGGCGGGTGCGCAGCTGCGAGCGCACCCGGTGCTTGCCGCACATGAAGCACGACATGGTTGCCCCGCTGAACGAGGCCGAGGCCCGGAACGGGGAACCCGGCGCCTTCGATTTGTAGCGCAGGCCGTCCGCCACCACTGCCGTCTTCACTTCACCCTTCGCCATGCATCTTGTCCTTGCTGTTCGGTTCGGCACGACGCATCGCGCGTGCAATGGCTTCCCGGGCGCTGATTTCGGCCGCCAGGGAAGCGTCCAACGCCGAGCGGCAAAGCCCGGCGTGCTTGTAGTTGAGGTTTTCGTACACCTCGGCCGCGGCCGGATAGGCATCGAGCAGGCGACCCAGTTCGGCGCCCTGCCCGATGTCCTCGAACTCGTGCACAAGATGTTCGACCACGGAGCGGTACTGTTCTGCACCCACGGGTACAGGGCTGTGCTCGAGCTTTTCCAGCAGCTGCGCCAAAACATGGGTCACCGCCAGATCGGCCTTGGAAGACGGATTATCGGTCGTGTTCATGGTCCGCATCTGGGGGCAGCATACGCCTATGCAAGTGGCTGCTCGTACAGGGTGGTCTCCGGCTGGCCGGTATTGCGCTGGGCAGCCTGCATCCGCTGCAGCAGGCTGTGAAGCATTTCGGTCGACAGCCCGTGGATCACCAGCCGGTGCCCCGCCCGCAGGGTCGACAGCGGCACCAGCGGGTGCTTGTTGTTGACCAGGATCAGGTGCTCCGGGGCGTTCAGGATCGTCGCCGCGTAGATGCCGATGGTCTCGTCCAGCTGCAGGGAGTTCGCCGCCCGCCAGAAATCGTTGTCCGTGAGCATCAGCTGGTAGAGCGGCGTGAACAGCTCGATGGCGCTTTGCAGGTCCAGGAAGTTCAGCCTGCCCCGGGGCATGTCCTCCAGGCGCAGCCCCGGCTCCTTGATCATCGAGAAGTCGACTTTTTCCGCCTTGCACAGCGCCAGCCCCTTGTCGCGCAGCGCGGTGTTCAGCCTGATCACGAAGTTGAAGAGGTTCAGGTCGTGCTTCAGGAACATCTCGTCCTTGAGCGCGTCGATGTCCGCCGGCTCCAGCGGGCTGGTGGCCACGGGCGCCGGCGAATTGCGCCCGATGAAGGCCAGGATCTGCGAGCCCAGGTGGAAGTGCCGCAGGATCAGCCAGTTGGCCTCCGGCGACACGAAGCGCTTCAGCCCCCAGGCGAGCAGGCGGTGCAGCAGGATCGAATGCGACCAGTTGCGCGGCACGAACACCTTCGCGATCTGGATCAGGATGATCGTCAGCCGCGCGATCGGCCGCAGGAACGGCAGCAGGTACTGGCGCGAGCCCGAACTCGAATCGGCCAGCCAGGCGGACTTGACGTCGTCCGGCAGCGGCGTGCTCTGGTCGAGATACAGCGCCAGCCAGGGGCTGGGATCGCGCTCGTCGTGGGCTTGCTTCAGGAATTCAGGCGTTCGATCCATGGGGCATCCGCTGCGTGATGTGTTGGAACTGCATCAGGTACAGCGCGGCCGTGTGGCGCGCCGTCTCGACGATCTGGCTGGCGGCGCGCGACTGCCCTTCCACCGCCATCGCCATCTCCACCGCCGTGAGCCAGCGGCTGAGGTGGTTCTCGTCGTTGTGGCCGTGGTACTCCAGGAAGCGGAAGGCATCCGGCGGCAGCTTCAGGCTCGCCTTGAGCAGCGGCAGCAGCGCAGGCACGATGCGCTGGCCCGTGCCCTCGATGATGTAGATCGCGCCCAGCAGGCCGATCGGGTCGCGCGTGGCGGCCAGTCCGTGCAGGTAGGCATTGAGCGCCTCGCCGCCCGGGTTGCGCCGCAGCTCCTCGATGTTCTCCACGGTGCCGCCGGCCTTGCGGTAGTCGCTGAAGAGGATGTTGAAGTCGTTCTGCTCTTCGCCCGCGTGCACGCCGATCAGCGATGCCAGCATCTGGTAGGGCTCGCTCAGCGAGGCGGCGCCTTCGCGCATCCACTTGCTGCCCTCGCGCACCTGGGGCACCCATTGCTCCATCCAGTTCAGGTAGTCGGGCACGGCGAAGCGGCGCTCGCGGATCTGGCGGACGAGCGGCGTGCGCCACACGCGCGAACGGTAGTCGTGCCAGATGGCGGCCAGCTCGGTCAGCAGCGCACCCAGCCCTTCGGGCGCGGCGGCAGGGTCGTGCGGGGGCGCGATCACGAGGTCGTCGTCCGGCACGGCCGTGGCGCGCGGCGCCACCGCGACGGGTGCCGCATCGCCGGCCTCCACCTCCCACAGCATGTAAGCCGCCATGAAGCGCCCCGACTCCGGCACGTAGCAGAAGATCTGCTCGCCCGGCTTGAGCGCCTTGGTGTGCAGGAACTCGGCCAGCATCACCAGGATCGACGCCGCGCCCGTGTTGCCCCGCCATGCGAGGTTGCTCCACCAGCGCTCGCGCGGGATCGACAGGTCGGCCTTGGCCATCAGGTCCTCGACCACCGGGATGAATTTCTCCGACGAGTAATGGCACAGGAAGTGATCGACCCGCTTCGGATCGACCCAGCCGTCGCGCACCAGCCCCGCGTATTCGTGGATGCCGATGTCGAAGAGGTGCGGCAGCAGCCGGATGTCCTGGCGCAGCGACAGCGCACCCGCCGCCTCCGCCTCGGCCCACGAGCCGAAATCGAGATGGCCGCGCGCGCGGTCCTCGGTCAGCCCCAGCTGCATGCAGACCGGATAGTCGCCCGAGAAGGCGCGCTGGTGCACCCATTTCAGCTTCAGCCGCAGGCCCGGCGAGCCGGCCAGGGCCGATGCCCCGTCGGACAGCAGCAGGGCCCCTGCCCCGTCGGACAGCATCCAGCGCAGGAAGTGCGAGTCGAAGTCGGTCTCGTAGCCGCGCGCCGCGAAGCGCGAACGCTTGAAAAGGCGCGACGGCATCTCGCTGGCCACGGCCATCGCCGAGCGGTGCGCGCCGAGTTCGATGCCGTGCGCGGCCGTCTGGATCGCCGACACGCCCGCGGCGCAGATGCCGTGCACCGAGTGCGTCTCCATGGGCTGCGCAGCCAGCTCGCCCTGGATCATGTTGGCGAAGCCCGGCATCAGCGCGTCGCCGCCCGAGGAGCCGCTGGCCAGCAGCGATACCCGGGAGAGCTCGGCCCCGCCGCGCTGGAGGCAGTCGCGGATCGCGCCGGCTGCCAGCTGCGCATTGGTGTGCCGCGTCACGCCTTCGGCGTCGATCGCGTAGTGCCGCGTGAGGATGCCGTTCTCCGCAAGGATGCGCCGCTTGATGCGCTCCGACATGCGGTTGAGCGGCGCGATGTACGCGTCCATGCGCTCGTTGGGGATGGGCTCGCCCGGCATGAAGTAGCCGGCGCTTTCTAGGTACACGCGTTGGAATGGAACAGGCATGGTTCAGAGAGTTGATGGATCGCGGGGCATCAGCGGGCGGCTGCGGAATCGCGGCCACACGGTCCCCAGCACGAAGACGCGCACCATGTACGGCACCAGCCCGCCCTCGTTGAGCACCGGGTCCACCTGCGCGCGGTAGTGCGTGCGATGCAGGCGGGTGAGCTCGGACCAGTGGGCATGCGGGTTCTCGTGGTGTGCGGTGTGCAGGCCGATGTTGAACAGCAAGGGGTTCACCAGCCCTTCGAAATTGCGCGCGTAGTTCAAGCGGCTACCCGCGGTATCGCGCGGTGCCCCCGGCGCGACCTCCTGCGTGGGTTTGCGGCCGTCGGCGTGCGCGTGCTGCAGGTAGTTGGTCGCCAGCAGCCAGTGCAGGCCGTGCAGCTGTGGCACGACGACGAAGAGCAGCGCCTTGCGCCAGTCGATCGCCAGCAGTACCGCCCAGCTCGCCAGCCATACCGCGTACTGCGCCATGCAGTAGCGCCAGGCGCCGCGACGGTGCCGCCGCAGCCGGGCGAGCCATGCGAAGAAGAGCGGCATGAGCACCCACACGGCCTGGAACGGGTGCAGCAGGTAGCCCCGGAGGTGGTTGGTATCGCCACCGAAGCGGTAGGTGCGTGCCACATCCTTCGGGCCATGGCGATGGCGGTGATGGTTGGCGACGTGCGCGGGCCAGAACACGAAGGTCGGGTGGCCCTGCAGCAGCGTGATCCAGAAATCGGTGAACCTGTTCAGGCGCCGGCTGCGCCACATGCGCAGGTGCACGTGGTTGTGGTGGATCACGCCGACGCCCAGCGTCAGGAACAGCATCAGCCCGTACAGCACGGCATCGAAGCCGTGGAACCACTGCCAGGCCGCCAGCCCGGGGAGCGCCAAGAGGTAGGCGATGCTCTGCCAGTCGCGCCAGTTGCGCAGCACCGGCAGGCGGAGGTTCGCCCCGGACCCTGCGTCAGGCCGTGGTCGCGCCATGCTTCTTGCGGAACGCCTGCAGAACCGGTTCGGCCGCATCGGCCGCCACGCGCGTGCCGAACAGCCGGTCCATGAAGGTGAACTGGAAGCCGTAGTTGCCGTTGTGCACCGCGTGGTGCAGGTGGTGCCGGCGGCTCGCCGCGAACCAGTGGCTGTACGAGACGCCCGTGAAGAAGTCGTAGTTCGAATGCCCGACGCAGTTGAAGAACAGGCTGAACACCGGCACCGCCGCCAGCGACCAGAAGCTGAAGTCGTGCACCACCATCGGCAGCAGGATCACGTTGCCCAGCATCAGCGCCTCGACGGGGTGGAAGCTGTAGGTCGACCACGGCGTTGTCACGAAGGAGCGGTGGTGCGGCCCGTGGAAGCGCCGCAGCCAGCGCGTGTGCAGCAGCCGGTGGTTGATCCAGAAGTGCACGTCGTTCCAGATCGCCAGCGCGACGATCTCCACCGCGATCTGCCGCCAGCCCGCATCGGGATCGAGCCGGGCCCAGCCCAGCTGCAGCAGCCCCCACGGAAACACCATGCCCAGCCCGAAGAGCAGCACCGACACGCCCGACTGCGTCAGCTCGCGCCGCAGCTGCCCCGGCTGCAGCGGCCGCGGATCGAGCACCCGTCCGATGCCCAGCGCCGGGAGCACGCGCCTGGTGAGCAGCCAGGTGGCGGCGCCGAAACAGAGATAGATGCCGCCGAAGAAAAGCAGGCCCCACAGCATGACCTGCGGGGCGGACAACGAGGTGAAGGTCTGCGCCATCCCCCGAGGCTACAACAGCATCTCGGGGACGAGCGGCGCGATCAGCATGTTGTAGAAGCGCTGGAAGAAGCCCGACTCCGGCTCCGAGGTCAGGATCATTTCCTTCTCGCCGTCGTTCGTCAGCCATTGCAGCGTGCCGGTGTCCTTGGCCAGCCGCAGCCGATAGGAGTTCTGCAGCTTGCTGATGTTGATCACCCGCAGCATCTCGCGCGCCAGCTGCGGGCTGTCGACCACCACGCCCATCTCGGTGTTCTGGCTGGCCGAGCGCGGATCGAGGTTCATCGAGCCGATGAAGATGCGCGTCTTGTCGATGGCCGCCGTCTTCGCGTGCAGCCGCCCGAGCGACTTGCCGAACATGCCGAAGCGCTCGCCCGCGCTGGTGCGCTGCGGGCTCAGCTCGTAGAGATCGGCGCCGCTTTGCAGCAGCCGCTCGCGGTAGCGTGCATAGCCGGTGTGCACCAGGGGCTCGTCGTTGGCCGCCAGCGAGTTCGTCAGCAGCGTGAGCTTGACCTTGCGCCGGGTCAGGTCCTGGAAGGCCTCCATGCCGCGCTCGCCCGGCACGAGGTAGGGCGAGGTCAGGTCGACTTCCGTCCGGGCATCCATCAGCAGCCCCCAGACCTTCATCGTCACGCTGGTGGCGATGGCCTCCTCGGCCGTCATCGTCTTCGGCTTGGTGGGCGGATCGGCGATCGCTCGGGCCTCGCCCCACAGCAGCCCCATGCGGCCGGCGTCGAGCTCCTCGCCGATGGGGCCGTAGCCCAGGATGTCCGACGGCGGCAGCACGATCTTCGGCGGCGGCGCGGCCATGCCTACCCAGTCGTCGAAGTCGGCGCCGGTCGGCTTGCGCCCGCGCTCGCCCGTCACGATGTCGGCGATGGGCCAGACCTGCTCGCTGTTCCAGTAGGCGTCGAAGATCGATTCGAACTGCGGCACCACCTTGCCGACCACCAGCGCGTCCATGTCGATGAAGTTCTGCGCCTCGCTGAGCACGAAATACTCCTCGGCGATGTTGCGCCCCCCCACTACCGCCATCACGCCGTCGGCGATGAAGAGCTTGTTGTGCATCCGGTGGTTGAGCCGTGAGACCTCCCACGGCGACGCGGCGAAGCGCGACAGGAAGCCGTTGCGTCCGCAGCAGAACGGATTGAACAGGCGCACGTCGACATTGGGCGTCTCCGACAGCGCCAGCAGCAGCTGCTGGCTCTTGACCGTATAGAGGTCGTCCACCAGCACCCGCACCTTCACGCCGCGCATCGCCGCCTCGCGCAGCGTGCGCAGCAGCAGCCGGCCGACCGGATCGTTCTCGAGCTGGTAATACTGCACCACCAGCGAGCGCTGCGCCCGCTGGGCGAGCTGGATGCGCGCGTCGAGCGAATACACCCCCAGCGGCATCAGCCGGAAGCCCGAATGCTCTTCGGGCGGCGTGGAGGCAGCGGCGATCTTCGCAAGCGTGGTCGACGGATCGGCCGAGGCCGCGAATTCGGCGGGCCGCTCGCGCGCGGGCGGCAGCGAGCCGCAGGCGCCGAGCGCCGCAACCAGCGCGCCGGCGAGCGCGACGCGCAGAAGTGATGGGAGCCAGGCAGTCATGATGATGATGCTTCCATGAGGTCGTCTTCTTGTGGTTCTTCGTCCTTGTTGTCCTGCAGTACGCCAGCCGGTCGGCCCCGGTTTCAAGGCGCTTCGAGCTCCTTCTCGGGAAGGCTCCGGCCTAGAATTCGATCCACACCGCTGCGGAGTTACATCATGGCCCGTTCGCTTCCCCACCGCATCGCCTGCCTCGCCTTTTTTGCGGCTCTTACGAATACCGCCTCGGCCGCCCTCGACATCGGCGACCCGGTGCCCAAGTTCACCGCCAACGCCGCGCTCGGCGGCAAGACCTTCCGCTACTCGCTGGCCGAGGCGCTCGCCAAGGGCCCGGTGGTGGTGTATTTCTTCCCGGCAGCCGACTCCAGCGACTGCTCCATCGAGGCCCACGCCTTCGCCGAGGCCATCGACCAGTTCGCCGCGCTGGGCGCCAGCGTGATCGGCGTCTCGGCCGACGACATAGGTACCCTGTCGAAGTTCTCGGTCAAGTCCTGCCAGAGCCGCTTCCCGGTCGCCTCGGACGAGAGCAAGGCCGTGATCCAGGGCTTCGACGCCCTGATGCAGACCCGCCCGGACTTCGCCAACCGCCTGTCGTACGTGATCGCGCCTGACGGCAAGGTCGCCTACTACTACCAGAACCTGAACCCGGACAAGCACGTGGAGCGCATGCTGAATGCGGTGAAGGCGCTGCCGAAGACGACCGCCGCCAGCAAGTAATCGGCCTCGAGGCCAGGGTCGGGGCGGCGCAGCGGCCACGGGTTTCCCAGGCTTCGCGCAAAATCCCGCCCCATGCAGCTCAACTACATCGCCAACGCGGACGTCCCGTCCTCCTCCGGCCGCACCCTGCCGGTCATCGACCCCTCCGACGGCCAGCCCTTCGACGAAATCCAGCGCAGCAATGCCGCCGACATCGACTCCGCCGTGCGCGCCGCGCGCGACTGCTTTGATGGCGTCTGGCACAAGGTCAGCGCCGCCGACCGCGGCCGCCTGCTCTTCAAGCTCTCTCAGAAGATCGCCGAGCACGTCGACGAGCTCGCGCTGATCGAGCAGCGCGACTGCGGCAAGCCCGTCAAGCAGGCGCGCGCCGACGCGGTGGCGCTGGTGCGCTATTTCGAGTTCTATGCCGGCGCCTGCGACAAGCTGCACGGCGAGACCATCCCCTACCAGGACGGCTACAGCGTCTTCACCTGGCGCGAGCCGCACGGCGTGACCGGCCACATCATTCCCTGGAACTACCCGATGCAGATCTTCGGGCGCAGCGTGGGCGGCGCCCTGGCGGCGGGCAACGTGTGCGTGGTCAAGCCGGCGGAAGACGCCTGCCTGTCGCTGATCCGCGTGGCGCAGCTGGCGGCCGAGGTCGGCTTTCCGGCCGGTGCGCTGAACATCGTGACGGGCTACGGCCACGAGGTGGGCGACGCGCTCGCACGCCACCCGGGCATCGACCACATCAGCTTCACCGGCAGCCCGAAGATCGGCACGCTGATCCAGCAGGTGGCGGCCGAACGGCATTGCCCGGTCACGCTGGAGCTGGGCGGCAAGAGCCCGCAGATCATCTTCGCGGACGCAGACCTGGACGCGGCCATTCCGGTGGTCATCAACGCCATCGTGCAGAACGCCGGCCAGACCTGCTCGGCGGGCTCGCGGGTGCTGATCCAGCGCGACATCTACGAGCCGCTGCTGGAACGCCTGGGCCACGCCTTCGAGGCGCTGCGCGTCGGCCCGGCAGCCATGGACCTCGACGTGGGGCCGCTGATCCGCCAGACGCAGCAGCAGCGCGTGTGGGACTTCCTGAGCGACGCGCAGCACGCCGGCATCCCGATGGTGGCGCAGGGCATCGTGGTCGAGGAAGCGCCCGAGACCGGCTTCTACCAGGCCCCCACCCTGCTGCGCGATGTGCCGGTGGACCACCGCCTCGCCCAGGAGGAAGTCTTCGGCCCGGTGCTGGCCGCGATGCAATTCGCCGATGAAGACGAAGCCGTCGCGCTCGCCAACGCCACCCACTTCGGCCTGGTTGCCGGCGTGTGGACGGCCGACGGCGCGCGCCAGTTCCGCATGGCCAAGCGCGTGAAGAGCGGGCAGGTGTTCATCAACAACTACGGTGCCGGCGGCGGCGTGGAGCTGCCTTTCGGCGGTGTGAAGTCGTCGGGCTACGGCCGCGAGAAGGGCTTCGAGGCGCTGTACGGCTTCACGACGCTGAAGACCGTCGCCGTCAAGCACGGCTGAGCGCCTTGGCGCGCCGCGCGGGCAGGCGCGTCAGCCCAGGGCGGTGTCGAGCAGCATCATCAGCACGAAGCCGATCATCAGCCCGCTGGTGGCGAAGGCTTCGTGCCCCTTTCGATGCGACTCGGGAATGATCTCGTGGCTGATCACGAAGAGCATCGCGCCTGCCGCGAAGCCCAGCCCCCAGGGCAGCAGCATCGCCGAGTGCCCGACCACGGCCGCGCCCAGCACGGCGCCCAGGGGCTCGACCAGCCCCGACAACATGCCAATCAGCACTGCGAAGCCACGGCCGTAGCCTGCGGCCAGCAGTGCCACCGCGACCACCAGCCCCTCGGGCACGTCCTGGATCGCGATGCCGGTGGCCAGCGCATCGGCGCGCAATCCGTTGTTGGCCGCGTAGCCCACGCCGATGGCAAGGCCCTCGGGCACGTTGTGCAGCGCGATCGCGAAGACGAAGAGCCAGGTGCGGCGCAGCTGCCTGGCGGCATTGCCTTCGCGGCCCTTGATGAAATGCTCGTGCGGCAGCACGCGGTCCATCAGCATCAGCGCCATGCCGCCGAGCAGGATGGCGGAGCCGATCACCCCGCCGGCCGCCCAGCTGCCCCCGCCGAAGGTGCCCGCGTTCTTCGCGGCCTCCAGGCCCGGGATGATCAGCGAGAAGGCGCTGGCCGCCAGCATCACGCCGGCGCCGAAGCCGAAGAGCGTGTCCTGCAGGCGCTCCGGCAGCTTCTGCGAGAACAGCACCGGCAGCGTTCCGAGCGCCGTCGCCAGCGCAGCGACCGAGCCGCCGAGCAAGGCATTCCACGCCAGCGGTTCGGATCGCACGAACTGCCAGAACTGCACGACCCCCACCACCACGCCGGCCGCGACGATGGCGAAGCCGATCCGTTCGCGCAACGGCCTGGCGGGTCTCGGCTGCCCGCCTTGCGCCACGGCGCCCTGTCGCGGCTCGTTCATGGGCTTCTCCTCAGCCGCCGATGGCGGCAGCGTGGCGCCGGGCCACCTCGGCCCAGTTCACGACGTTGTAGAAGGCCGCGATGTACTCGGGGCGGCGGTTCTGGTACTTGAGGTAGTAGGCGTGCTCCCACACGTCGAGCCCGAGGATCGGCGTGTTGCCCGAGCCGATGCCGCGCATCAGCGGGCTGTCCTGGTTGCCGCTGCTTTCCACCGCGAGCTTCCCGCCGGGGCCCGCGGAGAGCCACGCCCAGCCGCTGCCGAAGCGCGTGAGGGCGGCCTTGGTGAATGCATCCTTGAAGGCGTCGAAGCCGCCCAGGTCGGCATCGATGGCCTTGGCGAGCGCTCCGGTGGGCAATCCGCCGCCGCCTTGGCCGACCGGTGCCATGACGGTCCAGAACAGGGTGTGGTTGGCGTGCCCGCCGCCGTTGTTGCGCACCGGCGCGCGCAGCGGCTCGGGCAGCTGCTCGACCCCGGCGATCAGTTCGTCGAGCGGTGTCTGCTCGTGCGGCGTGTCTTTCAGCGCCGCATTGAGGTTGTTGACGTAGGTCTGGTGGTGCTTGCCATGGTGGATTTGCATCGTCAGCGCGTCGAGGTGGGGCTCGAGCGCATCGAAGGCATAGGGCAAGGCTGGCAGGGTGTACGGCACGGTCGGGGCGCTCCTTTGGTTGGAAGAGCCCTTTGCGTTGACGACGTGTGCGTACTCAGGCGTCCAAATGATAGGAATTCTCATTGTCTACGTCAAGACATCGAGCGTTGAATAACGCAGACCGGCCAAACCGGAAGCTTCCGGCAACGATCGATACACTGTCCCACGGCATGTTTACGGGAGATCACCAACGATGAAGCTCGCTCGATCCGTTCTTCTTCCCCTCGCGCTGCTCCTGGGTACCGGAGTCGCGGCAGCCCAGGCCAGCGGCAATCCGCCGGCAGGCGACTACATCTACGAAGGCGGCAGCGGCTCACTGCACATCAAGCCCGGCGGCCGCTTCGACATCACCACCATCGGCACCAACGCCCACACCTGTGCGCTCGACGGCACCATCGTGCGCGGCAAGGCCAAGCTGGACGACACCGGTTGCGTGGTGAGCTTCTCGGCCGAAGCCGACAAGCTGCAGGTCACGACCAACGGCTCCGATCAGTGCCGCGGCTACTGCGGCATGCGCGCCGCCTTCGAGGGCACCTACATCCGCCCGACTCCCTCCTGCACCGACAAGGCCGTGGCCGGCTCGCGCAAGACCTTCAAGCGCCAGTACGACGCCAAGGACTACGCTGCCGCCCAGACCACCCTCGCGCCGGTGCTCTCCGACTGCGACAGGACGCTCGACTGGATCACCAAGGCCTGGCTGCGCAACGACCTCGCCCTCACGCAATACAAGCTGAACGACCGCGCAGCCTGCCTCAAGACGCTGCAGCCGCTGGCCGAGGACGCGGCCCGCACCGACGACGGCATCAAGGAAAACTATCCGCCGGCCGATGCCGACATCTATCTGCCCGTGGTCCGGGCCACGCGCACGAACCTGAAGCTCTGCCGCGGATAGCGCCGGCCAGCGGGCGGTTCGGCACAGGCGGCGCCACGGCTGCCCTGCACGGTTTTCGTTTTTTCATCCACCACAACGAGACGGAGACGACACCATGAGATTCCTGAAGCGCAAGCTGCGCGCCGCAACGCTCGGCCTGGCACTGGCCCTGCCCCTGCTCGCGGCGGCGCAGCAATTGCCCACGGCCACGCCCGAGGAGGTCGGGCTGTCGAGCCAGCGCCTGCAGATGCTCGGCGACGTGCTGAAGGCCGACGTGGCGGCCGGCAAGATCCCGGGCGCGGTGCTGCTGGTGGCCCGCCAGGGCAAGGTGGCGTGGTTCGAGCCGGTCGGCAAGCTCGACAGCGCCGCCGGCACGCCGATGCCGCGCGACGGCATCTTCCGCATCTACTCGATGAGCAAGCCCATCACCACGGTGGCCGCGATGATGCTGGTGGAAGACGGCCGGCTGAAGCTCGACGACCCGGTCTCGGCCTACCTGCCCGAATTCGCGAACATGACCGTGGGCGTCGAGAAGCCCGGCGCCGACGGCAAGCCGGTGCTCGAGACCGTACCCGCGCGCCGCCCGATCACCGTGCACGACCTGATGCGCCACACCTCGGGCCTGACCTACGGCTTCTTCGGCCCGGGCCTCGTGAAGCAGGCCTACAACGCCGCCAACCTGGGCGCGGGCGACCCCACGCTGGCCGAGTTCTCCCAGCGCCTGGCCAAGCTGCCGCTGGCCTACCAGCCCGGCACGACCTGGGACTACAGCCAGTCGACCGACATCCTCGGGAGGGTGATCGAGGTGGTCTCGGGCCAGTCGCTCTACCAGTTCGAGAAGACCCGGCTCTTCGACCCGCTGGGCATGAAGGACACCACCTACTACGTGCCCGAGCCCGCGCGCCAGGCGCGCATCGCCGAGCCGCTGCCCAGCGACCGCAGCTTCGGCGTCGGCGCCGACTTCAACAACCCGCGCATCGTGCGCAGGTACGAGTCCGGCGGCGGCGGGCTGGTGTCGACCGCGAACGACTACGCGCGCTTCCTGCAGATGCTGATCAATGGCGGCTCGCTCGACGGCAGGCGCTATCTCGGCCCCCGCACCATCGCGCTGATGACCGCCGACCACTCCAACGCGGGCGCCGGCATCGTGCCCGGCCCGCTGTACCTGCCGGGCCCTGGCTACGGCTTCGGCCTGGGCTTCGCGGTGCGCCGCAACGACGGCGAGGCGCCCTACCCCTCGGCGGGCGGCGAATACAACTGGGGCGGCGCGGGCGGCACCTACATGTGGGTCGACCCCAAGAACGAGATGTTCGTGGTGCTGATGCTGCAGTCGCCGAAATACAGGACACATTACAGAACATTGACCCGGGACATGATTTATGCGGCCGTGATCAAGTAGCCTGTGTTCCACAGGCCCTTGGGGCCTGGCGCAAAATCGGGCCACGCCCCCAGAAGCCATGAAAAGCAGCAGCGACAGCACCGTCATCCCGATCTCCAGCATCGGCCGAGCACGCCCCGCGGTGGCCGTGCCGGAGGTCGCCGTGCCTGCCACCGGCATGCTGCTCGACCGGCTGGGCCGGCCCCTGACCGACCTGCGCATCAGCGTGACCGACCGCTGCAACTTCCGCTGCAGCTACTGCATGCCCAAGGACGTGTTCGACAAGGACTACAAGTACCTGCCGCACAGCGCCCTGCTGAGCTTCGAGGAAATCACCCGGCTGGCCCGCATCTTTGCCGCGCACGGCACGCGCAAGATCCGGCTGACCGGCGGCGAGCCGCTGCTGCGGAAGAACATCGAAGGCCTGGTCGAGCAGCTCGCCCAGATCCGCACGACCGCGGGAGAGCCGCTGGCACTCACGCTCACCACCAACGGCTCGCTGCTCGCGCGCAAGGCCGCCGGCCTGCACGCCGCAGGCCTGCAGCGCGTGACTGTGAGTCTGGACAGCCTCGACGACGCCGTGTTCCGCCAGATGAACGACGTCGACTTCCCGGTGGCCGACGTGCTCGCGGGCATCGACGCGGCGCTGGCCGCGGGCCTCGGGCCCGTCAAGGTCAACATGGTGGTCAAGCGCGGCACCAACGAGCAGGAAATCCTGCCGATGGCGCGCTACTTCCGCAAGCACCACGGCGGCAAGGTGGTGCTGCGCTTCATCGAGTACATGGACGTGGGCGCCACCAACGGCTGGCGCATGGACGAGGTGCTGCCCTCGGCCGACGTCGTCACGCGCATCCATTCCGAATTCCCGCTGGTGCCGCTCGGGGCCGCGACGCCCGGCGAGACCGCCCGGCGCTGGGCCTATGCCGATGGCGGCGGCGAGATCGGCGTCATCAGCAGCGTCACGCAGGCCTTCTGCCACGACTGCAGCCGCGCCCGGCTGTCCACCGAAGGCAAGCTGTACCTGTGCCTCTTCGCAAGCGCCGGCCACGACCTGCGCCCGCTGCTGCGCGGCGACGCCAGCGACGAAGACATCGCCTCGGCCATCGGCCACATCTGGCAGGGGCGCGCCGACCGCTATTCCGAGCTGCGCGCCCTGCGCGGCCCCGACGGCGACAGCGGCAACGGCGACGCCGGCTCGAAGGGCCCGCGCCGCGTCGAGATGAGCTACATCGGCGGATGAGGCAGGCGCCAGCCATGCCCGCGCACGCCAGCATCGCGTCCGCCGACATCACAGGACTGCTGCTGGCCGGCGGCCGCGGCTCGCGCATGGGCGGCGTCGACAAGGGGCTGCAGCCTTTCAATGGAGAACCGCTGGCGCTGCACGCGATGCGGCGGCTGGCGCCGCAGGTAGGCCCGTTCCTGGTCAATGCCAACCGCAACCTCGCCGAATACGAAGCCCTGGGCGCGCCGGTCTGGCCCGACAGCCTCGCCGACCACGCTGGCCCGCTGGCGGGCTTCCTTACCGGGCTTGAGCACTGCGCAACGCCCTGGCTGCTGACCGTGCCCTGCGACACGCCCCTCTTCCCGCTGGACCTCGCCGCCCGCCTCGCCGAAGCGGCAGTCGCCGACGATGCAGACATCGCCATGGCCACTGCGCCCGAGCCCGCCGAGGACGGCGGCCCGCCGGTGCTGCGCCCCCAGCCCGTCTTCTGCCTGCTGCGCGCCACCCTGCGCGACAGCCTCCTTCGCTACACCGCCGCCGGCGGGCGCAAGGTCCACGCCTGGATCGCGCAGCACCGCGCCGTGCAAGTGCCCTTCGACCGCCCCGGCGACGCGCCCGACGCGTTCTTCAACGCCAACACCCTGGCCGAACTGCACGCCCTCGAAAACCGATGAGATGAGCCGCATCGCAGAACTCGCTTCCGCCCTCACGGGCCAAGACGGCGCCGACCTGAGCGTCGAAGCCGTCCACGCCTTCCTTTCCCAGCTGACGGCCACGGCCGTCGTCACCGGGCGCGAGAACGTCCCGCTGGCCGAAGCGCTCGGCCGCGTGCTGGCCGAGGACATCGTCTCGCCCATCAGCGTGCCGCCGCACGACAACTCCGCCATGGACGGCTATGCCTTCGACGGCGCCGTGCTGCCCGTCGACGCGCCCAGCGACGCCTCCGTCACGCTGCGCGTGGTGGGTACGGCGCTGGCGGGTTCGGCATGGCGCGGCGCGCTCGGGCCGGGCGATGCGGTGCGCATCATGACCGGCGCGATGATGCCGGCGGGCCTGGACACCGTGATCCCGCAGGAGTTCTGCAAGGTCGACGGCGAGCTCGTCTGCTTCCCCGCCAGGGTGCTGCGCCGCGGCGACAACCGCCGCTTCGCCGGAGAAGACCTCATGAAGGGCCAGCCCGCGCTGCACAAGGGCGAACGCCTTTCGCCCGCCGCGCTCGGCATGGTCGCGAGCCTGGGCCTGCCCGGCGTGCCAGCGCTGCGGCGCCTGCGGGTGGCCTGCTTCTCCACCGGCGACGAGATACTGAGCCTGGGCGACGCGCCGCGCGAAGGCGCCGTGTACGACAGCAACCGCTACACGGTGATCGGGCTGCTCACGCGGCTGGGCTGCGAGGTGCTCGACCTCGGCCTGGTACGCGACGATCCGGAGACGCTCGCCGCCACGCTGCGGCGCGCGGCGCGCGAGGCCGACGCCATCGTCACCAGCGGCGGTGTGAGCGCGGGTGCGGCGGACCACACGCGCGCGGTGATGCAGCAGCTGGGCGACATGGCCTTCTGGCGCGTCGCGATGCGCCCGGGCCGGCCGCTGGCGGTGGGGCTGATTCCCGCGGAGGAAAGCGCATCGAAGCCGCCGGCCGTGCTGTTCGGCCTGCCGGGCAATCCGGTGGCGGTGATGGTGACTTTTCTGGCCTTCGTCCGGCCCGCGCTGCTTCGCATGATGGGCTGCCACGAGGCGGCGGCCGCACCGCCGCCTCTGCTGCGCGCACGCAGCACGGGTCCGATCCGCAAGAAGCCGGGCCGAACCGAATATCAACGCGGTTTCGTGAAGACCGTGCCCGGCGCGCTGCCCGAGGTGTGCGTTGCTTCCAACCAGGGCTCGGGCGTGCTCAGCTCGATGGTGGAAGCGAACGGCCTGGTGGTGCTGCGCCATGACCAGGGCAGCGTCGCGGCGGGAGAGGAAGTCGACGTGATGATGTTCGACGGAAGTATTTAGCTCTCCTCCCAGGCTTCGCGCACTTCGTGTCGCTTCGCCAGCCCCCTCGCCGGGGGCGACACCTGAGGACCGGCCGAGCCGGTTCCTGGGTGTCCCTTGAAAGGTGCCTGCACCGCACAAGCCCCCTCGGGGTTGCTCAGATTCGGCCCAGCGCCTTTTCCACGCCCTTGTTGGCCAGCATGTCGGCGCGTTCGTTGCCCGGGTCGCCGGAGTGGCCCTTGACCCAGCGCCATTCGATCTCGTGGCCGCCTTCGGTCACGAGCTTGTCGAGCCGCTTCCAGAGTTCGGCGTTCTTAACGGGCTCCTTGCTCGCGGTGACCCAGCCCTTGGCCTTCCAGCCGCGGATCCATTCGGTGATGCCCTTGCGCACGTACTGGCTGTCGAGGTAAAGCAGCACCTTGCAGGGCCGCTTGAGCGCGGACAGGCCCTCGATGACGGCGGTGAGCTCCATGCGGTTGTTGGTGGTGTTGAGTTCGCCGCCGAACAGGTCCTTCTCGCTGGCGCCCGACTTGAGCCACGCGCCCCAGCCGCCCGGGCCGGGGTTGCCCTTGCATGCGCCATCGGTGTAGATCACGACTTCGTTCAAGCTGACGTTTCCTTCTTCTTCATTCGATTCCGATCGATCTTCATGTCTTTCAATTCTTGCCGTTTCCGTCGCGATGCACCTTGCCGGCGATGGGCACGGGCGCCGTCGCGCGGGCGCCGGCGCGGCGCCACTCGGCGCTCAGCAGGCGCATGCCGCGCACTCGCTTCACCGCCACCAGGAAATAGGCTGCGCCGAAGATGGGCCACCAGCGCTCGCCGACAGTGTCCATCCAGCGCATCCGCTCCAGCCAGGCCTCGCTGCGCACCGCCGGCCGGTAGATGCCGAAACGGCCCGATTCCACCTCGAAGCTCAGCAGGCGCAGCCAGTCTCGCATGCGCCAGTAGCCGATGAACTCCCCGCCTTCGGGCAGGTAGAGATCGCCGATGCCCAGCCGCCGATAGATGTGCGCGCGGCGCTGCCGCATGCCCCAGAGGCTGGTCGGATTGAGCCCGCAGATCACCACGCGCCCTTCGGGCACCAGCACCCGCTCGACCTCGCGCAGCGTGGCGTGCGGGTCGGGGCTCAGCTCGAGCGCATGAGGCAGCACCACCAGGTCGAGGCTGTTGGCCGCGAAAGGCAGGGCAGCGAAGTCGGTGAGCAGCGTGGCCCTGCCGCCGCGGGCCGGGTCGTCCAGCGCCAGCCAGCGGTGCGGCATGCGGTTGGTGCGCAGGCCATCGACCTCGGCGGCCCCCAGCTGGAGCGCGTGATAGCCGAAGATGTCGGCCACCGCCTGGTCGAACTGGGCCTGCTCCCAAGCCAGCAGGTAGCGCCCCGGGGGGGTCGCGAACCAATCCTGCAAACCTATAATTTGACCGCTCATGACCCTTGTTCCGCTGCCCGCTTTCGCTGACAACTACATCTGGATGCTGCACGACGGGCTCCACGCCATCGTGGTGGATCCGGGCGATGCCCAGCCGGTGTTCGACGCGCTGGCGCGCGACAAGCTTCAGCTGGCCGCGATTCTAGTCACGCACCACCACCCCGATCACACCGGCGGCGTGGCCGCGCTGCATGCCGCCACCGGCGCGCAGGTATGGGGCCCCGCGCGCGAGCGCATCCCCGAGCCCTTCACGCCGCTGGCGCAGGGCGACATCGCCGAGGCGCTCGGATTGCGCTTCGAGGTCATCGACGTGCCGGGCCATACGGCCGGGCACATCGCCTACTTCCTTCCGGCCGCGCAAACCTCGCGCGAAGACGCGCCGCTGCTCTTCTGCGGCGACACGCTCTTCTCCGGCGGATGCGGACGCCTCTTCGAAGGCACGCCCGCGCAGATGCTGGCCTCGCTCGACGCGCTCGCCGCATTGCCCGGCGACACCCGCGTATGCTGCGCCCACGAATACACACTTTCTAACCTGCGTTTCGCTCAAGCCGTGGAACCGACCAACGCCGAGCTGACTCAGTACAACGCGCGCTGCGAGAACCTGCGCGCCAAGGGGCAGCCCACGCTGCCGTCCCAACTGGCGATCGAACGCCAGGTCAACCCCTTCCTTCGCAGCCGCGAAGCCTCTGTCCTTAGAGCTGTGCGTGCCCATGCCGAGCTGGCTGCCGATGCAGCCGAGGCCGACGTGTTCGCCGCACTGCGCCAATGGAAAAACGACTTCCGATGAAACTGATCGCTGCCACCTGCCTTGCAGGTTCACTGGTGCTCGCGGGCTGCGCGGGCACGAACAACAGCTCCAGCACCTCCTCTTCCTCCCCCTCCTCGTCGTCATCGGCCGGCGGCACCGGCTCCAAGGTGGCCGGCAGCGCCACCCCCGTCTATCCGCGCGACGCCCTCACTCCCCTTGCAAGCGGCCAGGCCCATTCGCAGAGCGTCGTCACGCTCGCGCCGCCGGCCGACATGTGGGACCGCATCCGCCGCGGCTTCAAGATGCCGGACCTCGACAACGACCTCGTGCGCGACCGCGAGCAGTGGTACGCGAGCAGGCCCGACTACATCCAGCGCATGACCGAGCGCTCGAACAAGTACATCTTCCACATCGTCGAGGAGCTCGAGCGGCGCAACATGCCGACCGAGCTGGCGCTGCTTCCGTACATCGAGAGCGCGTTCAACCCGCAGGCCATCTCCAGCGCCCGCGCGGCGGGCATGTGGCAGTTCATGCCGGCCACCGGCAACGACTTCGACCTGAAACAGAACATCTTCCGCGACGACCGCCGCGACGTGGTGGCTTCCACCCGCGCAGCACTCGACTACCTGCAGAAGCTCTACGGCATGTTCGGCGACTGGCAGCTCGCGCTGGCCGCCTACAACTGGGGCGAAGGCAGCGTGAGCCGCGCCATCGCCAAGAACCAGCGCCTGGGCCTGCCCACCACCTACAGCGACCTCACCATGCCCGCCGAAACGCGCATGTACGTGCCCAAGCTGCAGGCGGTGAAGAACATCGTGGCGAATCCGCAGGCATTCAACGCCGAGCTGCCGCTGATCCCCAACCATCCCTACTTCCAGACCGTCACGCTCACGCGCGACCTCGACGTGGAGCTCGCCGCCAAGCTGGCCGACGTGCGCATCGAGGACTTCCGCGCGCTGAACCCCGCCGCGCACAAGCCGGTGCTGATCGCCGCCGGCACGCCGCAGATCCTGCTGCCCTGGGACAACGCGGCCGTGTTCCAGCGCAACTTCGACGCCTATTCGCAGGGACAGTACGCGAGCTGGACCGCGTGGGTCGTGCCCAACACCATGACGGTGGCCGACGCCGCCCAGCGCTCGGGCATGAGCGAGAACGACCTGCGCTCCATCAACAACATCCCGCCGCGCATGCTCATCAAGGCCGGCTCGACGTTGATCGTGCCGCGCGGCTCCCGCGTGAAGGAAGACGTGGCGGCCGTGGTGGCCGACAGCGGCCACCTGAGCTTCCAGCCCGAGATCGTCACGCGCCGCACGACCGTGAAGGCCGGCCGCGCCGACAACGTCGCGAGCATCGCGCGCCGCTACAACCTCAAGCCTTCGGCCGTGGCCGAGTGGAACGACGTGAAGCCGAACCACGCTTTCAAGCGCGGCTACAGCGTGGTGGTCTACCTGCCGGTGCGCGCAACCCCGGCTGCCCGCGCGGGCACCGGCATCCGGGCCGTTTCGCATGCCGCGGCGCCGGTTCCCAATCGCCGTGGCGGCGCGCCTTCGAAGGCTGCCGCTCCGCGCGGCGCCGGCAGCGTCGTGAAGGTGCCTGCCAGCAGCAAGCAGCAGGTCGTGCGCGAGAAGCGCGGCGGCACGCCGTCCAAGAAGAAGCGCTGAAAGCCGCGAACCGAAGGCTCAGTGAGCCTTCGGCGCCTGCTGCGCCCTTCTGCGCACCACGGCCTCCATCGCGGCAACGCCGATCATGATGACGGTGGTGAGCGTACCCACCACCAGCACCGTCATGTGCGAGGCGAACACCGCGAGCAGCGCCAGGAAGCCCAGTCCGAAGAGATGCGACTGAGGCAGAAAGCCGCGCACCACGCGCTTGAAGAGCGCGTTGCCGAAGAGATAGATCGCGGGGCCGCCGATGAGCGCGCCCAGGTACTTGAGCTCCGCATGGTGCGAGCCCTCGCCGATCGTCAGCTCGTCGGCCACGGCGCAGACGATGATGCCGGCCACCAGGATCACGTGCGTGTAGTGGAACTTCGCGCCGATGGCGCCCGGGTCCTTCGCATGCTCGATGACGTGCGTGGCTTCCCTGGCGCTGGTGTCGAAGTACATCCACCACATCGCCAGGCTGCCCGCGAAGCCCACGAGCAGCGCGAACAGGTCGACGCCGTGCCATTCGACGTGGTGCCCGAAGGCGATGCCGGTGGCCAGCACCGACTCCCCGAGCGCGACGATCACGAAGAGCTGGCAGCGCTCGGCCAGGTGGCCGCCGTCGATGGTCCAGTCGCTGGTCAGCGAGCGGCCCAGGCCCGGGAAGCGCAGGCCGATCATCGGCGCGATGTATTCGCACAGCACGCCGCCGAACCACAGCGCGAGGCGCGCCTGCCCTTCGGCCAGGCCGCCGGCGATCCAGAACACGCCGGCCACGCAGTTCCACGCCAGCAGGCGGCGGAAATTGGGCGTGAGCGGATCGTTCGGACCGATGGCTATCAGCATGCAGAAGGTGCGCCCCGCCTGGATGCCGACGAAGCACAGCGCGAACACCAGCCCGCGCTCGGCGAAGGCGCCGGGCAGCGCCGAGGCCATCACCATCGCCAGCAGCATGATCGCGAACAGCACCCCGCGGATGCGCAGCGTGCCGGGGTTGAACCAGTTGGTCGTCCAGGCGGTGTACTGCCAGCCCAGCCACACCGCGAACCACATGACCAGCGTCTGCAGCGCCCCCAGGAGCGTGAGATGGTCCAGCAGGTAGTGGGAAAGCTGCGTGACGGAGAACGCGTAGACCAGGTCGAAGAACAGCTCTTCGTTGGAGACCCTTGCCGCCTCGCTGCGCGAGCGCAGGGTCGTGGCCCGCTTGTGGTTGTCGTCGTGGCTCATTGTTCGTTCACTCCCATGAATCGTTGCGACGCCCTGCGGCGCCGCGCGCGATCATCGCACGGAGGCGAACTGGTGCCCTCCTAGAGCTTCTCGGTCTCGCCGGTCTTCGGCTGCCACTTCATCAGCCGTCTTTCGATGACCCCGACGATCCCGTCCAGCGCCAGTGCGAAGGCCGTGAGCACCACGATGCCGGCGAACACGGTGTTGACGTCGAAGGTGCCCTCGGCCTGCAGGATCAGGTAGCCCACGCCCCGCGCCGAGCCCAGGTACTCGCCCACCACCGCGCCCACGAAGGCCAGCCCCACCGAGGTGTGCAGGCTGGAGAACACCCAGCTGGTCGCGCTCGGCAGGTATACGGTGCGCAGCAGCTGCCGCTGGTTGGCGCCCAGCATCTTCGCGTTGGCCAGCACCACCGGACTCACCTCGCGCACGCCCTGGTAGACGTTGAAGAACACGATGAAGAACACCAGCGTGACCGCCAGCGCCACCTTGCTCCAGATGCCGAGGCCGAACCACAGCGCGAAGATGGGCGCGAGGATCACGCGCGGCATCGAGTTGGCCGCCTTGATGTACGGATCGAGGATCAGGCTCGCCGTGGGCGCGAGCGCCAGCCACAGTCCGCAGGCCAGCCCGAGCACCGTGCCGATGCCGAAGGCCAGCACCGTCTCGAGCAGCGTGGTGCCAAGGTGCTGGTAGATGTCGGCGTTGCCCTTCAGGCCTTCCGGAAAGAGCGCGTTGGCCGGCACCTCGAAGGGCAGGAACCAGCTCCAGATGCGCCCCGCCACCTGGATGGGCTCGCCGAGGAAGAAGGCGATCTGCTGGTTGCGCGAGGCCACATGCCACGCCACGAGGATCAGCGCCAGCAGCGCCAGCTGCCAGAAGCGCGCGTTGCGCTCGTTCAAGCCCGGCCGTGCCATCACGCGGCCTTCCTGAGTTGCTGCGCGTAGCCCTTGAGCACCTCGTCGCGCAGCACCTCCCAGATCTGGGTGTGCAGCTCGACGAAGCGCGGCTGCGTGCGCACCTCGGCCACGTCGCGCGGGCGCGGCAGGTCGATGGCAAACTCGCCGATGGGGTGCGTGGCCGGCCCGGCCGACAGCACCACCACGCGGTCGCTCATCGCAATGGCCTCGTCGAGGTCGTGCGTGATGAAGAGCACCGCCTTTTTCTTCGCGCTCCAGAGCTCTAGCACCTCGTTCTCCATGAGCTGCCGCGTCTGGATGTCGAGCGCGCTGAAGGGTTCGTCCATGAGGATGATGTCGGGGTCGAGTACCAGCGTCTGTGCCAGCGCCACGCGCTTGCGCATGCCGCCGGAGAGCTGGTGCGGGTAACGGTCGCCGAAGCCCGAGAGCCCCACGCGCGAGAGCCACGCCTCGGCCTGGTCGCGCGCCTGCGCCTCGGGCACGCCGCGGTACTGAAGGCCGACCATCACGTTGTCGATGGCGCTGCGCCAGGGCATCAGCGCCTCCGACTGGAACATGTAGCCCGCGCGCGAGTTGACGCCCGAGAGCGTCTGGCCGAAGACTTTCACCGTTCCCGAGGAAGGCTGCAGCAGGCCCGCGCCCACGTTCAGCAGCGTCGACTTGCCGCAGCCGGTGGGTCCGACCACCGAGACGAACTCGCCCGCCTTCACCCGCAGCGTGGTGTCGGCCACAGCCGTGTAGCGCTGGCCGGGGTCGTCCTTCGAGAGAAAGGTGCAGCTGATGGAAAGGAGTTCGAGTGCGTGTTCGGACATGGCAGAAAAAACCCGGCCTGAGCCGGGTCGCGGGACATGCGTAGTCAGGCTTTGAACCTGTCCTTGGCGCGCCTTGCAAAATCGTTGGTGTAGGTCCTGGCGAGGTCGATCTTGTCGGCCTTCACCGTGGTGTCGAAGCTCGCGATGGCGCTCAGCGCGGTCTTGGGGCCGTCGGCGGGCACGAGGCCGTCGGTGGCTATCGACTCGCGCACCTTGTCGAACGAGGCGAGGTACAGCGCGCGGTCGCCCAGCAGGTAGGTCTCGGGCACCGTCTTGATGATGTCGCCCGGTCCGGCCGTCTGCAGCCACTTGAGGCCGTGCACGATGGCGTTCGCCAGCGCCTGGCAGGTGTTGGGATTCTTCTGGACGAAGTCTGACGACGCATAGAGGCAGGCCGCCGGCATCGTGCCACCGAACACCTGCTGCGTGCCCTTGAGCGTGCGCGTGTCGCTGATGATCTTCACGTCGCCCTTCTGCTCCAGCATCGTCATCACCGGGTCGGTGTTGCTGATGGCGTCGATCTGGCCCGATCGCAGCGCGGTGAGCGCGCCCGCGGCCACGCCCACGCCGATGTAGCTCACGTCGCTGGCCTTGAGCCCGCCGCGCGACAGCACGAGGTTGGCCACCATGTTGGTCGACGAGCCCGGAGCCGAGACGCCGATCTTCTTCCCCTTGAGATCCTGGATGCCGGTGTAGCCGGCCATGTTCTTCGTCGACACGCCCACCGCGATCTGCGGTGCGCGCCCCTGAAGCACGAAAGCCTGGAAGAACTGGTTCTTGGCCTGCAGGTTGATGGTGTGCTCGTAGGCGCCCGAGCACACGTCGGCCGAGCCGCCCACCACCGCCTGCAGCGCGCGCGCGCCGCCGGCGAAATCGGAGATCTCCACGTCGAGCCCTTCGGCCTTGAAGTAGCCGAGCTGTTCGGAGATGGTGAGCGGCAGGTAGTAGAACGCCGCCTTGCCGCCCACCGCGATGGAGACCTTGGTCTTCTCAAGCTTGGCCTGCTGCGCGAAGACACGCGGCAGCGCGATGGTCGCGGCAGCGATGGCGGAAGCAGTGATGAGAGTGCGGCGATGAAGCATGAAGACTTGCCTGGAACTTGCCCGGAACTGTTGCCTGGACTGTTGCTTGTGGGCTCTGTGATTCGTAAGGAACTGAATCGAGCTTAGGGGCCGCAACTGGCAACTGCATCGGGGTGATCCCGTGCGGGTTTCCACGTAAGCATGAAGGCCTCGCAGAGAAGCCTTCGGCAAGGCTTCAGCGAGCCAGAAAAAGTATCGCGATATTGACCAGGAACGCGAGTGCCCAGACGGCGCTGCGCGCGCTGCCGACGCCCCTGATGTAGAGCGCGATGTAGATCACGCGAAGCACCACGTAGGCCACCGCGAGCATGTCGAGGCGCGCCTGCGCGGCGCCGAGCTGGTGCGCGATGACCACCGCGCCGATGAAGAACGGCAGGCCCTCGAAGCTGTTGGCCTGCGCACTGTTGGCGCGTGCACGCCAGCCACTCTGCTTCGCGGCCCATTCACGCGGATGCGTGTTGTCGCGCGGACCGAAGCTGCCCGCCTTGGCGATCCATGCCGCGACGTAGGGCAGCACGCAGGCGACGAGCACGCACCAGTAGGCGACGGTGAGCAGCGAGAGGGTCATCTGCCGATCTTCTACCTGCGATCCACCAGCGCATGCGCGATGGTGCCGAGATCGACGTACTCGAGCTCGCTGCCGGCCGGCACGCCGCGCGCGAGGCGCGTCACCCTGAGGCCGCGCTGCTTCAGCCCCTCGCCGATCACATGCGCCGTGGCCTCGCCTTCGGCGGTGAAGTTGGTCGCGAGGATGACCTCGCTCACCGTGCCGTCGCGCGCGCGGTCGAAGAGCTTCTGCAGCCCGATGTCATTCGGGCCCACGCCGTCGAGCGGACTGAGCTTGCCCATCAACACGAAGTAATAGCCGCGGAAGGCGCCGGTGCGCTCGAGCGCCGCCTGGTCGGCCGGCGTCTCGACGACGCAGAGCTTGGTCGGGTCGCGCCGCGTGTCGAGGCAGACACTGCAGATCGGCGCCTCGGTGAAGGTGTTGCAGCGCTCGCAATGCCGCACCTGCCCAGCCGCCTGCTGCAAGGCGCGCGCGAGAAGCTGCGCACCCTCGCGGTCGTGCTGGAGCAGATGGAACGCCATGCGCGAGGCCGACTTGACGCCGACGCCGGGCAGGCGGCGCAGCGCATCGACCAGGGCGTCGAGCGAACTGGCGTCTGCCATCTATGCCTGCAGCCTGTTCAGAACGGCAGCTTCATGCCAGGGGGAAGACCCGGCATGCCGGCCGTGAGCTTGCCCATCTTCTGCTCGCTGGTTTCCTCGGCCTTGCGCACGGCGGCGTTGAAGGCAGCGGCCACGAGATCCTCGAGCATGTCCTTGTCGTCCGCCAGCAGGCTGGGGTCGATGGTGATGCGCTTGACGTCGTGCTTGCAGGTCATGACGACCTTGACGAGGCCGGCGCCGGATTCGCCTTCGACCTCGATGGTGGCCAGTTCTTCCTGGGCCTTCTTGAGGTTTTCCTGCATTGCCTGAGCCTGCTTCATGAGGCCGGCCAGTTGTCCTTTGTTGAACATCGTTGGTCCTGATCTGTCGGTTGGAAAGTGGGTGAAGGATACGGGAGACGCGAACTCAGGCCGGCTTGAGCGTGCCGGGGACGATCTTCGCGTCGAAATCGCGCATCAGCGCCTGCACCTCGGGGTCGCTCATGATTGCTTCCTCGGCCAGTCGCTGGCGCTCGTCGGCCGCCTGCCTGTTGCGGCGCGCGGGGCTGTCGACCACGCTGCCGACCTCGATGGCGAGCTTGACGCTGTGGCCAGCAGCGTTGAGCGCCGTGGTGAGCTTCTCGCGGGCGGACGGCTGGTTGAGCGTCTCGCGCTCGATGCGCAGCAGCCACTGGTCGGTGTCGCGGCCCACCAGCTGCGACTGCAGCGCGAGCTCGCGCGCCAGCGCGGTGATGGCCTCCGCCGCGACCAGCTGCGTGACCGTGGCGTACCAGAAATCGCCGTCCTCACTGGTCGGAATGGGGGTGAAGGTGCCGCGCGGCTCGTCGGGGCGCGGAGTGTCACGGGCGCTAGGCGGCGGCTGCACGCGGATCGGCACGCCGACGACCTTGGCAGGCGCATCGCCATGGCTGTCGGCACGAGGATCGGCCTGCCTGGGTTCGTCCACCACCGCGAGGCGATGGCCTGCGGGAAGCGGTGCCGACTGCGCCGGGGCCGGCGTGACGGCGGGCTCCGCCGAAGGCCTGGCAGCAACGGGTGCAGAAGCGACGGGCGCCGGAGCCGGTGGCGAAACGCGCGCCGCGGGAGCCTGCGGCGCCGCGGCCGCGGCTTCATTCAGAGTTTTTTTTTCCGGGGTGGCCGTCGAAGCGGCCGCACTGGAAGGCTTGAATGCCAACAGCCGCAGCAGCACCATGGTCAGCGCGGCGTACTCGTCCGGGGCCAGGCCCAACTCCCCACGGCCGTGCAGGCACAGGCTGTAGAGCAGCTGGGTCTCGTCGGCCGGCATCAGCGCCGCGAGGCGCGCGGTGTCGGCCGCGTCGGGGTCGGTGGCGGCATCTGCCGCCGCTTCCGCGCGGGACGGCACGGCCTGCAGTACCGCCATGGCCTGCAGCACGGCCGTCATTTCCTCCAGCGTGGAGGCAGCGGACATGCCGTCGACGCGCAGTGCCTCGGAAGTCTCGACCACCGTCTTGCCGTCGCCCTGCGCAAGCGCCTCGATCAGCCGGAACACGTGGCCCCGATCAACGCTGCCGAGCATCTGGCGCACGCCGGCTTCGACGAGTTCGCCGTTGCCGAAAGCGATCGCCTGGTCGGTGAGCGAGAGCGCATCGCGCATCGAACCGCGCGCCGCACGCGCCAGCAGGCGCAGCGCCTGCGGTTCGGCCGGAACGTTCTCGGTCTGCAGGACCGCTGTGAGGTGCTCGAGCACCGTCTCCGGCGCCATCGGCCGCAGGTTGAACTGCAGGCAGCGCGACAGCACCGTCACCGGCACCTTCTGCGGGTCGGTCGTGGCCAGCACGAACTTCAGGTACTCGGGGGGCTCCTCGAGCGTCTTGAGCATCGCGTTGAACGCGGTGTTCGTGAGCATGTGCACTTCGTCGATCATGAAGACCTTGAAGCGCCCCTGCACCGGCTTGTAGACCGCCTGTTCGAGCAGCGACTGAACCTCGTCCACGCCGCGGTTGGAGGCCGCGTCGAGTTCGGTGTAGTCCACGAAGCGGCCCGCATCGATGTCGCGGCAGGCCTGGCAGACGCCGCACGGCGTGGCCGTGATGCCGCCCTGCCCGTCCGGCCCCTGGCAGTTGAGCGACTTCGCCAGGATCCGCGAAACCGTGGTCTTGCCGACACCCCGGGTGCCGGTGAAGAGATAGGCGTGATGCAGGCGCTGAGTCGTCAGCGCGTTTTCTAGCGCCTGAACCACATGCCCCTGGCCGACCATCTCACCGAAGGTTTTCGGACGGAACTTGCGGGCGAGCACGAGATAAGACATTGCGGGCATTCTAAAAGGCACGAGAGACCCCTCCCGATAGCTCGGCAGGGCCTTTTCGCAGGACATCGAGGATCCGGGCTGCGCCGGTCCTCCGGTGTCGCCCCGGCAGGGGAATTGCCGAAGCGACACGAAGTGCGCCCGGCCCGGGGGGGTTACAATACGCGCTGACGGGCCTCCCTGCATGGTGAAGTGGCCAACCGGGTCAGGTGGGGAACCAAGCAGCCCTAACTGCGTAGTCAGTGCCAGGGGTAAGGCTCGTCAACTTCTTCAGCGGTTTCGTTTCATTCCATGCGAAATGAAACGGGGCCCGCAAAACAAATTTCCAGCAACGAATCCGGCGCGAGGCCTTCAAAGGCTCAGCCGCTGGATGGCGCCTCGCGCAGCCGCAGCGCCGCTGGCCATCGAAGCGGTCAGCAGGTAGCCGCCGGTCGGCGCTTCCCAGTCGAGCATCTCTCCCGCCACGAACACGCCTGGCAGCGCCTTCGACATGAGCTGCGCATCCAGCGCATCGAAGCGCACGCCGCCCGCGGTGCTGATGGCCTCGTCGATCGGCCGAGCTGCGACGAGCTTCAGCGGCACTGCCTTGATGGTTGAAGCAAGCTGCTGCGAGTCGTGCATCGCCTCGCGGCTCAGCGCCTCGTACAGCACGCCGGCCTTGATGCCTTCCAGGCCCAGCCTGCTCTTGAGATGGCTGCTGAGCGAACGCGCGCCGCGCGGATGCTTCACGGCCGCCAGCACCTGCTCGGCGCTGCGATCGGGCAGAAGGTCGAGCAGCAGCGTCGCGCTTCCCTTTTCGGCGATCTCGTCGCGAAGCAGGGCCGACGCCGCGTAGATCAGGCTGCCCTCGATGCCGGTCGCGGTCGCGACGAACTCGCCCTTGCGCGCGAAGTGGCGTCCATGGCTGTCGGTGAACGAGATCGCGACCGACTTGAAGGGCTGGCCGGCGAAGCGGCTGGAGAAATGCTCGCTCCAGCCTGCCCCATCGAAGCCGCAGTTGGCGGGCTGCAGCGGCGCGACATCCACGCCCTTCGCCTGAAGCCATGGTGCCCACGCGCCATCGGAACCCAGCCGTGCCCAGCTCGCTCCGCCGAGTGCCAGCACGACGGCATCGGCGCTGGCCGTCACCTCGCCTGAGGGTGTCACGAATCGCAGCGAAGCCGGATCGAAAGCCTCGTCGCCCACCCAGCGGTGCCGCATGTGGAACTGCACGCCCGCCGCGCGCAGCCGATGCAGCCAGGCGCGCAGCAGCGGCGCGGCTTTCATGTCGGTCGGAAACACGCGCCCCGAGGTGCCCACGAAGGTCTCGATGCCAAGGCCGGCCGCCCATTCGCGCACCTGCTGCGGCCCGAACTGCGCGAGCATCGGCTCCAGCTGCGCACGGCGCCCGCCGAAGCGGCTCATGAACGCATCGAGGGGCTCGGAGTGCGTGAGATTCAGCCCGCCGCGACCGGCGAGCAGGAACTTGCGGCCCACCGAGGGCATCGCGTCGTAGACGTGCACCTGCGCGCCCGAGGCGCTCAATACTTCAGCCGCCATCAGGCCGGCGGGTCCGCCGCCGATGACGGCGACGGTCGGGGAAAGATTCATTCGAGATTCACCAGTTCGCCCTGCCCGGTGAGAAACGCGACACGCACGCTGGCACCGGGATAGGCATGTTGCACTGCCGCGCGATAGCGCTGCATCTGTGCGATCAGCGCGGCGTCCCGTTCGGGGCGCGCCGCGGATTTGTAGTCGAGCACCCACCAGACGCCGCTGTCGCGCTCGCGCACCAGCCGGTCGATGCGCAGGGTCTCGCCCTCGTGCACCAGCGTGACTTCATTGCCATGCCAGTCGACCCTGCGATCGTCCCACACCCAGGCCCCCTCGCCCGCGCGGATGCGCTGGGCCAGTGCGGCGGCACCACGCGCCTGCTGTGCATCGAGCAGGAATTCGCGGGCGGCGGCACGAACGTGCGCCGCCGGCAGCGGCTCGCCCGGTACCGCCCATTCGAGCAGGCGGTGCATGGCCTGCCCGAAGGCGGCGGCGCGGGCGTCGACGGTGGTGGTCGTGGCACCCGAGGCCTTCTTCGCGGGCGGCTCTTCCGCGGGCTCGGGCGCCTCGGGCATGCGCTTCATCGAAAAGCTCGCCGCGACGGCTTCGGTCGGCAGCGCGACCAGCGGCTCGTCGGCCTCGGTCGGCTCGCACAGCGGCTGCAGGCGCGACCACCAGCTGCCTTCGTTGGCGCGCGCAGGCTTCACCGACGAGAGCACCAGCCGCTCGCGTGCCCGCGTGACGGCGACGTAGAGGCCATTGAGCTCCTCGCGATGGCGCGCGCGCTGTTCTTCCTCGAGCAGCGAAGCGGCGCAGGCCGGCGGCGTCTTCTCGCTCGCCAGAAAGATGAAGCGCGTCGGCGCGCTGTCGCTGCCCTTCCACTCGACCAGCACGCCCATGGTCTGGGCGCGCGGCGGCGGGGCATCGCAGTCGAGCATGAGCACGGTGTCGGCCTCCAGCCCCTTGGCGCCGTGCACGGTCAGCAGTTGCACCGCCTCGGGTGCGGTCACGGTCGGGGCCCGCACGCCGCCGGCGCGCAGCGCGCGCACCAGCGCATAGGGCGTGACGAAGCGCGCGCCGTCGATGTCCAGCGAGGCCGACAGCACGCCGCGCAGGTTGGCCAGCGCGCCCTGCCGCATGGCGGCGGGCACGGCAGCGCCGAACTTCGCGAGCAGGTCGCCGTCGTGGAAGATCGCGTCGAGCGCGTCGTGGGGAGGCAGCGTCATCAGCCAGCGCTGCCAACGCTTGAGCCTCACGCCCGCCTCGACGAGCACGGGCGGCAGGCTCGCGTCCTTCTGGATCAGCGAGAACCAGCTCACCGGGCCGCGCTCGCGCTGACGCAGCGCAAGCTGCACCAGGGCCTCGTCGCCAATGCCGAACACCGGCGACTTCAGCGCCCTCGCCAAAGACAGATCGTGCGCGGGCGACACCAGTGCGTCGATCAGCGCGACCACGTCCTGCACCTCGGGGGCGTCGTACAAGTCGTTCTTCTCCGGCTGCTGCACCGGAATGTGGCGCTGGCGCAGCGCCTCCTGCATGGCCGACAGCCGGCTTCGCCGGCGCGCCAGCACCATGATGCGGCTGGGCTGCGTGCCGTCGGCGATGCGCTGCGCGACCCATCGCGCGGCCTGCTCGCACTCCTTCTGCAGCAGCTGCTCCTCGGGCAGCACGCGCGGAGTGACGAGGCTGTCGCGCCAGTGCAGCATGCCGTCGTCGGCGGGCGCTGCTTCGGCCGTATCGCCGCCGACCGCGTCGCGGTCGATGGCCGGCAGGTGCAGCAGCTCGCCGTCGTCGCGGCGCTCGGTGGTGTGGGCGCGGTAGCCGTCGAACTCGCCGGCTTCCTGCGCCGCCAGCATCGCCGCGTTGACCAGCCCGACCACCGACTGCGCGTTGCGGTGCGTGTGGTCGCAGTTCAGCAGCTCGCCGTCGAGCCCTTCGCGCACGAACCTCTTCGCGGCGATGAACACCTGAGGCTCGGCGCGGCGGAAGCGGTAGATGCTCTGCTTCGGGTCGCCCACGATGAACACGCGCGGCGCACGGCCCTGCGCACCGGTGTAGGCGCTGAGCCAGCCGTAGAGCGCCTGCCACTGCAGCGGATTGGTGTCCTGGAACTCGTCGATCAAGAGGTGCGCGATGCGCGCGTCGAGCCGCTCCTGCACCCAGCCCGAGAGCGCCGACTGGCCCAGCAGCAGCTGCGCCGCCTGTTCGACGTCGTTCATGTCGACCCAGCCCTGCGCGCGCTTCACGTCGGCGAAGGCGGCGATCAGCAGGCGCGTGAGGCGCGTCATGCGCTGCTGGTAAAGCCAGGCGGCGTGCTGCGACTGCGCGGCGCACAGCACTTGAAGTTCGGCCTCGGCCTCCTGCGCAGCGGAGAACTTCTGCAGGTTCTTGTTGAGGCGGTCCTCCGTCGCCACGAAGAAGTTCTTGCGCAGATGGGCGAGCGCGGCGACCAGCGCATCGCCGGCCGGCTCGCCCGTGCCGAACACGTCGATGATGGCCTCGGCGGCCTTCTGCGGCGTCTTGTTGCTCTCGCGGCCCAGGGCGGAGGCGCGGTCGAGCCAGCGTCGACGGACCTGTTCGCCGCGCAGCGCCTCGGTCGGCTCGGCCAGTCCTTCGAGCGCCGGGTACATCGCGCTGAAATGCTGCACCGCGTGCTCCGCATCGGACAGCGAGAACTCCACGCGCTTGGACAGCGCCTCGCCCAGCGCCTTGGCCGTCTGCGAGCGGCCGTGCGTGGCGACGACGGCGTAGTAGTCGGCCAGCGCCTCCCTGTCGGCGGTCACGGCCTCGAAGAAAGGCCGCCACGTGCGGCTGCGCGCCTCCGCGTCGTCCTCGAGCAGTTCGTAGTTCGAGGGCAGGCCCAGCTCGCGCAGCACGGCGAGCGGCGCATTGCGCAGCAGGCCCGCGAACCAGGCGTGGAAGGTGCGGAACTGCACCGGCCGCCCGCCTTCGAGCAGGCGCCGGTAGAGGCCCTTGAGACGCGGCACCGCGGCCGATGCCGCCGCCGGCTCCATGCCGCGCATCACCAACTGGGCGACCAGGTCTTCCTGCGGGCGTTCGGCGAAGTCCTCCAGCCACTGGTCGAGGCGCTCGCGCATCTCGCCCGCGGCCTTCTTCGTGAAGGTGATGGCCAGGATCTCGTGCGGCTCGCAGGCAGCCTCGCCTTCCTCGAGCAGCGCACGCAGGATGCGCGAGACCAGCATCCAGGTCTTGCCCGCGCCGGCGCAGGCTTCCACTGCCACCGAGCGGCGCGGATCGCAGGCGACGGTGTAGAAGGCCTCGCGCGTGACGTGGCGGCCGTTGTGTTCGTAGGCTGCGCCGTTCATTGCGTGTCGCCTCCGGCAGCTTCGACGCCCGGCGGCGGCGCCGCCTCGTCCCAGAAGTCCTTGCGGCACAGGCCGCGTGCGGCGCAGTACTCGCAGACCGCGCCTTCGCCCAGCGGCGGCAGCGACACGCCCTGACCGATGCGCCTGAAGTCCTCGATGATGCCGGCCACCAGCGCATCGCGCGCCTCGACCACGGCCGGCTGCTCGACGGTCTGCGTGCCGGCGGCCTTCTCGCCCACGTTCACGTAGGCCGCGCGCAGGGTGTCGTCGGCCACCAGCGCGGCGTAGAAGGCCAGCTGGGTGTCTTCGGTGGGGTCCTTCACGCGCTCCTTGCTGACCGTGGCGGACTCGGTCTTGTAGTCGATCACGAAGGCCTGGCCGTCCGGCATGCGGTCGATGCGGTCCAGCCGGCCGATCAGGCGCAGGTCGCCCAGCGGCTGCTCCTTCCAGGGCTCGGACTCGGCGAATACCGCGCCGCTCGCCTCGTGCCCCGTGAGCCAGTTCAGGTAGCCGTCGCGCACGGCGGGCCATGCTGCGGCGAAAGGCAGGAACTCCGCGTCGGAAAGCCCGAGTTCCTGCGTCGAGCGGCGGGCAGCCTCCTCGATGAGGGCGATGCGCTCCTGCGCATCCTGCGTCGGCGCCTCGGCCAGCGCCTCGTGGAAGTGGCCGAGCACGGCATGCAGCCAGTTGCCGAAGTCGCGCTTGTCGACCTCGGCATCGAGCTCGTCGGCACTGCGCAGGCCCAGCTGGCGCAATGCGAAGAAGCGATAGGGACAGCGGCGCAGGTCCTCGTACACGCTGGTGGAGATGTTCTGCAGCGGCAGGAGTGCGCCGGAGGGCGTCGGGTATCCGGTCGGTCTGAGGGCCACCTCGCGCGGCGCGCGCGGGTCGGCCGAGGGCTGCAGCGCGTGGTCGAGCTGCAGCGCCTGCACCAGCGGGCTGGGCCGCACGGGCTCGCCGCTGGCGTCGGAATGGCGCCAGATCAGCTCGCACGAGGGGTTGTGCAGCGCCGCGGCCCAGGCCGCGCGCTGGGCGGCTTCGAGCGCCTCGCGCGATGGCAGTCCGAGTTCGAGGCGCTGGGCAGCGCTCCAGTTGCCGGGTGGTTCGGGCGATGCAGGCAGGCGGCGATCGTCGCAGCCCGGGATGACCACGGCGCCGAAGGACCGGCCCAGCAGCTGATAAAGCGGCAGCACCACGACCCGGGGAGCCTGGTCGCCTGCCGGGGGCACGAAGCTGGCGTCCTCGAGCACGTCGCGGACCCAGGCGGTGAACTCGGCCAGCGTGTGGCGGCCGCCGGGGAACTCGTCTTCGTCGTCGCCATGCGCGCCGGCGTCGAGCCACAGCGCACCGATCACCTTGCCGCCGGCCAGGTCTTCTTCGAGCAGGCCCCACTGGCCGCTGGCCTCCAGCAACTCGCGCAGTGCGCGCAACCACTCGGCCAGGGGGCGCGCGCGGGCCATGGGTGCACGGCGGGCCTCGACGGCCTCGGTGAACACAAGCAGCGCGGTGTCCTTCGACTTCTCGCTGCGGGCCATCAGGCTGCACCAGGTCGACCAGTCGCGCATCGCCTCCTGACGCAGGCGGGCCTCGAGCGAATGGACGATGGGCGAATCGCCCTCGGCGCCGCTCTTGAGCCATTCGAGCACCTGGTCGCTGGAAGCGTCATGGGCGCAGGCGCGCAGCGCACTCATCAGCGTGGCGGCGGCGCGCGTGGTCGAGAGCTTCCAGCCCGTTTCGTCGTGCGTGACGACACCCTGCGCGGCGAGCTGGGCGCTGATGCGGCGCGTGAGCGCGCGATCGGTCGCCACCAGCGCGACGGGAGCACGGTCTTCGGCGAGATGGCGCAGCACGCAGGCGGCGGCAAGCTCGGCCTCGTCCTCGGGGTCCAGGGCGACGTGCGAGACACATGTCTGAATGGGTGTCCCCGAAGGCACGAGCGAAAGATGAAGCGCGCGGTCGCCCCAGAGCTTGCACAGCGACTGCGTGAGCGCATCGGCCTGGAAGCCCTCCAGCACGATCAGCCCATCGACCTGGGCCCGCGTGGATTCGCGCTGCAGCACGTCGGTGGCGTAGCCCGAGGTCGAGGTCCATGCGACGGCGATGCGGATCAGCGCGCTCTCGATGCGGAACCACTCCGACTCGCTGCCGGCATCGGCCACGCTGGCGGCGCGAAGAGCCCATTCACCGCCCCGCTCTTCCGGCGTTACCGCGGCAGCCAGGGGGCCGAGCTGATAGGCAAGCTCGACGACCCGGCCGGCCAGGGCGAAGCGCTCCGCATGGAAGCCCGCCTGCGACAGCAGCGCCTGGGCCGTGACGAGGTCGCGCGCCATGTCGTGGGCGATGTCGTAGCCCATGGGCACGAAGCCACCCGCGCTGCGGGCCCAGTTGTGGGTGGTTTCGAATCGCGGCACGAAGCCGGGGCTGCCGCAGCGCGCCCACATGGCCCGCGCCACGCCCATCAGCTGGGCATAGGGTACCAGCACCACGGTGCGGGCGGCATGCAGTTCGCGCTCCGCGAGCGCGCGGACGATCCGCGCGACGATGCCGTCGGCGGGGTCGCACCAAAGGGCCTGCACGGGGTGGCCATCGTTCATGTCATTCTGTCGAGGGGTATGGAGCGCTTCGCGCAAGGGCTTTGGCTATCGCTGCCATAGCGTCTCCATTCGGAACGCCACCCCTTGGTTTCTGTCACAATGACCAGCACTTTAGCTGCACCGAAACTCTCTGCGCACAAGGATTCACACATGGCCAGCGAACTCATCAAACACATCTCCGATTCCTCCTTCGAGGCCGACGTGCTCAAGTCCAGCCAGCCCGTCCTGGTCGACTACTGGGCCGAATGGTGCGGCCCCTGCAAGATGATCGCCCCCATCCTGGACGAGGTGTCGACCGCCTACGAAGGCAAGCTGAAGATCGCCAAGCTCAACGTGGACGAGAACCGCGACATTCCCGCCAAGTTCGGCATCCGCGGCATCCCCACCCTGATGCTGTTCAAGGACGGCCAGCTGGCCGCCACCAAGGTCGGCGCAATGAGCAAGGCTCAGCTCACGGCCTTCATCGACCAGCAGCTCGCCTGAGCGACATTTGAACCGGCCAGCGCGCAATGCGTTGGCCGGCGCGTTTTTCCTGTCATAATCTCTTCCAGTTCACCGGTCCTTCTGCATAGAGGCAACCGGTTCGAGTTCCCCGGTTGGTGAAGCAGTTCTCGCTTCACGCCCAACCTCCCCCCGTTTTCCGTTCGATTGCCCCACGAGGGGTCATTCCATGCACTTAAACGAACTCAAGGCACTCCACGTGTCTGAAGTCCTCAAGCAGGCTGAAGCGCTTGAGATCGAAAACGTTGGCCGCATGCGCAAGCAGGAGCTGATGTTCGCGATCATCAAGAAGCGCGCCAAGGCCGGCGAGCAGGTCTTCGCCGACGGCGTGCTCGAAATACTGCCAGACGGCTTCGGCTTCCTGCGCAGCCCCGACACCAGCTTCACGGCCAGCACGGACGACATCTACATCTCGCCCAGCCAGGTGCGCCGCTTCAACCTGCACACCGGCGACATGATCGAAGGCGAGGTGCGCACGCCCAAGGACGGCGAGCGCTACTTCGCGCTGACCAAGCTCGACAAGGTCAACAACGGGCCGCCGGAGCAGAACAAGCACAAGGTGATGTTCGAGAACCTGACGCCGCTGTTCCCCAAGGAGCAGATGCGGCTCGAGCGCGACGGCATCAAGGGCGACGAGAACATCACCGGCCGGATCATCGACATCATCGCCCCCATCGGCAAAGGCCAGCGCGCCCTGCTCGTGGCGCCGCCCAAGAGCGGCAAGACGGTGATGATGCAGCACATCGCCCACGCCATCAGCGCCAACTATCCCGACGTGCACATGATGGTGCTGCTGGTCGACGAGCGCCCCGAGGAAGTGACCGAAATGCAGCGCACGGTGAAGGGCGAGGTCATTGCCTCGACCTTCGACGAGCCCGCCGCGCGCCACGTGCACGTGGCCGAGATGGTCATCGAGCGCGCCAAGCGCCTCGTCGAGCTCAAGAAGGACGTGGTGATCCTGCTCGACTCCATCACCCGCCTGGCCCGCGCCTACAACAACGTCGTGCCCTCGTCGGGCAAGGTGCTGACCGGCGGCGTCGACGCCAATGCGCTGCAGCGTCCCAAGCGCTTCCTGGGCGCGGCGCGCAACGTGGAGGAAGGCGGCTCGCTGACCATCATCGGCACCGCGCTGATCGACACCGGCAGCCGCATGGACGAAGTGATCTTCGAAGAGTTCAAGGGCACCGGCAACTCCGAAATCCACCTCGACCGCCGCCTCTACGAGAAGCGCGTGTTCCCCTCGATCCAGCTCAACCGCAGCGGCACGCGCCGCGAAGAACTGCTGCTGGCGCCCGAGATCCTGCAGAAGACCCGCATCCTGCGCCAGCTCATGTACAACATGGACGAGATCGAGTCGATGGAGCTGATGCTCAAGAACATGAAGGCGACGAAGACCAATGTCGAGTTCTTCGACATGATGCGTCGCGGCGGGTAACTGTTGCCCGCCTCCAGGCTGCGCGTACTTCGTGTCGCTACGCCTGCCCCCTACCGGGGGCGGTGCCGACTGACCGGCAGAGCCGGATCAGTGGCACCCCACGAATGAATGCCCGCCTTGTGCGGGCATTTTTCATGTGCGGATCGCTCGGCCCTCTCGAGCGCTTTGGCGGCCGAGGTCGAGCAACTCCATGAGGGCGACAGCCTGCTCGGGCGGCACCGGATTGGAGCCTTGCCCGAGGATGGCATCGCGAACCGCGGCGTAATAGTCGACGTAGTTGCCGGCCCGCGTGGGAATGCTTCGCCTGGTGAAGGTCCCGCCGGGCCCTGCCAGCGATAGCTCGCCGTCCAGCGGATCGGCGCCCCACCCTTCGGCGGGCGGCCGCTGCCCGGCACGCAGAGCGTCCTCCTGCGTATCGACGCCGTCCTTGACGTAGCTTCCAAGCGTGCCGTGGACGATGTAGCGCGGCGCCGCGTGAGCCGCCAGCGTCGTCGAATGCAGCACCACGCGCAGCGGTGAGTGCGAGCCTGTCTCATAGCGCAACACGGCATGGAAATAGTCCTCGACCACGGCGCCGTCGCGCAGGACCGCCGTGTCGAGCTGGATCGTGTCGGGACGGCCGAAAAGCTGCACCGCCTGATCGAGCAGATGGGAACCCAGATCGACCCAGAGGCCCGCGCCAGGCACCGCCTGTTCGCGCCAACGCTCCTTCACTTCGGGGCGGAAACGGTCGAAATGGGACTCCAGGTACACAGGGCGGCCCAGCTCGCCGGAAGCGAGGAGTTCCTTGAGGGTCAGGAAATCGGAATCGAAGCGGCGGTTCTGGTAGACCGCCAGGAGCCGATTGTTGCGCCTTGACAACAATTCGAGCTCCCTCGCCTCGGCCACGTCGAGCGTGAAAGGCTTGTCGACCACGACGTGCTTGCCGGCCTCCAACGCCGCCTTGGCGACCGGATGGTGCTGGGCGTTGGGCGTGGCAACCACGATCAGGTCGATGTCGGGGCGGGCCACAAGCGCGGACACATCCGGCACGACCGCCACGCCGGGCCAGTCGGCATGCACCTTGTGCGGCTGCGAACTGGCCACGGCCGCCAGCTCCAGTCCCGGAACGGCCGAGAGAACGGGGGCGTGAAAGGTCTGGCCGGCAAATCCATAGCCGACGAGGCCCGCGCGCAGGGGGCTGGAAGTCATTGGGCGCCTTCGGTTTGCTCGAAAATGGGGCAGTATGCGATAATCGCTGGCTCCGCGAAAAGTGCGGTCAGGCAGCTTCGCCTGGCTCCTCGGGTCTCCCCCGGGGCAGCGCGCCACTGATGGCACGCTGGTGGCTCTCGCATCGACCGCGCATTGATTCCAAAAGCGCAAAAGGAAACACCATGGCAAAAGAAGGCATCCACCCCAATTACCGCGAAGTCCTGTTCGTCGACATGTCGAACGGCTTCAAGTTCGTGACCCGTTCGTGCGCGAACACCAAGGAAATGGGCAAGACCGACGACGGTCGTGAGCTGCCGCTGTTCAAGCTCGATACCACGAGCGAATCGCACCCGTTCTACACCGGCACGCAGAAGTCGGTCGACAACATGGGCGGCCGCGTCGAGAAGTTCCGCAACCGCTTCGGCAAGACCACCGGCGCCGCCTCGAAGTAAGGTACGCGCTTTTGCGTCGAGGGCAGCCCGGTTTACCGCGCTGCCCTTTTTCTTTCCCGCTCCTGCCTCTTCCGTCCACTTGAACCAGCCCACCCCCGCGATCGTTGCCCAGAGCGCCGTGCGCCGGCTTCCGCGCATCGCATTGCTGCTGCTCTGTGCGGCCTATCTGCTGCCGGGGCTGGTCGGCCGGGGCCCCTGGAAGAGCGCCGACATCACCGCCTTCGGCTACATGGCCGAACTGGCCCACAGCACCGAAGGCATCGCGCGCTGGTTCGATCCGATGCTGCTGGGCCTGCGTCCGGAAACGCCGGCGCTGGTCCCGTACTGGATCGGCGCACTGGCCATCAAGATCGCGCCCTCGTGGGTCAACCCGGACCTGGCCGTCCGAGTCGCGTTCGCCTTCCTGCTCTGGGGCACCTTCACCGCCACCTGGTATGCGGTGTACTACCTGGCCCGCACCGCGCGGGCCCAGCCCGTGGCCTTCGCCTTCGGCGGCGAGGCCCGGCCGACCGACTATGCGCGTGCGATCGCCGACGGCGGCCTGCTCGCGCTGATCGCCTGCCTCGGCCTCGCGCAGCTCGGCCACGAGACCACGCCCGCGCTGGCCCAGCTCTTCTTCTCTTCGAGCCTCTTCTATGGCGTGGCCGCCCTGCCCTATCGCCGGGCCGGCCCGGTGATCGCGCTCACCGTGGGCACCCTGGGCATCACCCTGAGCGGCGCGCCCACCGTCGGGCTCGCGCTGGCCATCGGCAGCGTGATCTACGTCGCGTACGAGCGCAGGCTGGCGGCGAGGTCCGCCGGCGAAGACTTCGGCATCGACGATGAAAGCGTCGGCCCCGGCTACACGCGGGGGGCCCTTCTCACGATGATCGGCATCACCGCGCTCGCCGCGGTACTGGTCTTCAGCCTGAAGCTGCCGACGTGGAAGATCACCGTGATGGGCAACACCCTGGTGAGTGACTTGCGCGGCCAGGCCAAGCTGCTGGTCTGGTTCACATGGCCGGTCTGGCCGCTCGCCATCTGGACGCTGTGGCGCTGGCGGCGGCAGCTCACTGCGCGCCACGTCGCGCTGCCCTTCTGGTTCGCGCTGGTACCGCTGGCCGCCACCTGGACCACCGATTACTCCGACCGCTCGCTGCTGCTGGCCCTGCCGGCCTTCGCCACGCTCGCGGCGTTCGCATTGCCCACCTTTAGGCGCAGCGCCTCCGCGCTGATCGACTGGTTCAACGTCCTCTTCTTCAGCGGACTCGCAGTGCTGGGCTGGATCTACTGGATCGCGATGCAGACGGGCGTGCCGCCCAAACCCGCGGCCAGCGTCGCGCGGCTGGTGCCCGGCTTCGTGCCCGAGTTCTCGCCGATCGCGGTGGTGCTCGCGGTGGCCGCTACCATCGCCTGGTGCTGGCTGGTGCGCTGGCGCACCGGACGGCACCGCGCCGCGCTCTGGAAGACGCTGGTGCTGCCGGCCGGCGGCACCGCGCTTTGCTGGATGCTGCTGATGACGCTGTGGCTGCCGCCGATCGACTATGCGCGCAGCTACGTGCCGCAGATCCGCGCCGTGGCCGAGCGCGTGGGCCAGCCGCGCTGCATTGCGGAACTGGCGCTGAGCCGACCGCACATCGCGGCGCTGCGCCATCACGGCAACTTCAACGTGCAACCGCTGCTGCTGGGCACCGACTGCCCATGGCTGCTGGCCAGCCCCGAGACGATCGAGCGCCTGCACACCATCATCCCGTTCGACCAGTGGCGCTTCGCCGGCACGCTGCGCCGCCCGAGCAGCGCGGCCGACGACCTCCTGCTCTACCAGAAGATCACGCCGCAGTGAGGAGCGAACGTGCCCTGATCGCGCGGCACGCGGGCACGGTGCTCGTCGGGCAGCTGGCGGTGATGGCCTTCGGCGTGACCGACACCATCATCGCGGGCCGCTACTCGGAGCATGCGCTGGCCGCGCTGTCCGTCGGCGCCGCGGTCTTCGTCAGCGTCTACGTGTCCCTGATGGGCGTGCTGCAGGCGCTGCTGCCGGTCTGGGCCGAACTGCACGGCGGCGGGCGCGGCGGCGAGGTGGGCCGGTCGGTGCGGCAATCGCTGTACCTGGCGGCCATCGCCATCGTCATCGGAATGGCGATCCTGCTGCTGCCAGGGTCGGTCCTGCGATGGACCCAGGTGCCCGCGGAGATGCGCGGCGAAGTCGAGGCCTACCTCGCGGTGCTGGCCTTCGCGCTGGCGCCCGCCCTTCTCTTTCGCCTGTTCAGCACGCTCAACCAGAGCCTGGGCAGGCCTCAGCTCGTGACCTGGCTGCAGCTGGGCTCGCTGGGCGTGAAGCTGCCCTTGTCGATCTGGTTCACCTTCGGTGGCGCGGGCCTGCCGGCCATGGGACTGGTGGGCTGCGGCTGGGCCACGCTGTGCGTGAACTGGACCATGCTCGGCTGCGCCGTCTGGCTGCTGCGCAACCGGCCGTTCTATGGCAACTACGGTCTCTGGAAGCGCATCGAGGCGCCCGACTGGCAGCAGATCCGGAAGTTCGCGCGACTCGGCGTGCCCGGCGGCCTGGCGGTGCTGGTCGAAGTCACTTCGTTCACGCTGATGGCGCTGTTCATCGCCCGGCTCGGCACCGCCGCAGCGGCGGCGCACCAGATCGCGTCGAACCTGCTGGCGGTGGCCTACATGACACCGCTGTCGCTGGGCATCGCCACCAGTGCCCGCGTGAGCTTCTGGCTGGGTGCCGGCGATGAAGCGAAGGCGCGGCTCGCCTGCCGCAAGGGCTTCGGTCTGACCGCGCTGTGCGCGCTCGTCTATGCCGCGGCCATGGTCGTGCTGCGCGACGAACTCGCCAACGTGTATTCCGACAACCCGGCCGTCATCGCGATGGCGGCATCGCTGCTGCTCGCCGTCGCGGCTTATCACGTGGCCGATGCCGTGCAGACCTTCTGCGTATTCGTGCTGCGCTGCTACCGGGTCACGCTCGCGCCGCTGGTGATCTACTGCACGATGCTGTGGGGCGTGGGCCTGGGCGGCAGCTACCTGCTCGCCTATCGTGGCCTCGGCCCGTGGGAGGCGATGCAGTCGCCGTTGGCGTTCTGGATCATGAGCGCCGCGGCGCTCGCGCTGACCGCCCTGCTGTTCGGCGCGCTGCTGCGCTGGACGATGCGCCGGCGCGCGAAACGCAAGTAGCAGGAAGGCGAATAAGGCCCGAGGGCCTACCTGGCCATCACGCGCGCTTCCCGCACGCGCGCCGCCGGAAAGACCAGCGCGAAGCGGGACCCCTTGCCGACGGTGCTCTCGATGCGCAACTCCGCGCCGTGCCGCTGGGCGATGTGCTTGACGATCGCCAGTCCCAGCCCCGTGCCGCCGGTTTCGCGCGAGCGGCTGCGGTCGATGCGATAGAAGCGCTCGGTGAGGCGAGGAATGTGCTCCGCAGCGATGCCGGGGCCCGTGTCCTTCACGGCGTACTCGCCGCGCCCGTCCGGCAGCACCCGCCAGCTGACGGCGACTTCGCCGCCACCCGGCGTGTAGCGGATGGCATTGCTCAGCAGGTTCGACATCGCGCTCTGCAGCTCGGTCGGCGCGCCGGACACTTCCGACTCGGCTTCCACGGCGAACGAAAGCCGGTGCCCCTGCGGCGTCAGCCGTCCCGAGAGGCCGCGCCCCTCGTCCTCGCACTGCGCGAAAAGCGCGCGAATGCGAATCCACTGGCTGCTCGAGGGCGGCGCGCTGCCTTCGAGCCGCGACAGCGTCAGCAGGTCGTTCACCAGCGTCTCCATGCGGTGGGACTGCTGCCCCATCAGCGACAGATAGCGCGTGCGCTCGTCGGCATCGAGCGGCAGGTTCTGCAGCGTCTCGACGAAGCCCGCCAGCACCGTCAGCGGCGTGCGGATCTCGTGCGACACGTTCGCCACGAAATCGCGGCGCATCGCCTCGGCCTGCTCGAGCGCCGTGATGTCGCGGGTGAGCAGCATGCGGCGGTTGCCGGCATAGGGGTGCACCTGCACCGAGAGCCGTACCGGATGACTGCGCTGGTGGCCATGGCCCAGCCCCGGGCCGTCGATGACGACGTCGCGGCTGTAGTTCCAGGACGCGAGGTACGCGACGAAGGCGGGATCGCGCACGAGATTCGCCAGATGCTGCGCCAGGTCGCGCTCGGCATCGATGCCGAACTGGCTGGCCGCCGTCTGGTTGCACCATTCGATGCGCCCCTGCTCGTCGAGCAGCACCACGCCGTTGGGCGACGCCTGGATCGCCGCAAGGAACTCCTGCAGGCGGTCTTCGGCCTGCCGGGTCTGTTGCTCGCGGTCGCGCAGCAGCTTGCGGATGCGCTCGGAGAGTTCGCCCCAGACACCCGGCCAGCGAGACGGCAGGCCGGCGGCGTCGTTGCGCAGGATGCGCAGCAGCCGATCGGCGCGCCACGCATCCAGCGCCAGCCAGATAACCGCGCCGAGCCAGGCACCCAGCCAGCCGAACTTCCAGCCGAAGATGCCGGCGGCGCCCGCGCCTGCTGCCAGGGACGCTATTAAAAAAGTAGCGATGCGGAAAGGCATGGCGGGCGATTATCCGCGCCCGCGGCCAAGGGAAGCCACGGCGCTCAAACCGTGACTTGGGCGGTCAGCCGGTAGCCCGCTCCGCGGACGGTCTCGACCATCGGCGCGGCGGCACCCAGCGATTCGCGCAGGCGCTTGACGTGCACGTCGACCGTGCGCTCCTCGATGTAGACGTGGTCGCCCCACACTTTGTCGAGCAGCTGCGCACGGCTGTGCACGCGCTCGGCATGCTGCATCAGGTAGGCCAGCAGCTTGAATTCGGTCGGGCCGACCTTCAGCGCATTGCCCTGCCAGGTCACGCGGTGCGTGGAGGTGTCGAGGGCCAGTTCGCCGATCTCCACCCGCTCCGTGACCACTTCCGGCGCCCGGCGGCGCAGCACGGCGCGGATCCGGGCGAGCATTTCCTGGGTGGAGAACGGCTTGGTGATGTAGTCGTCGGCGCCGGCGTCGAGACCGGCGACCTTGTCGGGTTCGTCGCCGCGCGCGGTCAGCATCAGGATCGGGATGGCCTTGGTGCGCGGGTCCTTGCGCCACTGGCGCGCGAGCTGCAGGCCGCTCTGGCCCGGCAGCATCCAGTCGAGCAGGATCAGATCCGGCAGGAAGGCGTCGATCTCGCGCTGGGCCGCGACGCCATCTTCCGACCAGATCGGCTCGAAGCCGTTGTGGCGCAGGTTGACGGCGATCAGCTCGGCGATCGAGGACTCGTCTTCGACGATCAGGACTCGGGGTTTCTTCATGCTTTTCTTGGGAGTCTTGCCGCAGCCGTTACTGCAGCGCGGACTCGATTTCCTGCATCGAAGTGTGCCGCACATCGGCACCCTTGACGATGTAGATGATGAATTCGGCGATGTTCTTCGCGTGGTCGCCGATGCGTTCGATTGCCTTGGCCAGGAACAGCAGGTCCAGGCTGGCCGAGATGGTGCGCGGGTCTTCCATCATGTAGGTGACCAGCTTGCGCACGAAGCCGTCAAACTCCTTGTCGATCAGGTCGTCGTCCTTCAAGATCGACACGGCCGCTGCCGTATCGAGCCGTGCAAAGGCGTCGAGCGCCTTGCGCAGCAGGCCCGCGGCGAGGTCGGCGGCGATGCGCAGTTCGGTGGTCGGCAGCTGGCGGGCGGCGCCGCTCTCGATGATCGACTTGACCATGCGCGCGATCTTGTTGGCCTCGTCGCCCACGCGCTCGAGGTTGGCGGTCGTCTTGCTGATGGCGATCAGCAGGCGCAGGTCGCGTGCGGTCGGCTGGCGGCGCGCGATGATGGACGACAGCTCGCGGTCGATGTCGATCTCCATCGCATTGACGCGGTGCTCGGTTTCCATCACGCGGTTGGCCGCCTCGGGGTCGAACTGCAGCAGTGCATAGACGGCCTGGTTGATCTGCGACTCGACCATGCCGCCGAGCTCCATCACGCGCGACGAAACGCCGTTGAGCTCGCTGTCGAACTGGCTGGAGAGATGTTTCTCGGTCATGTTGTCTCCTTTGACTTCAACCGAAACGGCCGGTGATGTAGTCCTCGGTCTCCTTGCGCTGCGGCTTGAAGAACATCTGTTCGGTCGCGCCGAACTCGATCAGGTCGCCGAGGTACATGTAAGCGGTGTAGTCGCTGCAGCGCGCGGCCTGCTGCATGTTGTGCGTCACGATGACCACCGTGTATTCGTTCTTGAGTTCGGCGATCAGCTCCTCGATCTTCGCGGTCGAGATCGGGTCGAGCGCCGAGCAGGGCTCGTCGAGCAGCAGCACTTCGGGCTTGATCGCGATGCCGCGCGCGATGCACAGGCGCTGCTGCTGGCCGCCGGACAGGCCGGAGCCGCTTTGCTGCAGCTTGTCGCGCACCTCGGTCCACAGGGCCGCCTTCTTCAGAGCCCATTCGACGCGATCGTCCATTTCGCTGGCCGAGAGGTTCTCGAACAGCTTCACGCCGAAGGCGATGTTGTCGTAGATCGACATCGGGAACGGCGTCGGCTTCTGGAACACCATGCCGACCTTGGCGCGGATCAGCGCCACGTCCTGCTTCGACGTGAGGAGGTTCTCCCCGTCCAGCGCGATGGTGCCTTCGGCACGCTGCTCCGGATAGAGCTCGAACATGCGGTTGAAGGTGCGCAGCAGGGTCGACTTGCCGCAGCCCGACGGGCCGATGAAGGCGGTGACCTTGTTCTCGGGAATCTCGAGGTTGATGCCCTTGAGCGCGTGGAACTTGCCGTAGTAGAAGTTCAGGTCCTTGACCGAGATCTTCGAGCGCGTCGGTTGTGCGACAGTGTTTGGCATTTGTTGTCTTCTTCCGGATTCAATGTTTGTTGCGCGTCAGGACCCGCGCCAGGATGTTGAGGGCAAGCACGGCGATCGTGATCAGGAACACGCCGGCCCATGCCAGCTGCTGCCAGTTCTCGTAGGGGCTCATCGCGAACTTGAAGATCGTGACCGGCAGGCTGGCCATCGGCTGGCTCACGTCGGCGGTCCAGAACTGGTTGTTCAGCGCGGTGAAGAGCAGCGGCGCGGTTTCGCCGGCAATGCGCGCCACGGCCAGCAGCACACCAGTGACCACACCGGCGCGGGCGGCGCGCAGCGTGATGTTGGTGATGACGCGCCACTTCGGCGTGCCCAGCGCGTAGGCCGCTTCGCGCAGGCCCGGCGGCACCAGCTGCAGCATGTTCTCGGTGGTGCGGATGACCACCGGAATCACGATCAGCGCGAGCGCGATGGCACCGGCCAGACCCGAGAAGGTCTTGAAGTAGGCCACCACCACGGCATAGACGAACAGGCCGATCACGATCGACGGCGCCGACAGCAGGATGTCGTTGACGAAGCGCGTGACCGAAGAGAGCAGGCCCTTGGGGTTGTACTCGGCCAGGTAGATGCCGGCCATGATGCCGATGGGCGTGCCCACGAAGGTGGCCAGCATCACCATCACGAACGAGCCGAAGATCGCATTCGCGATGCCGCCCGCCTCGTTCGGCGGCGGCGTCATCTGCGTGAACGTGGCGATGGCCAGGCCGCCCACGCCCTGGCGCAGCGTTTCCCAGAGGATCCAGATCAGCCAGAACACGCCGAAGGCCATCGCGGCGAGCGACAGCGTGAGCGCGATCTTGTTGACGCGATTGCGCGCGGCGAACTTGGCCTGGCGCGTTTCGGCCAGTGCCTTGGCCACGAGAAGGTTCTGGGCGGTGCTCACGACTTGGTTCCTTCGCTCTTCTTCATACGGGCCAGCAGCATCTTGGAGAGCGACAGCACGACGAAGGTGATGAAGAACAGCACGAGGCCGAGGTACATCAGCGCGGCCTGGTGCAGGCCGGCGCCGGCTTCGGCGAATTCGTTGGCGAGTGCCGAGGTGATGCTGTTCGCAGCCTCGAACACGGAAAGGGAGTTGAGCTGGTTCATGTTGCCGATCACGAACGTGACCGCCATCGTTTCACCAAGCGCTCGGCCGAGGCCGAGCATGATGCCGCCAATGACGCCGGCCTTGGTATAGGGCAGCACCACCTTGGAAACAACCTCCCAGGTGGTGGAGCCGAGGCCGTAGGCCGACTCCTTCAGCAGCGGCGGGGTCACCTCGAACACGTCGCGCATCACCGAAGCGATGAACGGGATGATCATGATCGCGAGGATGATGCCGGCCGAAAGAATGCCGATGCCCACCGGCGGGCCGGACACCAGCGCGCCGAGATAGGGCACGCCGGAAAGAAGCTTCTGCAGCGGCTGCTGCACCCAGGTCGACAGGATCGGCCCGAACACCAGCAGGCCCCACATGCCATAGACGATGGAGGGCACCGCAGCCAGGAGTTCGATGGCCGTGCCCAGCGGACGCTTGAGCCAGCTGGGCGAGAGTTCGGTGAGGAAGAGCGCGATGCCGAAGCTCACCGGCACCGCGATCACCAGCGCGATGATCGAGGTGGCCAGCGTGCCGTAGATCATGACCAGGCCGCCGTACTCGTCCTTGACCGGATCCCACACGCTGCTCGTGAGGAAGCCGAGGCCGTACTTCGAGATGGCAGGCCAGGCGCCGGCAACCAGCGACAGCAGGATGCCGATGAGCATCGCCAGCGTCAGCAAGGCGGCGCCCTTGGCGGCCCAGCCGAACAGCCGGTCGGCCATCGGGCCGGAACGCGGTGCCTTCACAGGCGGCGGAGGTGCGGTGGCACGACCGCGCTCGGCCGCGAGGTCGAGGGAGGTGGTGGCGGCGGGAAAGGTGGATGACACAGGTCGCTCCGGCAAAGACGAAAGCGGCGCGTCCTCGAGCGAAGAGTTGCTCATGGGCGCGCCGTTCTGGACTGGTGGGTAGGTTTACTTGAACGCGACGGCCTTGCCCGACGAGTCCTTCACCTCACCCCATGCCTTGGCGATGGTGGCCTTCACGGCGTCGGGCATCGGCACGTAGTCGAGCTCGTCGGCCGTCTTGTCGCCGCTCTTGTAGGCCCAGTCGAAGAACTTGAGCACGGTGGCCGCGTTGGCGGGCTTGTCCTGCACCTTGTGCATCAGGATGAAGGTGGCGCCGGTGATGGGCCATGCATCCTTGCCGGCCTGGTTGGTCAGCACCTGGTAGAAGCTCTTGTTCCATTCGGCGCCTGCGGCGGCGGCCTTGAATGCCGAGTCGTCGGGCGACACGAAGGTGCCGGCGGCGTTCTGCATCTGGGCGTACGTCATCTTGTTCTGCTTGACGTAGGCGTACTCGACGTAGCCGATCGAGTTCGGCAGGCGGTTCACGAAGGCCGCGACGCCCTCATTGCCCTTGCCGCCCGCGCCGGTGGGCCAGTTCACGGCCGTGCCTTCGCCGACCTTGGACTTCCACTCGGCGTTGACCTTGCTCAGGTAGTTGGTGAACAGGAAGCTGGTGCCCGAACCGTCGGCGCGGCGAACCGGGGCGATGGCGGCGTCGGGCAGGTTCAGCGAACCGTTCAGCGCCTTGATGGCGGGGTCGTTCCACTTGGTGATCTTGCCCAGGTAGATGTCGCCCAGGACCTGGCCGTTGAGCTTCAGCTCGCCGGGCTTCACGCCCTGGATGTTGACCACGGGAATCACGCCGCCGATGACGGTGGGGAACTGCAGCAGGCCCTTGGCCTGGAGCTCGTCGTCCTTCAGGGGAGCGTCCGAAGCGCCGAAGTCGACGGTCTTGGCTTCGATCTGCTTGATGCCGGCACCCGAGCCGACCGACTGGTAGTTGATCTTGACGCCGGTGGCCTTGTTGAAGTCGGAAGCCCACTTGGCGTACAGCGGTGCCGGGAAGCTGGCGCCTGCGCCGGTCACGTCTTGTGCGAAGGCGGAAATGGAGAACATCGCGGCCACGAGACCGGCTGTTGCAAATTTGAACGTCGTTTTCATGAAGCTTCCTTTTAGAAGTAAGAAGTAGTCCCTTTCGGGCTTGGGACGGACTCTAGAAAGCTTCTATGACATCAATGTGACACCCCTCCATCGAGGGAAAATGCCTTTCCGGCGCCGGTGTTTCGTGTGACGCTGTCACATAACAGTCATTTGTTGTGCCTAGCCTCTCGAAACTCGCCGCTGCAGGTTCCGGGGGCGGCGCGCCCCGTCACGGCGCTACGATCGAACGCGAACAATCCCTGCCCTCCCTTTCAGAACACATGCAAAACGGCACCCGCCTCGCGGCAGTCGACCTGGGGTCGAACAGTTTCCGGCTCGAAATCGGACAGGTCGACCACGGCCAGATCCACCGGACCGAATACCTCAAGGAAACGGTGCGCCAGGGCAACGGCCTGGACAGCGCACGCAACCTGACCACGGAAGCCATGCAGCGCGGGTGGGACGCCCTCGCCCGCTTCGGCGAGCGCCTGGCGGGCTTCAAGCGCTCGCAGGTCCGGGCCGTGGCCACGCAGACCTTGCGCGAGGCTCGCAACCGGGAAGAATTCCTGCTGCGCGCGCGCACCATTCTGGGATTCGGCATCGACGTGATCCCGGGGCGGGAGGAAGCCCGCCTCATCTATCAGGGCGTGGCGCACATGCTGCCGCACAACGACGCCTCCGACCGCGAACGCCGGCTGGTGATCGACATCGGCGGGCGCTCCACCGAAATGATCATCGGCCGCGCCCTGGTCGCCGACCGGATGGAGTCCTACCGCGTGGGCAGCGTCGCGTGGTCCATGAAGCACTTCGGCGAAGGCCTCTTCACGCAGGGCGCCTTCCGCGCGGCCGAAGTCGCCGCAAAGGCCGTGCTCGACGACGCGCTCGGCAGCTACGCGCGCGACCAGTGGGATGTGGCCTACGGCGCCTCGGGCACGATCGGTGCGGTCGGCGACGTGCTGGCGGCTGCCGGCGGCGACCCCGGCTTGGTCACCCGAGCGGGCCTCGACTGGCTTCTCGACCGCCTGCTCAAGGCCGGAAGCGCCGACAAGCTGCGCATCGACGGCATGCGCGAAGACCGCAAGGCAGTCATCGGCGGCGGCCTGAGCGTGCTGCGGGCGGTGTTCGATCTCCTGTCCATCGACGAAATGAAGGTCGCGCAGGGCGCGCTGCGCCATGGCGTGCTCTACGAACTGCTGGAGCGCGACGAAAGCGTCGCCGACATGCGCACCACCACCGTGGCGCGGCTGGCCACCCGGTTCGCGGTGGATCCGGCGCAGGCCCGGCGCGTGGGCGAAACGGCCGCAGCCCTTTTCGTGCAGCTGGCACCGGCCGCGCGCGGCGGCAGCACCACCAACCGGGCCGGCCGCGCGCTGCGCAAGCTCGGATGGGCCGCGCAACTGCACGAGATCGGCACGCTCGTGTCGCACAGCGACTATCACAAGCACGGCGCCTACATCCTCGACAACACCGATGCACCGGGTTTCGCGGTCAACGAACTCCATGCCCTGGCCCAGCTGGTGCTGGGCCAGCGCGGCAAGCTACGCAAGCTCGAGGCCTCGCTGGACGACGAGACCTTCGTGATGCAGCTGCTGGCGCTGCGGCTCGCGGTGATCCTGTGCCATGCGCGCCGCGACCCCGATCCGCAGGCGCTTCATCTTGCGGCGCTCGGTGCACGCGCCTTCACCATCGCCTGCGCCCCGGATTGGGCGGAGGCGTATCCGCAATCGGCGCACCTGCTGCGCGAGGAAGTGCTGGCCTGGCAGAAGACCAGCAGCTGGCGGGTCGAGCTCAGCGGCTGCTGAGCCCTTCCCGCCTTCCGATACGGCTGGTCAGAGCAGTTCAGGCGACTGCACCGTCACCACAACGGTCTGCACATCGCCGTCGCGCTCGCGCGTGCGGATCCACCACAGCGCGCCCTTGCGCACCGGGCAGCTGTCCTGCTTCAGGCCGAGCAGCAGCGAGATCGCCTGCCCCACCGACGGCTGGTGACCGATCATCAGCACCACCGACTTGCCATTGGGCCAGCCGGCCGCACCGAGCATCGCCTCGGCGGTGGTGTCAGGAGCAAGCTCCGAACGCAGCTTGTACTTGCGGCCCAGCGCCAGCGCGGTCTGCTCGCAGCGCCGCGCCGGGCTGCAGATGATGCGCGTGCCGTCCGGCAGCTGCCTGTCGAGCCATGCCGCCATCCGCTTGGCCTGCTTTTCGCCGCGCGCGGTGAGCGAGCGCTGCATGTCGTCGCAACCCTCGGTCCAGTCCTCGGCTTCGGCGTGGCGCCAGAAGATCAAGTCCATGGTCATCGTCTTTCGATCGTCAGTTGCCGGATGCATCTCTGAGATGCCCTCGTGATGCGTAGCGGTTCATGAGCGCCGCCTGAGCGCCGTGGGCCTCGACGGCGGGCGAGGAACCGGCCTCGGCCGCGTGCGTATCGTGGGCGACGCGCGTGTAGGTGCCGTCGGCGCCCAGGTCCCAGGCGTCGCGGCCGTCGTGCAGGTAGGCCACCAGGCATTCGTCGATCAATCGCTGGCGCAGTCCGGGGTCGGTCACGGGCCACGCGAGCTCAACGCGCCGCATCATGTTGCGGTTCATCCAGTCGGCGCTCGACAGATAGAGCGATTCGTCTTCGCCATTGCGGAAGTAGAAGACCCGCGAATGCTCCAGGAAACGGCCGATGACCGAGCGCACCCGGATGTTGTCCGTGACGCCCGGCACCTGCGCAGGCAAGGTGCAGGCACCGCGCACGATCAGGTCGATCTTCACGCCCTTCTGGCCGGCACGGACCAGCGAGGAGATGATCTCGTCGTCGGTCAACGCATTCATCTTGGCGACGATGCGGGTCGGCTGGCCGGCCGCGGCGGCCACGCCGAGGGCATCGATCTGCGCGACGATGTTCTTGTGCAGGTCGAACGGCGCCAGCCACATGCGGTTGAGTTTCGGCAGGCGGCTCTGGCTCGCCAGGTGCACGAACACGGCCTCCATGTCGGCCGTCAGCAGCGGATCGGCCGTGAGGTGGCTGATGTCGGTGTAGAGCCTGGCGGTGCGCGGGTTGTAGTTGCCCGTGGAAAGATGGCCATAGCGGCGCATCTGCTTGCCCTCGCGCCGCGTCACCAGCAGCATCTTGGCGTGCGTCTTGAGGCCGACCACGCCATAGACCACCTGGGCGCCGATCGACTCGAGCATCTCGGCCCAGTTGATGTTGGCTTCCTCGTCGAAGCGGGCCTTCAACTCAACGACCACCGTGACTTCCTTGCCGCGGCGAACGGCTTCGCGCAGCAGGTCCATCATTTCCGAATCGGCGCCCGTGCGGTAGATGGTCTGCTTGATCGCCAGCACCTGGGGGTCCTGCACCGCCTCGCGCAGGAATGCCAGCACCCCCTCGAAGCTCTCGAAGGGCTGGTGGATCAGCACGTCACCGCGCTGCAACTGCTCGAAGAACGACTGGCCAGGCGACAGGGTGACGGGGTACGAGGCGCGATACGGCGGAAAGCGCAGCTGAGGTTCGTCGAGCAGGTCCGCCAGCTGCGTGAGGCGGGCCAGGTTCACAGGGCCGTGCACTCGGTACAGCGCCTGGGGCGGCAGGTTGAACTGCGCCAGCAGGAAGCTCGCGAGCGATTCGGCACAGCTCGCCGAGACCTCGAGGCGCACGGCCTGCCCGTAGTGGCGGTGCTGCAGGCCCTGGCGCAGCGCGGTACGAAGGTTCTTGACGTCTTCCTCGTCCACGGCCAGGTCGGAATGCCGCGTCACGCGGAACTGAGAGAAGTCGCCCACCTCGCGTCCCGGGAACATGCTGCTCAGATGCGCGCGCACCACGCTCGAAAGCGCCACGAAGAGCGTCTTGCCCTCCGACACCTTGGCCGGCATCCTGATCAGCCGCGGCAGCACGCGTGGCAGCTTGACGATCTGGATCGGGTTCTCGCGCCCGAAGGCGTCCTTGCCGCCCAGCCGCACGATGAAGTTCAGCGACTTGTTCGCCACCTGCGGGAACGGATGCGCCGGATCGAGCCCGACCGGGATCAGCAGCGGGCGCACCTCGCGCTCGAAATACTCGCTGACCCACTTGCGCTGGGCAGGATTGCGCTCGCCGTGCGAAATGATGCGGATGCCGTGCGTCGCGAAGGTGGGCATCAGCTCGTCGTTGTACAGCGCGTACTGCCGGGCCACCAGCTTGTGGGCCGCCTCCGCGAGCCGCTCGAACGATTCGACCGTGTAGGTGCCCTTGTGGTCGCCCGCACTGCCGGCGATCAGGTGAGGTGCGGCGCGGACTTCGAAGAACTCGTCGAGGTTCGACGAAACGATGCACAGGTAGCGCAGGCGCTCGATCAGCGGCACTTCCTTGCGATGCGCCCAGTCGAGCACGCGCTCGTTGAACGAAAGAATGCTGTGGTCGCGGTCCAGCAACGTGAAAGCAGGTGCCGCAACCTCGGGAGACGGGTTGGCGGGAGCGGGTGACATGGACACTGATTCTGAAGCAGGCGACACAGGAGGGAACACAGGCTGAAATATGACAGTGTCAGCCCCTCTTGTGACAGTTCCATGACTGTTCGGTGACGCCTCGGCGCCAGCGGTCTGGCGGCCGAGGGCACCAGGCGAGGAAGCGAGCGGCCCTGTCTCGGGCCGGTCAGCCGCCGGCTTCATGAACCCAGGAAGTGCTTGCGGTAACGCGCCGGCAGGTCGTCGATGCGCATCAGCATCGGCAGGTCCGCAGCGTTGAAATCCGGGTCCCAGGCCGGGGCACCGAGCACCTTCGCGCCCAGGCGCAGGTAGCCCTTGATGAGTGCCGGCGGTTCCACGTCGAGCGTGTCCAGGCGCTCGACCGGCAGCGGCAGGCGGGGCTGCACCTGGTACTGGATGGGCGCCATGTGCTTGGCCGAAACCTGGCGCCAGATACTGGCTGCAGCATCGCCGTTCGTGACACCGTTGTGTGACATCGGGATGCTGGCGCAGCCGATCATCGTGTCCAGCTTGTTGCGGTGCATGAAGCCGGCCAGGGCACCCCAGAGCGCGAGGATCACGCCGCCCTGGCGGTGGTCCGGGTGCACGCAGCTGCGGCCAAGCTCCACCATGCGCTCGCGCAGGTCGCGCAGGCGGGTGAGGTCGAATTCAGTATCGCTGTAGGTGCTGCCGACCCGGCGTGCCTGGGCCGGCGTCAGCACGCGGTAGGTGCCGATGACTTGCTGGGTCTGCTCGTCGCGCACCAGCAAGTGTTCGCAGAAGTCGTCGAACAGGTCGATGTCGTGGCCGGCCAGCGGCGAGGAGACCCGGGCGCCCATCTCGCCGACGAACACGTCGTAGCGAAGGCGCTGTGCGGCGCGAACGTCATCGACGTGGCGTGCCCAGCCGACGGTGATGCCTTGCCTTGATTCGACGGCCTGCGGCAGGATGACTGCAGGGGCCTGCGGCACCGACGGGCGGGCGGCAGCGGTGGAGCCACCGGCTGCAGGAGCAGGCCACAAGGCCGCGCGGAGCCCGATCTGAGAAAGCGGAAACGTCGGGTTGGGCAGTTCTTTCATGTGGAAACCCTTTCTGCGAGCGAGTCTCCGCACCTGCGATGAAGCGGGCATGTCAGGAAAATTGCAGGCACGTGACGCTGTTACAGCACCACCCCTGCCGCGAGACGCCTGCAACCGCTCGGGCCGCCTTCGTCGTCTAATGCGATGGATCCGCGAAATGGAGTTCGACCTCATGGCCACACCTGCCCCCGCCGGCACAGACAGCAGCCGCCTTCACCAGACTTTCCCGGTGCTCAGTGACACCGAGATTGCGCGCATCGCACGCTTCGGCACCGTCCAGCAGTTCCCACGCGGCACGAGGCTGTTCACCGCAGGTGAAACGGGCCCTGGCATGTTCGTGCTGCTCAAGGGCGTCGTGGCTGTCACGCAACGTGACGGCCTCGGGCATGTGGTGCCGATCGCACGGCAGGGGCCGGGCGAATTCCTCGCCGAGGTCGGCCAGCTGAGCGGCCGCCCTGCCCTCGTCGACGGCCACGCCGACGAAGACGTGGAGGCGCTGCTGGTTTCGCCCGCGCAGCTGCGCGCGCTGCTGGTGGCCGAAGCGGACCTTGGCGAGCGCATCACCCGCGCGCTGATCCTGCGGCGCGTGGCGTTGATCGAGTCGGGCGCCAGCGGGCCGGTGCTGATCGGGCAGCCGCAGTCGCCCGACATGGCCCGGCTCGAGAACTTCCTGCGCCGCAACGGCTATCCCTATCACCTCGTCGACGCAGCGCACGACCCCGACGCCGCCGCGCTGCTCGAGCAATACGGCGCCTGCAAGCTGCTCGCCGTCTGCCCGGACGGCTCTGTGCTGGTCAACCCGAGCGACGATGCGCTGGCGCGCTGCCTGGGCATGGTCGACACCGCCGAGCGCAACGAGCTCTACGACGTGGCCGTCGTCGGCGCCGGGCCTGCCGGGCTGGCGACCGCGGTGTATGCGGCGTCCGAGGGGCTTCGCGTGATCGTGCTCGACTGCCGGGCATTCGGCGGCCAGGCCGGCGCCAGCGCGCGCATCGAGAACTACCTGGGCTTTCCTACCGGCATCTCCGGGCAGGCGCTCGCGGGCCGCGCCTTCGTGCAGGCGCAGAAGTTCGGCGTCGAGATGCTGATCCCGGCCAAGGTCGCATCGCTCGACTGCTCGCGCGACAACCCGCTCAAGAGCCTTGCCGTCGAGCTTGCCGACGGCCGAATGATCCGCGCGCGCACGGTGGTCATCGCCAGCGGCGCTCGCTACCGCCGCCCCGACGTCCCGCGCCTTGCCGAATTCGAAGGCCGCGGCGTCTGGTACTGGGCCTCCGCCATCGAGGCGAAGATCTGCGCGCAGCAGGAGGTCGCGCTGGTCGGAGGCGGCAATTCGGCCGGACAGGCCGCGGTGTTCCTGTCGCGCCATGCGGCTAAGGTCAACGTGCTGGTGCGCGGGCCGTCGCTCGCTGCCAGCATGTCGCGCTACCTGATCGACCGGATCGAGGCCACGCCCAACATCTCTTTGCAGCCGCACACGGAACTCGTGCGCCTTCATGGCGGCTCCGACGAAGGCCTGACCGGCGCGACATGGCGCTGTCACACCTCCGGCAAGGAACATGACTGCGCGGCGCGCAACATCTTCCTTTTCGTCGGCGCGGAACCGGAAACCTCGTGGCTCGAAGGCTGCGGCGTGGCGGTCGACAAGCATGGCTTCGTGCTGACCGGCAACGCCGCCAGCCGCGGCTTTCCGGCGCAGCCATCCGCGGTGCTCGAGTCGAGCGTGCCCGGCGTCTTCGCCGTGGGGGATGTGCGCTCCGGCTCGGTCAAGCGCGTGGGCGGCGCCATCGGCGAAGGCGCCGCCGCGGTCGCCCAGATCCACCAGCACCTTTCGCAGGCCTCGGCAGTCGCCTGACGGGCGTCGGCTGCACACAAATAGAGAAGAAGGAGTTCAAAGTTGTCCATCAAACCCTGCGACCACGTGCCTGCCGAGATCGCGCAGCCTCATGCGCAGCAGCATCGCGGCTGCGAAGACTGCTTGAAGACGGGCGACACCTGGGTGCACCTGCGTCTTTGCGTGCACTGCGGACACATCGGCTGCTGCGACTCGTCGAAGAACCGTCACGCGACGCGGCATTCGCATGCCGAAGGCCACCCGGTCATCCAGTCGCTCGAACCCGGCGAGAGCTGGATGTGGTGCAACGCGCACCAGCGGCAGGTCGGCTGAGAGCTCCCGCAATTCGCCAGCCACACCGCGAATTCCCGCGCCTGCACGCGCCTGGATTCGCACGTATATGCTGCCGGCCTCGCATCCAACACATCCCGCACCGGAGAGCCAGACAACATGCCCGCATCGCCCATCGACGTCTATTCCTGGCCCACACCCAACGGCCACAAGATCCACATCATGCTCGAGGAGTGCGGCCTGCCGTATCGCGCGCACCCCGTGAACATTGGCAAGGGCGACCAGTTCGCGCCAGACTTCCTGCAGATCAGCCCCAACAACAAGATCCCCGCCATCACCGACCCCGATGGTCCGGACGGCAAGCCGATCTCTCTCTTCGAGTCCGGCGCCATCCTCGTCTACCTCGCGGGCAAGACCGGCAAGTTCCTGCCGAGCGGTGACCGCGAGCGCTACGAAGTGCTTCAGTGGCTGATGTTCCAGATGGGCGGCGTCGGTCCCATGCTCGGACAGGCGCATCACTTTCGCATGTACGCCCCCGAGAAGATCGCCTACGCGATCGACCGCTACAGCAACGAAGCCAGGCGCCTGTACGGCGTGATCGACAAGCAGCTGTCGCGGAGCAAGTTCATCGCCGGCAAGAGCTACTCGATCGCCGACATCGCCATCTTCCCGTGGCTGCGCAGCTGGGAAAACCAGGGCATCACCCTCACCGACTTCCCCCATCTGAAGGATTGGTTCGACGGCATCGCCGCGCGCCCGGCGGTGCAGCGCGGGGTGAAGGTGCTCGCAGACCTGCGCAAGCCGATCACCGGCGACAAGGAACGGGAGATTCTTTTCGGCAAGACTCATTACGAGAAACGCTGAGAGCCCCTTTATCCGGGCTAGAATAGAAGGCTTGTCGGGGTGTAGCGCAGCCTGGTAGCGCATCTGGTTTGGGACCAGAGGGTCGAAGGTTCGAATCCTTTCGCCCCGACCAAAAAATCGAAATGCACACAGTCACATTGCGGGCTGTGTGCATTTTTCGTTTGTATCTGCGCCGCGGGATGCGCGCGAAGGTGCCCCTGAGGGGATGCGGAAGGCCGATGACTCACCCGCACAGGCCGGAAGCCAGGAGCTGGAACTGCGCGGGATGAAAGTTGGCCCCGGAGGGGATTGAAGGACGAGCTGCAGGGCGCACCAGCGTTCGATTCCTCAAATTGGCATACCAGACGTTCCCCCGTCCGTTCCCCCGCTTTGACCGTACTTGATCAGGATGGGTTTGCGAGGGCGTGAGCGCTCCAAATACGAGCACCAAGGTTAAGGTGATCTGGCGAAAGAGTCCGAATTGCCTGATACCGCCGCTGCTACGCAACTGCACTGACTGACCAGCCTCCGCTACCCACATGGCTTGTCAGATTGCTGACAGTCTGAGAGTCACCTTGGTGGAGTCGAGTGTTCGAAGTCGTTCTGGTGACGAGACGAGAGCGCACTGATCCTGCGTGCAAGTTCGGCGACGAGCACTGTCAGGCCTAGATGCCCGTTCAATTTGAAAACAAGAAAAGATCCAACTCCAGCAAGAGCCGCTACACCTGCTGCGACCAAGTTTGCTTCTGAAGCATGGCCAAGAGCGATCGTCGCCATTGTTGAGGTCAAGGCCCCCACGGATGCGACGATGAGCGCCTTAGCCAAGGGCAGCAGAGAACCGTGGAAGTTCATGATAGATGTGATTTCCCAATGCACTGACAACCGCACAACCAGCAAGCCAATTTGACCAAAAGCACAAGATTTTTGTGTTTGACGATCCTTTGCCAACGTTGTGAACGGTGTTAAAAATCGCAAACACCACGGTAGCGACAGAGGCCAAGATTAGCTGCACCGCAAAAAAAGGCGACACCTTCATCGCAGGTAGCAGGGTTTCCGACATAGACGCTACAGTGATCGCAGCCGCATAAAAGCAAAGTTGCCCATCCGCGACCACCTCAGCCCAAACCTCAGTCAATTTTCGGGCTTCCGTCCCATCGAGTGAACTTACCTTTTTTATGAGAAGCAAGGCAAAGAGCGGGGCCGAGGGAAAGACGATGTTGAACATAGCCCACCAAAATTGTTCATGCAGCACATCCTCCATCGCGCGAATTCCTCAACGTTTGCGCGAATTCTGCCTGTTTTAGGGCACTCGAAGTAGGTCGTTTGCGCGACAGAGTTAAAGGGCCAGAAGGCGATCTGGCAGTCGGCGTCCCCGGTAGCACTCCCTCAGAACGGCAGATCTTCGGTATCGGCGCTCGACACCGCCGCCGCTGTTTCCTCTCGTGGTTCCTGGGCCGCCGCAGGGCCCGCATCGATCAGGTCGACGGGGATCAGATGCACCATCTCTCGCGCTTCTTCCGGCGTGCACGTCAGCCATCGGTCGAAGTCGTGCTCCTCGATCGCGACCACCGAGCGCTTGTCCTGCACTTCGAGCGGCTTCTTGGTCGCCCTGTCGATCTCGGGCCTGTGCATGCGCGACATGATCGGGTGCAGGTTGGCATTTATCGTGAGCATGGTGTAGCTCTCCCACACCTTCTCCGTCTCCAGATCCTTCCAGGTACTCCATAGGCCGGCCAGGCCCCAAGGGCGACCGTCCGCGCGGCGGAACCGCCACCATTGGTTCTTGCCCGACTCCCAGTTCGGCTCATCGAAGCTCCAGGCCGGGATGATGCAGCGCCTGCTGAGCTTCCATGCGTCCTTGAAGGCCGGCTTCTTCTCGATGCCAGCGAAGCGGGCGTTGTGCGTGGCCAGCTCCTTGCCCTTCGTCTCGCCCTTGTGCGGCGGCGCCGTCGGGACGTGGCTGCTCGACCACGCTGGAATCAGCGACCACTGCCCCACCGCGATCTCGCGCTCGTACTCCGTATTGTCGACGGCGCGGCGCATGAATGCCCCCGTGTACATCGGCCGCATGCTGCGCAGCCAGCGCTCGGCGTTGCGGGCGCCGATGTACCAGGCGGCCTCTATCTCGCGATCCTCAGGCGATATGTAACGAGTACACATGACTGACATTCTGCGTCGGGAAATCTGTTGACGGTCATAAACCCTGGGAAGATACTGTAAATCCATACAGTACTTTTAGGAGCTTGAAATGCCTGAAATCACCCCGCAGCCGGACTACGTCGCCTGGGCCTCCCTCTTCGCCTCTGAGTGGCTGCTCCTGGCCAAAGGCCATGGCGACTACGAAGACCTGTTCTCCCAAGGCCTCGCGTTGTACCGGGTCGTCGGCGGCCAGCCTGCCCAAGAGATTGCCGCCGTCCACTTCAAGAGCTGCAGCGCCGATCACGAAGACCTCGTTCGCGACCCTTCGGGAGAGTTCGAGAAGCTGGCGACGCGCGCCGAGATCATCATGAATGGCGACAAGCTGGATCCTGGCCTGCGGGAATTCGCTTTCAATGTCGTCGAGTTGTGCGCCGCGACGGCCGACGGGTTCGGGCACCCGAAAAAAGGCAACGCAGGCGACCGCATCAGGGCGCTCTATGGACGCCTGCCCTTCTAGCCCTGCCCCAGTGAGCACCTGATGGAAATAGAGGTTGAGCTGGTGGAAATGGCGCGGAGGGTCGGTGAGCTCGGCCCAGACGATCCGATGCGCCCCACCCTGCGTGATTTCGCTGACGAGGTCGCGGGGCGCTGCGCGCGCATCGGCGACCTGTACGGCGACTGGGATCGGAATGCCGGTGACCACATTCGCGCGGTGATGCATGAGCTGCCGGGTCTTTTACCGAAGCCACAGAGCCAAGATGAGCCGCTGGTGCCTTAGATGTTCTTAGCGGACGTGACATTCCTCATGCGCCACGGCTTGCGACTGAGATCCAGCCAGAGAGAAGCGCCGATGCGTGTGTCCGTGCAGATTCGTGAGTCCGACCGTGACAAGAACAATTCAGGGCGCAATCTCACCGAAGTGATGTTGTTCGAGAATTGGGGGCTGCCCCAAGCTCGTTCAGCCGGCCGGATTACCGACCCAACGTTGCTGCCGTACAAAGGCAATGGCTTCTTGCTCTCCGGCATCGAGCGCGATACCGGAAACGATGGCACTGCAGAGTATCGACAGGTCTGGCTGGTGATTCCTGTCGAGCAAGGCGGTCCGTAGCGAAAGAGACAATCCTGCCATGAGCCAAGCTGAATTCTTCCCCTCCGAGTCCACTATCCTTTACACGCCGGCCTGGTACAGCGGCACCGCGCGCGAGGAGCGCCCCCTGCCGCTCGCGCCGGGCGACTACAAGGTCACGCCTGGCCACGGCGCCGAGCGCTGGACGGTCACGTCCCTGAAGGACGGCGCCACGGTCTACAGCGGCATCGGGCCGGTCGAGATCCGCCCCGCGTGAGAGCACCACGATGACGACCCTCTACCTGCAGATGACAGACAAGCTCTCCGCGCACTGGAGAGCCCACAACAACGCCTACCCGCGGAAGTTCGTTCTGAGCCCAGCTCTGCGCGACGAATACCTGAAATGCCTCAGCTGGGTGACCGACGCGCGCGTGAGAGTGACCACCATCCCCGAAAAGCACATGGGCGTGCCCATCGAGATCGACGAGGCCTCGCCGGGCGTCATGGTGGCCGCCGACGGCGCCGAGGTGACGCTGCAGTAACGTCAGACTACTTGCGCCCGCTACCTCGATACTGGTCGATGAGAACGGTCGCAAAGGTATCGGCAGCTATGTAGATCTTCCAATCTGGATTGTCCCCGCAGATCTTGTCCATGACCAACTCTATCGAGGTGGGGGGCGGTACATCTAAGACCGACTTGCCTTTTGCCCCTGTAGCGTTCTTGCTCGAAAGAAAGCCTTGAACCCAGGCAAGCACCAGCCCTTCGATGATCGCCTCTCTATCCTGCTGCGGCTTTTTCCTTGCGTCGAGCCAAACATCGCAGCTCGCTGAGCCTATGCCGGCCATGGCTGTCTCCGCCTGAGCTAGACCACTCGCCGCAAGCATCAGGGTCGAGAGAATGTATCGGATGGATTTCATGAACCCATTTTCCATGAGGCGGCGGGCCTCCAAGGCCGCTCGCAAATACCTAGCAGGCGCGCTGCAACGCGCCCAGAGCCTATGAGCAGGTCAAGCTGCGCTTCAAAAGAATCGACCCGCCCGGAACTCCCCAAAAATGACCACGGTGCTGGAGCAATGACACCCAACATGTTTCTCACTGACCAGGAGTTGGTGCGCCTGACCGGCTACAAGGTCAAGTCGAGGCAAATCGCCTGGCTACGCAGCGAAGCTATCCCCTTCCGCGTGAGCGGGACCGGGCACCCCGTCGTGACGCGTGTGGCAATCGAGGGGCCGATACACAAGCATTCAGATCCAACGCCCGAGCCATGGGTGCCTGCAGTCCTTCAATCGTCACGCCCCTCCCACTCGATCACATCGGACAGCAGCCATTTGCCGTCGGCGCCTGGCTTGGGCAACTCGCCGCGGCGCATGCGGTAGGTGATGGTGTGGCTCGTGACGCCCAGACGCTCGCACATCTCGGCGCGTGTGAGACGCAGGCCACGCACGCGCACGATCTGCACGAGGATGGTCTCGATGCGCGCCAGCCGACGAAGAATTTCGCGCTCGACGTCGGTAGCGCTCAGTGCCTTATCCATGCAGAGTGGTGCAGGTCGGCATAGGCCTCCTCGCCTGCTACCTCTTCACTTCACGCTGAAAACCTACCTCAGGCGGCTCTAGGTGATGCACAGCCAGTTGCATTCCCTGTTCGAACGCTCCCTGCATCGAGTTGGCCCGGTATTGCGTCGGCGCATCAAAGAGCCGAGCCCTCTGACCGCCAGCAGGCGTCAAGAAAACATGGAAGGGCCATCTGTCGTGAGTGATGTCGTAACCGGTCACCACCTCGATCTTGATGCCTTTGAAGGTCCCTTCCAGCACATTGCGCACGCCAGTTTCCGTCTGAACAACCTTCTCAATTTGGGGGTTCATTTCCGACTCCTGCTTGTAAGGGCTTCAGTATGAACTTCCGCGCCCCCGCCTGACGAGGCATGCGCCCAATTGAGAAGCACCTTGCGCACAGTTTGCAGGAGATGTCATCGTCTAGTCAGGGCTCGGCTGGCTGGGCCGCGGAAGAGCCTTAGCACGGATTCCTCCCCAGTTCATGGGATTCAAAGGGTTTTTACCCACCTGAAATCGCCCACAGACGCGCGTAATAGGCGCCGCCGATGAAGGCGGCGACAAAGAAATCAAAATCCGAGGAGCTTCGCATGGGTCAAATCCAAATCAAGTGCATCAACAAGCCGTACCGGGACTCGCCGGTCGACAGCATCATCAATGTGGGGGGCATAAATCCTGACGGCACCCGGTGGAAGCTCGACCTAGCAAGTGCGGTGATGCATGCTGAACGTGGTGACTATCAGTTCTTTGTCCAGGTTGGCTTAAACCGCGCCGAAGTCGAAGTCGCGACTCGCAATGGCAAGAAGTACTTGCGCACCGTTCGCGATGACACGAAGGTAGACAACCTGCTTAGCCTGCCCGAGTGCCCGTAAGTCGTAGCGTCGTGAGCGCCCGCTGCTTGCGGGCTTCGTTCCTTTGCGGCTTGTTGGCAGTGCAATGGCATTCATCTGCAGCAAACTATCCGTGCTCCGGCAGCAAAGGCGGAGTCGCCCGTTGCAACGGCGCGCTGTTCATCTGCAATGATGGATCGATCAGCGGCTCGAAGAAGAACTGCTCGGCCGAGTTGGGTGCGCCGGCGCTCAACCTGGTCGCGCCTCCTCCGCGTGCTGCGGTCGGAGGCGACTGCTCATGCCGCTCGAACAACATCTGCACGGGCCCACGCGGCGGGCAGTACTGCTTGAGCGATACCGGGGCGAAGAGCTACGTGCGGCGCTGATCAAACTACTGCAGCCTGGCCGCTAACGCTCGACTGCTGCTGCGCGGCACAGGGTGCTCACGACGCACATGAAGAGTCGTTCAACACGACTCACCCTCCCTACTGTCTGCAGTCCGATAGCCGTAGGATTCGATCAACCCATCTAACCGCTCCAGCAGATGACGCATACGCTCACCAGTTTCATAACCGCCTTTGCCAACGGTCACCTCGCCAAGCATCCTGCCGTGGCATTTACGGCGCTACGGACCATGTCGCTTGGGCAGGCAGCAGTGGGATTCGCCTTCTTCATGAACGAGGAATACAGCAAGAGCTGGACAGTGGCGCCATTTGCGCTCTTATTTCCCCTGTTCCTCGTGCTTGGCGCGGCGACTGGAGCGATGGCGATTACGGCAGGCCAAAATGGCCGCTTGCTCGTGGCAGCTGGAAGCTTGTTTGCCCTTCTGACTTTAGCCAACTATGTGGCACTGGTCCTGTTCCTAGTTTTCGTCAACTGGCTCGCCGCCATCGCACTCGTACTTAGCGTGATCGCAGTACCGTGGTTGCTCAGACTGGGCGGCTCGCTGTATGGTAAGTCCGAGCCTCCGCGCGAATAGGTCTTGAAAGAAAGAGCCTTACCGCTGGCGAACGAAGGAGGCCTACTCGGCTCCATCAGCATCTGCTGGAGCTGCTCGGCGGTGCGGGTTGGTCGTCCCATAGTTTCACCTCACTCCGAAGCCTTCCGATCTTGCGCGTGCGCAATCTCTGCGACGTACTGATTTGCAAGCACGCCGTAGGAAATCTGGACCTTCCCAAGGGCGAAGGTGAACGCCTGGCGCTCCACCATGGAGACACTAAACACCGCGTCGCGACGCTTAGCCAGCTGACGCATTTCTGCAGAAGCCTCACGCAGTGCATCGAGCAAGTTGTAGGCGGTCCTGACCTCCTCGTAGCTCGGCAAATCCTGAAATGGGAGCTGACTCAATCGAACAACCTCAAGGTCAGCCTCATCTACAAGAGGCGTAGTGGAACTCCAGTCCTCCTGGAAGCCCACGGTTCGGGCTACGTGCGCCTCCGCCCGCACAAGCGCGCTCATCGCTCGCTCGGCGATGGCGACATGTACGCCGACCAACCTAGCGCGGTCGGCCGCCTTCTCGCGCGACCGGCGCAGCGACTCTCGCTTGAACTGCCCTGCCGGCACGGCGATAGCGACCCCGATCGCAACCAGCGAGCCGACCGCTTGAACCCAAGTCGGCGCATCCAGGCGACCGAAGACGGCCGCGGACGTAACAAAGAACCAGCGAATCGCCGTCACGCCCGGAAAGATCGCGAGGGCGTGCACGAGCAGCAGGCATGTCAAAACAACAAGGCTCAGCAAAGTGCCCCAGTTCAGCAAGCGTTCTTTCATTTCACTCTCCATCCTCGGAGCGCATTGTGAACCTCCTCGACACCTCCCCGACCGCGTGCGCGCCAAGAGATCCAGGCCCTGTAGCCGGCACGCCAGGCCCGGCGGACTACGCGACCTAGCTGGCCGGCTTCTGGTGGGTCGGGCCGAAGGGATAGGCCAACAGCGGCAGCTGATCAAGGCGGATCGTGACGGGTTCGTCCATGTCGACCAGGCCATCGTCCGGATGGTCGAGGCGTTGGCGACTCTCGAACAGCACGTCGCCATCCTCCAGCTCGAAGCCGTAGCCCGCCGCGATCGCATCGAAGCAGAGACCGCCGCGCCGCTCCATGAGAGCGACGTTGCGCAGTTGGAAACCACCCCAGTGGCCATCGTCTTCGGCGGGTGACTCGACCGCCTGTAGCCCGACCGCCTCTGCCGCGGCCAGTGCACGCGCACGCTGGGCACCCTGCGACCAATCGAAGTCCTGGGTCCAGTCCAACGCCCGCAGCCGGCGCACCACCTCGCCGCGCGACAGCGTGACCGGAGCACCCGGGTCGGCGCGGCGGCTCCGGGCGGCGGCCGGCGGCTTGGCCGGTGCACGAGCGACGTCCTGCGCGGCATCGTCCGCGAAAACCTTCTTCGCGGAAGCGTGCCAGCGCTCGCCCTTGTACGACGCTTCGAAGTCGATCAGGTTGCCGACCAGGACCAGCTGCCCGCGTTCCTTCCAGATCGTCACAGACTTGCGCGAAACGCTGCAGCGCCGCGCATGCTCGGCCTGGGTGATCAGTTCCTTCGTCGTCATGTGTTACCTCGTCTTGTTACCTTGCCGCTGCGACTGCGGCGTTACCTTGTTACCTGTTACCTGCTTTTTGGCCTCAGAGCCGGTCGAGAAACGCGACGCGCAATGCCCGCGATGCATCAAGCTGGCCGAAGGACCCGTCGAAATCCTGAAGTAGGTCGCGAGCTGCGATCCCCTCCGAAGCTGCCCCCAACCCGGGGGCTCCCTCAAGGTTCGCCCAAGGCACCCGCAAACTGCGGGCACCTGCAAAGGCACCCCCAAAGTGAGGCCCCCTTTACCGGCTCACTTTTGAGCCGGTTGGGGGTGGTCCAGTTTTGGACCATCCCCACGATGGAATCGATGGCTCACTTTTGAGCCATACGTCAATCTGATGCACCTCTGCTACATCCCTCCAATCTTGGTGAGATGTGAAGGGGGTGACCAAAGTGACACCCCCTCGCTGCTGCGCTGCGCGTACATGGCGGGCGTCACCTGGTGCTCAACAGGCCCTGCGTGGGCCAGCAGCCCGCATGGCGCCTCACTTCGTGCTGGTGCTCGCGCGGACCTGAACCTGCGTCTGTGTGCGCGCTGCCTCTGCTGCCAGGGCTCCATGCATCCGCGCTGCGCCTGTCTGGCCCGCCGAGAACTCGCCAGGATGCGCGCCGATGCGCGGGTTGCGATCAGCGCGCGCCTGGTTGCGCCTGTCCACGGTTGCCGCAGCGGGCGTGCTCTCCAGCAGCGCAATCCCTTCCTTGCGTGTCATCCTGCTGGTGAACGCAATGCTCTTGGCCAGCGCTGGGTTTCTCAGCCCGGCGGCGCAATTGACGATGGCCTCGCATCGTGCACGCTCTCGATCGCGGGCGGCCGCCATTGTGCCCGATCCATGCATCTCCTCGTCTTCATCGGCAGGCCTGCGCGCAGCAGACACGGGATGGATGGATGTCGCCTTCGTCGCTGCAGGCGGCTGAGCGGGCGCCGCAGTGCGTCCCAGCGCAGGCGGAGGTGCCGCAGGCTTCTTTTTGCCGAAGCCGAACAGGTGCGCCAAGCGAAAGCTCGACAGCACCTTGTCCGCAGTCGATCCCCGCCGGCGCGCTGCGGCGCTGAGCGAGGCCTTGAAGCTGAAAGCCGGTTTCTTCATGGTCAGCCCTCTGTTAGGCGCAGCCACGGTTAAGCCGCCACCGTGTCGACGGGTAGACCGCTCGCTTCGGAGGCGCGCTGCACCAGGGCGGCGTGCTTGTCCTCTCGAGCCCTGGCTTCGGCGGCAACGAGCTCGCCAGCCTCTTCGTATAGCTTCTCCAGCTGCAGCAGGATGTCGTTGGTCACGACACCTTCGTGACGATCCGAGTGCTCGACCGTCACCAGGCCGTTGACCGCGGTGCCCAGCCACACCGGGACACCGCGATGTGCAGCCAGGGTCTTCAGCCGGCCAAAGACCTCGCTGTTGACTGCAGGATCCACGTGAGCGGCGATGCTTCCGGGTCCAGCGGTCAACGCCGAGTTGAGTGCGATGAATTTCATTTCTAAACCTCCAGTATTGGGTTGTCTGTCGCGTTTAAAGGCGCCTTCAGCCGGGAGCCTTCGGCCAATCGACAGCGGCGGGAAAACCCGCCTGTTGCTCGATGCGGTTCAGCGCAACCCGGTACTGCCTCCAGGCCTTCAACGCGGCCACCTCCGCTGGCGTCGCGTCGCCGAGCTCGACGGCATCGTTCAGCGGGTCGATGCGCAGGGCAGCAGCGGCAAGCAGTGCGTTGCGCTCCGCGATGGCGCCTGCGGCGTCCATCGGTGGCGGCTCATACGGCAGCGGTGGATCACAAGGGACCAACGTCACCGGGAGGGAATCCAGAGGCACGCCTTCAGCCGTATTGAAGTTGTAGACGCCGTCGCTCTCGATAACCTCCACATCGTCTTCGAAGGCGAAGACTTGCTGATCCGTGGTGTTGACGAAGTACTTCATGATCAGGAAACCTCGACCCAGTTGTTGTATGCAGAAAATCCGCCCGTCGCGGCGTTGACTTGGTAGGTTGCTCCCGGCGGGACCGGGAAGGCGATGAATCCCGACAAAGCCGTCGCGCCATTGGTGGACGCACCGATGTAGCCGATTCCTCCAACCGTTGCACTCAACGCATTCGAGCCTGCTGTGGACGCGATGGCGCTGATGTAGACCCACATGAACCGACTGGTTGAGTTCGTGTAGGTCACGCCCAAGGATCGGGACCCGGCGACGCTGCGCACCGTGGCGCCGATCGTGGCCTGATTTCGCTGCACGGCATGTCCCGACTGGGTGCTGGCGGCCACCTGCAGCGCAGCGCCGGTGCACTGAATCAGGACCCATGAGCTGAGAGCGGCGCTCCAGACGACTTGACACTTGCCGCCGGCGAGGATTTCTCCGCCTTGCAGCGCGACGTGCGCGGGGCCCACGATGGGGCTGGCGCCGAGGCCGTTCACGTTGAGTGTCGCGGCGCCTGTGTTCGTGGCGTTCGCCTTGAACCAAAGCACCATGCCGTCGGTCAGCGCCGCGATGGCCGGCGTGTACGTCAGCACGCAGGCATTCGCGGCCCCCGTATCGCTCGCGGTGATCAGCCCGTTCGACCGGAGCGACTTGAGCACCTGGTCATAGGCGGTCTTGCTCGGCGCCACACCGGCGCCAGAGAGCACGTTCAGCAGCTCCTGCATGAGCGCGTTGAGGAACGAGGCGCGCAGGTACGTCGCGGCTTGGCCCAGCGCCGGATTTCCCTCGGTGAAAAAGCCGGGAGTGCCCGCCGCCTCGGGCGTGGGCATTACCGCGACCGCGGTGGCGTCATCGATGGCAAACATGGGATTCCTTTGAGTTGGTAGCGGTCAGGACTGCCGCGCCGTGTTCTCGGCGGACACGTCTGTGTTGAGTTCGTCGTCGCTGGATGCCAGCGGATCGCCCACACGCAGCGTGCCGGCACGTGCTGGGGTGACTGTTCGTGGGCTTGTGGTTCCCGCGCCGTCGGCGACCACGGGAGGGCCACCTGCTGTTGAGTTTTCGATTTCAGCCATGTGCACTCCTTGTGCGTTTGAAGCCAGATTTAAGAAAGTCTCCCCATCTCGCAGGGGAGCACGCGGCCAACGCCCGACCGACCACACGTGAGAAGGAATAAAACGGTCGACGTTGACTGCCGGTGTTGCATAGCGTCCACCGCCGGCTGGGACCCGAGCCGGAACCTCGGCCGCCGCCTTTTCTCAACGACTGACGTTCCATGCTTTTCATTGCTGTGCAGGATCTGCCGCGGGTGCGGGCGTGCCGCCTTGGCGTACCTCGATGCCCTTGCGAACGTATGGGCCCGGCCGGCGTGCCAACGGCACGTAGTCGGGGTAGACCTTCCCGTTCACCGCGGCTTGCCGAATGGGCGAAATCAGAGACTGGATCTCCGCGGCGTCGGGCCCCAGGCCTTGCGACGGCTCGAGTAGATTCGCGCCAGCGTTGTACCAACCGCCGTTCACCCGCTGGCGTATGAATCCGCTCGGACGGGGAACGTAGGCGGCATCGGTGAAGTCCCGCATCGTCTGTCCGCCGATGGCGTGCGCCTTCTCGATAACCACAGCCAGTTGCTTTGCGGCCGCTTCGACTTCAGGCGTCAGAGCTGCTGCCGCGGCGTTGCTCCAGAGACCCAACTCGACATCCAGCTCCTGCGCGCGGAGACGCACGGCCTCGTGGAGCTTCGGTCCTTCCACCTCGAGAGCAGCGATGCGCGCGCGCAAGCGGCGGAGTTCGCGCTCCTTGACACCGAGGTCGGTATCCAGGCGGAGAGCGGCCTTGTCCAGCGCTTTCACTTCGTCGCCGTCGGCGAGCGCCAAAGCTGCCTCCGCGGTCGCGCGCTCCGCAGTGAGCTGCTCCACTTCGGCTTCAAGGGCTTTGATCTGGGAAGCAGTGGCACCCAGTTGATCGTTGAGCCGCTTGCACAGAGCCACGGCGTCCGCAACTGCGGCGCTTGCCCGGTCCAGCTCGGGGGTGATCACATACGAGGATGAGGGTTTCATGGGACGTTCCTGTTGAGTGGATGACTGGAATGCGGCGGGCGGGCTAGCGGCGAACCTCGTTGCCCCAGCCGATGCCTGGGTTCGCCGGGATGTCGGCGCGGACATTCATTTGTTCGATGGGGATCGGCAGGAACGCCTCGGGCCGCATGATGGTTAGCGCGCACGTGGTACCGGCGTTGTCGCGGCGGTAGGAGACTTCCGTGATGAGCCATGTCGCCGGCTCGCTCCGACTTCCACATTTCAGGGACGGGAGGCACAGCGGCACCAGAGTGTTCGGGGTCCACAGTGCGCCGGCGCTGTCGCGCCAGCCGTCGGTGATCACGTTGAGCTGAGCGGCCCGCCCGATCCGGCGATTCGCTTCCCAGGTGACTCGCTTCTGGGCGAAGTCCTGGCCTCCAGTCGGTGCTTCCGAAATGATCATTCGGGTCCGTCGCCGAGCAATCTGCGGGTCCTTCGCCTTTGCGAGCAAGTTGCCACCCTCCCCGATGTCACCCAACACATCCATGCTCTGCATGAAGCACTGGTAGTCGGAGAAGCGCTCGTCGTTCGCAAACGTCATGGTCGCGTTCTGGACGTTTTCGCCTTCGGTGAAGCCACTGGCCGCGGTGACGCTACCCGCCTGGGCCAGCAGCAGGTTGCCGTCCGGCTGGTCGTACGCCAGCAAGGCGCCGTAGCGGCACACCCGCTCGATGATCTCGAAGGCCGTCTCGCCGATCATCAAGTTGAACTGGTCGACTCGCACACCCTTGCTGCCGGGCGCCGAAACCGTGATCCCATAGGGCTCCGCCAGCTTCTGCGCGATGCCGAGCGCGTCGGCGCCGCTGATCTGGCCGCCGGGCCATTCCGCCGAGCAGTCCACCAGGTCTTCGCACTTGCTACGTCCGACGACGGTGATGGCATGCTGTTCGGGGCCGATGCCGTAGATCACGCGATCGACGTAGCCGGTCAGCACGAGGTCGTCCGCCAGCCTCACGGTGCACGGGTCGCCAGGCTGCACTACGAAGGAATCGGGCTCCCCAGGGAATCGCTCCGTCATGCCGATCTGGAAATCGGAGGGGCAACGCTCGATGCCGCGCGTTACGCGCACCTCGGTCCAGCCGGACAACTCTCGGCCGCCGACGATTAGTTTCAGTTCTTCCATGGGCTCACTTCTTGAAGTTGCGCCGGCTTGCCGGGATGGCGCGCGCCGGCTGGCGCTTGACGAGAAGAGGCGATGTCCGAGCGCGGTGTCGTGCGTGGCGCTAGAGTCGCGCGATGAACAAGAAAATCGGTTTGGTGAAGGTCGCCGTCGACTTGGTCGATGGCAGCTACGACGAGTGGAATGAACCGCTGAGCATCCTGGCCAAGCACGACCGGCTCGTGCACGACGGTCTGCGAGGCAAGGCGCTCGTCCACGCGCTGCTGCACGACGACTGGGAACCGCCGCCAGTTCGCATCACCCTGAGCTGCCCGGGTGTCGATGGCAAGCTGATCGAGATCGGGATCCCCTACAGCTGATCTGAGAGACGCGTTCACGAGTGGCTCCCGCGGTGGCTGGGCCAGGTCATCGGCACCACGCGCGCCCCCTGGCGCAGTCGATCGAAGCTCCGCTCGCCCAACGTCGCTTTGATCTCTAGCCAGGTCAGATTCGACACGAGCGCTGTCGGCCGCTCCAGCCGGTAGCGCAAATCGATCACGTCGAAGAGCTGAACTGTCTCGCTCTCGGAGCCGAAGCCCACGCCCACCTCGTCGATTACCAGCAGAGCCAAGGACGCGAGGCTGTCGAGCACCTCCTCCTCGGTCTGCTCGGCGTGCTTATTCCCCCAGCTGGCGCGCAGCATCTTCACGATCTCGCGAGCGCTGTAGATCGCCGCCGAGAGGCCGCGCTCGCGGATGACGTAGTTCACCATCGCGCTGGCCAAGTGCGTCTTGCCGGTACCAGGCGGCCCAAGCAGCCAAGGCACGTCGCCGCGCTCCTCGCTCTTCTCCACCAGCGCGCGGCAGGCTGCGACCGCTTCACGTTGGGCGGGCAACGACGCTGTGAAGTTGTCGAACGTTGCGCGCAGCGGCCAGCCGAACAGACCGCTTTCTCGCAAGCATTCGTCGCGGTACTCCTCGCGCTTCACACGTGCTCGATGCGCATCGCCGGCAGCCTCGCACTGCGCGCACTGCCGCAACCAGTTGGCCCGATAGTCATAGGCGCCGTGTTCCGGGCACATCTCGTCCGGCCGCATCGAATCAGGCTGGGATTGAGCCATCAGGCGCTCCTTCGTAGTTGCGTTGTTCGAAGCCGGTGTGCCGGCTGAGCGGAGCGCCTGTGCGCTGTCCTGTGACGGTTGCCGTGCGCAGCTTCTCGCAGTCGCGCAGCAGTAGGTCGACAGGATGGCCGGCGTTGACGTAGAACTTGTCCTCGCTGCCGACAAAGAACCGCGCGACCGCCGGGGCTTCATCCATCGGGATGCGTTTCAGCAGGTTCGCCAGGGCGCCGTTGACCTTGGCATTGCGCAGCGGCTCGACGCCATAGCGTGCGGCGTACGCCGAGCTGTAGGCCTCCCACACGTCCGCGGTCTTGGGCTTTTCCTGCTCGGCAGCTTTCGGCTTTGGAGGCTTGGCAGGCCCTGCTGCCGGAGGTGCGTCAGCACTCAGGCAAAAATCCTCTACAGACGGAGACGGAGACGGAGACGGAGACGGAGACGGAGACGGAGACGGAGACGGAGACGGAGACGGAGACGGAGACGGAGACGGAGCATTGCTACCGTCAGTTTTCAGCAATGCTGGGTTCTTGCTGGGTGCATTGCTAGCAGCAGTGCTAGCAGCATCGTTTTGCGTGCTGGCAGCATTGCGGACAGCAGCCCATTCGGGCACCTGCCGGTCAGCTTCAAGCTCGCCATGGTGGCGCTTCGCTGCGTTCCATCGGGCCTTTGCTGAGCGCATGTCAGCACCGTTGGCCCAGGGGTTGTGATCGGCCCAGTCGTGGATTCGGTAGGCCATTGGCTCACCGTCCAAGAAGCCCACGTCCCGCAGCGCAGCGCCAAAGACGTCAAGATCACCGCCCCACTCAGCTGCCAGCTCGATGTCCTCGATCGTCATGCGCGAAAGATCCCCATCCGACCGATTGGCAGCGACCCACGCGAACAGGCACACCAAGCTCCAGCCGGCTTGCGGGCCCAGCCTGCGGATCAACTTCTTGGTCTTGGGATGACCGGGCAAGCCAGTGGAGATTCGAACGTCAGCTGGCATCTGTTCGTCTCACCTTTGCGTCGAGTACGCCGCAGACCAGGTCCACGAAGATCCTCAGCTGATCCAGTCGTTCGAACCGACGACACTGACCCCAGCAGGTGGCCAGGTAGCACTCCTCTCCATCCTCGAAGCGCTTGTGGAGCGTGTGGCCGGCCCGCGTCGCGCGCGTGCGCAGCTGCTCGAAGGCGCGCTCGGTGCCCGCGGCGTCCGAAGCGATGGTGGTGCGCGGCATCAGCGAGCGCCCTCCCAGAGGCTCGAGCCAGAGGCAAGACGCTGCTCATCAGGAATGCCCGCCCGTTTCCGCAATACGATGGGAGCTCCTACACCACCATCGCCGGAAAGGGCGGACATGACCGAAGAACAGCTCCGCACGATCGTCTCGCTCATCTCGGGCACCCAAGCTGCTGTCGTGCATCTGTGCAACGTGCTCGACGCGAAAGGAATCGCCACGAAAGAAGAGCTTGCAAGTTCCTTCGAAGCCACTGCAGAAGTGTTTCCCGATCCTTTAGGAGCGATACCGTTGAGACACATCGCGTCCGGCATTCGGAGCAGCAGCACTCCCGAGGCGGCAGCAGAGCTTGACCGCGTCCTTGCGCGAATGCGCCCACCATCTCCGCCTGCTGCTGGTTAAGCAGAGTGCGGTCGAACTCGCTTCCGCACACCCGAAGCGGAAGCTTGGTGCGTTGGGAGGACACGCTCATGCCGCACCTGCTCGTTCGCGCAGCCAGGTCGTCACGTCCCCGGCGCGCCAGCGCGTGCAGCGGGCGCCGTCCTTGATCGGTAGAGGGAAGTTGGCCGAGGCCATCTTCCTTCGGATCGTCGACTCGCCTAGGCCGGTGATGGTCTTGACGACCTCGATGCGGAGGAGCGCATCCGGGATCTGCGCGGCCTCGATGGATTGCGCTGCCGAGCGACGCGGCTTGGATGTAGCAACGGTCACCGCGGCACCTCTTGGCCAGCCGCTGTCGGGCCCCCGAGTGTGTCCACGAAGGCAAGCAACCTGTCGCGGTCATAGAGCGTCACACGCGGAGTCGGTCGACTCGGCTTCGGAAAGCCGGGACGCTCTTTTTCCCAGCGAAGCAATGTCGCCTTGCTGACGCCACACAAGCTGCTGGCGACGCTTGGGCGCAGCTTCTGGGATGTCGACTGATGCATCTGTTCACTCCGTATCGCCGCAAGGCGCGGCAGGAGCGAACGATAGAAAGTACAGAGCGATTTCGGGGGCAACTGCCTATCGAAATAGGCAGTTGCCCGAAGAATCCTTATTTCATGCGGGTTGCCAGCGCATCAGGAATCTCTTTCAGCTTGTTCTCGATCGTTGTTTCTCCGAGACTGACCCCTATCTGTGCAGCAGCAGCCTGTATGAGGTTTGCCGTCTTCGAAGACTTTGCGAAGTCCAACTTGGCTTCATTGCACAGCACAGCGATGATCGCGAGAAGGGTGTTTCTCTCCTTATTGCCAAGAGGTCTACTAGAGGTCACGGGTCGACCGCTGGAGATTTGACTCTGCAGGTGGGCAATGTGTAGGTCCTTGGCGCGCAACTCGGCTCGCAACACCGTGACGTCATCGGGCGCAGAGGCTCCGTTTGACGAGTACGTCGCGTGGCGAAATTGGGCTCTTCTTTCGGCCCTGTTGTCGGAATCAATCTGGCGAGCCTCGGCAGAATCTTCCAACGCTCTATTCAGGTAGTCGCCAGGAGGGTGACCGTGGCTTTCCAGGCATTCGATCAGGTCCTTGATATCGACAAAGGTACGGTCAGGCAGGGGGCGCGAAGTGGCCATATCTCGCCCAAATACCTCTGCAGGGAGGTGTCCCCCCTCGATTGATCGAAGCAACATTGCAAGAATTCTCTCTTGCGTGGGCGCGACCCCTTTCCGAACGGCGGGTTCATCAGCATCCTGAAAGCCAAAGTCGCCCAGAGGAAACTCTGGGATCCGATCAGACGACCACCAATCGAGCGCTCCCAACAGCGCCGCATCCTCGATGTTGTAGTGATCTCGACCACAGTCGGGTAGCCGCAGGTAGTCCCATCCACCATAGTCGGGTTCGGAAACGTAGACATGAGAACTCGCGGCCGGCGCCGGAGCGAGGAAGTCATCGTCAGTCATATGTGCCTTGTGCTAAGCCTTAGCTGATCAGTTACTGCCACGCCCGAAGGCGCGGCACGGGTCACACCAGCGCCAACCGGCGCGGCAAGCTCACGGGTCTATCTGAACCGACTCGGTTGGCCAGCCCATGCGTCTTCGGAACGCAAGCCGCAATGGCGCGTAGTGCGCCTCAGCCGCTCGTTCGTCGTCGCTGTAGCCTGCAACCACCACACCGTCAACGCAGACCCAGAATGGCTCTCGGAGACTGCGGGCCAGAAGGCATGGCGATCCGTCGTGGTTCGTGACAGCACTTCCGATTGCGAAAGGAGCCGGGATCTTCGTCGATCTCCGCTTAGGCATTGCTCCGGCTCCCCATGTAGTCGCTGCCAGCGGCCTCCGCGAGCTCGTTGATGAGACCGCGCAGCGAACCGATCAGCCTTCCATCGGCGAGCATGTCCTCGATCACTGAGAAAATGTTCCGCGGCAGGATTTCGTCATCCTTTGCACAGCATTGAGTCCCTGCAAACGCGATGCTAAAGGCCTTGTCCTGCTCAACTCGAAGCTCGTTCAAGACCTCGAGCGCATGTTCGTGAACCTGTGCGACTGGGCGCGACGTTAGGTTGGTGGACGCGGCGGTGCCTTGCCCGATAATCTTCGTAGCCATGATGTGCTGTTCCTTCAAACGGTTGCACGTTGCGGTTAGAGCGGCCGGGGTGTTCCACCACCCTGGCCGTTCGCTTTTTTGCCTCAGATCGGCCAACGAGAACCTCCGTTGGCCCCGCCCTGAGCCGCGGCGGTCATTCCTTCAGCGTTGGCTCTTTTGCGCGGTCAATCGCCTTCGATAACCAAGCGTTGCCGAGCCGGCGCAGTTTGGCCCACCGCTCAGGCGTCAGGCGCACCGAGCCATTCACCTTGCGTTCGTCCTCTGGCAGCGGGGGGCGGCCCATCTTGGCCAGCGCTTCACGTTCGGTTTTCGTCATGGGACTTACTGTAATGAAAAAAGTCCGCGCAATGCAGACTTTTTGTAATGAAATAAGTAACGATTTACCCTAACAACGCATTACTCTGGCACCCTTAGGCCCGCGTTAGATCGATGCAGCCATTGAAGTGCCTGATGCCATCAGTCCTGATCATGACGGACACGCCGCCGCCAGGGGTGGCCTGGCGACGGACCACCTCCAAGCACCTGGGCCGCTCGCTCCATCGCCGAAAGCGTTGGAATGCTCGCAAGGTCTGTCGCGTGCTGCGAGGGACTGCCGTCGCTTCGTCTCTCGCCGGACTGGGTTTCAATGAACGGAACATCGAGCGCCCCGCGCATAACCGCGGCTAGTTGCACCTCGACGCGCAGGGAGTCAATGATGCGATCGGTCAGTGCGCATTTCAGGCGTATGCGGTCTATGTCGGCGTCCGAGGGCGCACCATTCAAGGTGTCCAACTCAGCGAACAGCGCTGCACGCAGATCGGCGATGTTCTTCATCACGAAGCCCTTTCTTCAACTTGTTGTTAAGTGCCATGAGCTCGCGCACCTCCCGTGGGAGGAGAAAGTGCGCGCTGTGAGCTTCAATCAGTCTCTCCGTTGTTTTGGTAAGCCCGATCTTTAATGCTCGCCCTCTGACCGAAGACCTGGTCCTGCCTAAAAGCTGAGCGACCTCCGAGTTCGACACGTGAGGATAGAGATCGACCAGCATCGCATCTTCATATTCCGAGTACCCGGCGAATTCGGTAGGGTCAGGCTTGAATAGCCCAAATTTGTGCCGCGTGGTCATGACACTCCATTCGGATCGACCAAACAGTTCGGCAACCTCCGAGTCGGTTGAGCTTGCGGCCACCGCGAGCAACAAAGCAGTGTGGTTTACTGTCCAAGGGCGGCCACACGGAGTCGGGGCGAAGTTGATGCAGGATAGAGAGCAGAATCTGACCATGCGCCCGTGATCAGTCTTTCGAGTTCTTTCGAATCTCTCCCCGCAGTATTCACAGATCAATAAGGCCACTGCAACACTCCTGCTGTAAGTTCACTTCGCCAAACCAAGCGCCGGTGGCGGCTTTACACATGTGAGAGAACAGCCACCATTCCGGTAGATTCTGTTCCATAGCCATGACTCGAAGAGAAGTTGTGACGTTCACCCAAATTGGGGATCGTCACCTCTCTACCGGATCAGCAAAATATCCGAGACGCTACGATAGCGATCAACTTCGAGGAGAGGAATATGAACGGAACAGCCTTCGGGGCGACGATCATGCTGGCATTGATGCTCTTCGGCATCTTGGTGGCAATCTTGTGGGTGCTGATGCCATTCGCGATCTTCGGGACGAAGGATCTGCTACGGACACTCATCCAAGAGCAGAAGCGTACGAACGCGCTTCTGCAGACTCAAGTGAACCTGCAGCAGGCCCAAGCAGATCGCTCGCCGCCCCTTCGAGAACAAGCCGCCTCTTTACGAGGCGAGGATAAATGAATCCGGCAGTAAACGGCCAGAGCCTGTGGGCTACTGTTGCTCCTGATCTCATTAAGGGCCTACCGGCCGCGTTCGTGGCCCTTGTCATCGGAGGCGTCGCCGGCCTCATCGCTTGGCGCCAGTACCGTGTCGCCAGGGCGAAACTGAATCTCGACCTTTTCGAGCAGCGATATCAACTCTTCGAACTGATCTGGACCTATGTCTCAGCGAAGGGCGAACCGTCGAAATCACTCGAGGAGGCTTATGGCAACGCGGTCCACAAAGCGTCGTTCATCTTCGGCGAAGAGATTGGCACTTACATGACCGCCAACATCACGAAGCGATACCAATTGTTGACCGCAGTGCGAACCTTGCGAGAGACGCCATTCGAAGCCCCAGAGCGCAAGAAGGCGGAGCAGGACTGCGCCGCTCTGCACCAATATTGGCTAGACGAGTTGGGTAAGCTGCGAGAGCGATTTTCGCCGTATATGGACTTTGCAGAATGGCATTGATGGCTGCAATCTGAGCGGCACCAGGTCATCACACAACACTGGGCGGTTGAGCATACCCAACATGTTCGGCGTGCTCGGCCTCCAAGAAATCTAGCCTCGCGCTCCTTGAGCATCATGCCGCCTTGAAAGGAAGAATCTTCGCGCCCTGCCGCAACTCGTCGAGATGGTTTGCCCACAACTGCATCATCTTGCGGCGCTTCACCACGAACTCCGCCCGATCGTATGCCGCGCCCAACGGCCCACTCTTGCCGTGCGCGAGTTGGGCCTCGATCACCTCAGGCTCGACGTCCATCTGCTCGACCATGATGGTGCGCGCCATCGCGCGGAAGCCGTGCGCCGTCATCTCAGTGTTGTCAAAGCCCATGCGACGCAGCGCGGTGTTTACGGTGTTGTCGCTCATCGGACGCTCACCTGTGAGCAGGCTCGGAAAAACGTACTGGCCATGGCCCGTGAGAGGCTTGAGGTCTTCTAGGATTGCAACGGCCTGAGTGGGTAGAGGCACCAGGTGCGGTCGGCCATTCAATTTGGCTGTCTTCGTGCGCTTCATGTCGGCAGCAGGGATCGTCCACAGCGCCTTCTCCAGATCGACATTCGCCCATCGCATTTGCCTAATGTTTCCAGGCCGCTGGAAGAGAAGCGCAGACAGATTCAGCGCCGCGCGAGTAGCCGGCTGGCCGGCGTAGGCAGCGATCGCGCGCATCAGCTCTCCGGCCTTTACGGGCTCCAGCACCGCCGCCATGTGCTTGACCTGGACGGGCACGAGCGCGCCCTGCAGGTCGGGCGCCGGGTTACTGGTGCACCTGCCTGTTGCGATGCCGTGCCGGAAGACTTGGCCGGACCATTGGCGCAGTGTGTGTGCGGTCTCGTGCGCGCCACGGCCCTCAACGCGGCGCAAAACCTGGAGCAGCATCGGCGCCGTGATGATGGAGAGCGGCAAGCTGCCGAGCCACGGGAAGGCATCTTTCTCCATGATCGACAGCCAGCGCGCGCCGTATCGCGGACTCCATGCCGAGCTCTTGGTCTTGTGGTACTCGCGCGCCACCGCCTCAAAGCTAGCGTCGGTGTCCACCTTGCGCTCGAGCTTTTCCAACTGCCGGCGCTGCGCGGGGTCAATGCCCTGCTGCTGAATCTTGCGGGCATCATCTCGGCCGACACGGGCGGCCTTGAGTGTCACGTCGGGGTAGCTGCCCAGCGCCAAGCGCTTTTCCTTGCCTTCGAAGCGGTACTTCCAGAACCAACGTCGCGAGCCGCTGGGCTCGATCTGCAGATAGAGGCCCCCGGAATCAGCAAGGCGTATCCGCAGCTTGTCGGTGGGGCATACGGTCTTCCTACAGGCGGTGTCGGTGAGCATGGGGAACAAATTCGACGGCGAAGGTCGAAACTGTACCTGTTCCCCCGGATGTTCCCCCAAACTTGGGGAATCTCAGGGGCTCAACGTGGTTGTTCGTGGGGCAGAAACTAGCACTCTGCAGAGGGAAACACGGGTGTTCATGGTGCCTTGAGGGGCTTCGTGAAGCACTAAATTGGCCTGCCCGGAGGGGATCGAACCCCCGACAACCTGCTTAGAAGGCAGGTGCTCTATCCAACTGAGCTACGGGCAGATTTGAGGCTGGAGAGAAGCCAGCAAAATCAATGACTTGAGCGTGAATGCTCTCACGGACGAGCGCGGATTCTACCGAGTTCCGCGTCTTGGTTCGGCGGGCAGGATGCATTGCGCTGCACGCCATCGGGCCCGTCAGCCAAGCGCGACAACCGTCTCCCAATTCCAGCCCAACTAACCGGATAAGCTGGATTTCATGCTTGCCGGGAGCGGTCCGACCTGCAGACGATCCATCGGCAAGATGCAGCCACCACCATCGCCGACCTTGCCCCGAGACGCCGCAGCCACCCCGCCGAAGGATCGAACTTGCTCGACGCACTCCGCGCCCTCTGGGCCGCACTGGTCGCCATCGGCCGGTTCCTGGCCTGGCTGCTGAACCTGCTTTCGTGAGGCCGATCAGCTGCTTGCGGCCTGCTGCGGCTCTCCGAGCGAAAGCATCAGCCGGTTCGCCCAGTTGAAGAAGGCCGCGCCGTGAATGACGTCGGCGATCGCGAGATCATCGAGCCCCTGCGCGCGCAGTTGCGCCACGTGCTCCACCCCGAACACTGGCGGCGTGGCGGACAGCGCGACCGAAGCCGCCACGATCGCGTTCCAGCGCTCGCCCAGGTCGGCCTTCACTCCTTCGTCGAGCAGCTTCTGCACGTCTTGCGTGCGCTGCGAGAAATGCGAGGCGAAGCGCGCGTGTACCGATGCGCAATAGATGCAGCCGTTGTAGCGCGAGGCGGCGGCGGCCGAGAGCTCGCGCTCGGCGCGCGGCAGGCCGGCTTCGGGGTTGTAGAAAATGTCCTTGTCGGTGCGCGTGCGTGCGCCGAGGATGTCCGGATCGCGCGCCAGCAGGCGGAAGTACGGCGACTTCGCGCGCGATGCGTCGACCAGCCCCTCGAAATGCCGCTCGGTCAGTTCGGCTTCGGGCAGCGGCTCCAGCCAGGGCAGCCATTCGAGCTGCGCCTGCGTGAAGGCGTTCGGATGGGCGTTGTCGGGATGGGTCAGCACGGTTTCGTCGCTCATGGTGTTGGTCGCTCTCTCTGCCTCAATGTCTCTTCGTCTCGCTTGCTCAATCGACGGCGGTGACGGGACGCTGCGCCAGCGCCCTCAGGCCGGCCACCACGCGGATCTGGAACGCGATGAAAGCGACGAGCTGCGACAGCGTCACGATCTCGGTGCTGGTCCATCCCGCATCCAGCAGCGATTTCAGCGCCGCGGCGCTCGCATCGCGCGGGTGAAAGACGAGCAGATGCGCATGCGCGAGCGCGACGGAGAGCTTCTCGCCCAGCGCCGCATGCCCTGCTTCGCTCACCGCGTATGAAGGGCCGGCCGCGTCCTCCGCGCTGAGCGGGCCGGCGGGATATCGGCCATAGGGGCCTTGCGCAGCGCCTCGCTGCGTCTCGCTGGCGATCGCGTCCGCCACGCCGGCGCGGGCGCCCTTATCTACCAAGGCATCGGCATAGAAACGCGCCACCTCGGCCTGCCCGTGCAGCCCCGCAACGAAGGCCGCGACGGCGAACCGGTCCGCAACTTCGAAGTGCCCGAACACCGGCGGCGTCGGCGCGAACAGTGCGAGATAGCTCTGCTGCGCGTGGGTGCGTGCCTGCTCGCGATGCGCGCGAATGCGATCGAGATGGCTGCCGGGCTCGATGCCGACCAGCCGATCGATGACGTCGAACACCGCCGGGACAGCGGAAGAAGAGACGATGGCGTTCATGAAGGGGGAGGAAGGAAGAAAGGAAAAAGGCAAAAGGGGGAGGCGCAGCTACAGGAGTGCGAGGGATTGGAGGTCCTTCGCTTCTTCGGCGCCGCTCGTCCAGCCCAGGGCCGGCGCAACCACGGTGGCAGTCAGTTCGATGGAGCGCAGGATCGCCTCGTGCGGCGGATCGACGGAGTGCACCTGGCAGACCAGGTCGGTCACGCGCGCGAGCGTACTGTCGGCGCGCAGGGAGGCGATCACGTCGTCGGGAGAGCCGACGTGCACGTCGTAGGCGGCAATCAGCTGTTCGAGCGGCGCCTCGGGCCCTGCGCGGTCGGCGAGGCCGGACTGTCCCGCGGCAGCGAAGCGCGCGGCCGAGCGGCGCAGGCCGATGTCGGCCAGGCGCAGCGCCTCCTTGCGGGTGTCCGCCACGAACACGCTGCGCGAGCCCACGATGCGCGGCGTGCGCCCCGGAGGCAGCGCGGCCAGGTAGGCATCGACGATGGGGTTCTGGATCTCGGCGAGCGACGCATGCGGCGCCTGCTCCGGACGCGGCTGGGTGCGCGAGAGCATCAGCCCGTCGCCGGCCTCCCCTGCCCGCGTCCCGCCTCCGACCGAGAAGGTGGCCTGCCAGATGCGGCCGAGCAGTTGTTCGCCCGAGGGGTACAGCGTGTCGCCGCCCTCCAGCGCCCGGCCGGCCCAGGCCGAGCGCACCGCGGCCAGCTGCCTGGCGAAGATGGCCGAGCGGTCGTTCCCGTCCAGCCCGAAGGCTGCAAAGGATTCGGGCGTGCCGCCCGTCCCGACGCCCACCTCGAGCCGGCCGCCCGAGAGCAGGTCCAGCACGATCGCGTCCTCGGCGACGCGCACCGCGTTCTCCAGCGGCAGCGTGACGATGCCGGTGCCCAGGCGAATGCGCCGCGTGCGCGAGGCCACGTACGACAGAAAGACGAATGGCGAGGGCAAGCCACCCTCGTGCTCATGGAAGTGATGCTGCGCGACCCAGGCCGAGTCGAAGCCGAAAGCCTCGGCATGGGCGATCTGTGCCGCGACGAGGCGGTAGCGCTCAGCGGCGGGCGCATCGTCGAGCAGCCGGCTGAAGAAGCCGAGCCGAAGCGGGCGCGATGATTTGTCGGAAATGCCGGGCATCCGGAAAAGAAGGCAGTGTTGTGGCGGGCCTTCGAGTCTTGCCCGGGACGCGGCCCGAGGGAAATCCGGTTATCGCGCTTGCTTATGCGCTTTGCGCTTATTGGCCGTTCGACCGGGCTCTCAGTCCGCCATGCGCTCGGCGGCCGTGCAGACGCGGTTGCGCCCTCCCATCTTGGCGGCGTACAAGGCCCGGTCCGCGGCCTGGATCAGCTCCTTCGGCGGCTGCCGCGTCTCGGCGGGACTCAAGGCATCCACACCGGCGCTCAAGGTGACGAAACCATCCGGCGCGCCTGCATGCACGATCTTCAGGTCGCGCACCGCGCTGCGGATCTTCTCCGCGAGCGCGGCCGCGGCCGCCACGTCGGTATTCGGCAGGAGAACGGCGAGTTCCTCTCCGCCGTAGCGGGCGGCCAGGTCGCCAGGGCGCCGGGCCGCAACGTCGGCGATCGTGCGGCCGATGGTCTGCAGGCATTCGTCTCCGGCCGTGTGGCCGTAGATGTCGTTGTACTGCTTGAAGCAGTCCACATCGAGCAGGATCAGCGCCAGCGTGCTGGCGTCGCGCATGGCGCGGCTGAATTCGCTGTCGAGCGTCACGTCGAACTGCCGGCGGTTCGCGAGGCCCGTGAGGCCGTCTTCCATGGCGAGGGTGTTCAGCGTCTTGTTGAGCTTCTCGAGCGCGTCGCGCGCGCGCCGCAGTTCGGCCTCGGTCTTGTTCTGCAGCTCCATCTGCCTCACCAGGCGCCAGCCCACGAAGCCGACGATGGACACCAGAAGAATCACGCCGCCCGTATGCCTGAGCGTCTCGTCCCACCACGCAGCCAGGATCTCGTCCTTCGACAGCGCGGCCCCGACGAACAACGGATAGTTGGCAAGCCGCCTGAAGCTGTTCAGGCGCGTGACGCCGTCCTGCGAAGACTTGATCTCCGCCGTGCCGACCGGCCCCAGTGTCTTGTAGGCCCGGTAGAGATCGGTCTCCAGCATGTTCCGCCCGACCATCTCGGTGCTGAACGGGCGACGGGTCATCATCGTGCCGCTGTCGAGGATGAGTGCGACGGCTCCCGCCTGGCCGATGTCGAGGCTGTCGTAGAAGCGGGTGAAGAAGTCGACCTCGATGGTGGCGAGTGCGACGCCGCCGAAGCTGCCGTCGGGGTTGTCGATGCGCCGCGACACGGGAACCAGCAGCTTGCCGTTGGTGCGGCTCTTGACCGGTATGCCGATGTGCGGCCCGCGGTCGTCGTGCTCGCGATGGAAGATGAAGTATTCGCGCTCGGCGTTGTTCAGGTTCTGCGGCCGCACTTCACGCGAGTTCACGATCCAGCCGCCGTCCTTGTCGTAGACGTGGATCGCATCGAGCTGCGGGAGCGCGGCCACCCGCATGGCGAGCACCTTGTGAAGCCGCTCGACGGCCGCCGGCCCCGTGCCGTCGTGCTCCACGCGCTCGACGACGCCGATCAGCGCGGTGTCGGTCTCCTTGATCGTGTCATCCGCCTGCTGCGCCATCGCGCGCGCCAGGTTGGCCGTGGCGACGCTCATCTGCCTGAGCTGGACCGCACGCGACTGCCAGCTGTTCCAGCAGTCGAGCGCAACCAACGCGAGGCAGACGACAGTCACGAAAACCGTGGTCCGGAAGGTGATGGAGGGTCGACGAAACACTATCTGCTTTCGAGGCGTCGATGTCTGAAGCGCCTCGCAGACTTTGACACATCTGCGGCCGGATCGGCAGCGATCCAGCGACGCAGCAAGGCCCCGTTTCAGACCGGACGCACGTCGAAGAACGCCTCGTCGGTGTCGCCCAGGTCGCGAAAGCCCGCGGTGCGCGCCGCGTCGTAGGCCTTCGCCCAGCGCTTGGCCAGCGCGATCTCGGCCTTCGACAGATCGCTCTCGCTCGATTCGCTCGCGTTCTGGAAGGCTCGCAAGGCCTCGACCACGTCGCCGCCGAGCTGCCTGTCAATCTCGCGCCTGAAGCGCTGCTCGGCCACCTTGACCGCATCGGCCACAGGGTGGGAGTAGTCGGCGAGCCGGACGGCGTATGCGACCCGGTCTTCCACTTCGACGTTCTCGAAACGGAACGGCTCCTCGGGCGCAGCGCCTGGAAACGATGGCTCGGGCAGCACCATCGCCTCATGTTGCTGCGACAGGGCCATGGGAAAGGCTGATGCTGCCGCAGCAGCACCTCTGGGGAAGAAAAGCTCGAACTGGTTCATGGTTCATCGCCCCGGCACGCAGTTGCGCACCGATCCGGGCTCGTAGCCAAAGACTGGATGAATATACAGTCTTTGGCCACTCTTAACCAGCCCGCGGCGCGCCGGCGCCGCCGCTTGCGCTCAGCGGCCGTCGTAGATCATCCGCCAGACATTGCACCCGTTCGGGCACGCCGCTCTCGCCGGGCTCGGATTCGCCTGGATGGCCGCGACTGGCGCGACGGGCGACGCAAAGAGGGAAAGATCGGCAGGATCGCTGCCCGGCGACGGAGTGCCGCCGACGACGAGTGCAGTCACGCTGACCGCCACCACTTTTGTAACCATCAACATGATCGTCTCCAGCAGTTGGTCACCAATCCAAGATAGACCTGCCGAAAACAAAAATCGCGAGGATTTACCCTCAAGGAATATCGGGCAAAGAAAGCTTTGGGCAGATACGGTTTATTCATATCATTCCGGCCGATCGAGAACCGGCCCGCGCCACCCAGGGAGAAAGAGCATGAAGCGTCGTTCAACAACGCCATGGAAGAAGAGCCGCACCTATGGCGACATCCACGGCGGTCGCACTCGTCGCCGGTTCACGGACAACATAGTCGCTCGCGCGCACTCGCTGCAACGACCCGCACCAGGGCAGGCCCTGCCGGTGCTGCTCCAGGACAATCCTTCACGCGAGTTCTTCTTTCCCGTGTCCGTTGAAGAGTGCGCGGCCGCCCTCCATGCGCTTCCTGCAGGCCATGGGGACGGCATCACGCACATCTGGCTGCGGCGCAGACCCGAACGCATGACCGGGTTGAATGCATCGCTGGCCGAATTCATCTACGGCAGCGGTGTCCGCGTCGTTGTCCTATATCCGTGGCGTGTCGACGGACGCCTCTACGTCGGTCGCAAAAAACCCAAGCCGCAGCACGTTGCACCGTACGTGCGCTTCGGAGCGTCGATCGTCAACGAACATGGCCGGTGGTACGCCGCGTTTTCAGCTGCCGGCCTCAAGCGCTTCTACATCGAGCACCTGTTCTGCCACGAGGTCGGCCATCATGTCGATCGATACTCGAGACGCCACCGACAGGCCGAAGAGTTCGCAGATCAATACGCAGTTCAGTGGGGGCCGCTCACCACCACGATCATGACGGTGCCCTACTCCGGCGGCAGCCTCCTGGCCGCCTCCGGCGACAGCGCAGATCCAGGCTCCGCAGCCTCCCCCGCCTCCACGTAGTTCAACTCGACCGGATGCACGATGGAAGCCGCCGGCTCGCCATCGAAGCGCACCAGCAGGTATTCGCCGCTAGCGCCCGTGATCGCACCGAACCTTCCTCGAAGCTCGACCCTGCCGCCGCGTCGTGCAGGAACCTTGAAGCGCACGCGGATGTATGGAAGACCCACGCGGAAATACTCGACCATGCGAACTCCCTGAATTGCGAATGCGGTCGACGACGCTGCGGCGGTCCCACCGGGGGCCGCGCAATGTCGACAACCGCTCGTTGCAATTTCGTCGCAGCCGTGTCGAATCCTTGTCAGCCGGAATCGCTCCCCCGTGACAGCCACGGGTCATTCGGCGGGCGCGCCAAGCCGCTCAGCGGGGGTTGCCGAGGGCGTTTTCCTCTTCCGCCTCGATGTCCTCGTCGACCTCCTCCCGGGGGCCGACATTCAGGTCTTCCGAAAGCCCTTTCAGCACGACGTAGCCCGCCTGCAGTGCCTCGGCGTAGGTTGGGAAGCCCTTGGCTGCTTCCATCAGCGGTTCGAACTCCATGGAGTTGTCGAAGGATTCCAGGAGTACCCAGAAATAGTCGCCCTCGTCGTGCTGGTCGACGGTCAGGGCGATGGAGATGAGTTGACCGGCCATGCCGCGCATGGTGGCCCGCCCAGGTGACAGGCCCAAGTAGCGCAGATGAACATTCGGCTTCGTGCGCGAGTGCTCGAAAACACTACATCCCTTCACGCAAGAAGCCTTCACGGCGTCACTGCGGATCGGCGATGCTCTGGGCATGCCCGCAGCAAATCCACGTTCACCAGTGCGCCGCGGATGGCGCGCCGCCGCGCTGATCTATACGGTCGCCGGCGTCGCCTGCATCCTGGGCTGCGCCGTCGCGCCCGACAGCGACGTGAGCCTGCTCGTCGCCATCGCGGGCGGGCTTCCCTGGTCGCTGAGCCTGCTGACGCTGGGCCTGTCGCCGGGCGTGGCCAACACGGCGCTGCTGATGCTCGCCGCGAGCTGGACGGTCAATGCCGCACTGCTGTGGTGGCTGGCGCTGCGCCGGCCCGGGCCGCACAGTCCCTCGCATCCGGCCTGATGGAGCTTTGACGCGTCGGAGCGATTCGGTGCGATCATCTCGCCCCGAAACACCGGGCGCCCGGCGCCCGCCCCACAACAAGAACCGAGACACGAGGCCCTTCCCCGATGCCCCAAGCCCTGCAGCAAGTCAACGCGCCGCTGATCGGCGTTCCTGGCGGCCGCCATCTGCTCGACACCCCCGCCCTGCTGATCGACCTGCCCGCGATGACGCGCAACATCGAGCGCATGGCCGCCTTCGCCAAGTCGCGCGGCGTGAACCTGCGCCCGCACGTGAAGACGCACAAGTCGGTCGAGATCGCGCGCCGCCAGGTGGCGGCCGGCGCCATCGGCGTGAGCTGCGTCACGCTGGGCGAGGCGGAGGTGATGGTCCAGGGCGGCATTCCGGGCGTGCTCATCACCTCGCCGGCGGTCACGCCGAGCAAGATCGCGCGGCTCATCAAGCTGGCGCAGCAGGCGCGCCCGGGCGACGTGATGGTGGTGGTCGACAACCCGCAGAACCTCGCCGAACTTGCGCGCGCCGCCAGCGAGCTCACGCACCCGCTCGACGTGCTGGTGGATTACGGCGCAGGCTACAACCGCACCGGCGCCGCCACGCAGGCCAAGGTGCTCGAGCTGGCCGCGCTGGCCGCCGCCGAGCCGCGCCTGCGGTTGCGCGGGCTGCAGGCCTATGCGGGCAACCTGCAGCACATCGTGGCGCGCGATGAGCGCAGCGCGGCCGCCGCGGGCCTGCGCGAGACGGTGGCGGGCATCGTCGCGGCGGCGCGGCGCCAGGGCCTGAACTTCGACATCGTCACCGGCGCGGGCACCGGCACGCACGACCTCGATTCGCAGGAAAACGCCTTCACCGAACTGCAGGCCGGCTCGTACGTTTTCATGGACGCCGAGTACAGCCGCGTGCTGGCCGACGGCGACCGGCCCTCGCCCTTTGAGACGTCGCTCTTCGTGCAGACGGCCGTGGTCAGCACCAATGCGACCGACTGGGTGACGGTGGACGGCGGCACCAAGTGCTTCTCCACGGACAGCGGCGTGCCGGTGGTGGCCAAGGGTGCGGATGCCGCGAGCCGCTACGCCTTCTTCGGCGACGAACACGGCAAGCTGATGCCGCCTGCGGGCTCTCAAGCCTCTCAGGCCCCAAGACCCGCGCTGGGTGCCCGGGTGGAGTTCGTCACGCCGCATTGCGATCCGACCGTGAACCTGCACGACGCCTACCACGTGGTCGAGGGCGGCACCCTCGTCGCGATCTGGCCGGTGGACGCGCGCGGCAGGCGATAGCCGCCGAGCGCGGCCGGAAGAAGCCATCGGCATAAGAAAACGCGAAAAGCGTATTTCACAAGCGCCGTGCCGCGGGGGACAGTCGGGCGCTGTCCCTCTTTTCCCGGGCGTGCCTTCAGGCCGCCCCGCCCCCATGGAATCCATCCAAGCCAAGACGCGCCCCGCGGCGCAAGCGCCGCTCGCTCAGGCGCCGTCGTTCCAGCAACTCGCTGCCCGCTTCCGCCCCGTCTTCCAGCGCATCGCCGAGCGCTCCGCCCAGCGCGAGACCGACCGCGAACTCGCCTACGAACCCGTGGCCTGGCTCAACGCCGAGCGCTTCGGCGCGCTGCGCGTGCCGCTCGAGCACGGCGGCCTGGGCGGCTCGGTGGAGCAGCTCTACGACCTGCTCATCGAACTGGGCGAGGCCGACTCCAACCTGCCGCAGATCCTGCGCGCGCACTTCGGCTTCATCGAGCGGCTGCTGGCGGAAATCGACCCTGCCCTGCACGGCCCGTGGATGCGCCTTGCGGCCGAGGGCGTGATCTTCGGCAACGCCACCACCGAACTCGGCGACGGCTCGCTCAAGACGCTGCAGACCACCTTGAAGCGCGACGGCGACGCCTGGCGGCTCGACGGCGACAAGTTCTACAGCACAGGCACGCTGTATGCCGACTGGATCTCTGTCTCGGCCCAGCGCCTGAACGACGACGGCAGCAGCGACCGCGTGATCGCGCTCGTGCCGGCCGAGGCGCAGGGCGTGGAGCGCGTGGACGACTGGCGCGGCTTCGGCCAGCGGCTGAGCGCATCGGGCACCACGCGCTTTCGCAACGTGCGCGTGAAGCCCGAGAACGTGCTGCTGTACGTGCGCGACCAGCCCACCCCGCTGACAGCGCATTTCCAGCTCACGCACCTTGCAACGCTCGCCGGCATCGCGCGCGCCATCGTGCGCGACGCGGTGGCCTTCGTGCAGCCGCGCAAGCGCGTCTACAGCCATGGCAGCGGCGACACGCCGCGCGAAGACCCGCTGGTGCAGCAGGTCGTCGGACAGCTCGCGAGCACGGCATTCATCGCGACCTCGACCGTGCAGGCCGTGGCGCGCGGCCTGGGCGAGGTCGACCGCTTCCGCCAGCGCGGCGAGGCCGTGCCCGAGAGCCTGCTGTTCGAGGTGGAGCTGAACACCGCCAAGGCGCAGGCCGGCATCGTCGATGCGGTGCTGCAGGCCGGCACCCGGCTCTTCGACATCGGCGGCGCCTCGGCGCTGCAGGGAGACCGCCAGCTCGACCGGCACTGGCGCAATGCCCGTACGCTCGCCTCGCACAACCCGACGATCTACAAGGGACGCGTGGTGGGCGAATACCTTCTCAACGGAACAAGGCCGACTTTCTACTGGGCTGTGGGGAGCGCTTAAAGTCGCGGGTTCTCCAACGGACCTGCTTCTTCCATGCGCCGACTGCTGCCAGCCCTTCTCCCACTCGTCGTCCTCGCCGGCTGCGCGGCGCCGCAAACCGGCGTGCTGCGCCTCAACGACGGTGTATTCAGGGCGGCGAGCGAGCAGGAGGCGCAGGCCTATTGCCGCATCGATGGGAACCCGATCCGGTTCCTGCAGCCGGCCGACGCACCGGCCACAGCGGCCACAGCGGCCACAGCGGCTACAGCGGCCAGCGGCGTGCTCTTCAGGTGCGACTGAAGAAGACTCGGGGAGTCAGGGGCGTCGCCTCTTCAGACGCGCGGGAGCGCCGCAAGGAAGGTGGACACGACGATCGCGGCAGCGCGGTCCAGCTGCAGGATGTCAGCGACGTCGAAGGCGTGCGGCGCGGTGCGTCCGCTCGAGCCGAGCGGCTTGCGGATCTCGACGAGGACTTCGGCCGCCAGCTCGCGGTCGCTGCGGGGCCGGCCGTCGGGGTGCATCACCCATTCATCGACCTGATCGAACGGAATGCTCCGAAAGACTCCCACGATGGGGACGTACTTGTAGCGATCCTCGCCCACCAGGATGGGCACGCTGAGGTTACAGAAAAACGTGGTCGTCGACATGCAGGATCGCCGTCGCTAGGCAAAGCATTCAATTGTTAATGAGTGAGCTGTCCGGAGCCATCCTCTGAGGGAGCCGTGACGGGGGGAGACGTGACCTTCTGCACACAAATTGCCTCCATCCTTGTCCATTTGGGCTACAAAACAACCACTTTATTCTTACATAAAGATACACCGAACGGGATTCTTTGATGTTTTCGGCTGCTCGAGCCCCGAATTGAAGGCCGCTGAAGGGGCGCTCTTGTAAACACGCGCCGGCAAACCCGGCACGCGAAGGCGGGCGAAGAGTGGCTGCGGCGCCCGGGCGGGCGCCCGCCTCGCTCACCTCGCAGCGATGGTTTCAGCAGGATCGGCCGCAGCGCGGCCCGGCCACACCCAGGCGGCTGTCAGCCCGGCGTGCCGAAGCGCGGTGCGCGCCGCTCGATGTTGGCCTTCACGGCCTCGACCTGGTTGGGGCTGCCGATCAGCGCCTTCTGCTCCACCGATTCGGCCAGCAGCAGCTCGGCCGCGCTCTGCGAGAGCGATGCGTTCAGCAGGCGCTTGCCCGCGCGGATCGCGTCGGGGCTCTTGCCGGCGATCTCGTGCGCCATCTGCAGCGCCTCGGCCAGCGGGTCCGCGCTGACGCGGGTGGCGAAGCCCAGTCGAAGCGCCTCTTCGCCCGAGAAAATACGCCCGGTGAAGGTGAGTTCGCGCACCACGTCGCTGCGGGCGAGTTCACGCATCAGCACCATGCCGGCCATGTCGGGCACCAGGCCCCACTTGATCTCCATCACCGACAGCTTCGTGTCGGGCGCGACGATGCGGATGTCCGCCCCCAGCGCCACCTGCAGGCCGCCGCCGAAGGCCACGCCGTGCACAGCGGCGATGACGGGCACCGACACCTCGCGCCAGACCATCGCGACCTGCTGGGCGGCATTCGCGATGCCGTGCGTGCGCACGACCAGGTCGGCACCGGCGGCGCCCTCGCCCAGCACGTCGGCGCCCGCGCCCTGCTGCTGCATGCGCTCGAAGGAGGCCATGTCGAGCCCCGCGCAGAAGGCCTTGCCGCGGCCCGAGATCACCACCGCCCGCGCCGTCTTGTCGCCGCGCAGGGACTCGCCGGCCTCGATGAGCGCATCGAACATCGCCGGATCGAGCGCGTTCATCTTGTCGACGCGCGAGAGATGCAGTTCGACCACGCCGTCGGCGTGGCGGGTGCGTTCGATGCGGTCGGTCATTCGATGTCTCCTGGGCGGTTGCTGCGCCAGTATCGCCGGGCACGGGCTCAGGCGATGATGGCGGCTGTCGCCAACACAACACCGAAGCCATGCCCCTGGACCGCCGCCATTTCCTCATTCAATCGGGTTCCGCCGCCGCCGTGGTCGCGCTGTTCGGTCAGGGCTGCGCCTCGACGCCAGCGCCTCCATCCGCCGGACCCGGCGAGACGCTGGGCTTCACCGGCGTGCCGGCGTCCCTGCGCGACGGCATCGTGATACCGCCCGAATACGAATGGCAGTTGCTCTACCCCTGGGGCTCCCCCACCGGCGTCGCCGGCCGCATGCCGACCTTCGCGCCCGACGCCGGCAACAGCGCCGACGACCAGGCCGTGCAGGCCGGCATGCACCACGACGGCATGCATTTCTTCGCGCTCGACGCGGCCGGCGAACGCGGCCTGCTGGTGATGAACCACGAGTACACCGACGAGCAACTGCTGCACACCGACGGCGGCAAGGAATGGACTGCCGGCAAGGTCCGCAAGTCGCTGCACGCCATGGGCGTCTCGGTGATCGAGATCCGGCGCAGCGGCCAGGGCTGGCAGCAGGTGCTGCCCTCGCCCTTCGCACGCCGCGTGCACGGCAACACGCCGATGCGCATCGCCGGCCCCGCCGCCGGCACGCCGCTGATGCGCACCACCGCCAATCCGGCCGGCGACGCGGTCTTCGGCACGTTCGCGAACTGCGCCATGGGCGTCACCCCGTGGGGCACCTACCTCACCTGCGAGGAGAACTTCCACGGCTATTTCGGCGGCCCGAAGGACGCGGCCCGCAACGCCACGCCGGCCCAGCGCCGCTACGGCACGGTGGCCGGCTCGCAGTGGGTCGAGTACTGGCGCTTCGACGAGCGCTTCGACCTCAGCCGCCATCCGAACGAGCCACACCGCTTCGGCTGGGTGGTCGAGATCGATCCGTTCGACCCCACGGCCACGCCCGTCAAGCGCACCGCGCTGGGCCGCAAGCGCCAGGAAAGCGCCACCTGCACCGTCGCGAAGGACGGCCGCCTCGTGGTCTACATGGGCGACGACTCGCGCTTCGAATACATCTACAAGTTCGTCAGCCGCGACAAGGTGCGCCCCGGCACCGACGCCGCAGCGCGCGCCGCCAACCGGCACCTGCTCGACGAAGGCACGCTCTATGCCGCGCGCTACGACGCCGGCGGACGCGGCCAGTGGCTCGAACTCACGCACGGGCGCAACGGCCTGGACGCGGCGAACGGCTTCGCCGACCAGGCGGAGGTGCTGATCCACGCGCGGCTGGCGGGCGACCAGGTCGGCGCCACGAAGATGGACCGCCCCGAGTGGATCGCCATCCACCCGCAAAGCGGCGAGGTCTACGTCACGCTCACCAACAACAGCCAGCGCGGCGACGCCGGCAAGCCCGCTCCCGATGCGGCCAACCCGCGCGCCAACAACCTCTTCGGCGGCATCCTGCGCTGGCGCGAGGACGCGGGCGATGCGGCCTCCAACGGCTTCTCGTGGGACCACTTCGCGCTCGCCGGCGACCCCGCGCAGCCCGGCAGCGGCGCGCGCTATCCCTCGGCCGGCGCCGACGCATTCGGTGCGCCCGACGGGCTGCACTTCGACCGCGGCGGCCTGCTGTGGATCCAGACCGACCTCAGCGGCCAGGTCATCGGCAAGCCGCCCTACACCTCGCTGGGCAACAACCAGATGCTGTGCGCCGACCCGGCCTCCGGCCGCATCAAGCGCTTCCTCACCGGGCCCAACGGCTGCGAGATCACCGGCTGCGTGGTCACGCCCGACCGGCGCACGCTGTTCGTCAACATCCAGCACCCGGGCGAGGCGCGCGACGACGGCGACACGAAGCACAACAGCGCCTGGCCCGACGGCACGACGCCGGGCAGCGCCCGGCCCCGCTCGGCGACGCTGGCCATACGCCGGCGCGATGGCGGTATCGTCGGCACCTGAGACAGCCAACAGGCGCAAAAAAATCAGAAGGGCCCCAGCATGAGCATCCGCATCGTCCGCCTCGGCACACCGCGCGCGCCCGACGAGGGCCTTCGCGTCGGCACCGTGCGCCGTCCGCCGCGCGGCGTTCCGAAGACCGAGTTCGCCTCGCAGGACTGGTACGACGTGTGGTATCCCAACCTCGCCCCCTCGGTCGAGGCGATGAAGCAGGCGCAGGAAGCCCAGAAGGCGGAATCGCCCGCGCAGTGGAATGCCTTCGTGCGCAAGTTCAAGGCCGAGATGGCCGAGCCCGATGCGAGCCGCAGCCTCGACCTGCTGGCCGCGCTGTCGCATGGCACGTCGCTCTCGGTGGGCTGCTACTGCGAGGAGGAATCGCGCTGCCACCGCTCGGTGCTGCGCAGCCTGCTTGCGGAGCGCGGCGCGAAGATCGTCGACTGATTCCGCTCAGACCATCGGCGCGCCGACGAAAACCGGCAGCCGCTCGGCTTGCGCGGAGTACGCGGCCAGCACCGGGAAGTCGGTCGGCGAAATCGCATCGGGCGTCAGCAACTGCGTGAACGCCCAGGCCACGGCCGTCGAGACGCCGGCCTGCGTCATCGTCTCTTCACTGGCCGACAGCGGCTCGGCAGCGAGCTCGCCTTCGAGCGCCGAATAAGCCGCGGCGAGCTGGCCCCGCACACGGTCCATCCACGGCTGGTGCAGCTTCTCGGCCGGGCGCAGCTGGCGCTCGTAGACGATCTGGACCGTCTTCTCGCAGGCCGCGAGCGCGAGCCCCGTGAGCCGCAGTTCGCGCAGCCGCCGCGCCGGGTCCGGCGACAGCAGGCTGCGCCCGCTGAGCGCCTGGGCGTAGTCGATGATGAGCGTCGAATCCATCAGCACCGAACCGTCGTCGCAGACCAGCGTGGGCGCCTTCACCACCGGGTTGATCGCGCGGAACTGCTCGAAGGTGCTGAAGACCGAGATCGAGCGGTGTTCGAAGGGAACACCGAGCAGGCGCAGCGAGATGGCGGTGCGCCGCACGTAGGGCGAGTCGAGCATGCCGACGAGTTGCATGGATGTTTTCTCCTGGAAGACGGCCCACGATACCCGCCGCAGCGGCAGCGCCAAATGGCAAGACATCGAAAATGGCGGCCGCAAACCGATCAACCATCGGCGGCCACGCGCCTGCCCTCTTCCGCTCATGAACATCGACAAGAAAGACCGCCTGATCCTCGAGGCGCTGCAGACCGACGCGCGCCAGAGCCTGGCCGCCATCGGCAAGCGCATCGGCCTGTCGCAGCCGGCCATGAGCGAGCGGGTGCGCAAGCTCGAGGAAGCGGGCGTGATCGAGGGCTACGGCGCGCGCGTCAACCTGCGCGCGTTGGGCGTGGGGCTGCAGGCGATCATTCGCATCGACACCACGCATGCGGGCATTGCCAGGTACCTGAAGCTGTTCGACTCGATGCCCGAGGTGCTGAGCGCCGACCGCGTGACGGGGGAAGACTGCTTCTTCGTGCGCTGCGCGATCGCCGAGCCAGCCGACCTGGAGCGGGTGGTGGACGCGCTGGCGGTCGATGGCTCGGTGACCACGTCGCTGGTGCTATCGAGCCCCGTGAACAAGCGGGTCACCGTGCACGCGGCCAGGCCGCCGAAGAAATAGGCGGCAGCCTTCAGCGCTGCGCCTTGTCCTTCTGGTTCTGCGCCTCGATGCGTTCGCGCGCGGCCAGCCAGTCGGCGTCGCTCCACTGGCGCAGCTCGTAGAAGTTGCCGCCGGTGGCCAGTGCGTTGCCGCCGTCCATCATGATGCTCTGGCCGGTGAGCCAGTCGCACTGGCCCGGCGCCATCAGGAAGGAAGCCAGGTTCTGCAGCTCGCTCATGCGGCCGGTGCGCGCCATCGGGTTGTTCTGCTTGCTGCGCGCGCCGGGCTCCTCGCCGGGGTTCAGGCGCTTGCTCATGCCTTCCGTCGGAATCTCGCCGGGGCCGACGGCGTTCAGGCGGATGCCGTAGCGCGCCCATTCGACCGCGAGCGACTTGGTCATGACCTCGATGCCGGCCTTGCTCATGGCCGAGGGCACCACGTAGGGGCTGCCGTTGTCGACCCAGGTGACGATGATGCTCATCACGCTGCGGAAGGCGTCGCCCTGCTTCCATTCGCCCGACTTCGCCTGCGCCACCCAGCGCTTGCCCACCGCCTGCGTCACGTAGAAGCTGCCGTGGAACACGATGTTGGCGATGGCGTCGAAAGCGCGCGGCGAGAGGGCCTCGGTGGGCGAGACGAAGTTGCCTGCCGCGTTGTTCACCAGCCCGGTGAGGCCGCCGCTCTGGAACAGGCTCTCGACCATCTCGTCGACCTGCTGCGCGATGCGGATGTCCACGCCGAAGGTGTCGATGCGCCGCTGCGGAAACTGCTTGCGCCATTCGGCCGCCGTCTCTTCGCACACCGACTGGCGCCGGCCGCAGATGGCCACGTCGGCGCCGAGGCTCAGGAAGCGCTCGGCCATCGCCCGGCCGAGGCCGGTGCCGCCGCCGGTCACCAGGATGCGCTGGCCGCTCATGAGGGAAGTCTCGAACATGAATCGTCTCCTTGGTCGATGGAAAGGCGGCACCCGCCGCCACCGGCACATGCTACGCGCGCGGCGCCCTTGCGGCTTGCGTGAGGTGGTTCCGGCCCCCGGGGCGAGAATGCGCGAAACGAAATTTCCGGAGACGACGACCGATGCCCAGCCCCGCCGACGACCAAGCCTTCGCACCGCTGGAGGGCGTTCGCGTCCTCAGCCTCGCGCTGAACCTGCCCGGGCCCGCCGCGCTGCTGCGCTGCCGCCGGATGGGCGCCAACTGCCTGAAGCTGGAGCCGCCGGGCGGCGACCCGATGGCGCTCTACAACCGGCCCGCCTACGCCGCGCTGCACGAGGGCATCGAGATCCGTACCCTCGACCTCAAGACCGAGGCCGGCCAGCAGCAGCTGCACGCCGAGCTGGCGGCCACCGACGTGCTGCTCACCTCGTTCCGGCCCTCGGCGCTCGCCAAGCTGAAGCTCGACTGGGCCACGCTGCAGGCGCGCCACCCTTCGCTGTCGCAGGTGGCCATCGTCGGCGCGCCCGGCGAGCGTGCCGAGGAGCCGGGCCACGACCTGACCTACCTGGCCGAAAGCGGCCTCGTCACCGGCACCGAACTGCCGCCCACGCTCTACGCCGACATGGGCGGCGCCCTGCTCGCGAGCGAGGCGGTGCTCAAGGCCATGCTGCTGCGCTCCCGAAAGGCTGGCGGCGTTTACCTGGAGGTGGCACTGAACGCCTCGGCCGACTGGCTCGCCCTGCCCCGCACCTGGGGCCTGACCCAGCCTTCGGGCGCGGTCGGAGGCGCGCATGCGGGGTACCGCGTCTATCCCTGCGCCGATGGCCGCGTGGCGGTTGCGGCGCTGGAGCCGCATTTCGCGAAGCGGCTCTGCGAAGCCGCGCAGATCGCCTCGCACGACATGCTGGCGCCGGCCACCCGCGAGGCACTGGCGGCCTGGCTGCTGACGCGCACGCGCGCCGAACTCGATGCGATGAGCCGCGAGCGCGACGTGCCGCTGCTCACGCTGGCTGACTAGGACTCAGCGAGCGGGACCGTCGCGCTGCCGGTCTTCGCGCTTGAGCGCGAGGTAGGTGTCGAGATCGATCTCGTGCAGCTGGCGCGGGTACTGTTCGGCGCCCGCGAACCATCGGCGCTGGCGGCGCTCGACCTGATCCGGCCCAGGCGCCGAGAGGTAGGCGTCGAGCGTCAGGAAGTAGCGCATCGCGTTGCGCTCCACCAGCCCCCGCAGGCCGCGGATGTAGTCGGGCTGGCCCTCGGGCGTCTTGCCGACCACGGTGAAGCCCACCTTGTCGCTCCCGAAGGTCGCCAGGTAGGCCATGGTGCCCAGGCGCACCATGGTGTTGTGGTCGTAGCTGTAGCTGAAGTGCAGGAAGCTCTTGTGGTCGTCGAGCGCCACGGCCTCGAGCGTCACGCGATAGTTGCTGGTGCCCAGGGGGCCGCTTTCGGCGGAGAGCTCCACCAGCAGGTGATCGGGCGAGCTGCTGCTGACCCGGTAGACGAAGGGCAGCTCGAAGGCCTGGTCCACGGGCTTGTCGTAGCGTCGCACCACGTAGAGCGTGAGCATCTCGCGCCCCTGCGGGCCGCTGGAGGTGCGGCAGCGCCGGTTGTTGACGTGCAGGGTCAGCACGTCGCACCAGTGGGCCGAGCCCTTGAGCGCGGTCGCGATCTCGGAGAGCGGATGCTCGACCACTGCATGGACGTCTCCCTGCAGGCCGTCGGCAGTCTCCATCGAGTCCAGCTGAATGGCCCGGCCGAAGCCGCTGTGCGCGAGCTTGTCGCTCATGCGCTGATGGACGTCGCGCAGCGCCTGGGCGGAGGAGCTCTCCCCGGGCGCGGCCGCGAACGCCTGCGCCGAGGCAAGCACCAGCGACAACGCTGCCGCCAGGATGCGCATCCACGAAACCGGCGAGTGGGGCGAACTGCTCATGGGGCCACACCATACAACGGAGCGCCCCACCCTTGGCATCAGTCGGACTGTGCCGGCTTGCTGCGCCGCACCAGCAGCAGCATCGCGCCGGCCAGCAGCAAGGCCCCGGCCCACTGGCGCGGCGTCATCGCCTGCGAGAACAGCGCCGCAGCCAGCAAGGCCGCCACCAGCGGCTCGATCAGCGTACCGACCACCGCCGCCGTCGGCGACAGCCGCCGCGCGCCCCAGGCGAAGGCCAGATAAGCCACCGAGGTCGTCACCACGCCCGTGTAGCCCACGCCCAGCCACTGCGCGCCGCCGGCCGGCCAGGTGATGCCCGCGGGCACGGCGACGGCCAGCATGCAAAGCGCCGCCGCTGTCATCCCCCAGGCCGAGGCCGTGACTGCCGGCACCCGCGCGGGCATGCGCGCGTTGCCCAGCACCACCATCGCGTAGCAGAAGGCGGAGCCCAGCGACCATGCCACGCCGGCCGCATGCCCCGGCGCCAGCGGGCCCCATCCTCCCGCAGGCATCACCAGCAGGAGCACGCCCGCCAATGCGAGCATCAGCCCCGCGACAAGCTTCGGGCCGAGGCGCTCATAGCCGCGCAGCACCGACACCAGCGCGACGATCACCGGCGCGCAGCAGATCGAGATGACCGTCGGCAGTGCCGCCCCCAGGTGCACGATGCCGGCGAACCAGCAGCTCACGTTGAGCGCCATCGCGGCGCCCGTGGCCAGCATCTGCAGCCGCTCGCGACCGCCCAGGTCAGCCCAGCCGGTCCCCGGCATGGCAGGCGCCCGCCAGTGCAGCCACCACAGCAGCGGCAGCCCGAGGGCGAAGCGCGCCAGCGACAAGCTCTGCGGCGCGATGCCGCCATCGATCAGGAATTGCGCCACCAGCGCACCACCGCCCCAGAGGGCGCCGGCCAGCAGCACGCCGCCCCAGGCCAGGGCGGCAGACGTTCTTGCGTTCATTGATGAAAGTTCTTTCTCCATGACGCCCGCCATGGCCTATGGCCGATCGCTTCAGGATCGGGGTTCAGGCAGCGGGCGTGACCATCCGAGCCGCCGGCCGGCCCTTGGGGCACGGCTGGCGGCAACCGCTTGGGTCCGAGCGCGAGCGCGCTTCAGCAGCGGACGGCGGACGGGGGAGAAAGATGGCGGGCCATGTCGCGTATCTTATGCGCCCAAGACTTTTTCGAGGAACGGCCCATGCCACTCGTGCGAATCGACCTTTCCAGCGACACCCCCGAAACCCTGGGCCCGGCCATCGGCGACCTGGTCTACCAGGCCATGCGGGAAACCATCAACGTGCCGGAGCACGACAAGTTCCAGGTCATCACGCGCCACGCTCCGCAAGAGCTGGTGCATCCGGCAAGCTACCTCGGCGTGTCGTATTCGCCGGGTTTCGTGCTGATCCAGATCACCCTGAACCAGGGGCGCACGACCGAGATGAAGAAGGCCTTCTACAAGCGGGTGGCCGACGACCTCCACGGCCGCCTGGGCATCCGGCGCGAGGACGTGTTCATCAACCTCGTCGAGGTGGCGAAGGAGAACTGGTCGTTCGGCAACGGGGAGATGCAGTACGCATAGCGGCGAAAATCCTGCCGATGAAACGCCAGGGCACGCTCGTTCGATGGGAGAAAGACCGGGGCTTCGGCTTCATCCGCTGCCCCGAAATCTCCGCCGATGTCTTCGTGCACCTGCGCGACTTCGCAGACCGCGGCACCACACCGCAGGTCGGCATGCGGCTGGACTTCGATGAGATCCACGTGGGCGGCAAGGGTCCGCGCGCGGTGGCGGTCCGAGCGGCAGGCGCTCCGCAGCAGCGTCCGCAAGGGCGCGTGAAGCAGCAGCCCCCGCGCCGCGGCCCTGCCCCTTCGTCTTCAGGATCGTCATCACTGCCGATGGCGCTGCTGCTGCTCGTCGGTTACGCGGTGCTGCTCGGCCATGGCGTATGGACCGGCCGGATCCCGCCGATCGCCCTTGGCGTGTTGCTGCTGCTGAGCCTGTCGACGCTGTTCATCTATGGTTTCGACAAGAGCGCGGCTCAGGCGGGCCGGTGGCGCACTGCGGAAAGCACCCTGCACATGCTCTCGCTGGCCGGCGGCTGGCCGGGCGCGTGGATCGCGCAACGGCTGTTCCGCCACAAGGTGAGCAAGAAAAGCTTCATGGCCGTCTACTGGGCCACCGTGCTGGCGCACATGGCTGCCGTCGGCGCCTGGGTCGGCCGGCTCGTGCCGGCCCTTTGACGGACTCTGACCCGGCTCAGCGCGGCTTGCGGATGTTGCCGCGCACCGGGCCGGCAGGCTTGCGCCCGGCCGTACCCGTACCCGAGCCGTTGTCTCGCGGCGGCAGGCCGGTGTGCTGCGTGAGGATGCGGCCCTTCGAGGGCTTCACCGGTGCCAGCTTGACCGGTGCGGCCTTGGCTGCAACGGGTGCCGCCGTCGAGTTCTTGCGGCGCGCGCTGGTGTAGCCGCCGTCGGTCATCGGCTGCCAGGTCGGGATGAGGTGGTGCTTGCCGTTGCCGATCAGGTCGGCGCGGCCCATGCTCTTGAGGGCCTCGCGCAGCAGCGGCCAGTTGTTGGCGTCGTGGTAGCGCAGGAAGGCCTTGTGCAGGCGGCGGCGCTTGTCGCCGCGCACGATGTCCACCGTCTCGCTTTCGCGCGTGATCTTGCGCAGCGGGTTGCGGTTGGAGTGGTACATCGCGGTGGCGGTGGCCATCGGGCTCGGGTAGAAGGTCTGCACCTGGTCGGCGCGGAAGCCGTTCTTCTTGAGCCAGATCGCGAGGTTCATCATGTCCTCGTCGCTGGTGCCCGGATGCGCGGCGATGAAGTACGGAATGAGGTACTGCTTCTTGCCAGCCTCGGCCGAATACTTCTCGAACATCTGCTTGAACTTGTCGTAGCTGCCGATGCCGGGCTTCATCATCTTCGTGAGCGGGCCCTGCTCGGTGTGCTCGGGCGCGATCTTGAGATAGCCGCCCACGTGGTGCTGCACGAGCTCCTTCACGTACTCGGGCGACTGCACCGCCAGGTCGTAGCGCAGGCCGGAGCCGATCAGGATCTTCTTGATGCCCTTCAACGCACGCGCCCGGCGGTAGATCTTGATCAGCGGGTCGTGGTTTGTGTTGAGGTTCTGGCAGATGCCCGGGTACACGCAGCTGGGCTTGCGGCAGGCGGCCTCGATCTCGGGCGACTTGCAGCCGATGCGGTACATGTTGGCGGTGGGTCCGCCGAGGTCGGAGATGGTGCCGGTGAAGCCCTTCACCGAATCGCGGATGGCCTCGACCTCCTTGATGATCGAGTCTTCGGAGCGGCTCTGGATGATGCGGCCCTCGTGCTCGGTGATGGAGCAGAAGGTGCAGCCGCCGAAGCAGCCGCGCATGATGTTCACGCTGAAGCGGATCATCTCCCACGCGGGAATCTTGGTCGCGCCGTCGTGGCTGCCGTTCTCGTCGGCGTAGCGCGGATGCGGGCTGCGCGCGTACGGCAGGTCGAACACGTGGTCCATCTCGGCCGTGGTGAGCGGAATCGGCGGCGGGTTGATCCACACGTCGCGCGCCGTGGTGCCCTCGCCGTGCGCCTGCACCAGCGCGCGGGCGTTGCCGGGGTTGGTCTCCAGGTGCAGCACGCGGTTGGCGTGCGCGTAGAGCACCGGGTCGCTGCGCACCTGCTCGTAGGACGGCAGGCGGATCACCGAGCGCTCGCGCGGAGGCACCTTGGTCTTGCCCTTGCCCTGCAGCGCGGGGTTGGGCACGAAGTTCAGCGGCTTGATGGCGGGGTTGACGGCCGCAGAGCCCGCCGCCTCGGCTGCCTTCGCGACTGCCTCGGCCTCGTCTTCCTTTGCGCAGGTGGCGCCGTTGGCCTTGGCCTGGTCGGACACCATGAGGTACGGATTGACGTGCGCCTCGACGCGGCCGGGCTCGTCGACGCTGGTGGAGACGATCTCGAACCAGCCTTCCGGCGTCTCGCGCCGCACGAAGGCGGTGCCGCGCACGTCGGTGATCTGCTGGACCGGCTCCTTGGCGGCCAGACGGTGCGCGATCTCGACGATGGCGCGCTCGGCGTTGCCGTACAGCAGCAGGTCGCACTTGGAGTCGACCACGATGGAGCGGCGCACCTTGTCCGACCAGTAGTCGTAGTGGGCGATGCGGCGCAGCGAGCCTTCGATGCCGCCGAGGATGATCGGCACGTCGTTCCAGGCTTCCTTGCAGCGCTGCGAATACACGATGGCCGCGCGGTCGGGGCGCGCGCCGCCGACGTCGCCGGGGGTGTAGGCATCGTCGCTGCGGATCTTCCGGTCGGCTGTGTACCGGTTGATCATCGAATCCATGTTGCCAGCGGTGACGCCGAAGAACAGGTTCGGCTTGCCCAGCGCCTTGAAGGGCTCGGCGCTCTGCCAATCGGGCTGCGCGATGATGCCCACGCGGAAGCCCTGCGCCTCCAGCATCCGGCCGATGACCGACATGCCGAAGCTGGGATGGTCCACGTAGGCATCGCCGGTGACGACGATGACGTCGCAGCTGTCCCAGCCGAGCGCTTCCATCTCCTTGCGCGAGGTCGGCAGGAATTTCGCCGTGCCGAAACGGGCCGCCCAGTACTTGCGGTAGCTGGTCAGCGGCTTGGCGGCACGCGCGAAAAAGGAGACGTCGACGGGAGCGTTCATCGGTGGGAGTTGACAGCGCCGCGGGAGCGCCGTTGTGGGCAACCCTCGATTTTAGGGTTTTCCACCATGCCTGTCGCCCTGCGTTACCTGTGACCGGACTTTCCCGAAGGACTCATGCGCCGACAATTTGATTGCCAAAGTCAACCAACCGAATGACAATGGCAACCATGTCCACGAATTCGCCTCCCATAGATACCGCCGCCGTCAAGGCGATCCGCCAGTTCAACCGCTTCTACACCCGCCGCATCGGCGCGCTCGACCCCTACCTGGGCAGCGCCATGTCGCTGACCGACGTGCGTGTCCTGTACGAGCTGGCGCACCGCGAGGTACCCGTCGCCAGCGAGATCGGACGTGACCTCGGGCTGGACGCGGGCTACCTGAGCCGCATCCTTCGCCGCTTCGAGAACGAAGGCTGGCTGGTGCGCGAGCCGCATCCGCGCGACGCGCGCCAGAGCGTGCTGCGCCTGACCGAGGCGGGCCACGCCGCTTTCGCGCCGCTGCAGCAGAAGTCGCGCGAGGAGGCAGCCGCCCTGCTCGCCTCGCTGGCCCCGGCGCAGCGCCAGCAGCTGGTGCACGCCATGGGAACGGTTCAGTCGCTGCTCGATCCCCAGGCGCCGCCGGAGAGGCCGCAGGCCGCCATCCTGCGGGAGCCCGGCCCCGGCGACATCGGATGGGTGGTGCAGCAGCACGGCGAGATCTACGCGCGAGAGTACGGCTGGAACAGCACCTTCGAGGCGCTCGTCGCGAACATCGCGGGCGAGTTCCTGCTCAAGTTCCAGCCCGAATGGGAGCGCTGCTGGATCGCCGAGCTCAACGGCGAGCGGGTCGGCTCGATCTTCGTGGTGCGCAAGTCGGCCACGGTGGCGCAACTGCGGCTCCTGATCCTCACGCCCGGCGCGCGCGGGCTGGGCCTGGGCGGCAAGCTGGTGGACGAATGCATCGCCTTCGCGCGCCTGAAGGGCTACCGCAAGATGGTGCTGTGGACCAACAGCTGCCTGACGGCCGCGCGCGGCATCTACGCCGGCCGCGGCTTCCAGCTCACAGGTTCCGAGCCACACGAGGGCTACGGCACGCCGCTGGTGGGCGAGACCTGGGAATTGAAGCTGTAGCAGGCCCTGCCTGACTGGCCCCTTCCCCCTCTGGGGGAAGGTTGGGATGGGGGCAGGCAGAGCTTTCGATGGATACGCCGCGTGCCCCCACCCCGGCCCTCCCCCAGAGGGGGAGGAAGAAGGCTCACTGCATGAACCAGCCGTGGCTCACCACGAGCGATTGACCTGTGAGCGCATTGGTCGGGAACCCCGCGAACAGCAGCGCCACACGCGCCACGTCCTCCGTGGTCGTGAACTCACCGTCGACCGTCTCCTTCAGCATCACGTTCTTGATGACCTCCTGCTCGGTGATGCCCAGCGTCTTGGCCTGCTCGGGAATCTGCTTTTCCACCAGCGGCGTGCGAACGAAGCCCGGGCAGATCACGTTGGCGCGCACGCCGTGCTTGGCTCCTTCCTTCGCGACGGTCTTGGCCAGGCCGATGAGGCCGTGCTTGGCCGTCACGTAGGGCGCCTTCAGCAGCGAGGCCTCCTTGGAGTGCACCGAGCCCATGTAGATCACGCTGCCGCCGCGGCCCTGCGCGTACATGTGCTTCAGGCAGGCCTTGGTGGTGAGAAAGGCGCCGTCGAGGTGGATGGCGAGCATCTTCTTCCAGTCGGCGAAGCTGAACTCCTCTACCGGATGCACGATCTGGATGCCGGCGTTGCTGATCAGGATGTCGATGCCGCCGAAGGCCGCGGCGCCCTCTTCCACCGAGGCGTTGACCTGGTCTTCGTTCGTCACGTCCACGCCCACGCCGATGGCCTGCGCGCCCGTGGCCTTGAGTTCGGCCGCGGTGGCGTCGGCCGCTTCCTTGTTCAGGTCGGCGATGATGATCTTCGCGCCTTCCTGGGCGAACAGGATGGCGATTTCCTTGCCGATGCCGCTGGCCGAGCCGGTGATGTAGGCGACCTTGTCCTTGAGTTGCATGGTGATGTCCTTGAGGGTTGAGGAGAGAGAAGGATGAATTCCTGCGCCGTTTCCGAATCGGGAGACACTGCGGATCCGGCTTGGCCGGGCCGCAAGTGTCGCGCCCGGCGAGGGGATTGGCGAAGCGACACGAAGTGCGCGCAGCCTGTGGCCGTGCTCATTTCATGTAGTCGTGTTCCACGGTGCCCAGCGCGAGCGTCATGTCCGCGATGTAGTGCACCGCCGACTCCACCTTGCGCACCGGCAGGTCGGCCACCGGCGCCAATGCGTGCGGATGCAGTTCGAGCGAGCCGGGCCCGCCCCACGCGCCGTGCAGCGTCACGTCGACCATGTGATAGCGCACCAGCTCGCAGATGCGCGCGGTGCCGTCGACGTGCGGAATGATCTTGAGCAGGAAGTTCGGCTGCGCGATGCCCGCGAGGATGGGCGCCGGATCGAGCGTGCGGTGCTTGAAGCCCATCGTGGCCTTCGCCACGCGCACCTTGCCGTAGTCGAGCGTGCCGACCACCACGTCGGTCTCGTAGTCGAGCACCGGAGATGCGAGCTTCTTCGGGAAGCCCCAGAGCTCGCGCCCGCCTGCAATGGGCGGATGGTCGTTCAGGTACATCGCATGCACGTAGGCGCCCTTCTCCACGCCCTTGTCGGTGCGCAGCTGCACCGGAATGACCTGGCCTGACTCGGTGTAGTCGCCGAAGCCGGTGGAATCGGGCATGCGGATGAACTCGTACTTGACCAGCGGCTCGACGACTTCGAGCGGCTCGGGCACCACCGCGCGCAGAGCCTCGATGTCGGTGCGGTACGTGATGATCAGGAATTCGCGCCTGATGAATCGGTAGGGACCCGGCGGAAAGGCGGGGCTGGTCAGCGGCATCGCGAATGCCGTTCGTCGCACGTCTTCAATGTTCATGATGCAAACATTTCCTCCTGGTGAAGCTGAAGCGTTGAATTGACGGCCCAGTCTCGCGCTGGTTTCTTAGCCGGGGCTGAATCGCCGCTCGCCCAGGCGGCTCATCGCGACAGCCCCGGCCGCTTGACGCGCCCCGAGCCGTGCTCGCCGAGGTCGAAGGTGGTCACGCCGTTCACGGTCGCATCGGCGCGCAGCGTCTCGGGGTGGGCCAGGGTCACGCGCATGTCGCGCGCGCCGGTCTCCCAGTGCTCTTCGACCGCGGCGCGCGAGAACTCGTAGTCCTTCGATTCCAGTTCGTAGGGCTTGTCGCGGTAGATCAGGTGGAAGATGTCGATCGGCTCGTGCGTGAGCTGCGACTGCACCTCGTGGACGCTGGGATCGTTGCGCAGGTTGGCGGGCAGCTTGGAGATCAGGTCTGCAATGGCCTGCTGCAGGTTCATGTTGGCGGCCAGCGCGTCGGTGTTCATGCGGGTGCGGCTGGAGTAGGTGATGTCCTTCTGCCGCTCCATCACGCCAGCCATGTTGCGGGGCATCTCGCCGCGGGCGTTGAACAGGTCGACCTGCAGCACCACCAGCGGCTCGTTGCGCGGGTGCGTGTCGAGCACGTACTGCAGCGGCGTGTTCGAGACGATGCCGCCGTCCCAGTAGTCGTCGCCGTCGATGCTCACCGGCGCAAAGCCCGGCGGCAGCGCGCCGCTGGCCATGATGTGCTCCGGCCCGATGCGTTGGCGCGTGTTGTCGAAGTACACCGAGTTGCCGGTGCGCACGTTCACCGCGCCCACGCTGAAGCGGGCCTCGCAGGCGTTGATGCGGTCGAAGTCGACGAGGCGCTCCAGCGTCGACTTCAGCGGCGAGGTGTCGTAGTAGCTCAGCAGCGGCGCGGCGCCCCCGAGCAGGAAGGCCGGCGAATAGCGCGGCTCGAAGAAGCCCGGAATGCCCACCAGGGAGGCCATGGTCGCGCTGTACTGGTTCTGCATGGCCCGGTCGCCCAGCCATGAAGGCAGCCGCTGCGATGGCCCGGAGGACACGAGGTGCCAGAACTCGCGCAGCCGGTCGACCCGTTTTTCCTGCGCGTTGCCTGCGATCAGCGCGGCGTTGATGGCGCCGATGGAGACGCCGGCGATCCAGTGCGGCTGCAGGTCGGTCTCGCTGAGCGCCGCGTACACGCCGGCCTGGTAGGCGCCGAGCGCGCCGCCGCCCTGCAGCACCAGCGCCTTGCGGGCGGTGCGCATGTCCTCGCGGCGCGAGGCGAAGGGGTCGAGGGGCTTGGAGGCGGCACGGGTTTTCTTCTTCGGGGGTGTCGTCGTCATGCGTTCATTTGACACCACTCCCGATACAAAAACCTGACCAGGGGTCGCCGCCCCCGGCACGATCTCACATCTTCGGCAGCAGTTGCCCGCGGATCTCGCCGCCGGGGTTGGCGGCCGTGTGGACGTTGGCGTACCACTTGCCCGCCGACAGGTCCGCGGCCTGGGCCGGCGTGAGCGTGGCCTGGCCTTCGATCGGGCTCGCCGGGTTGGCGAAGGGCAGCACCACGCCCGCATTCGCGCCCGCCGCGGCCGGGCCATGGAAGTGCGCCATGGTGGCCGGCCCGCTCAGGCCCGTGTAGGTGATCTTGTACTTGAGCACGTTGGTGTCCCGGTCGAGCCAGGCCTCCGCCATGCCGCTGCCGCGGGTCATGTTCGGCGGTACTTCGCTGGCCGCGTTCATCGCACCGCTGAAGCTCGCGACGTTCGACTTCGACATCATTCCGCAGCCGGCCAGCGCGGCACCGGCAACGCCGGCGACGAGCGCCGCACGCAAAAGAGAGCCATATTTGGTCATGAGCGTGATCTCCTGGTTGTGAATGCGACGACAGCATAGGCAGCTGCACGGGATCTGTCCTGTCGGCCATCGCCCCGACTTGGGGCTGCGCGCACGACCTGAAAGAGAATGTGTCGATGACCTCCCCCGCTTCCACGACCCTCTCCAACTCGCTTCCCACGGCCCGCGACGTCGTCGATTTCTGGACCGAAGCGGGCCCCGAGCGCTGGTTCGCCAAGAACGACGCCTTCGACGCCGCCTTCATCACCCGTTTTGCCGACGCCCACCAGGCCGCAGCCCGCGGCGAACTCGACCACTGGGCCGCCGACGGCCAGGGCGCATTGGCGCTGATGGTGCTGCTCGACCAGTTCCCGCGCAACGCCTGGCGCGGCAATCCGCACATGCTGGCCACCGACGGAAAGGCCCTGGCGGCGGCGAAGCAGGCGATCGAGGCAGGCTTCGACCGGGAGTGCGACCCCGCACTGAGACGCTTCTTCTACCTGCCCTTCATGCATTCGGAAGTGCTGGCCGAGCAGGAGCGCTCGGTGGAACTCAACGCCGCGCTCGACGACAACACCCAGCGCTTCGCCGTGCTGCACCGCGACATCGTCGCGCGCTTCGGCCGCTTTCCGCACCGCAACAGGATGCTCGGGCGCCCCAGCACGGCGCAGGAGCAGAAGTTCCTGGACGAAGGCGGCTTCGCGGGCTGACCCGCGCAAAGCGTAGAGGTGGCGCTCAGTCGTCGTTGTGCGGCAGCGGCAGCTCGCGCGTGGGCGAAGGGTTCAGCTCGGCGATGCCCTCGGTGTTCTTCATCGAGCCGTAGGTGCGCGCATAGACCCAGGTGAACTCCGCGCCCAGCAGGAAGATCTGCGCCGAGTAGTACACCCACACCAGCACCACCACCAGCGAGCCCGCCGCGCCATAGCCCGAGGCCACGCTGCTCTTGCCGATGTACAGGCCGATCAGGTGCTTGCCGACGGTGAACAGCAGCGCCGTCACCGCCGCGCCCACCCACACGTCGCGCCACTGCACCTTCACGCGCGGCATGATCTTGTAGATCATCGCGAAGATCACCGTCACCATCGCGAAGCTGAAGACGAAGTTGACGACCTGCGCCGTCGTCTCCCAGGCGCCGAACATCGGCGACCACCACTTGCCCAGCGCCGCGAGCGCCGCGCTCGCCACCAGCGACACCATGAGCAGGAAGCCGATGCCCATGATCATGCTGAACGACAGCAGCCGCACACGCAGCATGTTGAACAGGCCCTTGTTCTTGACGCGGGCCGGCGCGCGCCAGATGCGGTCGAGCGCGTCCTGAAGTTCGCCGAAGACGGTGGTGGCCCCCACCACCACCAGCCCGATGCCGATCACCGTGGCGACGATGCCCTCGGCCGGCTTGTTGACGGCCTTCAGCATGCCCTGCACCGCCGCCGCGCCCTGCTCGCCCATCAGGCCCGAGAGCTGGGCGAAGATCTCGCCGCGCGCGGCGTCCTGCCCGAAGACCAGCCCGGCCACCGCGATCACGATCAGCAGGAGCGGCGCGATCGAGAACACCGTGTAGTAGGCGAGCGCGGCGCCCATGCTCGGGGCGTAGTCGTTGGACCACGAATTGAAGGCCCGGCGGCAGAGATCGAAGAGCGCGCGCAGTTGCGTGACCATGCTGGAATGTCCTCCTTGAAACCCTTGAAGCGGCCGGGCACCGCCGTGTCGCGGCGGCGCCCGGCATGTCGAATGCCTGCCTACGATAATCGCTCGACATGCAACCGTCTCCTCCTGCAGCCCATCCCCAGTCGCCGCGCGACCTTTTTGTCTCGTTCACCTGGCTCGCGCTGCAGGGCTTCGGCGGAGTCCTCGCCATCGTCCAGCGCGAGATGGTCGAGAAGAAGAAATGGCTCACGCCCGAGCAGTTCCTCGAAGACTGGGCCGTGGCGCAGGTGATGCCGGGGCCCAACGTGATCAACCTCGCGCTGATGATCGGCGACCGCTACTTCGGCCTGCGCGGCGCGCTGGCGGCGGTCGCGGGCATGCTGACCATTCCGCTGGTGGTGATCCTCGCTCTGGCCGTGCTGTACGCGCACTATGCGGGCAACCCGCAGGTGGCGGCGGCGCTGCGGGGCATGGGGGCCGTCTCGGGCGGGCTGATCGCCGCCACGGGCGTCAAGCTGGTGCCGCAGCTGCGCAAGCACCCGCTGGGCTTCGCGACCTGCCTGGTCATCATGGCGCTGGTGTTCGTGGCCATCGCGGTGCTGAAGATTCCGCTGGGCTGGGTGCTGCTGGTGCTCGGCGGCGCGGCCTGCATCTGGACCTGGAAGAGGATCGCCCCATGACCATCGCCATGCAATGGCACGACTGGCTGGCCCTCCTCGGGCAGTACATGCTGCTGTCGCTGCTGTCGATCAGCGGCGCCATCACCACGGTGCCCGACATGCACCGCTACCTCGTCACGCAGCACGGCTGGCTCACCGACGCGCAGTTCAGCTCCTCGGTCGCGATCGCGCAGGCGGCGCCCGGGCCCAACGTGCTGTTCGTGGCGCTGATGGGCTGGAACGTGGGGCTCAATGCCGGCGGCGGCATCGGTGCCGGGCCGCATGCCTGGGTGCTCGGCCTCTTCGGCCTGCTGGTCACGATGCTGGGCATCATGCTGCCGAGCACCACCCTCACCTACTTCGCCACCCGCTGGGGCCACCGCAACCGCACGCGGCGCGAGGTCCGCGCCTTCAAGCAGGGCATGGCGCCCGTGGTGGTCGGGCTGCTGATCGCCACCGGCTGGGTGCTGGCAGCAGGAAACCATGCCGGCGATGCGCCCGCGTGGCACCTGTGGCTGCTGACCGGCGCTGCCGCGCTCGTCTGGCGCACGCGCATCCACCTGCTCTGGCTGCTCGGCGCCGGCGCGGTGCTGGGCGCCGTGGGCTTCGTCTGAACTTTCCCATCCTCTTCATCAGGAACACATCGACATGTCGCAACTTCGCCCGCTCGGCCGCTCCGGCCTCCAGGTTTCCCCGCTCGCCTTCGGCGGCAACGTGTTCGGCTGGACCGTCGACGAGGCCGCCTCGTTCAAGCTGCTCGATGCCTGGCTGGACGCCGGCTTCAACTTCGTCGACACCGCGGACGTGTATTCGGCATGGGTGCCGGGCCACACCGGCGGCGAGTCGGAGACCATCATCGGCAAGTGGCTCAAGCAGAGCGGCAAGCGCAACCGCGTGGTGCTGGCCACCAAGGTCGGCAAGCCGATGGGCGAAGGCAAGGTAGGCCTCGCGCCCAAGTACATCCGCGAAGCCGTGGAGGCCTCGCTCAAGCGCCTGCAGACGGACTACATCGACCTCTACCAGTCGCACGACGACGACGCCAACACCCCGCTGGAGGAGACGCTCGGCGCCTTCGACGAGCTGATCAAGGAAGGCAAGGTGCGCGCGATCGGTGCATCGAACTACACCGCACCGCGCCTGGCCGAGGCGCTCGACGTGTCGGAACGCCTGGACATCGCCCGCTACGAGAGCCTGCAGCCGCTGTACAACCTCTACGATCGCGCGGTGTTCGAAGACGAGCTGGAGCCCCTGTGCATCAAGCGCGAAGTGGGCGTGATCAACTTCTACGCGCTGGCCGCAGGCTTCCTCACGGGCAAGTACCGCACCGAGGCCGACGCGTCCAAGAGCGCGCGCGGCGCCAACACCACCAGGAAGTACCTCAACGAGCGCGGCCTGCGCATCCTCGATGCGCTCGACAAGGTGGCCCAGCAGTACAACGCCAAGCCGGGCCAGGTGGCCATCGCGTGGCAGATCGCGCGCCCGGGCGTGACGGCGCCGATCGCCAGCGCCACCTCCATCGCGCAGCTCGAGGAGCTCGTGGTCGCGACGCAGCTGAAGCTGGACGCAGGCACCATCGAGATGCTCGACCGCGCCAGCGCCGAAACGGCGAAGCCCGCGGCCTGACCCGATGAGCACCTTCGACGCCATCGCCGCTCCCACGCTGGAGCATTTCGCCGACCTGAGCATCCAGGTGGGCGTGCCGCAGGTGCTGGGCAGCAGTCCGCGCGGGCTGCGCCGCGTGGTGCCGATCCTCGGCGGCGAGGCCATCGGCCACGGCTGGCGTGCGCGCGTGCTGCCGGGCGGCAGCGACTTCCAGCTGATCGTGAGCGACACGCTCTCGGAGCTCGACGCGCGCTACGGCCTCGAGACCGACGCAGGCGACCTGATCTACGTGCACAACAGCGCGATGCGCAGCGCCTCGCCCGAGGTGATGGCCAGGCTGCTGCGCGGCGAGCCGGTCGATCCCTCGCAGGTGTACTTCCGCTGCAGTCCGCGCTTCGAGACCGCGTCGGCGTCGCTGAAGTGGATCAACGAGCGCATGTTCACCGGCGCCGGCGTGCGCAACCCGGCCGAGGTGGTGATGCGCTTCTTTGCCCTGAACTAGCCGTCCACCGGGTTCAGCGGCGTGGCGAGGATGCGCTGGTAGAAGGCCACGTCCAGCCAGCGCCCGAACTTGAAGCCCGCCTGGCGCACCGTGCCCGAGTGCTCGAAGCCCAGGCTCTGGTGCAATGCAATGCTGCCGGCGTTGGCCGCGTCGATGGCGCCGACCATCACGTGGACGTCACGCTTGACCGCCTCTTCGACGATGGCCTCCATCAGCGTGCGGCCCAGGCCCTTGCCGCGGTGCGCGCTGTCGACGTAGACCGAGTGCTCCACCGTGTACTTGTAGGCGGGAAAGGCGCGGAAAGTGCCGTAGCTCGCGAAGCCCAGCAGCTTGCCGCTTTCGTCCTCGACCCCGATCACCGGAAAGCCGTTGGCGCGCTTGGTGGCGAACCAGGTCACCATGTTCTCGGACGTGCGCGGCTTGTAGTCGTACAGGGCGGTGGAGTTGACGATGGCCTCGTTCAGGATGGCCAGGATCGCGGCGGCGTGGGCTTCTTCGGTGCACGTGATGAGACGCATGGTGCGGGTCCTCGTTCGGATTTCATTGAAACTTCGTTCAATATATGAGAATAATAATCTCATATGGGAAACGATTCATCTCCTGATCCGGCTTCCGTCGGCATTGCCGGCCAGAGCATCGACCTGCTGATAGCCTCCCGGCTGCTGGCCCTGCGCCAGTCGCAGGGCCTGAGCCTCTCGGACCTGGCCGAGCGCTCGGGCGTGAGCAAGGCCATGATCTCCAAGGTGGAGCGCGCCCAGAGCAGTCCCACGGCGGTGCTGCTTGGCAAGCTGGCCGCGGGGCTGGGCGTGCCGCTGGCGCAACTGCTGACGGAGGAAAAGGCGCAGCCCCAGCGGCTGCGCAGGCGCGCCGAGCAGGAGGTGTGGCGCGACCCGCAGGCAGGCTACCTGCGGAGGCAGGTCGCCGAGCGCCAGGCGGGCAGCGGAGTCGAGATGGTCGAGATCGAATTGCCGCGAGAGGCTCGGGTCGACTATCCACGCTGGAGCGGCAAGCCGTACCGGCAATGCCTCTGGATGCTCGAAGGCGAATTGCAGGTGGACTACGGCGACGAGCGCTTCGAGCTCGCACCGGGCGACCGCCTGGACTTCGGCGTGAACCGGCCGCTGGTCTTCAAGGCGCTCGGCGGCAGCGCCTGCCGCTACCTGCTGGTGGCGAGCCCCGAGTAGGTCCGCAGCGCGCGGAAATCGCGTACCCACTCGGTAGGCACCCTCCCACAAGCACAGCCGGCACGCACCGGTGCTGCGCGCCGCGGCGCCGGGAATACTGCGAGACATCCAGACTTTAGGAGGAACACGATGTCTTTCGCGCTCTACATGATCGGTTTCCTGATCTTCCTGGCAGGCGTCGCCTGGGGTGCCTCGGTGGCCGGCGTGCCCACGCTCTACATCGGCATCGGTGCGGTGATCCTGCTGGGCATCGGCATCTTCAGCGCGGTGGGCCGCACGCGAGGCAAGGACCCGTCCTGAGCCTGGTCCTGAGTTCACGCGGGCTTCACGCCGCCCGCACATCGGGCCGCTAACTTCGCAGCGCGCATCGCACCAAGCGGTGTGCGTTGCTTCAAGTCAGCGGCCCCATGCACACATCCACCAGCCTCTTCTCCCCGCTTCTCCCCTCCGCCTCTTCCGCGGCACCCGCACCGGCTTCCTATGCCGGCAGTGGCACGGGAACCCTCAAGGTAGACCTGCTCGTCGTGGGCGCGAGCTTCGCGGGCCTCGCCTGCGCCCGCGCCGCAGCGCTCGCCGGACTCAGCGTGATGGTGCTGGAGAAGAAGACCGCTGCGGGCGCCAAGCTCCACACCACCGGCATCATCGTCAAGGACGCGGTCGACAGCGTGCCATGGCTGGCCGAGGTGCCTCCGGCGCTGGTCCGCCGCATCGAAGGCGTGCGGCTCTATGCCCCCGACATGCACCACGTCGACCTGCATGCGCCGGGCTACTGGTTCTGGGCCACCGACGCACCCGCGCTGCTCGACTGGATGGTGGACTCGGCCCGGGACTGCGGCGTCGAGGTGCGGCTGGGCACGCTGTTCGAACAGGCGCTGTGGCTCGACGGCCACTGGGAAGTGCCGCTGACGCAGGGTCCCTGCATCAAGGCGACATACCTCGTCGGCGCAGACGGTCCGCATTCGCGCGTCGCCAAGGCGCTGGGCCTGTCGCGCAACACGCGCTTTCTCTACGGCGTGGAACACGAGTACCAGGGCGCGAAGATGGCACCCGACCTGCTCCATTGCTTCATCGACCGCAAGCTGGCACCCGGCTATATCGGCTGGGCGCTCGAAGGCGTGAGCGTGAGCCAGATCGGGCTGGCACGTCGCGTGGGGCACAGCGACGCGGGTGCGCTGAAGCTCGATCCGCTGCTGCGAAAGATCGCCCCTGCCGTCACGCCCGGCGATGCGCCGCCCGTCGCGGTTCGCGCGGGCATGATCCCCTGCGGCGGGGTGCTGCCCGTGGTGGCGCGCGATCGGGCGCTGCTGGTGGGCGATGCGGCCGGCATGGTGTCGCCGGTGACTGCGGGCGGCATCCACACCGCCCTGCTTCATGGGCAGCGTGCAGGCGAGGCGGTGGCTCGGTTCATCCGGGGCGAGGTAGGCGACCCGGCCACGTGGTTCGTGCGCGGCTACCCTGGCTTCAGGCTCAAGCGCGCGCTGCGCTGGGCCTTCGACCATTTCCAGAACGACTGGATGTTCAACCGCCTGCTGGGCACGCCGCAGATGCGGCGGGTGGCGGAACTGATCTATTTCCACCGCAAGGGTGGATCGCCGATGGATTAGGCGCTTCGCTGGCGCAGCGCCTCGTACAGGCACACGCCGCTGGCCACCGAGACGTTCAGGCTCTCGACCGCCCCGGCCATCGGAATGCTGACGAGCTCGTCGCAGGTCTTGCGCGTGAGCTGACGCATGCCCTCGCCCTCGGCGCCCAGCACCAGCGCCAGCGGGCGCTTGAAGTCGCTCTGGTAGATGGTGCCCGGCGCGTCGTCGCTGGTGCCCACGCACCAGATGTTGCGCTCCTTGAGTTCGTTCAGCGTGCGCGCAAGGTTGGTGACCATGAAGTACGGCACCGTCTCGGCCGCGCCGCTCGCCACCTTGGCGACGGTGGCGTTGATGCCTGCCGCATGGTCCTTGGGGGCGATGACCGCGTGCGCACCGGCGCCGTCGGCCACCCGCAGGCAGGCGCCGAGGTTGTGCGGATCGGTCACCCCGTCGAGCACCAGCAGCAGCGGCACGGTGCCGGCCTCTTCGAGGCCTTCGAGCAGTTCGTCCAGGGAGCGGACCTGGGCGACGGGCTCGACCCGCGCCACAACGCCCTGGTGGCCGTGGCTGCCGCTGAGCTTGGAAAGCCGGGCACCGTCGGCCTCGATCAGGCGCACGCCCGTTTCCTGCGCGCGGGCCAGGAACTGTTTCATGCGCGCATCGCGGCGGCTGGCGTCGAACAGGACTTCGAGCACCGACTTCGGCGCGGTCTTGAGGCGCACGCCCACGGCATGGAAGCCGAAGATCACTTTGGGGGAAGACATCCGTGGATTATCCCTGCCCCCTCGGGGTGGCCCCGTGCGCCTGTCCGCTCAGGCGATCGGCAGGCCGCTGAGCGCGCGGGTGCGCTCGTCGTGAAGCTCCTGGATCGCCTGCGCCTTCGGATGCACCTTCGCGCCGTTGCCCACGCTCTCCAGGTACTGGCAGGCGGCGTGACCTTCGGCAGCCTTCTCGTAGCGCGAGATCCAGGCGTCGCGCACGGGCAGTTTGTCCGGCGACACCGGCCACACGCCCGGCCGCGGCCGGATGTGGTCGCCGATGCCGATGCGCCAGGGCTTGGCGCTGACGCGGGCGCGAAAGCAGTTCTGGTTGCGGCACATGCGCGCGTAGACCTTGTCGACGCCCAGCGCGTGGAAGCAGTCGGCCACCGCGGTGTCGGAAGGATTGAACACGTCGTGCATCGCCAGCAGCCGGAAACCCGCGGGTGTGCGGTAGACGCGCAGGTGCCAGTCGGGATGCTGATGGACGAAACGCGCGATGCGCTCGGCGGCGCGCTTCTCGGGCGACGGGTTGCCGCTGGGCTCGCCGCGCTTCTTGCGCTGGCCGATGAACCAGGCCACGGCGAAGACGATGAGGCCCGCGATCAGCCCGCCCAGCCACGTCCTGGCGGCCCAACCGCCGACCACGCCTGCGATCAGTGCCGGCACCAATGCGAAGCCGAAAACGCTGCCGCGCAGAGGCTCCTCGAAGTCGATGTCGACGAACAGCACGTCGGGTGTGTTGAGGCAGCGCGCGCCGTAGCCGTTGCGCGTGACGACGGCGTCGCCCTGGCGCTCGACGATCTCCTCGCGGATCGGGACGCCCTCGGCGCCGTTGTATGCCAGCTTGCGCTCGCGACGCTCGAGGTCCTCGCCCTTGTGGGCGATGCGGTCGAAGGCGTCGCGGGTGCGCTGGTCGGCATGCGCCTGCGCGGCCACGGGGCTCTCGTCGGACCAACCGTAGCGGCGCACGGTGATCTGCTTGCCTGCCACGCGCTCCTGGATGCGGCCTTCGGCCCAGAACTGGGGAACGATCATCTATGGGTCTTCTCGATTCAGGCCTTCGGGCCGAACAGCAGCCACACCATGACCGCCGCCAGCAGGACGATGAGCACCGGCAGCCACTTGTAGCCGCTGTCGTGCACGCGGCCCGGCTCGTCCATGGGACGCCGGGGCATGTGCTGGGTCAGGGGGCCGAAGGCGCCCAGGGTCGGATCGTCATGGTTGTCGACCAGCCGCTTGGCCGCCGCGAGGCTCAGGCCGGTGGCCTCACGCGTGAGGCGGATCGCCTCGATCTTGTTGCCCTGTGCCAGCGCCGTGAGGGCAGTGGAAGGCATCGACGCGAAGCCGCGGTCCTGCCTTGCCGCGGTGGGGCCGCCGTGACCGCCTGCCACCATGGGATCGCCTTCGCCCGCCTCCTGCCGATCGACGAAACGATCGACGGCCTCCTTGCACGACTTCAAGTCCATGCCCGTGCGATCGCGCACGATCTTGATGGCCTCGATCATCCTGCCCCGCTGCAGCGCCAGGACGGCGTCGGGCGGAAGTTCCTCCATGAACAATCTCCTTTGAATGTGGCCTGCTATTTATTTAATAGCTTATTGCTCTTGTCAGGCAGGCGCCAGAGCCACTTTTTCATTAAGTGCGACGCGTCCGGCCTCGATGGTGATGCGCCGTTCGCAACGCGCCGCGATGCCGCGGTCGTGGGTGACGAGCACGAGCGTGGTGCCCAGTTCGCGGTTGAGGTCGAACATCAGCTGCATGACCTGCTCGCCGGTGGCGAAGTCCAGGCTGCCCGTCGGTTCGTCGGCCAGCAGCAGCGCAGGCTGCACGACGAAGGCACGGGCCAGCGCCACGCGCTGCTGCTCGCCGCCGGAGAGCACCTTCGGGTAGTGGCCCAGGCGCTGGCCGAGGCCGACGCGGCCGAGCATCTCGGTGGCGGCCTTGCGGGCGTCCTTGCGGTTGGCCAGCTCCAGCGGGAGCATCACGTTCTCGAGAGCACTCAGGTTGCCGAGCAGCTGGAAGCTCTGGAACACGAAGCCCACGCGCTGCGCACGGACGGCGGCGCGCTCGTCCTCGTCGATGGCGAAGATGTCCTGCCCCGCGAGCTTCACGGTGCCGCGCGTGGGCGTATCCAGCCCGGCGATGATCGACAGCAGCGTGCTCTTGCCCGAGCCGGAGGCGCCGACGATGGCGGCGGTTTCCCGCGCGCCGAGGGTGAAATCGATGTCCTGCAGAATGTCCAGCGTGCCTGCCGAATCGGTGACGGACTTGAACACATGCTCGACGGCGACAATGGCATCAGACGGGGGTTGGGACATGGAAAGGCTCTGGTTTTGAATCGACGTGACTTTATCTTGACCACCACCGCGCTCGGCAGCGCGGGGATATGGACGACGGCGGCGCGGGCCCAGGCCTCGTCTTCCACGGCTGCCTCGGGCAAGCCGGTGATCCTGGTGCTCGGCGATTCGCTGAGCGCAGAGTACGGCCTCAAGCGCGGCGAAGGCTGGGTACCCTTGCTCGAGAAAAGGCTTGCGCAGCAGAAGATTTCTGCAACCGTGGTCAACGCCAGCATCAGCGGCGACACCAGCTCCGGCGGCCGCGCCCGCTTCGCGCCGCTGCTCGCGCAGCACAAGCCCAGCCTGGTGGTGCTCGAACTCGGTGCCAACGACGCGCTGCGCGGGCTGCCGATTTCCGACACCGAGAGCAACCTGATGCAGATCACCAAGGCCGCCCAGGCCGCGGGCGCGAAGGTGCTGATCGTCGGCATCCAGGTGCCGCCCAACTACGGGGCCGACTACACGCGGCGCTTCGAGGCGGTGTTCTCCAAGGTGGCCACAGCGACCAAGTCGGCGCTCGTGCCCTTCCTGCTCAAGGGCGTGGCCGACGCGCCCGATGCGCTCTCGCTGTTCCAGGCCGACCGCATCCACCCGACGGCGGCTGCGCAGCCCCAGCTGCTCGACAACGTCTGGGCCGAGCTGCGCAAGATGTTGCCCAAGCAATGAAAAAGCCGCCGCGGGCGATTGCCTGCGGCGGCTTTTTTGATGGATCGGCGAGCTGGGTGGATCAGCCGTTCTTGGTGGGCAGGTCCGGCACCGTGGGCGGATCGCGCTCGAGCGAGGCAACGTCGGTTTCGGGATCTCCGGGCGCAAGCCCTTCGCTGCTGGGATTGAGCTTGCGGTTCGCCTTCTCGCGAAGCTTTTCTTCCTTCTTCTTCTTCTTGGCCAGCTCCTTCTGTCGCTTTTCGTAGCCGTAGTTGGGTGTTGCCACTGCTTCTCCTTGAGGCGAGGCGGTCGGGTTGACTGCCGTGTCCTACTGTAAGCGATAAAGGTGCAGTCTCAAGGAGGTACCCCATGACGCGATCGAGGCAACAGGACGCCGGCTGCGCGATGCGATTTCTTACATCCGCGCCAGCGCCTGCCGAAGATCGGCGCGCAGGTCTTCCACGTCCTCCAGGCCGATGGAAAAACGCACGAGCGTACCCTTGTAGGGCCAGCGCGCCACGCTCGCGTCGCGCATCAGGCCGATGTCGTAGGGCACGACGAGGCTGATCGGCCCGCCCCACGAATAGCCGAGGCGAAAGAGCTGCAGGCCGTCGCAGAAGCGGTCGACCTGCTCGGTGCTGAAGCGCTCGTCGAACACCACCGAGAACAGGCCGGCAGCCAGGTTGGTTTCGCCGCACAGCGCGCGCCAGTGGGCATGGCCGGGCGAATCCTCGAACGCAGGATGCAGCACCTGCGCGATCTCCTCGCAGCCGTTGAGCCAGCCGGCCAGCTCGCGCGCCGCGCGGTCGTGGGCCGCGTAGCGCAGCGCGATGCTGGGCAGCGAGCGCAGCAGCGTCTCTACGTCGCCCACGCCGATGCCGAAGCCCATGCGCATGTGCGTGAGCTTGAGCGCGCGGTGCAGGCGCTCGTCGCGCGTGGTCACGCTGCCCATGAGCACGTCGCCGCCGCCGCTGGGGTACTTGGTGAGCGCGTGCACCGAGATGTCGACGCCCTGCCCGCTGCCGTTGAAATCGAAGGGTGCGAAAGCCAGGCCTGCGCCCCAGGTGTTGTCGAGGGCGGTCAGCACGCCGCGCGAGCGGCAGATGCTCGCCAGCGCTGGCAGGTCAGGGAACTCCATGGTGACCGAGCCGGCCGCTTCCAGCCACACCAGCCGCGTGCGATCGGAGAGCTTGGCGGCGAGGTCGGCCGGGTTCATCGCATCGTAGAGGCGGTGTGTGATGCCGAAGTTGGCCAGCTCGCCGGTGGCCAGCGCCTTGTTCGGGCCGTAGGCGTTGTCGGGGATCAGCACCTCGTCGCCGGTCTTGAGAAAGGCGAAGGAGACCAGGGAGATGGCGGCCAGCCCGCTGGGCACGAGCAGGCATTCGGTGCCGCCCTCGAGCGTGGCCAGTCGCTCTTCCAGGGTGAAAGTGGTGGGCGTGCCGTGCAGGCCGTAGGTGTAGCCGGCCTTGGTGCGCCAGTCGCGCGCGCGCATGGCGGCCACGTCGGCGAAGAACACGGTCGATGCCTTGAACACGCCGGGCTGCGGCGCGGAGAAGGTGGCGGGCGGGACGTAGGGGTGATGGATCAGGTTCGTGGAAGGCTTGCTCATGGGTGCATGCTAGCGCGAGCGGCCTTGGAGGCTTTCCGGGACCTATTGGGTGGCCTCCGGCGGCCCTTGCGCGAAGCTTCGGTCGCACAATGGGCGGATCGGCCGGTGCCCCGTTCCGCCCTTCATCAAGGAAGCCCCGAGACAGTGCAGCTGACGCGCGTTCCTCCTCCCCGCCTGCGGCCCTTCGTGCGGCTGATGTGGGCCTCATCGCCCGACGGCGCGCCAGCGGAGCGACCGGGCGCGCGGGAGCACGTGCTGCCCACCGGCGGCATGCACCTGGTCTTCCGGCTCTCGGGGCCCTCCCTGCGCCTCTTTCGCGGCGATGCCGATTCGCTCGGCTTCACGGTGGGCCACGCGATGGTGGGCGGAACCCGCTCGGTCTTCTACGTGCGAGACGTCTCGGTGGCGACGCGCTCGGTCGGCGTCATGCTGCAGCCAGGCGCGGCCATGGCACTGCTTGGAGCGCCGGAAGACGCGCTGGCCGAGCGGCACACCCCGCTCGAGGCGCTCTGGGGCGCGGACGCGGGCTTCGCGCTCGAGCGGCTGCAGGCGGCCGATTCGCTGCCGCGTCAGCTCGACATCGTCGCCGCGCTGCTCGAAGCGCGCCTTGCCTCTTCCGCAGCGCACGGAATGCATCCTGCGGTGGCGCAGGCACTGGCCCGGATGTCCGGCGCGAGCGCCACGGACGACGACGGGCAGGCAATCGCCATCGGCCGGCTGGTGAAACAGAGCGGCTACAGCCACAGGCGCTTCATCGCGCTCTTTCGCGGCATGACCGGGCTGGCGCCCAAGCAGTACGCGCGCATGCTGCGCTTCGATCGCCTGCTCTGGCAGTTCGCGATCGCTTCCGAGCGACCCTGGGTCGAGCTGGCGCTGGAAGCCGGCTACACCGACCAGGCGCATCTCAATCGCGACTTCCGCGCCATCGCGGGCATGTCGCCGCAGACCTATCGGCGTGCGGCGCCGGCTTCCCCGAGGCACGTGCGCATCGAGGCAAAAGACTGAGCCCCGGGTGGCGGCAGGTCAAATTTGTCCAAGACGGCACGCGCGACGAACACCAGAATCGCGCCCACTCCACTCAACCGCAGGAACACGCAGGCCATGGCAATCCACGAACTGTTTCCGTACCTCTGCGTCCACGATGCAGGCGCAGCCATCGATTTCTACTGCAAGGTCTTCGAGGTGAAGGAGATCTTCCGGCTCACCGAGCCGAGCGGGCGCATCGGCCACGCGGAACTGGACTTCCACAACGGCGCGATCCTGATGATTTCCGACGAGTTCGCCGAGTGCAACATCCACAGCGCCCGTACGCTGGGCGGCACGGCCGTCACGCTGCACCTGCATGTGGACGACGCAGACGCCGTCGTGGCACGGGCCATCGAGGCGGGCGCCACGCTCGACATGGCGCCGCAGGACCAGTTCTATGGGGAACGCTCCGGCGTCTTTCGCGACCCCTTCGGCCATCGCTGGAACGTGGGGCACAGCATCGAGAAGCTGACGCCGCAGGAGATGCAGCGGCGCTACACCGCCATGTTCACCGACGCCGGGTGACCGGGCGCCGGCAGGGTCGGATCAGACCGACCACTTCTCGATCAGCTTCTCGGCGCCGAGCGAGTCGTAGCCCTCGAAGGGCTGATGGATCCAGGGGTTGGTCGGCAGGTACTCGACCGAGTAGTCGGGCGTGAAGGTCGACAGTGCCTTGGTCCAGATCACCGCGCTGCGCAGCTCTGTGATCGGCTTGTAGTTGTTGCGCAGCATGTCCATCACCGCGTGCAGCGTGTGGCCGGAGTCGGCCAGGTCGTCGACCAGCAGCACCTTGCCTGCGATCTCGCCCTTGGGCGTGGTGATGTAGCGGGCGATGTCGAGATGGCCCTGTACCGTGCCGGCATCGGCGCGGTACGAGCTCGTCGACATGATCGCCAGCGGCTTGTCGAAGATGCGCGAGAGCACGTCGCCGGGGCGCATTCCGCCGCGCGCCAGGCACAGGATGGTGTCGAACTGCCAGCCCGACTGGTGCACCTTGATCGCGAGCTTCTCGATCAGGTTGTGGTACTCGTCGTAGCTGACGTAGAGATGCTTGCCGTCTTCAGTCAACATAGCGTGGGTCTTCCTTCAATGTCTCTTCTTTGGGAACACCGCGGAACCGGCCTTGCCGGGCCGCTGGTGTTGCCCCCTGCAAGGGGTTTGGCGGCCGCACGAAGCGGGCAAGCCTGGGAGGTTGGCCTGATCGATCAGTCGGCCAGGTAGGGGTGGCGCATCATGATCGTGTGGTCGCGGTCGGGGCTGGTCGACACCATGTGGATCGGCACGCCGGTGACCTGTTCGATGCGCTGCAGGTAGAGGCGCGCGTTGATCGGCAGCTTGTCGTATTGCGTGACGCCGACGGTGCTTTCGCTCCAGCCTTCCAGCGTTTCGTAGATCGGCGTGCAGCGCTCGATCTCGTCGGCGCCCATGGGCAGGATGTCGGTAGTCTCGCCATCGAGTTCGTAGCCGGTGCACAGCTCGAGCTTCTCGAGGCCGTCCAGCACGTCGAGCTTGGTGATGCACAGGCCCGACAGGCCGTTGACCTGCGCCGAGCGCTTGAGCAGGGCCGCGTCGAACCAGCCGCAGCGGCGGCTGCGGCCGGTGGTCACGCCCTTCTCGGCGCCCACGGTGCTCATGTGGTAGCCGGGCGTGCCGGGCGTCGCCCAGTCGAGCTCGGTCGGAAACGGACCGCCGCCCACGCGGGTGCAGTAGGCCTTGGTGATGCCCAGGATGTAGTGCAGCATGCCAGGGCCCACGCCCGAACCGGCAGCGGCATTGCCGGCCACGCAGTTGCTGGAGGTGACGTACGGATAGGTGCCGTGGTCCACGTCCAGCAGCGTGCCCTGCGCGCCTTCGAACAGCAGGTTGGCGCCGTTGCGGTTGGCGTCGTTCAGTTCGCGCGAGACGTCAGCCATCATGGGCTTGAGCAGCTCGGCGTGCTTCATCGCCTCGTCGAAGACCTGGTCGAAGTCGATGGCAGGCGCGCCCAGCACCTGGGTCAGCACATGGTTGTGCAGCTCGAGCAGCACGCGCAGCTTGGCGGCGAAGCGCTCGGGATGCTTCAGGTCCTGCACGCGCAGCGCGCGGCGGGCGATCTTGTCTTCATAGGCCGGGCCGATGCCGCGACCGGTGGTGCCGATCTTCTCGATGCCGCCCTTCTCGCGGTAGGCCTCGCGCGCGATGTCCAGCGCGGCGTGGAACGGCAGGATCAGGGGGCAGGCCTCGCTGATGCGCAGGCGCGAACGCACTTCGACGCCGGCCTTCTCCAGCCCTTCGATCTCCTCGAACAGCTTGGCGGCCGACAGCACCACGCCGTTGCCGATGTAGCACTTGACGCCGGGGCGCATGATGCCGCTCGGAATCAGGTGCAAGGCGGTCTTCACCCCGTTGATGACCAGCGTGTGGCCCGCGTTGTGGCCGCCCTGGAAACGGACCACGCCCTGGGCGCTCTCCGTCAGCCAGTCGACCAGCTTGCCCTTGCCTTCGTCGCCCCACTGGGTGCCGACGACGACCACGTTTCTTCCGGTGGTTACGCTCATGCTCGTTCCATTACTTCAAAAAATCAGATCGCTCGGACACTCCACTGGCCGGCCTGCTCGACGAGCTCGCGGTCGCAGTGGAATTCATCGATTTCGCTGCCATGGCCCGGCAGCACGCAGACTACCGTTTCGCCGGCCTTGCGCAATTGGGCAATGGCCTGACGCAGGCCGGCCGCGTCGCTCCAGGGCGCGCGGATGGCGGCGCGCAGCGGACGGGCCGGCAGCACGCCGACCAGCTCGCGCACGTCGAGGCTGAAGCCGACGGCCGGGCGGTTGCGGCCGAACACGGCCCCCACCTCGTCATAGCGGCCGCCGCGTACCAGCGAATCGGCCGCGCCTGGCACGTAGATGCCGAAGCGCATGCCGCTGTAGTACGCATAGCCGCGCAGGTCGGCCAGGTCGAAGCTGATCTGGCGTCCGGGCACGCCCTGCAGGCCCGCAGCGAGCTGCTTGAGGTCGGCCAGCGCGGTGCCGACCGCGGGAGTGCCCTTCAGGGCCTTGGCTGCCTCGTCGAGCACCGCCTCGTCGCCATAGAGCTGGATGAGCGCGCGCAGGCCGTCGCGCGAGGCGGCGGGGAAATTCCTGGTGAGGGATTCGAGCTCGCTGGCGTCCTTGGCCGCCAGCGCCGCATGCACCTGCGCCAGGGTGGCACCGTCGACCGGCACGCCGGCGAACAGCGCACGCACGATGCGGGCATCGGCCAGGTCGACAATCACGCCCTCGCGCAGGCCGGCGGCATCGAGGCAGTCGAGCGCCAGCAGCAGGGTTTCGGTGTCGGCCTCGAGGCCCGCGTGGCCGTAGATCTCGGCGCCGAACTGCAGGGGCTCACGGGTCGCGTGCGGGCGGTCCGGGCGGGTGTGGAGCACCGGGCCGCAGTAGCACAGGCGGGCCACGCCGTCGCGGTTCAGCAGGTGGGCATCGATGCGCGCCACCTGGGGGGTGGTGTCGGCGCGAAGGCCCATGCTGCGGCCGGAAAGCTGGTCGACTAGCTTGAAAGTCTGGAGGTCGAGCGCCTCGCCGGTGCCGGAGAGCAGCGACTCGAGATGCTCAAGCAGCGGCGGCATCACCAGCTCGTAGCCGTAGCCACGGGCGGTGTCGAGCAGCTGACGTCGAAGTTCTTCGATGTGGCGGGCCTCGGAGGGCAGCACATCGGCAATGTGATCCGGGAGGACCCAGGCGGACATGGGGATCGGGGGCGTGATTAAAACGGGATTCTACCGGCACCGGGCAACCGGCCCGGCGCAGGCGTCGATCGGCGGGCCGAATCAGGCCAGGATCCAGAGCAGGACCAGCCCCAGAAGGATGCTGCAGAGCCCGAAGAAGCGCAGCTGGCCGTCGCGCAGCTGCATGAGCTGGCCGAAGCCGCGCCGCCACCCTCCCGGCGACACGAAAGGCAGGATGCCCTCGATCACCAGGACGAGCGCCAGCGCGCTCCAGAAAGTATCGGCGCTCACGGCTCCTGAGGACGGCTGAGGCCTGGCGTGGTCAACGGCGAGGTGCGGCGGTGTTCGAGCCCGAGCCCTGCATGGCGCGGAAGAAGTCCGACGACGGGTCGAGCACCATCACATCGCTCTTCTTGTTGAAGCTCTGCTTGTAGGCCTCGAGGCTGCGATAGAACTGCGCGAACTGGGGGTCGCGCCCGAAGGCCTCGCTGTAGGCGGCAGCAGCCTGGGCATCGCCCTCGCCCTTGATCTTCTGGGCGTCGCGGTATGCATTCGCCACGATCACCTCGCGCTGGCGGTCGGCATCGGCGCGGATCTTCTCGCCCTCGGCCGTGCCGGTGGAACGCAGCTCGTTGGCCACGCGCTTGCGTTCGGCTTCCATGCGGCGGTAGACCGACTCGGTGATGGCTTCCACGTAGTCGACTCGGGTGATGCGCACGTCGACAACGTCCACGCCCCAGGGCTTGCTGCCCTTCACCACCGACAGCACCTCGCGCTGCACGTCCGCCATCAGGGCCTCGCGGCGCACCGAGATCAGGTCGCGCACGGTGCGCTTGTTGATGTTTTCCTGGAACGCGTTGCGAACCACGCGGTTGAGCTGCATCGCGCCAGCGTTCTCGTCGAGGCCGACATTGCGGATGTAGGCCTGCGGGTCGCTGATGCGCCAGCGCACGTACCAGTCGATCACCACGCGCTGCTTCTCAGCCGTGAGCATGGGCTCGGTGTCCACGCTGGAGAGCGTCAGCAGGCGCTTGTCGATGTACGACACGTTCTGGAACGGCGGCGGCAGCTTGAAGTTGAGGCCGGGCTCGGTGATGACCTGCTTGATCTGGCCGAGTGCGTAGACCACGCCGAACTGGCGCTGGTCGACCACGAAGAGCATCGAGCTTGCCAGGACGAGCAGCACGAGGATCGAGGTGGCGATGAATCCGATTCTGTTCATGTTATTGCGGGCCTTTCTCAACGCACGTCACGGTCACGCGAGCGGCCGTCGCGGCCGCGCACGTCGCTGGTGGTGGGGGCCACCGGGATGACCGAGGACTGTGCCGGCGCCGTGCCGGCAACGCTGGGGCTGGCCGCATCGACTGGCGTGGCAGCGTTGCCGCCGCTCATCTGCATGAGCTTGTCGAGCGGCAGGTACAGCAGGTTCGAACCCTGCTTGCTGTCGACCAGCACCTTGGTCGTGCTGGCGTAGATCTGCTGCATGGCGTCGGTGTACATGCGGTCGCGCGTCACCTGGGGGGCCTTTTGGTATTCAGACAGCACCGCGCTGAAGCGGCCCGCATCACCCTGAGCCTGCGCCACGATCCGCGCCTTGTAGGCCTCGGACTCCTCCTTCAGGCGCGAGGCCGTACCGGTGGCCAGCGGCACCACGTTGTTGGCGTAGGCCTGTGCATCGTTCTTGGTGCGCTCGCGCTCCTGGCCGGCCTTGAGCACGTCGTCGAACGCGGCCTGCACCTGCTCGGGCGGGCGCACGCCGCCCTGCTGCAGGTTGATGCCCACGACCTCGACGCCGATCTTGTAGCGGTCGAGGATGGTCTGCATCAGCGTACGCACGCGCGGCGCGATCTGGTCGCGCTCCTCGGCGAGCGCCGCATCCATCTTCATCTTGCCGACCACCTCGCGCACGGAGGTCTCGGCCACCTGCACGACGGTGTCGGCGGGCGACTTGCTCTCGTAGAGCCAGGCGCGCGGATCGCTCAGGCGGTACTGCACGGCGAACTTGATCTCGACGATGTTCTCGTCCTCGGTCAGCATGGCCGACTCGCGCAGGCCGGTGGAGCGCACGATGGCGTCGCGGCCGACGTCGGCGGAGCGGATCTGCGTGGTCACCACGACTTCGTGGCGCTGGATGGGATATGGCAGGCGCCAGTTGAAGCCCGCGCCCACGGTGCTCTTGTATTTGCCGAACTGGGTGATGACGGCCTGCTGGCCTTCGTTCACGATGAAGAAGCCGGTGCCGAGCCAGATCAGCACCGCCACCGCCGCGACCAGGCCGATGCCGAAGCCGGCGTTCTTCATGTCGGGCTTGTAGCCGTTGCCACCGCCGCCGCCGTTGGGGCGGTTGCCGCCGCCCTTGCCGCCGAAGAAGCCGCCGAGCTTGCGGTTGAGGTCGCGCCAGAGTTCATCGAGGTCGGGCGGGCCCTGGTTGGGTCCCTGGCCGCGGGGACGGTTGTCGTTGCCGTTGTTGCTGCCGCTATTGCTGCCTTGTGGCGGGGGCGTGGGGCCGCCGGGGGGATTGGCATCGGGGGGCCGGTTTCCGGCCGGGCGGTCGCCGCTGGAGGAGGACGGCTCGTCGCCGCGACCCCATCGGCCGTCGTTCAGGTTGAACATGCCCAGAAACCCTCTCCGCGCTGGCTTTGAATTCATTCGCTTCGTTCTCTTGTCAGTGGCGGGATTGTGCCCAATCCGTCGGTGGCGTCGTGCAATTCAGCGTCCGCCGCAGGGGTCATCGTATCGGTTGCGCAGCCCGATTGCCGGGCGAGCTCGGCACGCAGCAGCGGCACGCCCTCACCCGTCCTGGCGCTGAGGAAGATGCGCGGAACCTGGACGCCGTCGATTTCCATCTCGTCCTGCAGATGCAGCGGATGCTGCGTGCTTTCAAGGGCGTCGAGCTTGTTGAAGACCAGCAGCTGCGGCACGGCGTCCGCGCCGATCTCCTGCAGGACCGACTGCACCTCGGCCATCTGCTCGGGGTAGTGCGGATTGGAGGCATCGATCACGTGCAGCAGCAAGTCGGCATCGACCGCCTCCTGCAGCGTGGCCTTGAAGGCATCGACCAGCCCGTGCGGCAGGTCGCGGATGAAGCCCACCGTGTCGGAAATCGACACCTGCCTGCGCGCATCGCCCAGGTAGAGGTGGCGCGTGGTGGTGTCGAGGGTGGCGAACAGTTGGTCGGCCGCATAGGCGCGCGCCTTGACCAGCGCGTTGAAGAGCGACGACTTGCCCGCGTTGGTGTAACCCACCAGCGAGATGTTGAAGGTGTCGCGGCGCTCGCGCTGGCGCCGCTGCGTGCCGCGCTGCTTCTGCACCTTGGCGAGGCGCTCTCGCGTGCGCTTGATCGACTCGCTGATCATCCGGCGGTCGAGCTCGATCTGCTTCTCGCCCGGGCCGCCGCGCACGCCCGCGCCACCGGTCTGGCGCTCCAGGTGCGACCACCGGCGCACCAGCCGCGTACTGAGGTACTGCAGGCGGGCAAGCTCCACCTGCAGCTTGCCTTCGTGCGAACGCGCGCGCTGGGCGAAGATTTCGAGGATGAGAAAGGTGCGGTCGTAGACCGCCACGTCGAGCTGGCGCTCGAGGTTGCGCTGCTGCGCGGGGCTCAGGGCCTGGTCGAAGATGACCTCGCTCGCCCGATGAAGGGCAGCCAGCTCCTTGATTTCTTCGGCCTTGCCGCTTCCGACGAACAATGCCGCATCGGGCGCCTTGCGCTTGCACGCGAGGCGGGCGACGGGCGTCAGGCCCGCGGTCTGCGCGAGCAGGCCGAGTTCCTCTAGTTCGCTGTCGAAATGGGGCAGCCCGAAATCGACGCCGACGAGAACGGCGGCGCCTTCCTGGCGGGGAATCAGTTCAGACAAGCGGGATCAGAAATAGGGAAAAAGCGCGGCGGGGTTGCCGCCGCGCTCCGCGCGATCAGGCGGCGTTGTCGTCGTTCTCGGTAGCCGAGAAGTTGACGGCACGGCCTGGCACGATGGTGGAAATGGCGTGCTTGTAGACCATCTGCGTCACCGTGTTGCGAAGCAACACGACGTACTGGTCGAAAGACTCGATCTGGCCTTGCAGCTTGATACCGTTCACCAGGTAAATGGAGACCGGCACATGCTCGCGACGCAAGGTGTTCAGAAACGGGTCTTGTAGAAGTTGCCCTTTATTGCTCACGATATTCTCCGTGTTCAAGAGTAGTTGTTGGAGGAGAAGACCTTAACACAGGGTTTCCGCGCCGCAGCAATCGCGCTCAAAAGCCTTTGAAAAATAACGTCTCTCAAAAGCCGGAACTTCAACCCTGGCCGGGACTCAACGGCGGCCATCCGCCGCCAAATTCTGTCAGTCGTCCTTGTCGACGAAGGGATTGTGGGAGCTCTTGAACTCGATGCGCAAGGGGGTACCCACGAGATCGAACTCCTTGCGGAAGCGCCCTTCGAGAAAGCGCTTGTAAGCATCCGTCACATGTTCGAGCGAATTCCCGTGGATCACGATCACCGGCGGATTCATGCCGCCCTGGTGCGCGTAGCGCAGCTTGGGACGGAACATGCCGCTTCTCTTGGGCGCCTGGAACTGCACCGCCTCGAGCAGCAACCGGGTCAGCACCGGCGTGGACATCTTGCGCGTGGCCGACTTGTGGGCCTGCGCGATGGCCTGCCACACGGGGCCCAACCCCTGGCGCTTGATGGCCGAGATGAAATGCAGCGCCGCGAACTTCAGGAACGCAAGCCGGGTCTCGATCTGCCTCTGGATCTGCTCGCGCTGGTAGCTGTCGACCGCGTCCCACTTGTTGATCGCGATCACCACCGCGCGACCGCTCTCGAGGATGTAGCCCGCGATGTGCGCATCCTGGTCGGTCACGCCCTGCGTGGCGTCGAGCAGCAGCAGCACCACGTTGGCCGACTCGATGGCCTGCAGCGTCTTGACCACCGAGAACTTCTCGATCGCCTCGAACACCCTGCCCTTGCGGCGCAGGCCGGCGGTATCGATCAGCTCGAAGCGCTGGCCATTGCGCTCGAAAGGCACGGAGATGGCATCACGTGTGGTGCCTGGCATGTCGAAGGCCACGAGGCGCTCTTCGCCCAGCCAGGTGTTGATCAGGGTCGACTTGCCGACGTTCGGACGGCCGGCCACGGCGAGCTTGATCGGCTTGTTGACCTCGTCCTCTTCCTCCTCGTCGTCGGGATCGGGAAGGTTCAGCGGCTCCAGCGCCAGCTCGACCAGGCCCCGGATGCCCTGCCCGTGCGCGGCGGACACGCCGTGCACCTCGCCCAGCCCCAGCTCGTAGAAGTCCACCAGCTTGGTGCCATCGTGCATGCCTTCGGCCTTGTTGGCCACCAGCACGCAGGGCTTGCCGATGCGACGCAGTTCGTTGGCGATGTCGTGGTCCTGCGCAGAGAGCCCCTCGCGTGCGTCCACCACGAAGATCACGACGTCGGCCTCGGCGACGGCCTGCCGCGTCTGCTTGGCCATTTCCTTGTAGATGCCGCTGCCGGCATCGGGCTCGAAGCCGCCGGTGTCGATGACGATGAACTCGCGCTTGCCCAGGCGGCCGTTGCCGTAGTGGCGGTCGCGCGTGAGGCCCGCGAAGTCGGCCACGATGGCGTCGCGCGTCTGCGTCAGCCTGTTGAAGAGGGTCGACTTGCCGACATTCGGCCGCCCGACCAGGGCCACGACCGGCTTCATGGCCGGCCTTTCGAGGGCGCGGTTTTCATGGTCGGGCCTTGGAAAGAGAAAAGAACGGAGAAAAGGAAATTACTCGGGGCGGTAGCCAAACACGCCACCCTTGGCGGTCACCACGACCACCGTGTTGCCTGCGAGCACCGGTGCCACGGTGATGGCAGAGCCATCAGGCGTGATGCGATTGAGCAGCGCACCGTCTTCGCGCGACACGAAGTGCAGCGTACCGGTGTCCTCGCCCATGATGAGCGAACGGCCCACGGCCAGCGGCGAGGTCAGGACGCGGTTCTTGAGGCGGGACATCTGCCAGGCGCGCTCGCCATCAGCACGGCGCCAGGCCACGACGCTGCCGTCGGACTCGGTGCCGTAGATGAAGCTCTCGTTGCCGCTGACGCCGTCTGCGCCCGAGGCGGGCTTGCTCCAGACAAGCGAACCGCGCAGGGTGTCGACGCAGCCGACGCTGGCGTAGTAGGCACGCGCGCAGATCGTGTCGCCGAAGCGGCTCACGCTGCCGGTCAGGTCGACCAGGCGTTCGACGTCGTTGGTGCCGCGCGGTGCCGCGATGGGCGATTCCCAGCGCGAGGTACCGTTGGCGGGGTTGATGCCCACCAGACGGCCGCCGATGCCGGCCACCAGCGTATCGCCCACGGCGAGGAGCACGCCCGACTTGCGCAGCACGAGGTTCTCGCCAGCGCGCTGCTGGATCCACAGGCGGCGGCCGCTCTGGCCGTCCCAGGCGCTGACGCTGCGGTCGGCGGTCTGCACGAACACGCGGCGACCCGCCACCAGCGGTGCAGTGAAGGCCTGGGCCGAAAGCTTCTGCTTCCACAGCACCTTGCCGTTCTCGAGGGCGACCAGTTCGTTGTCGGTGGTGACGACCGCCGCCACCTGCCCGTCGCTGCCGACGCCGGCTGCCAGCCCAGCGCCGGCCTTGCCACGCCAGATCTCGCGACCAGCGCGCGCATCGATCGCGACCACGGTGCCGTCGCTGCCGGCCACGGTGATCGTGTCGCCGCTCACGTCGGTGGTCAGCGGGAACTGCACTTCCGGAATGCGCACCGTCCACGCCTGGCGCACACCCATCAGGGCCGGATTGGCGGGCAGCGGATCCGGCTTGGGCTTGGACGAGCCCGAGCAGGCCGCCAGGAGCGCTACCAGAACGAGAGCTGATCCCGCGCGCAGGGCGGTGGATCCAGGCATGAGGCGCTTGAAATTCATGATGCGGTCAGGGAGTCTTGGGGGCTGCGGGAGTGACGGTGATCACGGGGGCAAGGCTCTTGGGATCGACGCCGACCGCATTGAGCTTGATCTCCACCAGGCGGCGGTAGTCGGACGTGGGGCCCAGGCCGGTCCAGGCCTTGCGGTATTCGGCCTGCGCCTCGGCGCGCTTGCCCTGCGCCAGGTAGATGTCACCCTTGCGGTCGGCCACCAGCGGTTCGAATTCCTTGGGCACGCTGCCGTCGAGCTGCTTGAGCGCGTCGTCGTAGGACTTGCCGTCGAGCAGCTCGGCCGCCAGCCGCAGCCGGGCGACGGCCTTGTAGCCGGGGTCGATGGCGTTCTGCGCCACCCATTCGAGCTCGGCACGCGAGCCAGCGGCGTTGCCCTTCTCGTACAGGGTCTTGGCGACCAGCAGGCCCGCCTGCTGCGCGTAGGTGGTGCCCGAGAAGCGCTTCTTCATGTCGTCGAGCACGAGCGCGATGCGCGCCGGATCGCCCGCCTGCGCGGTCTTCTCGATCTCGTCGTAGAGCGACGAGGCCTGCGCCGCCTTGTTGCGGCCATACCATTGCCAGCCGTTCCAGGCCACGAAGGCGCCGGCAACGAGCAGCACGACCGAGGTGATCAGGGTGCCGTAGGTATTCCAGAAATGCTTGAGCTGGTCGAGCTGTTCCTGTTCTTCGAGGTCGAGATGGGTTGCCATGCGTGTCAGGTATTGGGAGCCGGCGATTGTAGGGTGGCGGCCCAGGCGGCTACTTCCGAAAGAGACCGGGCGGTCTGTGCGCCGCCTGCATCACGCAGCGGCTTGACCGTGACCTCGCCGCGCGAGAGTTCGTCTTCGCCGAAGATCAGCGCGTAGCGCGCACCGCTCGCGTCGGCTTTCTTGAACTGCGCCTTCATGTTGCCGCCGCCTGCGTGCTGCAGCACGCTGACGCCTGCGGCGCGCAGTTGCTCGAGCACAACCATGACCTGCGGCAGCACTGCGGCCGAGGGCACGATGGCGTAGGCCGCAGGCGCTGCGGACGGCACCGGCAGGCCCAGCTCCTGGATCAGCAGCAGCAGCCGCTCGATGCCGAGGCCGAAACCCACGGCCGGTGCTGGCTTGCCGCCCATCTGCCCGATGAGCCCGTCGTAGCGCCCGCCTCCACAGACGGTGCCCTGCGAGCCGAGCTGGTCGGTGACCCACTCGAAGACTGTCAGGTTGTAGTAGTCCATGCCGCGCACCAGCCGCGGATTCACGCGGTAGGCCAGGCCCGCTGCGTCGAGCACGGCGCGAACGGCGTCGAAGTGCGCGCGCGACTCCTCACCGAGGAAATCCATCAGCTGGGGCGCTGCCTCGACGATGGCCTGCATCGCCGGGTTCTTCGTGTCGAGGATGCGCAGCGGATTGCTGTGCAGGCGGCGCTGCGCGTCCGCGTCCAGCGCGTCGGCATGCGCCTCGAAATGGCGGATCAGCGCTTCGCGGTGCGCCTGCCGTTCTGCCGGCTGGCCCAGGCTATTGATCTCCAGGCGCACGTGCTCGCCCTCGACGAGACCGAGTTCGCGCCAGAGAGCGCGCACCATGAGGATGAGCTCGGCATCCACGTCCGGGCCAGGGAAGCCGAGCGCCTCCACGTCCAGCTGGTGGAACTGGCGATAGCGCCCCTTCTGCGGGCGCTCATGGCGGAACATCGCCCCCATGGTCCACAGGCGCAGCGGGCCGTTGTAGAGCGCGTTGTGCTCGACCATGGCGCGCACGATGCCGGCCGTGGCCTCCGGGCGCAGCGTCAGCTTGTCGCCGTTCATCGAATCGGTGAAGGAGTACATCTCCTTCTCGACGATGTCGGTGACTTCGCCCAGACCGCGCACGAACAGCGCGGTCGGCTCGACGACCGGCGTGACGATGTAGTGATAGCCATAGCGGGCTAGCAGCTGCCGCACCTTCTGTTCGAACCACGACCACAGTGCCGAATCGGGCAGGCGGTCGGTGCGCGGCACGCTCGCCGGCAATATATCGTTCATGCCTTTGACGGCATTTATCTTGTCAGGCATAGGAGGAAGCGGTCAGGCGACGTCGGCAGCGAGAGGCTGGCCGAAGCGCTTTTCAATGTAGTTTTCGACGAGCTGATGGAACTCGTTGGCGATATTGTCGCCGCGCAGCGTGAGAGCCTTTTCGCCGTCGATGAAGACGGGTGCTGCGGGTGCCTCGCCGGTGCCGGGCAGGCTGATGCCGATGTCGGCGTGCTTGCTCTCGCCGGGGCCGTTGACGATGCAGCCCATGACGGCCACCTTGAGCGTCTCCACGCCCGGATATTTCTTGCGCCAGACCGGCATCTGCATCCGCAGGTAGTCGTCGATCTGCTTGGCCAGCTCCTGGAAGGTGGTGCTGGTGGTGCGGCCGCAGCCCGGGCAGGCGGTGACGCTCGGCACGAACACGCGCAGGCCCAGCGCCTGCAGGATCTCGGAGGCGATCACCACCTCCTGCGTGCGCGACTCGCCCGGCTGCGGCGTGAGCGACACGCGGATCGTGTCGCCGATGCCTTCCTGCAGCAGGATCGACAGCGCCGCGGCCGACGCCACGGTGCCCTTGGTGCCCATGCCGGCCTCGGTGAGGCCCAGGTGCAGCGGATAGTCGCAGCGGCGGGCCAGCTCGCGATAGACCGAAATCAGGTCCTGCACCCCGCTCACCTTGCACGACAGGATGATCTGGTTGCCGGCCATGCCCATCGACTCGGCCAGCTTCGCGGACTCGATGGCCGAGGTGATGAGCGCCTCGTACATGACCTGCTTGGCGTCCCAGGGCTCGGTGCGACGGCTGTTGGCGTCCATCAGGCTGGCAAGCAGCTCCTGGTCGAGGCTGCCCCAGTTGACGCCGATGCGCACCGGCTTGTTCCAGCGCATCGCGGCGTCGATCATTTGGCCGAACTGCCGGTCCTTCTTGTCGCCCTTGCCCACGTTGCCGGGGTTGATGCGGTACTTGCTCAGCGCCTCGGCGCAGGCCGGATAGTCGGTCAGCAGGCGGTGCCCGTTGTAGTGGAAGTCACCCACCAGCGGCACGTCGATGCCCATGCGGTCGAGCTGCTCGCGGATGTAGGGCACCTGCGCGGCGGCCTCGGGCGTGTTGACCGTGATGCGGACCATCTCGGAGCCGGCCTGGGCCAGTTCCTTCACCTGGATCGCCGTGCCGATGGCATCGACGGTGTCGGTGTTGGTCATCGACTGCACGCGCACCGGGGCGTCGCCGCCCACCGTGACCACGCGCGGGCCCCAGACCACGCTGGCCTGGCGCGAACGGCGCGGCTTGGGAGCCGCGGCCTCGATGGGGACGGGAAGGCAATCTCTGCTGCTGGCGGAAGTCACGGCTTCACCTCGAAACGCGCCACGCCACCGCTCTTGGTGAAGGGCTTCAGGTCAAAGGGCTGGCCGCGGACCTGCACGTCGACGCTCGACGCACGGCCGACCACGACCGACAGCGGCAGCGTACCCGACAGGCCCACCGTTTCGCCGGCCTGCAGGCTGCGGCGCAGCAACTGCTTGCCGCCGGCTTCGGTCACGGTGATCCAGCATTCCTCGCGAGCCACGAAGACGAGCGGCTGGCTGCTCGAAGCGGCGGCCACGGGCGTGGCTGCCGGTGCCGCAGCAGCCGGCGCGGCAGCGGCGGGCACAGCAGGAGCCGCAGGCGCACCTGGAGCAGGGGTTGCCGCAGGCGCATCGCCGGCCACCGGACCGCTGGGGGCCACGGCCTGCGTAGGCACGCTCTCGGCCACCGAACCGCCGCTCGAAGCCGCCGCGCCGGCAGAACCCGATTCGGCACTGGACTCGCTGCGCGCCGTGAGCCGCGCCACGGAAGCGCTGAGCTGGTCGAAAGCCGACTGCGGCAGCCAGAACAGCGCACCCGCGCCGATCAGCAGCAGCAACACGACGATCAGCAGCGGCCGCGAAGGCAGCCCGCTGGAGCGGCTGCTGCCACCCCAGCGCGGCGTACCCGAGCCGATGTTCGAGCGAAGGGTGCGGTCGGTCTCGGCCAGCGACACCTTCTGCGTGGTGGGCAGCTTCGCGAGCACGGGGGCCGGATCGATGCGCAGGGCGCGGCAGACGCTGCTGGCCAGCGCACGGGCGAAGACCGGATCGGGCAGCGAGGCGATGTCGTCCGCCTCCAGCGCCATGAGCTTCTGCGGCGGCACCTTCAGGGCCGCCGCGACCATCTCGATGTGCAGGCCATGGGCCTCGCGCGCCTCGCGAAGCAGCTCGCCGGCCGTCTTGTTCGCGATATCGCCTGTTTCCAGTGGCAATGCGGCGGAAGTGCCGAACTCCGAAACCCGATCAGTCATTGAAATTCCCGCGCTCGTACGCTGTTGCCTCCCGCGACTGGGGGAAGCGTCGTTGCAGTTGGCCTCCCAACTGCGCGACTGCTTCGCGGTTGTTCAGCTTGCGTTCGATCTTGATGCCGAGCCAGAGCGTCTCGGGACTGGCCGCGGCGCTGTTGTTGACGCGGCGGATGTAGAACTGCGCGCGCGACCACTCCTCGCGCTGCGCCAGCACCGACGCCAGGTTGAAAGCGACGACCGGATTGCTGGCGTCGATCTCGTAGGCCTGCATGAGCGTGCGCTCGGCCTTTTCCCGCTGGCCGGCCTTGAGCTCGCACACGCCCTGGGTCATGAGGGTCTTGGCGCGCTCGGTGTAGGTCGGCACCGCCAGGGCCTCGTTGAACTGGGCAGCGGCGTCGCCATAGCGGTTCTGCTGGCACAGCAGCCAGCCGTAGTTGTGGCGCGTGTTCGGGTCGCGCGGATTGATCGCGATGGCGCGGCGGAAGCTGTCCTCCGCCAGGCCGGCGTCGTCGAGCCGCATGTAGACGAGGCCGCGCAGGTTGTACGCGTCGGCGTTGTTGGGGTCGGCGGCCAGCGCCTGCTTGATTTCGTCGAGGGCCACCGTGGTCTGGCCGTGCTCGAAATAGCCGGCGGCCAGCTCCATGCGCAGGCGCGCGCGGCGCTGGCGGTTGGACTCGTCGGACTCGGTGACGATCTCGGTGCCCTTGGGCGAATTGCTGCTGTCGGCCAGGCTGGTGGTGGTGGTGCGCGTGCTCACGCAACCCCCAAGCAGCAGCGACACGGCGACGCCCGCGAAACCCACAGTCAGCATCCGCTGCACGTTCGCGGTCGTCATCGAAATGGCCATGCTCATCGGTTCAGTGCTCCTGGGAGACGGTCTTGGTCTTGCGGACCGGGTGCAAAACGACGGGGCGCTGCTCCGCCGCGCGGCGCTGCGCCATGCGCTCGGCCGCCCGGGTGCGGTCTTTCACGTCGCCGGCGAGCTGGCCGCAGGCGGCATCGATGTCGTCGCCGCGCGTCTTGCGCACGGTGGTCACGAGGCCGGCCTCGCTGAGCGTCCGGGCGAACGCCAGCACGCGCGGCTGCGGCGAGCGCAGCAGGCCCGAGGCCGGAAACGGGTTGAACGGAATGAGGTTGAACTTGCACGAGATGCCGTGCTTGCGGACCAGGTCGACCAGTTGGCGCGCATGTTCGGGCTGGTCGTTCACTCCGTCGAGCATGCAGTACTCGAAGGTGATGAAGTCGCGCGGCGCATGGGCCAGATAGCGCTTGCAGGCCTCGATGAGCTCGTCGATCGGGTACTTGCGATTCAGCGGCACCAGGTCGTCGCGCAGCGGATCGTTGGGCGCGTGCAGCGAAACGGCGAGCGCCACGGGGCAATCGGCGCCCAGGCGGTCGATCATCGGCACCACGCCGGAGGTCGACACCGTCACGCGGCGGCGCGACAGCCCGTAGGCGTTGTCGTCGAGCATGGTGCGCAATGCAGGCACCAGCGCCGAGTAGTTCTGCAGCGGCTCGCCCATGCCCATCATCACCACGTTGGAGATGACGCGTTCGTCGCGCTTCAGGTGCTTGCGCAGGAAGTGTTCGGCAAACCAGAGCTGGGCGACGATTTCGCCCGTGCCCAGGTTGCGGCTGAAGCCCTGATGCCCCGTCGAGCAAAAGCGGCAACCAACCGCACAGCCGGCCTGGGACGACACGCAAAGAGTGCCGCGGTCGTCCTCGGGAATGAATACGGCTTCGACGGCATTGCCGTCACCGACGTCGAACAGCCACTTGATCGTGCCGTCCTTGGATTCGTGCTGCGTGATGACCGGCAGGGCCTCGACGCGAGCGGTGGTCGCGAGCTTCTCGCGAAGCGACTTCGCCAGATCGGTCATCTGGGTGAAGTCGCTGGCGCCACGCTGGTGGATCCAGCGGTAAAGCTGCGTGGCGCGGAATTTCTTCTCGCCGAGTTTTTCGCAGAACGCAGCCAACCCCTCGAGATCGAAATCGAGCAGGTTGGCCGTGGTCATGGAATCAGGCGAGATCCGGCTTCAGCGTGCGTAGACGTTGAGGCCAGCGAAGAAGAAGGCGACTTCGTTCGCGGCGGTTTCGGGAGCGTCCGAACCGTGAACGGCGTTGGCGTCGATGCTGTCGGCGAAGTCGGCGCGGATGGTGCCGGCGGCTGCCTTCTTGGGGTCCGTGGCGCCCATCAGGTCACGGTTCTTGGCGATGGCGTTCTCGCCTTCGAGCACTTGCACGAACACGGGGCCGGAGATCATGAACTCGACGAGGTCCTTGAAGAAGGGACGCTCCTTGTGCACGGCGTAGAACTGTTCGGCTTCGTTGCGCGACAGGTGCACCAGCTTGGCGGCAACGATCTTGAGGCCGGCAGCTTCAAAACGGGAAACGATCTTGCCGATGACGTTCTTGGCAACTGCGTCGGGCTTGATGATGGAAAGGGTACGTTCGATAGCCATTGAAATGCTTCCTGGAGCTTTGATTTTGAATTGTTTTGTCACAACTGCAACGAGTTTGTTTCGTCACTTGTCGACAAAGCCTCTGATTTTAACCGGCGCGGCCTTGCGGATTGGTGAAAACCCCGCGAAAGGCCGCGATGCGACGGCAGCCTTTCAGCGCCCGCGGCGGCGTCCGCCGCCCTGGCCTCCGAAGCCGCCACCACCGCCTCCGCCGCCGCCGCGGCGCTGGCCTCCGCGCTGCTCCTTGCGCTGGCGCGAAAAACTGTCTGCGCCGATGTAGCCCAGCGAGGTCTTCATCGGATCGGGCTGGTTGGCGGCGCCCTGCTGGCGATCGCCACCCTGGCGGCCGCCGTTGCCGCGGCGTCCCTGCCCCTGGGGCTGGCCACCGTTGCCGCCATTGCCGCGGTTGGGACGCCCGCCCCGCTCGCCGCGCGGCGGACGGCCGTCGCCCAGCGGATTCGGGATCGGCGCCTCGCGCCCGCCGCCGTCGCGCGCGGCCTGGCCGCCGCCTCCGTTGCGATTGCCGCGGCGCTTCTTGTTGCGGCCGCCGCGGCCGTTGCCGCCACCCTCTTGCCCCGGACCGCGCTGCTGCTGGCCCGGACGCGCCACCGCGCCACCCGAAGCCTGGAACAGCGCGCGGATGTCGCGGTCGTCGAGCTCCATCCAGGCACCGCGCTTCAGGCCGCGAGGCAGCACCATGGCGCCGTAGCGGATGCGGATCAGCCGGCTGACCGCATGGCCCACCGACTCGAACAGGCGCCGCACCTCGCGGTTGCGCCCTTCGGAGATGGTCACGCGGTACCAGCAGTTGGAACCTTCGCCCCCACCGTCCTCGATGGCCCCGAACTGCGCCATGCCGTCGTCGAGACGCACGCCATCGAGCAGCTTCTGCTTCTCTTCGGCGGTGAGCGCGCCCAGCACGCGCACCGCGTACTCGCGCTCCAGGCCGAAGCGCGGGTGCATGAGCTGGTTGGCCAGGTCGCCGGAGCTGCTGAACAGCAGCAGGCCTTCGGTATTCAGGTCGAGACGCCCCACCGACTGCCACTTGCCCTGCTGCAGGCGCGGGAGCTTGCGGAACACGGTCGGGCGGTTCTGGGGATCGTCGTGCGTGACCACCTCGCCCACGGGCTTGTGGTACGCGATGACGCGCGGCGGCGGCGGTGCGATGCGGTAGCGGATCGGCTTGCCGTTGATCTTGACCTGGTCGCCGTACTGGATGCGCTGGCCGATGTGGGCCGGCTCGTTGTTGACGGAAATGCGTCCCTGGAGGATCAGTTGCTCCATTTCGAGCCGCGAACCCAGGCCCGCCTGCGCCAGCACCTTGTGCAGCTTGGGCGAATCGGCCTCGGGCAGCAGCACGCGCTTGAGCGGCGGGACCTCGGGGCTTTCCTCGTCGGCGTCGAACTGGCCGGAGATGACGTCCGCGAACCGGATCGGCTCGGGCGGAGGCGCGTTGCGCTGCTCACGCTCGGCGGCGCGGCGCGCGCGGTCGAGGTCGTCCTCCTCCTCGTCGGGCTCTTCCTCGTCTTCTTCGTCCTCTTCGCCGTCGTCGCGCACCTCGTCGTTGCGGTCGCCGGCGCGCTCGGGCGCCGGAGGCTGGGCCGCCACCACGGCAGCCTCGGCCGGCACATCACCAGGGGCGGCTTCAGCAACCACTGGCGCCTGCTCGATGGCCGGCGCCGCAACTTGCGGCTCAGCGGATTCGGCGGCGGCCTCGACGGCCGGAGCGGCTACCGCTTCGCCTTCGACGGCAGGCTGCTCGACAACCTTCTTCTTGCGGGGCGCGCGCGGCTTCTTCGGCGCCTCGGCCACGGCCTCGGATGCGGGCGCCGGGGGCGCAACCGCCTCGACAGCTTCAACCGCAGCCTTTTTGGCCGTGGTCGCCCTTTTCTTCTTCTTGACTTCGGGCTCGACCGGCAGCATTGCTGCGTCTTCGGTGTCGGTTGTGCTCATGAGGTTTTTCCGGGAGAGGGAGCGTGAGGATCGGCCTCGTCCTCGGACGGGGCATCGGATTCCGACGCGGGTTCTTGTTCTTGCTCGGCGGCAGCGGATTCGGCGCCTGCCTCGTTCTCGGCGACCTGCGCCTGGGCAGCCTCGATGGCTTCGATCGCCTCGGCGGCTTCTGCCGCCTCGGAAACTTCGGGCGTGATGTCGACGGCGGCAGGCTCTTCGGCTGCGTTCGTCACAGGTTCGGCTTCTTCGCCTTGCTGCGAAGCCGCAATCTCGGCATCGGGCACCGGCGCGTCGGCGGAGGAAAGCCCCAGCTCCGCCATTCCCGAGGCATCGGCGTCGCCCTCGGTGGCGGCTTCGGGTTCCGCAGCCGCATCGATCGGCAGCCCCTGCTGCTCGCCCGAGGCCTGCTCCAGCGCATCGACCAGCGCCGCCTGCTGTGCCGGCGTCTCGATCAGCGGCAGTTGATCGAGCGAGGCCAGCCCCAGATCGTCGAGGAACTGCCGCGTGGTCGCATAGAGCGCCGGGCGGCCGACCGTCTCGCGGTGGCCGATGACCTCGACCCAGCCGCGGTCTTCCAGCTGCTTGAGGATCATCGAATTGATCGTCACGCCGCGGATGTCTTCCATATCGCCGCGCGTGGCCGGCTGGCGGTAGGCGATGATCGCCAGCGTCTCGAGCGCAGCACGCGTGTAGCGCGGCGGCTTCTCGGGGTGCAGGCGATCGAGGTGGTCGCGCATTTCAGGCCGGCTCTGAAAGCGCCAGCCGCTGCCGACGCTCACCAGCTCCAGGCCGCGCTGCGCCCAGTCTTCCTGCAGTTCGAGCAGCAGCGACTTGATGGTGTCCGCACCCAGTTCGTCGTCGAACAGCACGCGCATATCGCGCACCGGCAACGGCTGGCTCGAACAGATCAAGGCGGTTTCGAGAATGCGCTTGGCATCCGCCGTATTCATGGTTCGCGTTATCCGGGAAAAGGCGCCTGGGGGCGCTTGTTCAGAAGGATGGAAGGAGTAGGCGCTGCAGGCACGCGGCAGATGCAACGCGAGGCCGGTCTCGGGCGACCGGCGCGGCCCTCGGGCCGTCAGGCGCGATTGTAATCCAGGCCCCAGGCATGCAAAGCCCGGACGAGGTCTTGCGGCAACGGCGAGCGGAACTCCAGCGCAGCCTGCGTGACGGGATGCACGAAGGCCAGCCTGAATGCATGCAGCGCCTGGCGCGACAACCCGGCGGCCGGCGCGCCGCCGTAGAGGGCATCGCCCACCAGCGGATGGCCGATGGAGGCCATGTGCACGCGGATCTGGTGGGTGCGCCCGGTTTCGAGCGTGCAGCGCACGGCGCAGCCCTCGGCGTTGCTGTCGAGCCGCTCGATCAGCGTGCGGGCCGTCTTGCCCGCGTGGCGTTCCAGATCGACCACCGCCATGCGCAGCCGGTTGCGCGGGTCCCGCCCGATGGGTGCGTCGACATGCCGCGCCGCCGCGCCCTCCCACTGCCTGTGGCCGATGGCCAGGTACTGCCGCTTGACCTCGCGCGCGGCGATCAGCGCCACCATCGCATCCATCGCGGCGCGAGTGCGCGCGACCACCATCAGGCCGCTGGTATCGCGGTCGAGCCGGTGCACGATGCCGGCGCGCGGCAGCAGCACGGCCTTGGGGTCGAGCGCCAGCAGGCCGTTCAGCAGCGTGCCGCTCCAGTGCCCCGGCGCCGGATGCACCACGAGGCCGGCCGGCTTGTCGACAATGCGCAGATGCTCGTCCTCGTACACGGTGACGATGTCCATCGCCTCCGGCCGGAAGGCCTGGCTCTGCGGCGTCGGGCGCAACTCGATGCGGCCGGACTGGCCCGCCTTGACGGGGGCCGAGGCCTTGGTGACCGTACGCCCCTGCAGTTCGACGACGCCCGCCTCGATCAACTGCTGCAGGTAGCTGCGGGAGAACTCGGGCACCAGCGCGGCGAGCGCCCGATCGAGCCGCTGGCCGTGCTGGGCCGGGTCGATGACGAAGGGCCGCTGCTCGCTGGCCTCGACCGGGTCCGCGCCCTCTTCGTGCTCGGCCACCTCCGGGCTGTCGGGGATATTGCCCAGGGGGTCGGTCGATATAATTGAGGGCAACTGTTTCACGAAAGCCGTATGTGATGATTCGCGCCAAATTATCGGTCCCCGCCTGGATCGCGCTCAGCGCGGCGGCTCTGCTGGCAGCAGGCTGCTCGTCGACACCCTCCGCCGACAAGACCGCCACCTGGAGCCCCAACCGGATCTACTCGGAAGCCAAGGACGAGGCAGGCTCCGGCGCCTACGACAAGGCAATCCCGCTCTACGAGAAGCTCGAAGGCCGCGCGGCCGGCACTCCCCTGGCGCAGCAGGCACAGCTGGAAAAGGCGTACGCCCAGTACAAGTCGGGCGAAAAAGCTGCAGCCATCGCCACCGTCGACCGCTTCATGAAGCTGCACCCGGCGAGCCCGGCCCTCGACTACGCGCTCTACCTCAAGGGCGTGATCAACTTCAACGACGACCTCGGCATGTTCGCATTCCTGACGCGCCAGGACCTGTCGGAGCGCGACCAGAAGGCCGCGAAGGAATCGTTCGAGGCGTTCAAGGATCTGGTCACGCGCTTCCCCGATTCGCGCTATGCCCCCGACGCTCGCCAGCGCATGAATTACATCGTGAACTCGCTCGCTCAGTACGAAGTTCACGTGGCCCGCTACTACTACACGCGCGGCGCCTACCTGGCGGCCATCAACCGCGCGCAGGTCGCACTGGCCGACTACCGCGAAGTGCCGGCGCTCGAAGAGGCCCTGTACATCATGGTCAAGTCGTACGACGCACTCGGCATGAAGGACCTGCGCGACGACGCCCAGCGAGTGCTGACCACCAACTACCCGCAGAGCACCTTCCTCGCCAACGGCTTCAAGGGCAAGGACGATCCCTGGTGGAAGGTCTGGTAAGCCAGAACCCTTCCTGAACCGGCAGGGCCGCAAGCGCCCTGCCGTAGCCTCCCGCTCAGTTCTTGAGCGCCTCCAGCGCGGCATCGAAATCGGCTTCGGTCTCGAGCCGCCGCATCGGAGGCAGGGCTGCCAGCAAGCGGCGCCCGTAACCCATCGCCACCAGACGCGTATCGCAGATCGCCAGCACGCCGCTGTCGGTCTCGCGCCTGATCAATCGGCCCGCGCCCTGCTTGAGCGCCACCGCGGCCTCGGGCAGCGAATAGTCGGCGAACGAACTCCGCCCCTGCGACTCCAGGCGCTGCGAGCGCGCCTCGACCAGCGGATCGTTAGGCGGCGGGAACGGCAGCTTGTCGATCACCACCAGTTGCAGCACGTCTCCCGGCGCATCGAACCCCTCCCAGAACGAGGCGGAGGCGACCAGCACGCAGCCGGCACGCCCTGCGCTCGAACCTTCGCGGAATCGATCCATCAGCACGCGCTTGGGCAGTTCGCCCTGCACGAGCACTTCGGGCCGCAGCTGCGCGTCGAGCAGCTCGAACCGCTGCCTCATTTCGTCGCCGATGGTGCGCAGCGCGCGCAGCGTGGTCGTCAGTACCAGCGTGCGGCCGCCGAGCTCCGCCGCTCCGCGCGCCGCCAGCTGGGCGACCCGCTGGCTGTGGGAGGGATCGTTGGGCTTGGGAAAGGCTCGCGGCACATAGATCGCGGCCTGCGAGGCGTAGTCGAAGGGGCTCTGCACGCGCAGCACCTCGGCGTCCTGAAGGCCGCAGGGCTCGGTGAACCAGCGCAGCGTAGGCTCGTCGCCCAGAGTGGCCGAGGTGAAGACCCAGGCGCGGCCGCCCTCTTCCCGCACGTTGCCGGATCGCGCCGGCTGCTCGCCGTAGGCGTCGAGTCCATCCTCCTGCTCGTCGCCGTCGAACCTTTCCTCATCGGCATCGTCCGCGATCTTGAGGACCCGCTTGCGCATCGCATCGGCGATGTCCAGCGGTGATTCGATGAGCCGCAGCTGCGTACCCACGTCCACCCAGCGCACCGAATCGACCTCGCATGCCAACGCGAACTTCGACGCACGTTTCGCCAGCTGGCGCGCCCGCTCGTGAAGCCGCACGAAATCGGGCGAGATCTCGCTGACCGTGTCCAGCCCTTCCGCTGCCGCCTGGAATGCGTGCAGCAGTTCGTCGAGCGCGCCCTGCCATGCGTCTGGGTCGATGCCGTCGGGCGACGCCCCCAGCCAGCGCAGCTTGGCGCCGGGCCATTGCTTGCCGACCACCAGCCGCAGCTCGCGCGCGGCGCGCTCTGTCGCGGACACCAGCTTCTGCCAGTCGACGAGCCCGCGTGCATGCTGCAGGCCTGCGGCGAGCATGTCGCGGGCGAAGTCGAGCGCCTGCCCCGTTCCGAGCTGCGCGCCCAGGAACTGCACGCCTGTCTCGTTGAGCTGGTGGGCTTCGTCGAACACCACCACGCTCACCGTCGGCAGCAACTCGGCCATGCCGGTCTCGCGTACCGCGAGGTCGGCGAAGAAGAGATGGTGGTTGATGACGACGATGTCGGCCGCCAGCGCCTCGCGGCGCGCCAGGTTGACGTGGCAGGGTTTGAACTGCGGGCATTGGGCGCCCAGGCAGTTCTCGCGGGTTGACGTGATCAGCGGGATGAGCGGCGAGCGCTCGTCGAGCCCCGGCAGTTCGGCCAGGTCGCCTGTGCGGGTGGCCTTCGACCATTGCTCGATCTTGGCGAGCGTGCGCAGGCTGCCGCGCTCGGGCAGCGAAGCGTCGTGGCGTGCCATGTCGAGCCGGTGCAGGCACAGGTAGCTCGCGCGCCCCTTGAGCAGCGCCGTGCGCACCGGCAGGCCGAAGGCTTCGACGAGGCGCGGCAGGTCGCGGCCGAACAGCTGGTCCTGCAGGGTCTTGGTGGCGGTGGAGAGCAGCACGCGCTCGCCGCTCAGGAGTGCCGGTACGAGGTACGAGAACGTCTTGCCCACGCCGGTACCGGCCTCGACCACCAGCATGCCGCCGTTGTCGATGGTGCGGGCCACGGCCATCGCCATCTCGGTCTGCCCCGAGCGTTCGCGGAACTGCTCCGCGGCGCGGGAAAGGCCGCCGTCCTGCGCGAAGGCGTCGCGCACCTTGTCTTCGAGCGAACCCGTCACGCCGGCTCTTTCGGATCGAGGATGTTTTCGAGACGGGCGATCTGGTCGCGCAGCGCGAGGCGGCGCTTCTTGAGGCGCCGAAGCAGCAGCTCGTCCTGGGCCGAGCCTTCGGCCAGCCTGTCGATGGTGGCGTCGAGGTCTGCATGCTCGATGCGCAGTTCGATCAGCTGGCGGGAGAGGGAGTGAAGATTGGAGTCCAACGGTGGGAAGCGCACGCGTGGTTTGCGTGCCGCATGTTCATTCGATAATACGTCCTGACACGAATCCCCGAGAAGACAGGAACCCGCGCCCCAGGCGCTCATTGCTTCATGACCCAAGGCTTTCGACTCGCAGCGGCCACCGGACTCCACAAGGGAGACCGACCGTACCAGCAGGACCAGGTGCTGCTGATGAGCCACCCGCGCGTGCAAGGCTGCATATTGGGCGTGGTGGCGGACGGCATGGGCGGCCGAAGCGGCGGGCGCAAGGCCTCCGACCAGGTCCTCATGACGGCGCGGCAGCTCTTCACGCGCTACCAGCCCGGCAAGGAAGACCCCGAAGCCCTGCTCAAGCGGATCCTCGAGGACTCGCACACGGTCATCAAGCTCACCGCCGTTTCCGCCGAGCAGGAGCCGCACAGCACGATCGCGGCCTTCCTCATGAATCCCAAGGGCGACTGCGCCTGGATCCATGCTGGCGACTCGCGCATCTACCACTTCCACGACGGGCAGCTCGTCAAGCGCACGCGCGACCACTCTTACGTGCAGGTGCTGATCGACCGCGGCCAGATCACCGAGGCCGAGGCCAACATCCATCCGCAGGGCAACATCCTGCTGGGCTGCCTGGGCATGACGACCACGCCGCCGCCCATCGATCCCTACTACATCCCGAAGATGGCCCCGGGCGACCTGCTGATGGCATGCAGCGACGGGCTCTGGCACTACTTCAGCCCCGAGGAGCTGGCCAGCGTGCTCTTCGCACAGCCGCCGCGCGATGCGGTGGAGATCCTGGTGGGTGAAGCCCGCCGCCGTGCACGGGGAACGGGCGACAACATTTCCATCGCCGTCCTGAAGCTCGACGCGCTTCCCGCAGCCGCCGCCTGAGCGCGGGGCCGCGAAAAGCCTCTTTTTTCTCTTTATCAGGGCTTTGCCGGTTCGGCAGGCGGCGGTGGCAGGGGCGCCCCGCGCGGCCTGTCGCGCTCGGCGTTGCGCCGTTCGCGATCGGCCTTGTGCTCGGCGGCGCGTCGCTGCTTCTCCTGGAAGCGCCGCACGGATTCAGGGATTTCGGCGCTACGCTGGGCCGCCTTGGCCTGCTCGTCGGCATGCGCCTGCTGCTTGGCCTGGAACTGGCGCTCGCGCTCAGCGGCTTCAGCGGCGGTGGCGGCACGGCTGGCCGCGTGATCGGCCGCGCGCTGCTCGCGGTCCTTCTGGTTCTGGATGGATTGCTGCTGCTTCTCGGGCGTGTCCGCCGGACGCTGCGTGCCCGCCTTCTCGTCGAGCTTCCTCAGCTCGGCCGCGCCGGCGCGCTGGCGCTGGATGTCGTTGATGGCGGTTTCCTGCCGCTTGATGTTGTCGGTTTCCTTGCGGCGGCGGCTGCGGCTTTCCTGCAGGCAGTCTTCCACCGCGAACTTCTTGTAGCAGGCGGCGCGCTCCTCGACGAAGCGCTTCTCTATCGCCTCGCGCTCGGCCGACAGGCGGCGCTTCTCCGCCTCGAGGTCGGCGTTGCCCGCCGCGGCATTGGACTGGGCCCACAGCGGCAGGCTGGCCAGCGCCATGAACACGGCAAGAACGATTTTTTTCATGTGAGTCGGGTATCGACGACGCGGCGTTCCAGGGCGAGGAACTCGCTCGATTGCATTTCGGTGAGCCGGGAGACCGTGCGCGGAAATTCGTGCGACAGCGGACCCTCGGTGTACAACGCCTCGGGCGGAACCTCAGCCGACATGATGAGCTTGCACCGCCGGTCGTACAAGACGTCGACCAGCCAGGTGAAACGGCGCGCTTCGGAAGCCATGCGCACCGGCATGTGCGGCACGTCGGACAGCAGGATGGTGTGGAACTGGCTCGCGATCTCCAGGTAGTCGTTCTGCGAGCGCGGACCGCCGCACAGCGTCTTGAAGTCGAACCAGACCACGCCGCCCGCCTTGCGCCGCGCACGGATCTCGCGCTGCTCGATGTGCAGCACCGGGTTCTCGTCGGCCGTTTCGGCCAGCCTGTCGAACGCCTTGCGCATCTCCTTCTCTGCCGCGCCGTCGTTGGGCGTGAGGTACATGCGCAGCTGCTCGAGCGTGCGGCGCCGGTAGTCGGTGCCGTTGTCGACGCTCAGCACCTCTAGCTTCTCGTTGAGCAGCTCGATAGCGGGCAGGATGCGGTCGCGGTGCAGGCCGCCCGGATACAGGTCGTCAGGCTTGAAGTTCGAGGTGGTGACGAAGCCCACGCCGTTGTCGAACAGGGACACGAGCAGGCGATGAAGAATCATCGCGTCGGTGATGTCGGCCACGTGGAACTCGTCGAAGCAGATCAGCTTGTAGCGCTTGGAGATGCGCAGGCCCAGCTCGTCGAGCGGGTTGACCGTGCCCTGCAGCTCGCGCAGCTCGCGGTGCACCTCGCGCATGAACTCGTGGAAGTGCAGGCGCGTCTTGCGCCGCAGCGGCACGGCGTTGAAGAACAGGTCCATCAGGAAGCTCTTGCCCCGCCCGACGCCGCCGTACATGTAGACGCCGCGCGGGAGCTCCGGCCTGTTGATGAGCTTCTTCAGCGCATTCGAGCGCTGGGCCTTGTACTCGGCCCATTCGCTGGCGCAGCGATCCAGCGCCTCCACGGCGCGCAGCTGCGCGGGATCGCTCTTGAACCCGCGCGCAGCGAGTTCCGCCTCGTAGGCCTGTTTGACGCTGGTCAAAAGATCGGCAGGATCAGAAGTTCAGCGTGCGCTTGTCGACGGCGAGCGCCGCTTCCTTCGTGGCTTCCGACAGCGAGGGGTGCGCGTGGCAGATGCGCGCGATGTCCTCGGCGCTGGCCTTGAACTCCATCGCCACCACGGCTTCGGAGATCAGCTCGCTGGCCTGCGGGCCCACGATGTGCACGCCCAGGATCTCGTCGGTCGCGGCGTCGGCCAGGAACTTGACCATGCCGGTCGTGTCGCCCAGCGCGCGTGCGCGGCCGTTCGCGAGGAACGGGAAGGTGCCGGCCTTGTAGGCGCGGCCCGAGGCCTTGAGCTGCTGCTCGGTCTGGCCGACCCACGCGATCTCGGGGCTGGTGTAGATCACCCACGGGATCGTGTTGAAGTTGACGTGACCATGCTGGCCGGCAATGCGCTCGGCCACGGCAACGCCCTCTTCCTCGGCCTTGTGCGCCAGCATCGGGCCGCGCACCACGTCGCCGATGGCCCACACGTTGGGCAGGTTGGTCTTGCACTCGTCGTCCACCGCGATGGCGCCGCGCTCGTCGAGCTTCAGGCCCACGGCTTCGGCGTTCAGGCCGATGGTGTTGGGCACGCGGCCGATCGAGACGATCAGCTTGTCGACTTCCAGCGTCTGGGCTTCGCCCTTGGCGTCGGTCCAGGCAACGCTCACGCCCTTCTTCGACGACTTGATCTCGCCGACCTTCACGCCGAGTTCGATCTTGAGCTTCTGCTTGTCGAAGGCCTTCTTGGCTTCCTTCGCGATCTGCTCGTCCACCGCGCCGAGGAAGGTCGGCAGCGCTTCGAGCACGGTGACTTCAGCACCGAGGCGACGCCACATCGAGCCCATTTCCAGGCCGATGACGCCCGAGCCGATCAGGCCCAGCTTCTTCGGCACGGCGCCGATGCGCAGCGCGCCGTCGTTCGAGAGGATGTTCTCCTCGTCGAAGGGCGTGCCCGGCAGCGCGCGGGCGTTGGAGCCCGTGGCCACGATGATGTGCTTGCCGACGATCGACTCTTCGGCGGCGCCAGCCACCTTGATCTCGTAGCCGCCTGCGTCCGACTTCACGAACGAGCCGCGACCGTGGAAGAACGAGATCTTGTTCTTCTTGAACAGGTACAGGATGCCGTCGTTGTTCTGCTTCACGACCTGGTCCTTGCGGGCCAGCATCTTGTCGATGTCGAGGCCCAGGCCCTCGACCTTGATGCCGTGGTCGGCGAAGTGGTGGCCGGCCTGCTCGAAGTGCTCCGACGACTGCAGGAGCGCCTTCGAGGGAATGCAGCCGACGTTGGTGCAGGTGCCGCCCGGTGCGGGGCCGCCCTTGCCGTTCTTCCACTCGTCGATGCAGGCCACGTTGAAGCCGAGCTGTGCGGCGCGGATGGCAGCGATGTAGCCGCCAGGGCCGCCGCCGATGACGATCACGTCAAATTGTTTGGACATAGGTTCTTTCGTAATTCGGTGTGCCGCTTTCAAACAGGGCCGCGCGAAGCGCCGGCCAGTTCGCAGGCACCCGCGGAACCGGCTCTGCCGGGCCGCCGGGTGCGCCCCCTCGAGGGGGGAGGCGGCTACACGAAGTGAGCAAGCAACGGGGGTGGATCAAATATCAAACAGCAGGCGCGACGGATCTTCCAGCGCCTCCTTCATGGCGACCAGGCCCAGCACGGCTTCGCGGCCGTCGATGATGCGGTGGTCGTAGCTCATCGCCAGGTAGTTCATCGGACGGATCACGATCTGGCCGTTCTCGACCACGGCGCGGTCCTTCGTGGCGTGCACGCCGAGGATGGCCGACTGGGGCGGGTTGATGATCGGGGTCGAGAGCATCGAGCCGAAGGTGCCGCCATTCGAGATGGAGAACGTGCCGCCGGTCATCTCTTCGATGCCCAGCTTGCCGTCCTGGGCCTTCTTGCCGTATTCGGCGATCTTCTTCTCGATGTCGGCGAAGCTCATCTGGTCGGCATTGCGCAGGATCGGCACCACCAGGCCGCGCGGCGAACCGACGGCGATGCCGATGTCGAAGTAGCCGTGGTACAGGATGTCGTTGCCGTCCACCGAGGCGTTGAGCACCGGGTACTTCTTGAGGGCATGCACGGCGGCCTTCACGAAGAAGGACATGAAGCCGAGCTTCACGCCGTGTTCCTTGGTGAAGCTGTCCTGGAAGCGCTTGCGCAGTTCCATGACGGGCGCCATGTTGACCTCGTTGAAGGTCGTCAGGATGGCGTTGGTCGACTGCGACTGGATCAGGCGCTCGGCGATGCGGGCGCGCAGGCGGCTCATCGGCACGCGCTGCTCGGGGCGCTCGCCCAGGTCGGGGGCGCTCGCGGGAGCGGCGACCTGCGGCAGCGCGGGCTTTGCGGCCGGCACGGCGATGGTGGCTGCAGGTGCGGCAGGCTTGGCGCCCGAAGCGACCGCGGCGAGCACGTCGCCCTTGGTCACGCGGCCGTCCTTGCCCGAGCCGGCGACATCGCCGGTCTTCAGGTTGTTGTCGGCCAGCAGCTTGGCGGCGGCGGGCATGGCCACGTCGGCCTTCGAGCCGCCGGTGGCGGCGGCTGCAGCTGCCGGAGCGGCTGCGGGCGCCGGGGCTGCCGCGGCGGCGGGGGCTGCAGCAGGTGCTGCGGCACTGGCCTTGCCTTCGGTGTCGATCTTGGCGATCAGCTGGTCGGCGACCACGGTGGCGCCGTCGGGCTGGATGATTTCGGCCAGCACGCCGGCCGAGGGAGCGGGCACTTCGAGCACGACCTTGTCGGTCTCGATCTCGATCAGGATTTCATCGACGGCGACGGCTTCGCCGGCTTTCTTCTTCCAGGTGAGCATGGTGGCTTCGGCCACGGATTCGGAAAGCTGGGGGACTTTGACTTCAACGATAGACATTTGGAGTGGGCTCCGATTTGTTCTTCAGGGTGTTCGTGTGAAAGAGGACAGGTTTACTTGGTCAGCACGAAGCCCTTGAGCTTGGCGAATGCGCCGTCGACGAGCGCCTTCTGCTGTTCCTGGTGCAGGTGCGAGTAGCCCACCGCCGGCGAGGCCGATGCGGCACGGCCGGAGTAGCCGAGCTTCTGGCCTTCCTGCATGTTTTCGTGGATGTAGTGCTGCACGAAGAACCAGGCGCCCTGGTTCTGCGGCTCGTCCTGGCACCAGACCACGTCGACGAGATTCGGGTACTTCTTGATCTCGGCGGCGAATGCCTTGTGCGGGAACGGATAGAGCTGCTCGACGCGGATGATCGCCACGTCGTCGGCTTCCTTCTCCTCGCGCTTCTTGGCCAGGTCGTAGTAGACCTTGCCGGAGCAGGCGATCAGGCGCTTGACCTTCTCGGCCTTCAGGTCGCGGCTGTCGGGGATCACGGTCTGGAAACCGCCCTTGACGAACTCGGACAGCGGCGAGGTCGCGTCCTTGTTACGCAGCAGCGACTTCGGCGTCATGATGATCAGCGGCTTGCGCAGGCTGCGCACCATCTGGCGGCGCAGCACGTGGAAGATCTGGCTGGCCGTGGTGGGCTGCACGATCTGCATGTTGGCGTCGGCGGCGAGCTGCATGAAGCGCTCCAGGCGGGCCGAGCTGTGCTCGGGGCCCTGGCCTTCGTAGCCGTGCGGCAGCATCATGGTGATGCCGTTGACGCGGCCCCACTTCACTTCACCCGAGGCGATGAACTGGTCGATCACGACCTGCGCGCCGTTGACGAAGTCGCCGAACTGCGCTTCCCAGATCACCAGGGTGTTCGGGTCGTTCGAGGCGTAGCCGTATTCGAAGGCCAGCACCGCTTCTTCCGAGAGGATCGAGTCGATGACGACGAACGGAGCCTGGTTGTCGGCCACGTTCTGCAGCGGCACGTAGGTGCCTTCGTCGAACTTCTCGCGGTTCTGGTCGTGCAGCACCGCGTGGCGGTGCGTGAAGGTGCCGCGGCCGGAGTCTTCACCCGACAGGCGCACCGGATAGCCGCTGGCCACCAGCGAGGCGAAGGCCATGTGCTCGCCCATGCCCCAGTCGACGTTGACGTCGCCGCGGCCCATGGCGGCGCGGTCGTCCAGCACCTTCTTCACCAGCGGGTGCACGGTGAAACCTTGCGGCACGGTGGTGATCTTCTCGGCCAGGCGCTTCCACTCGGTCGTGGGGATGGCGGTGTCGCCGGCGTCGGTCCACTTCTTGTTGAGGAAGGGGCTCCAGTCGACCGCGTACTTGCTCTTGAAGTTGGTCAGCACCGGGTCGATGGTGTGCTTGCCGGCATCCATGGCGGCGCGGTAGGCCTTGACCATGTCGTCGCCGAGCGTGTCGCCCAGGCCCTGCGCGGCCAGCTTGTCGGCGTACAGGCGGCGGGTGCCGGGGTGCTGGGCGATCTTCTTGTACATCAGGGGCTGGGTGAGCGAGGGGGTGTCCTGCTCGTTGTGGCCCAGCTTGCGGTAGCAGACGATGTCGACCACCACGTCCTTGTTGAATTCCTGGCGGAACTCGAGCGCGAGCTGCATGCACAGCACCACGGCTTCGGGATCGTCGCCGTTCACGTGCAGCACGGGCGCCTCGATCATCTTGACGATGTCCGAGCAGTACAGCGTCGAGCGGCTGTCGCGCGGGTCGCTGGTGGTGAAGCCGATCTGGTTGTTGATGACGATGTGGACCGTGCCGCCGGTGTAGTAGCCGCGGGTCTCGGCCAGCGCCAGCGTTTCCATGACCACGCCCTGGCCGGCGAAGGCGGCGTCGCCGTGCACGAGCACCGGCAGCACCGAGTCGCCTTCCTTGTCGCCGCGGCGGTCCATGCGCGCACGCACCGAGCCTTCGACGACCGGATTGACGATTTCGAGGTGGGAGGGGTTGAAGGCCAGCGACAGGTGCACCGGGCCGCCAGGGGTGCTGACGTCGGAGCTGAAGCCCTGGTGGTACTTCACGTCGCCGCTGGGCAGCTCTTCGGGGGCGGTGTGGTCGAATTCGGCGAACAGGTCGGCGGGCATCTTGCCCAGCGAGTTCACCAGCACGTTCAGGCGGCCGCGGTGGGCCATGCCGATCACGATTTCCTGCACGCCCTTCTCGCCGGCGCGGTTGATGAGCTCGTCCATCGCGACGATGAAGCTCTCGCCGCCTTCGAGCGAGAAGCGCTTCTGGCCGACGTACTTGGTGTGGAGGAAGCGCTCGAGGCCTTCGGCCGCGGTCAGGCGGTCGAGAACGCGCTTCTTCTGCTCGGTATTCAGCTTGGGATTGGTGCGGGCGCTCTCGAGCTTCTGCTGCCACCAGCGCTTGTGGTTCTGGTCGGTGGTGTACATGTACTCGGCGCCGATGGTGCCGCAGTACGTTTCGCGCAGAGCGTTGAGCAGCTCGCGCAGGGACATCGTTTCCTTGCCGAAGAAGGTGTTGCTGGTGTTGAACACCGTCTCGAGGTCGGCGTCGGCGAAGCCGTAGAACGAGGGCTCGAGTTCGGGGATGGAGGGGCGCTCGGCGCGCTTGAGCGGATCGAGGTCGGCCCAGCGGGCGCCGACGTTGCGGTAGGCGGCGATGAGCTGCTGGACTGCCGTGCGCTTGCGGCCGAGTTCGGAGTCGGCGCCGCTGGCCTGCACGACCTTGGTCGTGCCCTGCTTCGCGAGTTCTGCGAAGGCATTGATGACCGGCTGGTGGGGGACGTCGCGGGTGTTGGAGCCGTCGGCGGCAGGCACGTTCTGCAGCGCGTCGAAGTACGAACGCCAGTTGTCGGGCACGCTGCCGGGGTTGGCGAGGTAGTTTTCGTACATTTCCTCGACATACGGCGCGTTGCCGCCGAAGAGGTACGTGTTGCCTTGATAGGCGGTGTACGCCGTGGGCGTGGAAGAATCGCTCATGATCCGCTGACCTTCGCTTCCCTGAGGGAAGCACTAGTTGGTTTAAGAAACCTTCCGCGACACGGCTGAACCGATTGGCGGATGCGACTGTGGCTGGGGAAGGGCCTGAGTACCTTGGCATTGTGCCACGTCAACCATATGACGGTCCAACCCGGCTTCGCAAGCCCTCCTGTTGCTCATTCCCCGCTCATTCGGACGAAGTGAGTAACTGTTTGATCTGCTGCAGGGTGGCCGGGTCGTCGATGGTGGTCAGGTCGCCGGGGTCGCGGTGCTCGCAGACGGCCTGGATGGCGCGGCGCAGCAGCTTGCCGCTGCGGGTCTTCGGCAGGCCCGAGACGAAGCGCACCCGCGCCGGCCGGGCCAGGGCGCCGAGCTGGTCGGCCACCACCTTCATGATCTCGCCCTCGAGCTTCAGGGCGGCATCGGCATCGGCCACGGCCTTGCCGTCCTTGGGCACGACGAAGGCCATCGCGACCTGCCCCTTCAGCGCATCGGCCACGCCGACGACCGCCACCTCGGCCACGTTGGAGTGGCCCGAGATGCTCTCCTCGATCTCGCGCGTGCCGAGCCGGTGGCCTGCCACGTTGATCACGTCGTCGGTGCGCCCGAGGATGTAGAAATAGCCGTCCTCGTCGCGGATGCCCCAGTCGAAGGTCGAATAGACCATCTTGCCGGGCACGCTGTTCCAGTAGGTGTTGACGAAGCGCGCATCGTCCTTCCACACGGTCTGCATGAAACCCGGCGGAGTCGGCCCCTCGACCACGACCACGCCCTTCTCGTTGGCGCCGGTCAGTTCCTCGCCGGTGGACTCGTGCAGTATCTTGATGCGGTAGCCGTACATCGGCACGCCGGGGCTTCCGAACTTGCTGGGCTTGGGCTCGACGCCGTTGGCGATGGTGATCATCGGCCAGCCCGATTCGGTCTGCCAGTAGTTGTCGATGATCGGCACGCCAAGACCCTCGCTGATCCAGCGGGCGGTCGGCTCATCGAGCGGCTCGCCGGCCAGGAACAGCGCGCGCAGGGTCGAGAGATCGTATTTCTTCAGCAGCGCCGGGTCCTGCTTCTTCAACACGCGCACGGCGGTGGGCGCGCTGAACATCACCGTCACCTTGTATTTCTCGACCAGCCGCCACCAGATGCCTCCGTCGGGCTGCCGGTCGATGCCCTGCGTGGGCAGGCCCTCGTACATGATCGTCGCCATGCCCGCGATCAGCGGGCCGTAGACGATGTAGCTGTGCCCCACCACCCAGCCGATGTCGCTGGTGGAGAAGTAGGTCTCGCCCGGCCGGCCGTCGAAGATGTGCTTCATGCTCGCAGCCAGCGCGACCGCGTAGCCGCCCACGTCGCGCTGCACGCCCTTGGGCTTGCCCGTGGTGCCGCTCGTGTAGATGGTGTAGCTGATGTCGGTGGAAGCCAGCCAGGTGCATGGCACCTCGGCGTCGAGGTGCTTGCGGCGCAGCTCGGCGGCCAGATGGTCGCGCCCGGCAGTCAGCTCCATGGGTGCGAGGCCGCGGTCGGTCAGCAGCACGGCCGAGGGCTTGTGCCTCGACAGCCGGATCGCCTCGTCGAGCAGCGGCTTGTATGCGATGACCTTGCTGCCGCGCGAGCCCGCGTCGGCGCTCACGATCACCTTGGGCTCGGCGTCCTCGATGCGCGTGGCGAGCGACCCGCTGGCGAAGCCGCCGAACACCACGCAATGGATGGCGCCGATGCGCGCGCAGGCCAGCATCGCGAAGGCGGCCTCCGGGATCATCGGCATGTAGATGAGCACGCGATCGCCCTTGCCCACCCCCAGCTCGAGGAGGCTGGCGGCGGTGCGCTGCACCTCGGCGTGCAGCTCGGCGAAGCTGTAGCTCTTCTCCACACCCGTTTCGGTGGACACGAAGATCAGCGCCGGCTGGTCGCCCCGCTGCGCGAGGTGCCGATCGACTGCGTTGTGGCAGAGATTGGTGGTGCCGCCCACGAACCAGCGCGCGAAAGGCGGCTGGCTGGCGTCGAGGATCTGTTGCGCGGGCGTCTGCCAGTCGATCAGCTTCGCCTGCTCGGCCCAGAAGGCCTCGGGCGCGTCGACGGACTGGCGATAGAACTCTTCATAGCGGCTCATCTCGGTTTGTCTCCTGTCATTCGTTCCGTCCTGGCCGGCGCCAAAACTGAATTCATAATTATGGAGGCCGATCTTGCAGCAAGCTGACAGCCGGGGCAACCCGGCTTCACTCCACCCCCAGGCTCAGCGGATCAGCGAGAGCACTTCGGGAAACGCCGGATGCTCGGCCGTGCGCAGCCATTCGAAACCGACCATCTCGGTCGTCACCAGCTCGGCCCCAGCGCCAGCCAGGCGGTCAAAGGCGGCATCACGGTTGCGCTCGGTGCGCGAACTGCAGGCGTCTGTCACGACCCAGACCTCGAACTCGTCTTCCAGCAGGTCGAGCGCCGTCTGCAGCAGGCAGACATGGGCTTCGCAGCCGGCAATGACGATGCTGTTGCGCTCCTCGGCGGCTTGCTGCGGCTTCTGCAGATGCTTGGGCAGGCTGCGCGCATTGCCCTGCGGCGCCTTGGCCGGCACGCGCAGCCACTCGCCGAGGCCCTCCTCCACGCCACTGAAGTGCATCTTCGACAGGGTGCGCTGGCACTGCGCGCGGATGTCGGGCAGGTTCTGGCCCAGCTTGGAGGGGTTGTGCTCGGTGCCGAACACTGGCACCTGGAACAGCCTGGCCATCTTGCCGAGCCGCACGGCGTTCTGCGCAACCGCTTCTCCCTCGAAGATCGCCGGCATCAGGCGCTCCTGGTAGTCGACCAGGATGAGTTGGGATTGCGAGGCGTCGAGCAGCATGAAAAGGTTCTTTCTTCAGGAATCGGTTGAATCGGGCTGAACCGTACCACCGAAAAGACCTGGCTGACGCGAGCCGCCGGCCACGCGCGCGACGAGCTGCGCCACGTAGGACTTGAACAGCGCATCGGCCGACTGCCTGAACATGCGGATGCGCCCCGTATGCTGCATCAGCAGCAGGCCGACGCCGTGCGCGAAGAGCGCGGTGTTCTCGCGCAGGGCCGCGTCGGCGTCGAGCCCCAGTTCCTGCAGCGCTTCTTCGCAGGGTCGCAGGGCCTGGTAGAGATGGTCGTTCAGCTCGTGGTCGAGCTCGCTGGTCAGGCCGCGCGGACGCATGCCCTGCACCAGATAGAAACCGAGGTCGAGCTCGCGCGGATTCGCTGCGTAGAAGTCGAACCAGGCCCGGGCCCTCGCAGCGAGCGCCTGTCCGGGGCCGTCCTGCGACGCAGAGGCCTCGGCCACCGCGGACTGCAGCCGCTGGATGGACTCGTTCAGCAGAGCGGCGTAGATCGCTTCCTTGCTCTCGAAGTACGAATAGATCGCACCCGGGGTGTAGCCCGCCCTCCTGGCGATTTCGCGAACGCTCGCGCCCTCGATGCCCGCCTCGAGGAAGACCGCCCGTGCAGCGTCGAGCACGAGCGCCCGGCGGGCATCGGTGAGCGCCTGTCGGCGTTGGAGCTTGGCATGCATGGGCGGGACTATAGCCCTCCGATTGATCGTCGATCCAGTCTTCTGATCGTTGATCGAAAAATTGAACAGTGTTTAAATCCCGGCAACAGCCAGGAGACAGACACGATGAACGCCCCGCTTTCCAGCGCCTCCCTCATGTCCGGCGCCGACTACCGAGAATCGCTGCGCCGCTACAAGCCCACGGTGTTCGTCGACGGCCGCCGCGTCGACAGCGTGGCCGACGAAGCCGCCTTCCAGCCCGGCATCAATGCCATCGCCCTCACCTACGACTACGCGCTGAGGAAAGAGTACGAGCCGCTCATGACCGCCGTGCAGCACACCAGCGGCAAGCGGGTCAACAGGCTCTCCCACATCAACACCAGCGCCGGCGACCTGCTCAACAAGCTCGAAGCGGTGCGGCTGGTCTGCCAGGAAACGGGCTGCGCCCAGCGCTACCTGACGCACGACGCGCTCAACGCCATCGCCCAGGTGTCGGCCCGCATCGACGACGCCCGTGGCAGCACCGAGCACACCGCCCGCTTCCACGAGTACCTGCACCGCGTGCAGGACCAGGACCTGACGCTCGGCGTCGCCATGACCGACGCCAAGGGCGACCGCAGCCGCCGCCCGCACGAGCAGGCGAACGTCGACAGCTACCTGCACGTGGTCGAGCGCAGCGCGCGCGGCATCGTCATCTCTGGCACCAAGGCGATCGTGACAGGCGCGCCCTATGTGCACGAACTGCTCGTCATGCCCTGCCGCAACATGGGAAGGGAAGACGCCGACTTCGCCGTCTGCTGCGCCGTGCCGCTCGATGCACCCGGCCTGGCCATCGTCGCGCGCCCGGCGGGCAGGCCCGGCGAGAAGCTGGAGCATGGGGAGGCCCTCTTCAGCCGCAAGTACGGCCAGAGCACCGGCGTGTGCATCTTCGACAAAGTCTTCGTGCCCTGGGAGCGCGTGTTCTACGCGGGCGAGTGGGAGCACTCCGGCCACCTGACCTACAGCTACGCCACGCACCACCGCCACAGCTGCATCGGCGCGCGCGCCGGCTTCGGCGACCTGCTGATCGGCGCGGGCGCGCTGATGTGCGAGGCCAATGGCTTCGACCCGGGCAAGGAGAGCCACCTGCGCGAGCAGATGGTCGAGCTCATCACCATCACCGAGAGCTTCTTCGCCTGCGGCGTGGCGGCCAGCGTCTACGGCAAGGCCGACGAGCATTGCGAGGTGTTCATGCCCGATCCGGTGTTCAGCAACATCGGCAAGCTGCTGCTGGCCACGAAGATCTACGACATGCACCGCATCGCGCACTACGTGAGCGGCGGCCTGATCGTCACCCTGCCCGGCCCCGACGAAGACCACAACCCCGAGACTGCCGCCCGCCTGTCCGACGTGCTGCGGGCCAACCCGGCCATTCCCTACGAACAGCGCATCGAGACGGCCCGATTCATCGAGGACCTGACGGCCGGCTACCAGGGCGGCTGGTACAGCGTGATCAGCCTGCACGGCGGCGGCTCGCCCGCGGCGATGAAGCAGGAGATCTGGCGCAACTACCCCGTGGGCTCCAAGGTCGAGCTGGTGGAGCGCATCCTGGAACGCGGCATCGCGGCCGATGGTTCGCCCGCCGCCGCGCCGCACGACCCGGCCCGCGCCATCACGCGCAACCGCCAGCCCGGCAGGTGCTGCGACACCGGCTGCACCACGCCTGGCCAGGCCGTGATGGTCGAGCTGCCCGTCTCGCGACGCGCCTAGACTCCGGCGGATGAAGCTCTCATCGAAAAGGCTCTGCCTCGCGGCACTGGGGTTGGGTGCCGCGCTCCTCCTCGTCACCGCCTGCGGCGGCGTGCGCAAGACCACGGTGCCGATGACGACCTCGCTCGAAAAGAGCAGTTGCGCGCGCGGCAACGTCGACACGCTGCTGGTGATGCTCCCCGGCGCCTACTCGACGATCGACGAATTCGAGCGCGAGGGCTTCGTGCGCGCGGTCGGCGAGAACCGCATCGCGGCGGACGTGATGCTGGTGGACTCCCATCTCGGCTACTTCAACGACAAGACCATCCTCGATCGCCTCGGCGCGGACGTGGTGGCACCGGCGCGCAGCCAGGGCTACCGCCACATCTGGTTCGTCGGCATTTCCCTGGGCGGCTTCGGCAGCATGCTCTACGCGCAGACGCATCCCGGCGACCTCGCAGGCCTGGTGGCGCTCGCCCCGTACCTCGGCGAACGCACGCTCGCCACGGACATCGCCAATGCCGGCGGCCTCGCCAGATGGAAGGGGCCGCTGGTCGATCCGGCCGCGGCAAATCCGCGAACACCCGACGAGACGCAGCTGTGGCAATGGCTGCGCGGCTACGAGGGCTTCACGAACACAGCGGGCGCCCGGCCCCCGCTCTACCTGGGCTACGGCCTCGACGACCGCTTCGCCTTCAGCCACCGTCTGCTGGCCGGCGTGCTGCCGCCCGAGCGTGTCTTCACGACCGAGGGCGGCCACGACTGGCCCGAGTGGAACCGGCTCTGGCGCCGGATGCTTCCGACATTGCCGCTGCCGGGCTGCCCCGGCTGAACGTCGATCGCGCTGAATTCGGCTCAGTTCGGCCGCAGGCGCAGCAGCTTGCCATCGGCCTCGTCGGTCAGCACGTAGAGCAATCCGTCCGGGCCCTGCTTCACGTCGCGGATTCGAGCCCGGCCTTCTGCCAGCAGCTTGTGCTCGGCCGCCACCTTGCCGCCCTTGATTTCGATGCGGTCCAGGTAGCCGAACTTGAGCGAGCCCACGAATAGGTTGCCCTTCCAGGCGGCGCCGTAGCGGTCGCTAGTCAGGAAGGCCATGCCCGATGGCGCGATCGACGGCACCCAGTAGTGCAGTGGCTGCTCCATGCCCTCCTTGGCCGTGATGCCGTCGCCGATCTTTCCGCCACCGTAGTTCTCGCCGTAGGTGATCACGGGCCAGCCATAGTTGCGGCCGGCCTGGGGGATGTTTATCTCGTCGCCGCCCTGCGGGCCGTGCTCCGTCATCCAGAGGCGGCCGTCGGGCGCGAGCGTGGCGCCCTGTCCGTTGCGGTGGCCATAGCTCCAGATCTCGGGCAGCGCACCCGCCTTCCCGACGAAGGGGTTGTCCTTGGGCACCGAGCCGTCCTTGCCGATGCGCACGATCTTGCCCAGGTGGTTGTCGAGCTTCTGGGCGTCTTCCTTGCGGCTGAAACGGTCGCCGAGCGTGAGGAATAGCGTGCCGTCGCGCGCCTCGACGATGCGGCAGCCGAAGTGGGCGCGGCTGGCCACCTTGGGCTGCTGGCTGAAGATGATCTTCAGCTCCTCGAGCTTCGTGCCGTCGGCCGACAGGTTGGCGCGCGCCAGCGCGGTGCTGTTGGCCGAGCCGCCCGCATCGGGTTCGGAGAAGCAGAAATACAGCGTGCGGTTCTTTTCGAAGCCGGAGTCGGCCAGCACGTCGAGCAGGCCGCCCTGCCCGCCCGCCGCGATGGAAGGCAGGCCGGCGATGGGTGCGCCGATCCTGCCGTCGGCACCGACCAGCCGCATGCGGCCGGGCCGCTCGGTCACCACGAAACGGCCGCCTGGAAGGAAGGCGACGCCCCACGGGTTTTCGAGCCCGGTCGCCACGGTTTCGGGCCGGGTCTGCGCGGCAGCGAGACCGCAGAACCCGATTACCGTGACAAATGCCCAGCGGCAAAGGGATGTCGAAAGAGGAAGGCGCGGCAAGTTCATGGCTTTTCCGTGAAGTTGAAGCGATCTTGACGAGAAATAGCGACCGAATCCAGCACGAGCGTCGATCCACCCGAGGTCCGAAGGCCTTTCGGCCGTCAACCATTTATGGACCATAAACGTTCGCCGTTACATTTTTTCTTTGACCGGATCGAAATTTTTCATGTAAATCAATGACTTACAGAGGGATCCGCTAATTCTGTTTAAATTGACATAACCGCGCGTCATCAATATCCTACGCGCCATGCGTTTTTTCGTCCTACCCGCATCCCTCCTCTTTGCCGTTGCAGTCCATGCAGCCCCCCAACAGGAAAAAACCGATGACGAGCTGGCACGAATGCTTGCCGACAAAGGCCTGATCGGACAGCTCAAGCAGGTTCGCCAAACCGTCACCGAACGCACTTCCGACCTGGTCGTCACCGCCATCGGATTCCTGGGCGTCCCCTATCGCCGTGGCGGCAACACCGCCGAATCCGGCTTCGACTGCAGCGGCTTCGTCCGCGCCATGTACAACGAGACGGTCGGCCACATGCTCCCCCGCCGCGCCGAAGAGCAGGCCGCAGCCACCGAGAAGATCGACCGCAGCCAGCTCAAGCCCGGCGACCTCGTTTTCTTCAACACCATGCGCCGCGCCTTCAGCCATGTCGGCATCTACGTCGGCGAAGGCAAGTTCATCCACTCCCCCCGCTCCGGCGCCCAGGTTCGCGTCGAGGACATGAACGGCAGCTACTGGCAGCGCCGCTTCGACGGTGCCCGCCGCGTGCTCGGCGGCTCGGCGGAAGAAGTGAAGGCAGCTGCAGTCGCCAACACCGGCAACTGAGCCCGCTCAAAATCCAACCACCTAGTCTTCAGGACGAAAAAAATCCCGCCTCGGCGGGATTTTTCATGGGCGCCTGAAAAACGGCGCCCTCGGATCGCTCGGCTTCTTCCTCAGCCCTTCTTCTGCGGCGGCAGGTCCGTGCAGGTGCCGTGCGCCACTTCCGCCGCCATGCCGATGCTTTCGCCCAGCGTCGGGTGCGGGTGGATGGTCTTGCCGATGTCGATCTCGTCGGCGCCCATCTCGATGGCCAGCGCGATCTCTCCCAGCATGTCGCCGGCATGCGTGCCGACGATGCCGCCGCCCAGGATGCGATGCGTCTCTGCGTCGAACAGCAGCTTGGTGAAGCCCTCGTCGCGGCCGTTGGCGATGGCGCGGCCCGAGGCGGTCCACGGGAAATGGCCCTTCTTGACCTTGATGCCTTCGGCCTTCGCCTGGTCTTCGGTCAGGCCGACCCACGCCACTTCGGGGTCGGTGTAGGCCACGCTCGGGATCACCCGGGCGTTGAAGGCCGCGCTCGACAGTTCCTTGTCACCCTTGAGCTCGCCGGCAATGACTTCGGCCGCCACGTGCGCCTCGTGCACCGCCTTGTGCGCCAGCATGGGCTGACCCACGATGTCGCCGATGGCGAAGATGTGCGGCACGTTGGTGCGCATCTGGATGTCGACCGAAATGAAGCCGCGGTCGCTCACCGTGACGCCGGCCTTCTCGGCACCGATCTTCTTGCCGTTGGGACTGCGGCCCACGGCCTGCAGCACCAGGTCGTACACCTGCGGCTCCTTCGGCGCGTTCTCGCCCTCGAAGGTGACCTTGATGCCTTCCTTCGTGGCCTCGGCGCCGACCGTCTTGGTCTTGAGCATGATGTTGTCGAAGCGCGGCGCGTTCATCTTCTGCCAGACCTTCACCAGGTCGCGGTCCGCGCCCTGCATCAGGCCATCGAGCATCTCGACCACGTCCAGGCGCGCGCCCAGCGTGGAATACACCGTGCCCATCTCCAGGCCGATGATGCCGCCGCCGAGGATCAGCATGCGCTTGGGATCCACGCCCATTTCCAGCGCGCCGGTCGAGTCGACGATGCGCGGGTCCTTCGGCATGAAGGGCAGGCTCACCGACTGCGAACCCGCCGCGATGATCGCGCTGCGGAACTTCACGGTCTGCTTGCTGCCGGTGGTGTCCCAGCTGGTGCCGGAGGTTTCCTCGACCTCGATGTGGTGCGGGTCGATGAAGTTGCCGACGCCGCGCAGCACCGTCACCTTGCGCATCTTGGCCATGGCGGTGAGGCCGCTGGTGAGCTTGCCCACCACCTTGTTCTTGTGGCCGAGCAGCTTGGCGCGGTCGACCGTGGGCACCCCGAAGCTCACGCCGAGGTCGGCGAAGTGCTTGACCTCGTCCATGACCGAAGCCACGTGCAGCAGCGCCTTCGACGGGATGCAGCCGACGTTCAGGCACACGCCGCCGAGGGTGGCGTAGCGCTCGATCAGCACGACCTTCAGGCCGAGGTCGGCGGCGCGGAAGGCGGCCGAGTAGCCGCCGGGGCCTGCGCCGAGCACGATCACGTCGCACTCGACATCGACCTTGCCGCCGTAGCTGGACATGGCGACCGCCGGCGCAGCGGGGGCCGCAGCCGGGGCAGCCGCCTTCGGCGCAGGAGCTGCCGCCGCCGGGGCGGGCGCCGCCGCAGCGGGCGCGGGAGCCGCTGCAGCACCATCGACCTCCAGCGTCAGCACCACCGAGCCTTCGCTGACCTTGTCGCCCACCTTCACCGCGAGCGACTTCACCACGCCGGCGGCGGACGAAGGGATCTCCATCGAGGCCTTGTCCGATTCGACCGTGATCAGCGACTGCTCGGCCTTGACCGTGTCTCCGACGTTGACCAGCACCTCGATGACCGCGACTTCGTCGAAGTCGCCGATGTCGGGCACCTTGATTTGTTGTTCGCTCATTTGGACACTTTCAGTTTGAGTGTGAGAACGTCGACCGGTGGGGCCGAATTGCGATCGAATTCGCAGGCGGCGGCGATGCCCGCCTCCGCCACGTCGCGCGAAGTGCGCGACTTGATGTCATAGGCCGCGTGCATGGCGCCGAGCGCAAAGCTGCGTCCCGAGCCGATGGCCCAGAACTCCTTGAACTCGAACACCTCGCGGTAGCTGTAGATGCCGTAGATGCCGCTCTGGTTGGCCATCAGCATCGTGAACTGGCTCGACTCGTAGGGCTCGTGCTCGTCTTCCTTGGTCTGCATGAAGAACGAGTCCTTCAGCACCGGATGCAGCATCGTGAAGGTGCGGAAGATCTCGTGCTTGCTGCCGAACAGCAGTTGCTCGCGCGGCTGGGCAGCCAGCGCGTGCTGCAGCACCAGGAAGTGCGCGGCGGCGCCGGCCATGGCGAACAGGCTGGAGCCCGCCGCGTCCTCGACGGTGAAGATCTTCTGGTTCGCCTCGGCACGGTGCGAGAGCCGCGTGTCGCCGAAGGTCACCAGAGAATCCGCTGCCATCGTGACCTGGCCGCCCTTGCGGACGGCCACTACGGTGGTCATAACAGGATTCGACGGTAGTCCGCGAGCACCTGGCCCAGGTAGGCGTTGAAACGCGCAGCCAGGGCGCCGTCGATCACGCGGTGGTCGTACGACAGCGACAGCGGCAGCGTGAGGCGGGGCACGAACTGCTTGCCGTCCCACACCGGCTTCATCGCGCTCTTCGAGAGGCCGAGGATGGCCACCTCGGGCGCGTTGATGATGGGCGTGAAGTGCGTGCCGCCGATGCCGCCGAGCGAGCTGATCGAGAAGCAGCCGCCCTGCATGTCGGCCGAGCCGAGCTTGCCGTCGCGCGCCTTCTTGGCGAGCTCGCCCATCTCGGCGCTGATCTGCAGGATGCCCTTCTTGTCGGCGTCCTTCAGCACGGGCACCACGAGGCCGTTGGGCGTGTCGGCCGCGAAGCCGATGTGGTAGTACTGCTTGTAGACGAGCTGGTCGCCGTCCAGGCTGGTGTTGAACTCGGGGAACTTCTTCAGCGCCGCGACCACCGCCTTGATGACGAAGGCCAGCATCGTCACCTTGACGCCCGACTTCTCGTTCTCCTTGTTGGTGGAGACGCGGAAGGCCTCGAGCTCGGTGATGTCGGCTTCGTCGTTGTTGGTGACGTGCGGGATCATCACCCAGTTGCGGTGCAGGTTCGCGCCGCTGAGCTTCTTGATGCGCGACAACTCCTTGCGCTCGACCGTGCCGAACTTGGTGAAGTCGACCTTCGGCCAGGGAATGAGGCCCAGCGCAGCGCCATCGGCGCCACCGCCGGCCGGCGCCTTGGTCGCGGAGGCCTTGGTGCTGACCTGGCCGCTCATCACCGCTTTGGTGAAGCTTTGGATGTCTTCCTGCGTGATGCGGCCCTTGGGACCGGAGCCCTTGACCTCTTCGAGCGGCACGCCGAGTTCGCGGGCGAACTTGCGCACCGAGGGCGAGGCGTGCGGCAGCTTGCCGGTGGGCGCGACCGTCGGGTTGTGGGCCGGCGCCGCCGCTGCGGGAGCGGCTGCAGGCGCGGGAGCCGATGCCGCCGGAGCGGGAGCGCTGGCCGTGGCGGTCGCCGGAGCGGCGGCGGCTGCAGCCGGCGCGGGTGCCGCTGCAGCGGAGCCTGCCGCGCCTTCGAGCACGGCGATCAGGTCGCCGATGTTGACCGTATCGCCGACCTTGACCTTGAGTTCCTTGAGCACGCCGGCGGCCGACGACGGAATCTCCATCGAGGCCTTGTCCGACTCGACCGTGATCAGCGACTGCTCGGCCTTGATCGTGTCGCCCACCTTCACCAGCACTTCGATGACGGCGACGTCCTTGAAGTCGCCGATGTCGGGCACCTTGACCTCGACCGGGCCCGAAGCTGCCGGCGCAGCGGCAGGAGCAGCCGGCGCGGGCGCTGCCGCGGCCGGCGCAGGCGCGGCGGCAGCCGGTGCCGCGGCAGGCGCCGGAGCCGGAGCAGCCGCACCCGAGCCTTCAGCCTCGAGCACGAGCACCACCGAGCCCTCCTTGACCTTGCCGCCGACCTCGACCTTGAGTTCCTTGACCACACCGGCGGCCGACGACGGGATCTCCATCGAGGCCTTGTCCGATTCGACCGTGATGAGCGACTGTTCGGCCTTCACCGTGTCGCCCACCTTCACGAGCACCTCGATCACCGCGACTTCATCGAAATCGCCGATGTCAGGCACCTTCACTTCCACTGCTGCCATATCGTTGTCTCCCGCCGTCAGGCGCCGTTCGTTCGTTGGTTGGTTGTTGATTGGGGATCAGGCGTAGAGCGGGTTGACCTTGTCGACATTGATGCCGTACTTCTTGATCGCTTCCACCACCTTGGCCACCGGCACGGTGCCGTCTTCGCTCAGCGCCTTGAGCGCCGCCACCACGATGTAGTGGCGGTTGACCTCGAAGTGCTCGCGCAGCTTGCTGCGGAAGTCGCTGCGGCCGAAGCCGTCGGTGCCAAGCACCTTGTAGTTGCGGCCCTTCGGAATGAAGGGGCGGATCTGCTCGGCGTAGGCCTTCATGTAGTCGGTCGATGCGACCACCGGGCCGGTCGTGGCGCCGAGCTGCTCGGCCACGAAGGGCACGCGCGGGGTCTGGTCGGGGTGCAGCAGGTTCCAGCGGTCGGCGTCCTGGCCGTCGCGGGTGAGCTCGTTGAAGCTCGGGCAGCTCCACACCGAAGCAGAAACGCCCCAGTCCTTCTCGAGCAGTTCCTGTGCCGCGAAGCTCTCGCGCAGGATCGTGCCGCTGCCCAGCAGTTGCACGCTCGGCGCATCCTTGCCCTTGCCGGCCTTGATCGCGGGACCCTGCTTCGACAGGTACATGCCCTTGATGATCTGCTCCTCGGTGCCGGGCTGCAGGCCGGGCATCGCGTAGTTCTCGTTGAGCAGCGTCAGGTAGTAGTAGACGTTGTCCTGCTTTTCGACCATGCGCTTCAAGCCATGATGCAGGATCACGCCGACTTCATGCGCGAAGGTCGGGTCGTAGCTCACGCAGTTGGGGATGGTGTTGGCCAGGATGTGGCTGTGGCCGTCCTCATGCTGCAGGCCTTCGCCGTTGAGCGTGGTGCGTCCCGAGGTGCCGCCCAGCAGGAAGCCGCGCGCCTGCATGTCGCCGGCAGCCCATGCCAGGTCGCCGATGCGCTGGAAGCCGAACATCGAGTAGTACACGTAGAACGGCACCATGATGCGGTTGTTGGTGCTGTACGAGGTGGCGGCAGCGATCCAGCTCGACATGCCGCCGGCCTCGTTGATGCCTTCCTGCAGGATCTGGCCGGCCTTGTCTTCCTTGTAGTACATGACCTGGTCCTTGTCGACCGGGGTGTACTGCTGACCGTGCGGGTTGTAGATGCCGACCTGGCGGAACAGGCCTTCCATGCCGAAGGTGCGGGCCTCGTCGACCAGGATGGGGACGACGCGCGGGCCCAGCGCCTTGTCGCGCAGCAGCTGCGTGAGGAAGCGCACGTAGGCCTGGGTGGTCGAGATCTCGCGGCCTTCTGCCGTGGGTTCGAGCACTGCCTTGAAGGTGTCCAGCGCGGGCACGGTGAAGCTCTCGTCGCTCTTCACGCGGCGGTGCGGCAGGTAGCCGCCCAGGGCCTTGCGGCGCTCGTGCAGGTACTTCATTTCCGGCGTGTCGTCGGCCGGCTTGTAGAACGGCAGCTCGGCGATCTGGCTGTCAGGGATCGGGATGTTGAAGCGGTCGCGGAAGGCCTTGATGTCCTCGTCGCCGAGCTTCTTGGTCTGGTGGACCGTGTTCTTGCCTTCACCGATTTTGCCCATGCCGAAGCCCTTGACGGTCTTCACGAGCAGCACGGTGGGCTGGCCCTTGTGGTTCTGGGCAGCGTGGAAGGCGGCGTACACCTTCTGCGAGTCGTGGCCGCCGCGCTGCAGGTTCCAGATCTCGTCGTCGGTCATGTGCTCGACCATCTTCAACGTGCGCGGGTCGCGGCCGAAGAAGTTCTTGCGGACGTAGGCGCCGTCGTTGGCCTTGAACGACTGGTAGTCGCCGTCGTTGCACTCCATCATGATCTTGCGCAGCGCGCCGTCGTGGTCCTTCTCGAGCAGGGCGTCCCAGCCCTTGCCCCAGACCAGCTTGACGACGTTCCAGTTGGCGCCGCGGAACTCGCCTTCGAGCTCCTGGATGATCTTGCCGTTGCCGCGCACCGGGCCGTCCAGGCGCTGCAGGTTGCAGTTGATGACGAAGATCAGGTTGTCGAGGTTCTCGCGCGCTGCCAGGCCGATCGCGCCCAGCGATTCGACCTCGTCCATTTCGCCGTCGCCGCAGAAGACCCAGACCTTGCGGTTCTCGGTGTTGGCGATGCCGCGGGCATGCAGGTACTTGAGGAAGCGCGCCTGGTAGATGGCCATCAGCGGGCCCAGGCCCATCGAGACGGTGGGGAACTGCCAGAACTCCGGCATCAGCTTGGGGTGCGGGTAGCTGGAAAGGCCCTTGCCGTCGACTTCCTGGCGGAAGTTGAGCAGCTGCTCTTCGGAGAGGCGGCCTTCGAGGTAGGCGCGGGCGTAGATGCCGGGAGAGACGTGGCCCTGGATGTAGAGCAGGTCGCCGCCGTGGTTCTCGCTCTCGGCGTGCCAGAAGTGGTTGAAGCCGGCGCCGAACATGCTGGCCAGCGAGGCGAAGGAGCCGATGTGGCCGCCGAGGTCGCCGCCCTCGGCCGGATGATGGCGGTTGGCCTTGACCACCATGGCCATCGCGTTCCAGCGCATGTAGGCGCGCAGGCGCTGTTCGATCTCGAGGTTGCCGGGGCTGCGGGCTTCCTGCGAAGGTTCGATGGTGTTGACGTAGCCGGTGTTGGCCGAGAACGGCATGTCGACCGTGTTCTGGCGGGCATGCTCGAGAAGTTGCTCGAGGAGGAAGTGAGCCCGCTCAGGCCCCTCGCTCTGGATGACGGAAGACAGGGCATCCATCCATTCACGGGTCTCCTGGGCGTCCGCGTCGTTAGCGGCCGAGCCGAACAGGTTCTCGGGGTTTGCCGACATGCTTTGTCTCCTTTAGGGCTGTGGCAGTAATTTAAGTGCGCTCTGCAGCGAACGCGGCGGAGTTTCGCATAGAAACATCGTGATTTCAAATAGTGCTCATTGATTTTTCAATGTGAAATTTGAAGGAAATCGGAGCAGAAGCGGATGTCCCCATGGGGCATGGCAAGCCGAGGGGGCAAGCCTAGAATCCGCCCCATGCCTCTCTCCTCCCCGCTGGCGGTTGCCCGCAGTGCCGTGAACGCCTCGCCGCTGTCCTGGTGGCGCAGGTGGTGGCGACGCCAGACCCCGGTGCTGCAGGACGCGGTCGCCATGCTCGCTCCGATGGCGGCCGTGCTGCTGTTCCTTGCCGCCATCGTTTCCGCCTTCTGGTACCTGCGCACCGAGGAAGTCGAGCGCGAGCAGGAATCGGTGCGCCGCGACGTCGAATACGCGCAGCAGCGCATGCGCCTGCGGCTGCTGGAGCGGCAGGAGCAGCTGATGCGCATCGCGCGCGACGCCTCCAACCGCGAGATCGACCCGATCGAATTCACCAGCCGCGCCGAGTCGCTGGTGAGCCAGTTCCCCGAACTGCAGACCATCACCTGGATCGACGACCGTCGCCGCTTCAAGGCCGGCTATGCGGCGCCCAGCGTCCATCCGGCGCAGCAGCACCTGATCGGCGACGTGCTGCGCCCCGGCGACATCGAGAGCAACTACGCCCTGGCGCGCGAACTGCGCCAGCCGGTCTTCTCGCAGCCCGTGGCAGGCGGCGACCCGCCGGCGATGCTTCAGCTGCACATCCCCCTTTTCGACCAGGGCCTGTTCGCGGGCGTCGTGCTTGGCGAGTTCTCGGTCGACGGGCTGCTGCGCTACGGGATGCCTTCCGAGGTGCAGGCGCGCTATGCGGTGTCGCTGCTCGACGCCAAGGGCCACGTGATCGCCGGCAACACCGCCAACCTGAAGGAAAGCGGCACGCGCCTGCTGCCCTGGTCCGAGCGCACCAACGAATATGAAGTGCCGGTGTCGCCGGTGGGCAATGCGCTGGTGCTGCGGGCACAGGCCTACCGCACCTCGCAGGGCGTGGTCGGCAACGGGCTCTTCTGGCTGGTCTGCGCGCTGAGCGTGCTCACGAGCTGGATGCTGATCGGCACCTGGCGCCACACGCGCCGGCGGCTGCAGGCGCAGCAGCGTCTGGTGGCCGAGACCAACTTCCGCCGGGCGATGGAGAACTCCATGCTCACCGGCATGCGCGTGCTCGACCTGCAGGGCCGCATCACCTACGTCAACGCCGCCTTCTGCGCGATGACCGGCTGGAGCGAGGAAGAACTGGTCGGCCAGTCGCCGCCCTTCCCATACTGGCTCGAATCCGACCGCGAGGTGATGAACGAGAGGCTCGAGGAAGAACTGCACGGCCGCGCGCTGCCCGGCGGCTTCCAGGTGCGGGTGAAGCGCAAGAACGGCAGCGTGTTCAATGCCCGCCTGTACGTCTCTCCGCTGATCGACGCCCGCGGCCACCAGACCGGCTGGATGACGTCGATGACCGACATCACCGAGCCCACGCGCATCCGCGAGCAGCTCTCGGCCTCCTACGAGCGCTTCACCACGGTGCTGGAGGCGCTCGACGCGGCCGTGTCGGTGGCCCCCATCGGCAGCGAGGAGCTGCTGTTCGCCAACAAGCTGTACCGCCTCTGGTTCGGCTCCGACACCGTGGGCCACCTGGGCATGGTGGCGCAGGCGGGTGTGCCTGCGTCGAACGCGCACGACGAGGGCCTGGACGACGTGGACCCCTACGCCGGCCTGCCGATCGACACCCTCACCGCCGCACAGACCGCCAACAACGAGATCTTCGTGCCCCACCTGGGCAAGTGGCTCGAGGTGCGCTCGCGCTACCTGACCTGGGTGGACGGCCGGCTCGCGCAGCTCGTGATCGCCACCGACATCACGCCGCGCCGCGATGCCGAGGAACAGGCCGCCGCGCAGGCCGACAAGGCCCAGGCCGCCAGCCGCCTCATCACCATGGGCGAGATGGCCTCCAGCGTGGCGCACGAGCTCAACCAGCCGCTGACCGCCATCACCAACTACTGCAACGGGATGATGTCGCGCATCAAGGGCCAGTCGATCGACAACGAGGCCCTGCTGGCCGCGCTCGAGAAGACGTCCAAGCAGGCCCAGCGCGCGGGCCAGATCATCCAGCGCATCCGCTCCTTCGTGAAGCGCAGCGAGCCCAACCGCACGCCGGCCGACGTGGCCACCATGGTGAGCGAGGCGGTCGAGCTCGCGGGCATCGAACTGCGCCGGCGCAACGTGCGCCTGAACCACTACGTGGCGGCGCGGCTGCCGGTGGTACGGGTCGACCCGATCCTCATCGAGCAGGTGATGGTCAACCTGCTGAAGAACGCGGCCGAATCCATCGACCTCGCCGACCGGCCGCTGGCGCGCCGCAGCGTGGAGCTGCGCGTGCTGCCCAAGGTGATCGAGGGCCACAACGCGATCGAGTTCTCGGTGCAGGACACCGGCAAGGGCCTGGCGCCCGAGGTGATGGACCGTCTTTACGAGGCCTTCTTCTCCACCAAGCCCGAGGGCATGGGCATCGGCCTGAACCTGTGCCGCACCATCGTCGAGTCGCACCGCGGCCGGATGCAGGCGGAGAACATCTACAATGGCCCGGATGTGATCGGATGCCGTTTTTCCTTCTGGATTCCGGTGTTGGACGCTATCAGTTCCGTAGCTAGCGACGAGGCAAAGGTACCTGCATGAGTTTGATTCCGAAGAAGGGCACGGTCTATGTCGTCGACGACGACGAAGCCGTACGCGATTCGCTGCAATGGCTGCTCGAAGGCAAGGACTACAGAGTCCGCTGCTTCGATTCCGCCGAATCCTTTCTCTCCCGATACGACCCGCGCGAAGTCGCCTGTCTGATCGTCGACATCCGCATGGCCGGCATGACCGGCCTCGAGCTGCAGGACCGGCTGATCGAACGACGCTCCCCGCTGCCCATCGTGGTCATTACCGGCCACGGCGACGTGCCGATGGCCGTCGACAGCATGAAGAAGGGCGCGATGGACTTCATCCAGAAGCCCTTCAACGACGAGGAACTCGTCACGCTGGTCGAGCGCATGCTCGAGCATGCGCGCGGCGCCTTCACGCAGCACCAGCAGTCGGCCAGCCGCGACGCACTCCTGTCCAAGCTCACGGGCCGCGAGGCGCAGGTGCTCGAGCGCATCGTCGCCGGCCGCCTGAACAAGCAGATCGCCGACGACCTTGGCATCAGCATCAAGACGGTCGAGGCGCACCGCGCCAACATCATGGAAAAGCTCAACGCCAACACCGTGGCCGATCTGCTCAAGATCGCGCTGGGTCAGGCGGCGCCAGCAGCCAAGGCCTAGAAGCAGCTATCCGCCCGATAGCGACGAATGACCCCCACGCCTGCGAAAGCGGGCGTTTTTACTTGGAAAATCGAAACCGATGACCGCCCAACTGATCGACGGCAACGCCCTCGCCAAAACCATCCGCGCCGAGGTGTCCGGCCGCACCGCCGCACTCAAGGCCCGTGGCGTGAACCCGGCCCTTTCCATCATCCTCGTGGGCGAAGACCCGGCCAGCCAGGTCTACACCAAGCACAAGGTCAACGACAGCGCGCAGACCGGCCTCGATGCCACGCTCGAGACCTACCCCGCCGACATGAGCGAGGCCGACCTGCTGGCCCGCATCCGTACCCTCAACGACGACCCGAAGGTGCACGGCATCCTGGTGCAGCTGCCGCTGCCCAAGCACATGGACAGCCAGAAGGTCATCGAGACCATCTCGCCGGCCAAGGACGTCGACGGCTTCCACGTCGCCAGCGCGGGCGCGCTCATGACCGGCGCCCCCGGCTTCTGGCCCTGCACGCCGCACGGCTGCATGAAGATGCTCGAATCGATCGGCTACGACCTGCGCGGCAAGCATGCCGTGGTCATCGGCCGCAGCAACATCGTCGGCAAGCCGATGGCCATGATGCTGCTCGCCAAGAGCGCCACCGTGACCATCTGCCACAGCGCCACCAAGGACCTGGGCGCCATCACGCGCCAGGCCGACGTGATCGTCGCGGCCGTGGGCAAGCTCGACCTGCTGACCGCCGACATGGTCAAGCCCGGCGCGGTCGTCATCGACGTGGGCATGAACCGCAAGGCCGACGGCAAGCTCGCCGGCGACGTCGACTTCGATGGCGTCAAGGAAGTGGCCGGCTGGATCACGCCCGTGCCGGGCGGCGTCGGCCCCATGACGCGCGCGATGCTTCTGGTCAACACCCTTGAAGCTGCAGAGCGCGCCGCAAGATAAGAACCACATTGTTGCTTGCTCAATTCGTGTAGCCGCCTCCCCCTCAAGGGGCGCCACCGGCGGCCCGGCGAAGCCGGCTCCGTGGTGGCTCCCGCAATGGTCTCGTCAGCTCGAACAGGATTTTTCCAATGACCAACCCGCTCCTCGATTTCACCGATCTCCCGCTGTTCGACCGAGTCAAGCCCGAGCACGTCGCACCAGCCGTCGACGCCCTGCTGGCCGACGCCGAGGCTGCGCTGCAAACCGTGACGGCACCGGATTTCCCCGCTGACTGGAACGCGATCTCCAAGGTGCTCGACGTGGCATCCGAGCGCTTCAGCCGCGCCTGGGGCGCAGTCGGCCATCTCAACGCCGTGGCCGACACGCCCGAACTGCGCGCCGCCTACAACGAGGCCATGCCGCGCGTCACCGCCTTCTGGACCCGCCTGGGCTCCGACGAGCGCCTGTACGCCAAGTACAAGGCCATCGACGTCACGACGCTCAATGCCGAGCAGCGCCAGGCACACAGCAACGCGGTGCGCAACTTCGTGCTGGGCGGCGCCGAGCTGCAGGGCGAGGCCAAGAAGCGCTTCGCCGACATCCAGGAGCGCCTGGCTGAGCTGAGCCAGAAGTTCAGCGAGAACGCGCTCGATGCCACCGATGCCTTCGCCTACTACGCCACGCTCGGCGAGCTCGAAGGCGTGCCCGAGGACGTGGTGAGCGCCGCGCGCGCGGCCGCCGAGGCCGACGGCAAGGAAGGCTACAAGCTGACGCTGAAGATGCCGTGCTACCTGCCGGTGATGCAGTTCGCAAAGAGCAGCGCGCTGCGCGAGAAGCTCTACCGTGCCTACGTCACGCGCGCCAGTGAGTTCGGCGACGCGGCCTTCGACAACACCGCGCTCATCACCGAGATCCTCGCGCTGCGCGAGGAAGAAGCCAGGCTGCTAGGCTACCGGAACTACGGCGAGCTGTCTGTGGTTCCGAAGATGGCCGAATCGCCCGAGCAGGTCGTGAAGTTCCTGCGCGACCTCGCGGCCAAGGCCAAGCCCTACGGCGAACGCGACCTGGCCGACCTGCGCGTCTTCGCTGCAGAGCAATTGGGCATCACCGACCCGCAACCCTGGGACTGGAGCTACATCGGCGAGAAGCTCAAGGAAGCGCGCTACGCCTTCAGCGAGCAGGAGGTGAAGCAGTACTTTCCGGCACCGAAGGTCATGGCCGGCCTGTTCAAGATCGTCGAGACGCTGTTCGAGGTGTCCATCCGCCGCGATTCGGCGCCCACCTGGCACCCGAGCGTGGAGTTCTATCGCATCGAACGCGCCGGCCAGAAGGTCGGCCAGTTCTATCTCGACCCGTCGGCCCGCGCCGCCAAGCGCGGCGGCGCGTGGATGGACGACGTGCGCGCCCGCTGGCTGCGCCCCGACACCGGCGTTCTGCAGACGCCCGTTGCGCAGCTGGTGTGCAACTTCGCGAGCGGTGTCGACGGCAAGCCGCCGCTGCTCACGCACGACGATGTGACCACCCTCTTCCACGAGTTCGGCCACGGCCTGCACCACATGCTCACGCAGGTGAACGAGCGCGACGTCTCGGGCATCAGCGGCGTCGAGTGGGATGCGGTCGAGCTGCCGAGCCAGTTCATGGAGAACTTCTGCTGGGAGTGGGACGTGCTAAAGCACATGACGGCCCACGTCGACACCGGCGAGCCGCTGCCGCGCGCCCTCTTCGACAAGATGACCGCCGCGAAGAACTTCCAGAGCGGCCTGCAGACGCTGCGCCAGATCGAGTTCTCGCTGTTCGACATGCTGCTGCACACCGAATACCACGCCGCCACCGCCAAGCCAGGCGACGTGATGGCGCTGCTGGGCCGCGTGCGTGCCGAAGTCGCGGTGATGCCCTCGCCGCCTTTCAGCCGCACGCCGAACACGTTCAGCCACATCTTCGCGGGCGGCTATGCGGCCGGCTACTACAGCTACAAGTGGGCCGAGGTGCTCAGCGCCGACGCCTATGCCGCCTTCGAGGAAACCGTGGGTGCCGACGGCGAGCCGAACATCGAGACCGGCCGCAAGTACCGCCAGGCCATCCTCGAGGCCGGCGGCAGCCGCAGCGCCATGGACTCGTTCAAGGCCTTCCGTGGCCGCGAGCCCCAGCTTGATGCGCTGCTGCGACATCAGGGCATGGCCGAGCCCCAGCCGGCTTGATGCATCGCTGAAGCTTGCGATACTCGGGCGATGCATACGATTTACAAAATCTCACCATTGCATCGCCTGACCGGCCTTGCCCTCGTGCTCGTTGCCGCGGGCGCGATGGCGCAACCCATCTACCGCCAGGTGGACAAGAACGGCAAGGTCACTTTCTCCGACCGCGCCCCGAGCGCAAGCACCGAGCCGGCGCCGACCGGCCAGCCGGGCTCCGCCCCGCCCTCCACCGCCAACACCTCGGGCCTGCCGTATGAACTGCGCCTGGTCTCGCAGCGCTATCCCGTCACCCTCTACAGCGGGGACGAATGCGGCCCCTGCGGGGCGGCGCGCACGCTGCTCACGACGCGCGGCGTCCCGTTCGAGGAACGCACCGTCAAGAGCAACGCGGACGTCGAAGCCCTGCAGCGCCTGAGCAACCAGAATGCGTTGCCGCTGCTGACGATCGGCTCGCAGCAGCTCAAGGGCTTCTCGGACGTGGAATGGTCGCAGTACCTCGACGCGGCCGGCTATCCCAAGAGCAACAGCCTGCCCGCGGGCTACCGCAACGGCCCGGTCAGGCCGCTGGTGGCGCAGCAGGCGACGCCGGCGCCTCGCGCAGTCGAAGCGCCCGCACCTGCCGCGCAGCCCGTGGCGCCGCCGCCAGCATCGAGCGAGCCGACGCCGAGCAACCCGGCCGGCATCAAGTTCTAGGCCGCCGATGGGCCTGGGCCGAGCCTCAGGCCCCGAATTCCATCGTCTTCACACCGGCCGCGGTGCCCAGCAGGCACACGTCGGCCTTCTGATGCGCGAAGACGCCGACCGTCACCACGCCCGGCCATTGGCTCACGGTCGATTCGAAGCCCAGCGGATCGGTGATGCGCAGCCCCGTCACGTCGACGATGTGCTGGCCGTTGTCGGTGACCAGCGGCAGACCGTCCTTCTCGCGCACCTGGGCGATGCCGCCCATGGCTGCGAACTGGCGCATCACGCGCTGCGCGGCCATCGGGATCACCTCCACCGGCAGCGGGAACGCGCCCAGCACCTCCACCAGCTTGGACTCGTCGGCGATGCAGACGAACTTGCGCGACTGCGCCGCGACGATCTTCTCGCGCGTGAGCGCGGCGCCGCCGCCCTTGACCATGAAGCCGCGGTGATCGATCTCGTCGGCGCCGTCGATGTAGACCGACAGTTCCTCCACCTCGTTGCTGTCGAACACCGGAATGCCCAGCGCGCGCAGGCGCTCGGTCGAGGCGACGGAGCTGGAGACGGCGCCCTTGATCTCGTCCTTGATGGTGGCCAGCGCATCGATGAACTTGTTCACCGTCGAGCCGGTGCCCACGCCCACGATTTCGCCTTTGGCGACATAGGCCAGCGCGGCACGGCCGACCTGGGCCTTGAGTTCATCCTGGGAAAGCGGTTGGGAGGAGGTTGGGGAGGCGGGTGCGGTCATCACGGACAATCCTTGGCTCATTGAAGCCCTGAATTATCCGATGCCCCTGCTGATGCCCTCCTCGCTCTACGGCCTGGCCCGCCCCTTCCTGTTCGGCTTCGATCCCGAACATGCCCATGAAATCACGCTGGACGGGCTGGCGCGCACCCAGAACACACCTCTGGCCTGCGCCTACTCGGCACCGCGCGTCGACGACCCGGTCCAGGTCGCCGGCCTGACTTTCCCGAACCGCGTGGGCCTGGCGGCCGGCCTGGACAAGAACGCCCGCTGCATCGACGCCTTCTCCGCCATGGGCTTCGGCTTCGTCGAAGTCGGCACGGTGACGCCGAAGGCCCAGCCCGGCAACCCCAAGCCGCGCATGTTCCGCCTGCCGCAGAGCGAGGCGCTGATCAACCGGCTCGGCTTCAACAACGAGGGGCTGGACGCCTTCCTGGCGAATGTGCAGAAGGCGCGTTTCCGCAAGAACGGCAGCGGAACGAAGCCGCCGATGCTGCTGGGCCTGAACATCGGCAAGAACGCCGCCACGCCGATCGAACGAGCGGTCGACGACTACCTGGCCTGCCTCGACGGCGTGTACCCGCACGCCGACTACGTGACGATCAACATCTCCAGCCCCAACACCGCCAACCTGCGCTCGCTGCAGAGCGACGAAGCACTCGATGCCCTGCTAGGCGCGGTGGCCGAGCGGCGCGAAACGCTGGCCACGCGCGATGGCGGCAAGCGCTCGCCGCTCTTCGTGAAGATCGCGCCCGACCTCGACGAAGTGCAGGTCGCGGTGATCGCCGCCACCCTCAAGCGCCATGGCATGGACGGCGTGATCGCCACCAACACCACGCTGGCGCGCGATGCGGTCAAGGGACTGCCCCACGCGGAGGAAGCGGGCGGACTCTCGGGCGCGCCGGTGCGCGAGGCGAGCAACCGCGTGATCGCTCAGCTGCGCGCGGCACTGGGCGCGGGCTTTCCGATCATCGGCGTGGGCGGCATCCTCAGCGGAGCCGACGCCACGGCGAAGATCGCAGCAGGTGCGGACGTGGTGCAGATCTACACCGGCCTGATCTACCGCGGCCCGGCGCTGGTCCGCGAAGCGGCCCAGGCGCTGCTGCGCGATCGTGGCAGCAAGGCCTGAGCGCCTTCTCTTCGCGGTCTCTCAGCGCATGCGCCAGAGCACCGGCGCAATGACCGCGGCCCAACGCAGCAGGCGCCTAGGCCGGATCACCACCACGGCGGCCGCAGCGGCCACGCCCGTGGCCACCGGATGCGCCCGGGCGATGCGCAGTGCGGCGGCAGCAGCCGACTCGTTGGGCGGCGGGGCCTCCGCCTCGTCCGCCGGCTGGGTCTCGCGTCCGCCCTGCATCGTCTGGATGCGCTGGCGCTGGATCTCCATGCGGGCCAGCAGTTCTTCGCGCGTGGCCGGGCGGCGGACGCGGCGCGGTGCCTCCTCGTCCTCCCCCGGATCCTTGCCGAGGCCGAAACGCTCCCGGGCCCAGGCCCAGTCACGCTCGAATTCCTGGCGAGCGGGCACGAAGCTGTTGGACGCGTTGCGCAGCGTCAACAGCAGGCCGACGATGGCGGCGAGCCAGAGCACGATCCACACGCCGGCCACCGACCAGGCGGCGGTGACACGGTGAGGCGTGTCCCAGAAGTTCACCACCACCGCCACGGACAGCAAGGCCACCGTGACAGTGGTCAGCCCCAGCACGGCCAACCCGAGAAGAAGCATCAGCTTGAGCCGCTGCTTCTCGTCCTCCCAGGCCATGCGCAGCAGTTGCACCCGGTCCTCGGCCGCCAGGGCGCCCTCGGCCGCGGCGATGCGCAGCCGGCGGATGCGGCCGTTCAGTCCGAACAGGGAGAGCAGCCTCATCGGCTGGCTCCGGTCATGCCCGGGTGAACGGAAGTACTGCTGCTGCCGTACGCTCCCAGGTCAGCGGCGGCCAAGCAGCAGGCCCACCAGCACGCCGACAGCCAGTGCGGCACCGGCGATCTGCCATGGTTCGTCGTGGGCGTAGGCGTTGGCGGAGCTGGCCGCTTCGCGGGCCTTCTTGGCGGCGAGCTTGCTCTTCTCGGCCGCGAGTTCGCGTGCGATGGCCAGCTTGGTGTCGATGCGCTGGCGCAGCGCCTTGATGTGGGGAACCGAATCCAGCTCCTTGCTTGCCAGCACGCCGCGCACGTCGCTTGCAATGTCCTCGGCAGCTGCTTCAAGATTTTTGGATGCACTCATTGGAAACTTTCCTCCGTGATGACACCGGCACCGCGCCGGCGGCTTCGCGCCAGCAAGTGGCGTGGTGTCATGTTACAGGCTCGAAAGGCCCTCGGGCGCTACAGATGTGCAGACTTTGTCGCACGATGGGTATCGTCTGACATCCGAAGCCTCCTCGATCACGCTCCGGCCAGCATGCTGGCGACGTGTCGCCCGATGGCCAGGCTGCTCGTGAGGCCCGGCGACTCGATGCCAAAGAGGTTCACCAGCCCCTGCACGCCGTGCGACGCAGGCCCGTCGATCATGAAGTCGGCTGCCGGCTCGCCAGGTCCGGAAATCTTGGGACGCATGCCCGCATAGCCCGGTATGAGCGCCCCGTCCGGCAGCGCGGGCCAGTACTTGCGGACCTCGGCATAGAAACCCTCGCCGCGCAAGGGATCCACCACCAGGTCGTCGGGCGAGGCCACCCACTGGACGTCGGGCCCGAACTTGGCCTGCCCACCCAGGTCGATCGTGAGATGAACGCCCAGCCCGCCCGGCTCGGGCACCGGGTAGACGAGGCGGCTGAAAGGCGCACGGCCCGACAGGGTGAAGTAGTTGCCCTTGGCGAAGTACTCCTTCGGTACCGACGATGCCGGCAGGCCCTCGAAGCGCCGCGCCAGTGCAGGAGCGCCCAGTCCCGCCGCATTGACCACACTGCGGCAACGCAGCACGGTGCCGTCTTCCGCCGTCAGCACGATCGCGCCATCGCCGCATTCGGCGCGCGTGATGGGCGACTTCAGCGCCAGCATGCCGCCAGCGTTCTCCAGGTCGCCCAGCAGGCTCAGCATGAGTGCGTGGCTGTCGACGATGCCGGTGCTCGGCGAATGGAGCGCCGCGACGCAATGCAGTTGCGGCTCCATGGCAATGGCCTGCTGCGCCGTGAGCAGGACCAAATCGTCCACGCCGTTGGCAGCCGCCTTCTTCTGGATGGCTTCGAGCTGCGCCGCCTGCTCGGGAGAGGTCGCCACGATCAGCTTGCCGCAGCGCTGGTGCGGCACGCCGCGCTCGGCCGCATAGGCATACAGCATCTGCTTGCCCTCCACGCAGAGTCTCGCCTTGAGCGAACCCTGGGGATAGTAGATGCCGGCATGAATGACCTCGCTGTTGCGCGAACTCGTTCCCGTGCCGATGGCACCTTCGGACTCGAGCACCAGCACCTCCCGGCCCGCGAGAGCCAACGCGCGCGCGACAGCCAGCCCAACCACACCACCGCCGATGACGGCGCAATCTATTTCGTCCATCGCGCGAGCTTAGCGCGGCTCGCACCGGCAGCGGCGCGCCCGGGCTCACAGCACCGAGGGCGGCGGCTCGGGACCGGTCGGCTCGTCGGGCTGCTTCTCTGGCCCTTCGTCGGGCTCTACGGGCAGATCCGGTGCGACAGGCGGCGGAATGTCGGGATGAGTGGCCATGGCAGTGCTCCTTTCACTCAGGTTCTAAGCCTCGCGGGAGAAAAGATCGACAGCACTCGGCTGCACTTGCCGTCGGCGCGTGCCGACAGTGGAGATCGAGGCTTCATGTCATGGTCATGACTGGGCTGCCGCAGCGTCGCTCGAGGGCAGCGTTACTACTTCCTGCGACTTGGGCATCGACTGCGGATGTGTTGTACTGCCTCGCGCTGCTGGCGCCTTCGGCAGACAAGCGTCATCGCACCGGCCATCGCGTCATTTTCTTCAGGGAGAAAAATGTCCACCATCGATGCAAACGGGATGCTGATCGACCCCAAGGTGATCCTCCGAAGATCGCCAGGAATCGAACACGGCACCCTCTCCGGCGTGGCCGCCATCGTGGTCCACCAGACCGATTCGCCCACTGCCGAATCCAGCCTCAACGGCTTCCAGGTGGGCGGCAACGGCGCCCACTTTCTCATCGACAAGAACGGCCAGATCTACCAGACGGCGAGCGTCATCGCGCGCTGCTACCACGTCGGCAAGCTCATCAAGTCGAAGTGCCTGACCATCGACAGGAGCACCTGCGACACGGGGCCATGGCCAGGATGCTGGCGATGTCTTGGGTCAGCCAGATCAACGCGATCGACGCGCACGAGCGCGCGAAGCCCTACCCGGACCGCTATCCGGTGAACGGCGATTCGATCGGCATCGAGCTGGTCGGCATGCACATCGACGACAGAAACTACGAGGCCGTGACCGCGGCGCAGAACACTTCGCTTCAATGGCTCATCGACGTGCTGTACGCGCAGTTCAACCTCAAGCCGGAGGCTGTCTACAGGCACCCGACGGTGTCCTACAAGAACCCTGGCGAAGCGAGCTCGGCGATATGGAAGTGAGACTCCGTGCCCTGGGGCTCGCGGTGGGCACGATGCTCCTCGCATCCTGCGCGACGACGCGCGACCCCGCGTTCAGCAATATCTACGTCGCCGACTTCCACTCGGACTCGCCGGCCACCTGCCGCAGCTCGGACGTGCCGCGCAACCACGGGCAAGCGCGGGAGTTCTTCTCGAAAGCCCGTGAGGTCGACTACAAGACGCTGCATGACAACTACGAACTGGCGCCCTGCTATGCAGAAGGCACGCTGCTGCGCCACGGCAAGTCGTGCGACTGGCAGATCCGAGCGGGCGCGACGGGCTCGGTGCAATGCGGCGAGCAGAAGATGTACTTCGCGTGCGACGACTGCGGCGATCTGCTCGGCGACACGAAGTAGCCAGACGCGGCACGGAGAACAGCTCGCAACGCGCTGGGCGCACAAAACAAAAAAGCGACCTGGAAATCCAGGTCGCTTTTTGATTTGGTGGGCGGTGGAGGCTTCGAACCTCCGACCCCAGCAGTGTGAATGCTGTGCTCTACCCCTGAGCTAACCGCCCTTGGCACCGCTGCTTTTTGCCTCAGTGCCTAGAAAACGTATCGCGTTCTGCGAAGCCTCAGATTATGCCATAGCTTTTCAGCTGCTTTCAAGAAACTGCGATGTTTTCGCGAAACAGCGTTCGGCCACCGCTGGATTTGTCGAGCTGGGCCAGCACGGCCTCGTGCGCGGTCAGCTCGTGCTCGGCCGCCATGATCACCGGCAGTTCGAACTGGCTCAGGTCGACGGCAACGACGGTCGTCCCCTGCACGGGCTCCGCGGCCGCCACGTCGATGAGCAGCGCATCCTGTCCGCGCGTGAGGTTGATGTAGACGTCCGCCAGCAGCTGGGCGTCGAGCTTGGCGCCGTGGAAGGTGCGGTTGGAGCGGTCGACGCCGAAGCGGTCGCACAGCGCGTCGAGCGAATTGCGCTTGCCCGGGTACACCTGCTTGGCCATCGCCAGCGTGTCGGTCACTTCGCTGACGAAGGTGCGCAGCGGCGGCAGGCCCACGCGCTCGAACTCTTTGTTGAGGAAGCCGACGTCGAACGCCGCGTTGTGGATGATGATCTCGGCGTCGCGCAGGTACTCGACGATGTCGTTGGCCAGCGTGCCGAACTTCGGCTTGTCGCGCAGGAAGTCGGTCGTCAGGCCGTGGACCTTGAGCGCGTCCTCGTGGCTCTCGCGCTCCGGGTTGAAATAGATGTGCAGGTCGTTGCCGGTGAGCTTTCGGTTGAACAGCTCCACGCAGCCGAGCTCGATGATGCGATCGCCGTTCTCGGCGGAAAGGCCGGTGGTTTCGGTGTCGAGGACGATCTGGCGACTCATGTGCTCTCCCTGCTCATCAGTGGTTTTCCTTGGCGTGGTTGATCGAGTACTTCGGGATCTCGATCGTCACATTCTCCTGCGCAAGGATCGCCTGGCAACTCAGGCGCGACTGCGGCTCCAGGCCCCAGGCGCGGTCGAGCAGGTCTTCCTCGCCCTCTTCCGCCTCGTTCAGCGAGTTGAAGCCCTCGCGCACGATCACGTGGCAGGTGGTGCAGGCGCAGCTCATCTCGCAGGCGTGCTCGATGTCGATGTGGTTGTCGAGCAGCGCCTCGCAGATCGAGGTGCCGGCGGGCGCGGTGATTTCTGCGCCTTCGGGGCAGTACTCGGGATGCGGGTAGATCTTGATCGTGGGCATGTCGTTGTTCTAGAGAGATTCGACCTTGCGCCCGGCAAGCGCGCGCGCGATGCCCGCGTTCATGCGCTGTGCGGCGAAGGCTTCCGTGTCGTCGGCCAGCTTCTTGGTCGCTGCCTCGATGGCGGCGGCCTCGCTGCCGCCCTTGGCGGCTTCGCGCAACTGGGCCATCGATGCGTCGATGGCCGCGCGCTCCTCGTCGCTCAGCAGGTCGCCATCGGCATCGAGCGCGCTCTGCGTGGCCAGCAGCATGCGATCGGCATCGACGCGCGCCTCGACCAGTGCGCGGGCCTGCATGTCCTGCTGCGCAGTGGAGAAGCTCTCCTGCAGCATGGTCGCGATCTGGTCGTCCGACAGGCCGTACGAGGGCTTGACCGCCACGCTGGCCTCGACGCCGCTGGTCTGCTCCTTCGCGCTCACGCTCAGCAGGCCGTCAGCGTCGACCGTGAAGGTCACGCGGATGCGCGCCGCACCGGCGGCCATCGGCGGAATGCCGCGCAGCGTGAAGCGCGCGAGGCTTCGGCAGTCGGCCACGAGGTCGCGCTCGCCCTGCACCACGTGCAGCGACAGTGCGGTCTGGCCGTCCTGGTAGGTGGTGAAGTCCTGCGCCATCGCGGTCGGGATGGTCTGGTTGCGCGGCACGATGCGCTCGACGAGCCCGCCCATGGTCTCGATGCCGAGCGACAGCGGGATCACGTCGAGCAGCAGCAGTTCGCCCGCACCGTTGTTGCCGGCGAGCTGGTTGGCCTGGATGGCGGCGCCGAGCGCCACGACTTCATCAGGGTTCAGGTTCACCAGCGGCTCGCGGCCGAAGAAATCGGCCACCGCGCGGCGAACCTGCGGCATGCGCGTGGAGCCGCCGACCAGAACGATGCCCTTCAGTTCTTCCGCCTTGAGCTTCGCGTCGCGCAGCGCCTTTCGCACGGCAGCAATGGTGCGATCGGTGAGCGATTGGGTGACCGAGTAGAACTGCTCGCGCGTGACGTCGAGCGAAACCGTCTTGCCTGCGACTTCGGCCTTGAACACGACCGTCTCCGAATCGGTCAGCGCCTCTTTCGCGGCACGGGCGGCCACGAGCAGCGCGGCCTTGTCGGCGTCGCTGGCGGCTTGCACGCCCGTCTGCGCAAGCACGAAATCCGTCAGCGCATGGTCGTAGTCGTCGCCGCCGAGGGCCGAGTCGCCGCCGGTGGCGATCACCTCGAACACGCCCTGCGTGAGACGCAGGATCGAGATGTCGAAGGTGCCGCCGCCCAGATCGTACACCGCGTAGACGCCTTCGCTCGCGTTGTCCAGGCCGTAGGCGATGGCCGCGGCCGTCGGCTCGCTGATCAGGCGCAGCACGTTGAGGCCGGCGAGCTGCGCGGCGTCCTTGGTCGCCTGGCGCTGGCCTTCGTCGAAGTACGCCGGCACGGTGATGACGGCGCCGTAGAGCTCGTCGTCGAAGGTGTCTTCCGCGCGGAAGCGCAGCGTGGCAAGGATCTCGGCACTGATCTCGACCGGCGACTTCTCGCCCGCGAGCGTCTGCACCTTGACCATGCCGCCGTCGCCGCTGCCGATGCGGTACGACATCGACTCACGGTTCGCGATGTCGGCCAGGCCGCGGCCCATCAGGCGCTTCACAGAGGTGATGGTGTTGGCCGGGTCCTGCGCGCGCGCAGCCAGCGCTTCGTACCCGATCTGGCGGCGATCGCCTTCGAGGTAGCGCACCGCCGAAGGCAGCAGCAGGCGTCCCTGGTCGTCGGGCAGGCATTCGGCCACGCCGTTGCGCACCGAGGCGACCAGCGAGTGCGTGGTGCCCAGGTCGATGCCGACCGCGATGCGGCGCTGATGCGGATCGGGCGCCTGGCCGGGTTCTGAAATCTGGAGAAGAGCCATGCGTCTATTGTCCCAACTGATCGAACTTGGCTTCGACGTCCTGTGCGAAGCGCTCAATGAACATGAGGGCTCTCACCTGCTTGGCTGCGGCAGGGTAATCGCCCTTCTCGTCGATGAGCCAGTCGAGCGACGACAGCGCCTTCGTGCGGCCGGCCTCCACCTCCGCATGGAGCCGTTCGAGCGAAGCGATGTCAGCCACCTCGTCGAGCGACTCGCGCCACTCCATCTGCTGCATCAGGAACTCGGGCGGCATCGCCGTGTTGTTCTCGGCGTCGAGCGGCGCGCCGTTCAGCTCGCAGATGTAGCTGGCGCGCCGGATCGGGTCCTTCAGCCGCTGGTAGGCCTCGTTGATGCGCACCGACCACTGCATGGCCACGCGCTGCGCCGCAGCGCCCTGCGCGGCGAAGCGGTCCGGGTGGGCCTCGCGCTGCAGTTCCTTCCAGCGCGCGTCGAGCACCTCGCGTTCCTGCGCGAAGGTCGCCGGGACGGCGAACAGTTGAAAGTCGGTGTCGTTCAGGTTCATGGCAAGAAAAAACCGCCAGCACATGACGTGTTGGCGGCCGTGGTCGCAGTCAGCGACGGCGCATCAGCTCAGATGCGGAAGCTTTCCCCGCAGCCGCAGCGGTCGCGTTCGTTGGGGTTGTTGAACTTGAAGCCCTCGTTCAGGCCCTCGCGCACGAAGTCGAGCTGCGTACCGTCGATATAGGCAAGGCTCTTCGGATCGACGAGCACCTTCACGCCGTGGTCTTCGAAGACCACGTCTTCCGGCGCCAGTTCGTCCACGTACTCGAGCTTGTAGGCCAGGCCCGAGCAACCCGTGGTTTTCACGCCCAGCCGCACACCCACCCCCTTGCCCCTCTTGCCGAGGTAGCGGGTGACGTGTCGGGCAGCGGCTTCTGTCAGCGTGACGGCCATGTCAGTGGACAGCTTCGGCAGCGGCACCGGTTTCGGTCTTCGCGCCGTGCTTGGCCTTGTAGTCGTTCACCGCTGCCTTGATGGCGTCTTCCGCCAGGATGGAGCAGTGGATCTTCACCGGCGGCAGTGCCAGCTCCTCGGCGATCTGCGCGTTCTTGAGCGCAGCCGCTTCGTCGAGCGTCTTGCCCTTGACCCATTCGGTCACGAGCGACGACGAGGCGATGGCCGAGCCGCAGCCGTAGGTCTTGAAGCGTGCGTCTTCGATCACGCCGGTTTCGGGGTTGACCTTGATCTGCAGCTTCATCACGTCGCCGCAGGCCGGTGCGCCGACCATGCCGGTGCCGACGGAGTCGTCGCCCTTTTCGAAGGAGCCGACGTTGCGCGGGTTCTCGTAGTGGTCGATGACCTTGGAAGAATATGCCATGGTGTACCTCTCAAACTTTGTTCAATCGTGGTGCCAGGTGCGGGCCTGACCTGTCGTTTCCCGGGTCAGTGGGCCGACCACTGGATCGTGCTGATGTCGACGCCGTCCTGGAACATCTCCCACAGGGGGCTCAGCTCGCGCAGCTTGGCAACGTTGTGCTTGATGGTCGAAATGGCGTAGTCGATTTCTTCTTCGGTCGTGAAGCGGCCGATGGTCATGCGCAGGCTGCTGTGGGCCAGCTCGTCGCTGCGGCCCAGGGCGCGCAGCACGTAGCTGGGCTCGAGGCTGGCCGAGGTGCAGGCCGAACCCGACGACACCGCCAGGCCCTTGATGCCCATGATCAGCGACTCGCCCTCGACGTAGTTGAAGCTCATGTTCAGGTTGTGCGGCACGCGGTGCTCGAGGTCGCCGTTGATGAACACCTGCTCGATGTCCTTCAGGCCGTCGAGCAGGCGCTTCTGCAGGCGGCGCGCGTGTTCGATGTCCTTGTGCATCTCCAGCTTGGCGATGCGGTAGGCCTCGCCCATGCCGACGATCTGGTGCGTGGGCAGCGTGCCCGAGCGCATGCCGCGCTCATGGCCACCACCGTGCATCTGCGCTTCCAGGCGCACGCGCGGCTTGCGTCGCACGAACAGCGCGCCGATGCCCTTGGGGCCGTAAGTCTTGTGCGAAGCCAGGCTCATCAGGTCGATGGGCAGCTTCGTGACGTCGATGTCGATCTTGCCGGTGGCCTGGGCAGCGTCGACGTGGAAGACGATGCCCTTCTCGCGGCAGATGTTGCCGATGGAGACCACATCCTGGATCACGCCGATTTCGTTGTTCACGAAGAGCACGCTGACCAGGATGGTGTCGGGACGGATCGCCGCCTTGAACTTCTCCAGGTCGACGAGCCCGTTTTCCTCGACGTCGAGGTAGGTGACCTCGAAGCCCTGGCGCTCCAGTTCGCGCATGGTGTCGAGCACTGCCTTGTGCTCGGTCTTCAGGGTGATGAGGTGCTTGCCCTTGCCCTTGTAGAAATTGGCCGCGCCCTTGAGGGCGAGGTTGATCGACTCCGTGGCGCCCGAGGTCCAGACGATCTCGCGCGGGTCGGCGTTGATGAGCTCCGCCACCTGGCCGCGCGCCTTCTCGACCGCCTCTTCAGCCTCCCAGCCCCATGCGTGGCTGCGCGACGCCGGGTTGCCGAAGTGCTCGCGCAACCAGGGAATCATGGCGTCGACCACACGAGGGTCGACCGGCGTGGTCGCGCCGTAATCGAGATAGATCGGGAAATGAGGAGTTACGTCCATGGCTGGCTCGTGCTGGCGTGGGGGTTGTTCTTTGATCTGGGCTGCTCAGGCTGGCGCCCGAAGGCGCCGCCGGGACTCTGACTCGGCGCTATCAGGACTTGGCGAAAGCGTTCCCGAGCGCGAACACCGAATTCGGCGCGTTCACGCGAATCGGCTTGACCACCGGCTGCGCGGAGATCGCGCGCTTGACGACCGGCTTGTTCTCGATCTGCACGCCCTTGGCGATCTGGTCGTCGACCAGCTTCTGCAGCGTGACGGAATCGAGGAACTCGACCATGCGCTGGTTCAGCGAGGCCCAGAGCTCGTGGGTCATGCAACGGCCGGCTTCGCCGAGGCAGTTTTCCTTGCCGCCGCACTGGGTGGCGTCGATAGGTTCGTCGACGGAGACGATGATGTCGGCCACGGTGATGTCCGCGGCCTTGCGGCCGAGACTGTAGCCGCCGCCGGGGCCACGGGTCGACTCGACCAGCTCGTGGCGGCGCAGCTTGCCGAACAGCTGTTCGAGGTACGACAACGAGATCTGCTGCCGCTGGCTGATCGCGGCCAGCGTGACCGGACCGGTGTTCTGACGCAACGCCAGATCGATCATGGCTGTGACCGCAAAACGGCCTTTGGTAGTGAGACGCATCGCAAGCTCCTTCAAGTGCTTACCGTTGAAACGACACCTTGGTCCAGGACCGCGGTGACTTCGTCTCCGCCCTGCCCGGCCCCTGACGCTGGTGAACCAGTCGGTAGGAGTCGGTCCTTCATCGCGAAGTTCTTCTGGTTGTTGTTGAGTATTTCGCTCAAGTATAACAGAAGGCCCCGAGGTCTGCTCGGGTAAACCCCAGCGCGGCCCGATCCGGGCTTGAAGACGTTCGCGCTACTTCCCGATGCTGACGATGTTGTCGCCGCCGGAAGCCCCGAAAGCCTGCTCCCGCAGCAGGGCCAGCTGGTCACGGACGCGGGCCGCCTTCTCGAACTCGAGATTGCGGGCGTGCTCCAGCATCTGCTTTTCGAGCCGCTTGATCTCCCGGGAGATGTCCTTCTCGCTCATGTCCTCGACCTTGGCGCGTTCCAGGTCGAGCTTGGCGGCCTCCTTGCCGCTCTTTTCGCTGTAGACGCCGTCGATCAGGTCGCGCACCTGCTTGACGATGCTGCGCGGCGTGATGCCGTTGGCCTCGTTGTACGCAATCTGGCGGGCGCGGCGGCGTTCGGTTTCGTCGATGGCCTTCTTCATCGAGTCGGTCATCCTGTCGGCGTACAGGATCGCCTTGCCGTTCAGGTTCCGCGCGGCGCGGCCGATGGTCTGGATCAGCGAGCGCTCCGCGCGCAGGAAGCCTTCCTTGTCGGCATCGAGGATCGCCACCAGCGACACCTCCGGAATGTCCAGCCCCTCGCGCAGCAGGTTGATGCCCACCAGCACGTCGAATGTGCCCAGCCGCAGGTCGCGCAGGATCTCCACCCGCTCCACCGTATCGACGTCGCTGTGCAGGTAGCGCACCTTCACGCCGTTGTCGCCCAGGTAGTCGGTCAACTGCTCGGCCATGCGCTTGGTCAGCGTGGTGATCAGCACCCGCTCGTTCTTCTCGACGCGCGTGCGGATCTCGCCCAGCACGTCGTCGACCTGGTGGGTGGCGGGACGCACCTCCACCTCGGGGTCGATCAGGCCGGTGGGCCGCACCAGCTGCTCGACCACGTTGCCGGCATGGTCCTTCTCGTACTGCGCCGGCGTGGCCGACACGAAGATGCACTGCCGTACGCGGGCCTCGAACTCCTCCAGCTTGAGCGGCCGGTTGTCCAGGGCGCTCGGCAGGCGGAAGCCGTACTCGACCAGCGTGAGCTTTCGCGCGCGGTCGCCGTTGTACATGCCGCCGAGCTGGCCGACCATCTGGTGGCTCTCGTCGAGGAACATCAGGGCGTCCTTCGGCAGATAGTCGGTCAGCGTGGGCGGCGGGTCGCCCGGGGCGGCGCCCGAAAGGTGCCGCGTGTAGTTCTCGATGCCCTTGCAGTGACCGATTTCCGACAGCATCTCCAGGTCGAAGCGCGTGCGCTGCTCCAGCCGCTGCGCCTCCACCAGCTTGCCGGCGCCGACCAGTTCCTTGAGCCGCTCGGCCAGTTCGATCTTGATGGTCTCCACCGCCGCCAGCACCTTGTCGCGCGGCGTCACGTAGTGGCTCGACGGGTACACGGTGAAGCGCGGCACCTTCTGCCGGATGCGCCCGGTCAGCGGGTCGAAGAGCTGCAGCGACTCGATCTCGTCGTCGAACAGCTCGAATCGGATCGCCAGCTCGCTGTGCTCGGCCGGAAACACGTCGATGGTGTCGCCGCGCACCCGGAACGTGCCGCGCGCAAAGTCCTGCTCGTTGCGCGTATACTGCATGCGGATCAGCTGCGAGATGAGGTCGCGCTGGCCGACCTTGTCGCCGACGCGGGCAATCAGCCGCATCTCCATGTAGTCCTCGGGGGTACCGATGCCGTAGATCGCGCTCACCGTGGCCACGATGACCGTGTCGCGCCGCTCCAGCACGCTCTTGGTGGCCGACAGGCGCATCTGCTCGATGTGCTCGTTGATCGACGAGTCCTTCTCGATGAACAGGTCGCGCTGGGGCACGTAGGCCTCGGGCTGGTAGTAGTCGTAGTAGCTGACGAAGTACTCCACGGCGTTCTTGGGGAAGAACTCGCGGAACTCGCTGTACAGCTGCGCCGCCAGTGTCTTGTTGGGCGCGAACACGATGGCGGGACGGCCCATGCGGGCGATCACGTTGGCCATGGTGAAGGTCTTGCCCGAGCCGGTCACGCCCAGCAGGGTCTGGAACGACTCGCCGTCCTTCACGCCCTCCACCAGCCCCTCGATGGCCGCGGGCTGATCGCCGGCAGGCGGATAGGGCTGGTAGAGCTCGAAGGGCGAGCCGGGAAATTTGACGAATTCGCCCTGTTTCGCCGGCCCGATCGGGTCGAGTTTCTTCAGGTCTGCTATGGCTTCGTTGTTCTCTGGCATGGCTGTTCCCGACAGGTGGCGCTCGCGCCGGTAAAATTCAAGGCAACCGGAAAGCATAAAGCCTCATCCGGTTGCAGCGCAGCTTTCATCCCAAAGGACCTTTCCATGTCTATGTTCACCGCGGTCGAAATGGCACCGCGCGACCCGATCCTCGGCCTCAACGAACAATTCGCAGCCGACACCAACCCCAACAAGGTCAATCTCGGCGTCGGCGTCTACTACGACGACAACGGCAAGCTGCCCCTGCTGCAGTGCGTGCAGGCGGCCGAGCAGAACATGATGAAAGCGCCCACCGCGCGCGGCTACCTTCCCATCGACGGCATCGCCGCCTACGACAACGCCGTCAAGGCTCTGGTCTTCGGTGCCGACAGCGAACCCGTCACCTCCGGCCGCGTCGCCACCATCCAGGCCATCGGCGGCACGGGCGGCCTGAAGGTCGGCGCCGACTTCCTGAAGAAGCTCAACCCCAACGCCAAGGTGCTGATCAGCGACCCGAGCTGGGAAAACCACCGCGCGCTCTTCACCAACGCCGGCTTCGAAGTCGAGAGCTACCCCTACTACGACGCCGCCAAGCGCGGCATCAACTTCGACGGCATGCTGGCCGCGCTCAACGCAGCTCCCGCCGGCACCATCGTCGTGCTGCACGCCTGCTGCCACAACCCGACCGGCTACGACATCACCCCGGCCCAGTGGGACCAGGTGGTCGCCGCCGTCAAGGCCAAGGGCCTGGTGCCGTTCCTCGACATGGCCTACCAGGGCTTCGGCTACGGCCTGAAGGAAGACGGCGCGGCCGTCGCCAAGTTCGTGGCTGCCGGCCTGACCTTCTTCGTCTCGACCTCGTTCTCCAAGAGCTTCAGCCTCTACGGCGAGCGCGTCGGCGCCCTGTCGGTGCTGTGCGAGAACAAGGAAGAAGCCGCCCGCGTGCTGTCGCAGCTCAAGATCGCCATCCGCACCAACTACAGCAACCCGCCCACGCACGGCGGCGCCGTGGTGGCCGCGGTGCTCGGCAACCCCGAACTGCGCGCCCTCTGGGAGAAGGAACTGGGCGAGATGCGCGTGCGCATCAAGGCCATGCGCCAGGCGCTGGTCGACGGCCTGAAGGCCGCCGGCGTGAAGGAAGACATGAGCTTCATCACCACCCAGATCGGCATGTTCAGCTACTCGGGCCTCACCAAGGACCAGATGGTGCGCCTGCGCAGCGAGTTCGGCGTGTACGGCACCGACACCGGCCGCATGTGCGTGGCCGCGCTCAACAGCAAGAACATCGAGCACGTCTGCGCTTCGATCGCCAAAGTCATCTAGGTGACAGCAATGTGTGAGGGAATCCGCCACGGGCGACGATTCCTTCACACTCTTTCCCGGAAGAGCCCCGGCGGCGAGTGAATGTAGGGGTTAGGCCTCCTGCAACGCAGCGGATGCGCTGATATATTGCGCCGCAACATTCCACTCCAAGACCTCCGATGCTCTATCAACTCTACGAAGCCCAGCGTTCCCTGATGGAGCCGTTTGCGGACTTCGCACAGGCGGCCTCCAAGCTCTACAGCCCTGGTGCCGTGTGGGGCCAGCTTCCAATCTCCCAGCGCATGGCCGCGAGCTACGACCTGCTCTACCGCCTGGGCAAGGACTATGAGAAGCCCGAGTTCAACATCAAGTCGGTCAAGGTCGATGGCGCGGAAGTGGTGATCCAGGAGGTCGTCGAGTTCGACAAGCCCTTCTGCGAGCTGCGCCGCTTCAAGCGCTTCACGGACGATCCGCACACCCTCAAGACGCTCAAGAGCCAGCCCGTGGTGCTGATCGTGGCGCCCCTGTCGGGCCACTACGCCACGCTGCTGCGCGACACCGTGCGCACCATGCTGCAGGATCACAAGGTCTACATCACCGACTGGAAGAACGCACGCATGGTGCCGCTCGCCGAAGGCGAGTTCCACCTCGACGACTACGTCAACTACGTGCAGGAATTCATCCGCCGCCTGCAGGCCGAATACGGCAACTGCCACGTGGTGAGCGTGTGCCAGCCGACCGTGCCGGTGCTCGCGGCCGTCTCGCTCATGGCCAGCCGCGGCGAGGCCCTGCCGCTCACCATGACGATGATGGGCGGCCCCATCGACGCTCGAAAGTCGCCCACCGCGGTGAACAACCTCGCGATGAACAAGAGCTTCGAGTGGTTCGAGAACAACGTGATCTACCGCGTGCCGCAAGGCTTCCCTGGCGAGGGCCGCAGGGTGTATCCGGGCTTCCTGCAGCACACCGGCTTCGTGGCGATGAACCCCGACCGCCACGCCAGCAGTCACTACGACTACTTCAAGAACCTGATCAAGGGCGACGACGCCAGCGCCGAGGCCCACCGCAAGTTCTACGACGAGTACAACGCCGTGCTCGACATGGACGCCGATTACTACCTCGAGACCATCCGCACGGTGTTCCAGGAGTTCGACCTGGTCAACGGCACGTGGGATGTGCGCAACCCCAAGGGCCAGCTGGAGCGCGTGCGCCCGCAGGACATCCGCTCGACCGCCCTGCTCACCGTCGAAGGGGAGCTCGACGACATCTCGGGCTCGGGCCAGACCGAGGCCGCGCACAGCCTGTGCACCGGCATCGCGAACGACAAACGCGAGCACTACGAGGTCAAGGGCGCCGGCCACTACGGCATCTTCAGCGGCCGCCGCTGGCGCGAACTGGTCTACCCCAAGATGCTGAAGTTCATCGCCGCCAATGACCAGCCGCAAAGCCGCGCCAGCAGCCGCGGCGGCCTGGGCGCCGAAGACACCGTCAAGCCCGGGCGCAGGATTCCCGCTTCGGTCGCTGCCAAGAAGGCGCCGGCGAAGAAGACCGCCACCGTGGCGGCGAAGAAGCGCGCCGCCTCCTGAGGCGGCCGCGCATCGACGACAACAGCCAGGTGAACGGGCTCGCCGCACGCATCAACGACGCACTGCCTCAGACGCAGTGCACACGTTGCGGCTACCCGGATTGCGCAGGCTACGCGCAGGCCGTGGCCGACGGCGAGGCCGGCATCAACCAGTGCCCGCCGGGCGGCGCCGAAGGCATAGAGCGGCTCTCCCGCATCACCGGCCGCCCAGCCCTGCCCCTCGATCCCCAGTTCGGCATCGAAGGTCCGCGCGCCATGGCCGTGATCGACGAGGCCTGGTGCATCGGCTGCACGCTGTGCCTCGACGCATGCCCCACCGACGCCATCGTGGGCATCAACAAGCGCATGCACACGGTGATCGAAGCCCATTGCACGGGCTGCGAGCTGTGCATTCCGGTCTGCCCCGTCGATTGCATCTCGCTCGAGGTCGAAACGCCGGGCCGCAGCGGCTGGCAGGCCTGGTCGGCCGAGCAAGCCGACAGCGCGCGCGCCCGCTACGAGGTGCACGGCAGGCACCGCAACACCGACGCCCGCCTTGCCGAAACAGCCCCCGAAGCCGAAGCCCCCCAGGACGCCGACGCCCGCAAGCGCTCCATCGTCGAGGCCGCCCTGGCGCGCGCCCGCGCCACCTCCCTGCAGCGACGCCCTCCCGCTGGCAAAGCATGACGCTCGACACCCTGCTGATCTACGTCGTCGCCTCGCTGGCGCTGGCCCTGATTCCCGGGCCGACGATGCTGCTGGCGCTGTCCAACGGCATCGAAGGCGGCATGCGCCGCGCGAGCTGGGGCATCGCGGGAGCGTCGCTGGGCAGCAGCACGCTGATCGCGGTCGTGGCGCTCGGGCTGGGGTCGCTGCTGGCGGCCTCCGAATGGCTCTTCAATGCCATCCGCGTGGCCGGCGTGGCCTATCTGGTTTGGCTGGGCATCAAGCTCTGGCGCAGCGAGGCGACCGACCTGCGCACCGCGGTGGCCAGGTCGCCGCTCGAAGCGCGGCCGCACGGGCGCATCGCCCTCCTGCGCAGCCTCGCGGTGGCGCTGTCGAACCCGAAGACGGTGCTGTTCTTCGCGGCCTTCCTGCCGCAGTTCGTCGACATCACGAAGCCGCAGGGCCCGCAGTACCTGCTGCTGGGCGCGGTGTTCGTCTCGCTCGACACCTGCGTGATGCTGGCCTACGCGGGCGCCGGCACGCAGGCCGTGCGGTTCCTCTCGCAGCGCGGCATCCGGCTGATGAACCGCGGCTGCGCGGCCGGCATGTGGCTGCTGGCCGCCACGCTGGCCGTGTGGCGCCGCCCCGGCTCGTAACAAGTTCTCCCCCAGGCTTCGCGCACTTCGTGCCGCTGCGCCAGCCCCTTCCGGGGGCAACACCTGCGGCCTGGCAAAGCCGGTTCCGCGGTGTTCCTGGCAATCCCGGTTCAACCTCTGCGCTTGAAGAGCATCAGCAGCACGCCGGCCAGCACCACGGCCACGGCGTACCACTCGAAGCGCGTGACGGCCTCGTTGGCGATCCACACGCCCAGCAGCATCGCGATCACCGGGTTGACGAAGGTGTAGCTCGCGGCCAGGCCGGCCGGCGCACGCGCCAGCAGCACCATGTAGGCATTGAAGGCGATCAGCGAGCCGAACACCACCAGGTAGACCCAGGCGGCGAGCGCCTCGGGCCGAGGCGGCCAGCTCATGGTCTCACCCGAGACGGCCGCCAGCCCCATCAGCACCACGCCACCGCAGAGCATCTCGCTCGCGAAGCCCATCGCGCCGGGCGCGAGCGGCCGGCTGCGCTGGCTCAGCACGCTGCCCAGCGACCAGCAGGCGGTGGCGATGCAGATCGCCACCAGCCCCTCGGGCGACGCGCGGAAACCGCTGCCCTGCGTGAGCATCAGCACGCCGACGAGGCCGAGCGCGATGCCGGCTGCTTCCAGCTTCGACGGTTTCACGCCCCAGATCAGGTTGAGCAGCGCGATCAGCAGCGGAATCACCGCGATGAACGCCACCACCAGCCCCGAGCCGATCGACACCTCGGCGTAGGCCGTTCCGCCCATGCCGCCGCCCAGCATCAGCGCGCCGACGATCAGGGCGTTGCGCCACTGCGCGAGCGACGGCCACGGCGCCCCGCGCCAGCGCATCCAGGCCGCGAGCAGCACGCCCGCGAACAGGAAGCGCGAGCCCATCTGCAGGAAAGGCGGGAAGCTGATCAGCGCGTACTTGATCGCGAGGTACGTCGAGCCCCACACCAGCCACGTGGCGGCGAGGCAGAGCCACAGCAGCGGCGGCAGCCCTGGCCGGGCGGCGCCGGGCGAGGCGTGTGCGGGAGAAGCGAGGGTCGGCATCGAGGTGTCTCTTCTTGTCTTGGGTCCTGGCGCCCGATGTCGGGTTGGTCTCGGGGCGTCGGTCATGGTATGAAAGCCGACCCGGCGCAGCCATGCATGTTTCATGGTTCTGCGCTCTTCCCACCGTCGATTTGAAGGAGTTGCATGGACTTCGCCTTGAACCCCGCCCTGGACGCCCACGACACCCGCATCCTGGCCGAACTGCAGGCCGACGCGCGCCTGACCATGGCCGAACTGGGCCGTCGCGTGCACCTGAGCCAGCCGGCCGTGACCGAGCGCGTGAAGAAGCTGGAGGCCGCCGGCGTCATCAGCGGCTACCGCGCCACCGTCAACCTCGGCAAGCTGGGCTACGGCATCCGCGCCATCATCCGCGTCGGCCGTGCCGACTACGACCTGGTCGTGAAGCTAGTGCAGGAGACGCCCGAATGCGTCAATGCCTACAACGTGACCGGCGAGGACAGCTGGATCCTCGAGATCGCGGTGATCGACGTGAGCCACCTCGACGCGGTGGTCACCAAGTTCTGCATACTGACCGAGACGGCGACCTCGATCATCCTGAACCCGGCGCGCGAGCACCAGCCGATGCTGCCGCCGCGCAGTTCGGACGTGAAGCCGCCCATCAGGAAGATCGTCAACGCGTAGCGGCCAGCGCGCCGAAGGCCGCCACCACCTCGGGCGGCGCCTGCACCATCTCGATGAGCACGCCCTCGCCCGCGATCGGGAACTCGTCGTTCGCCTTCGGGTGCAGGAAGCAGATGTCGAAGCCCGCCGCACCCTTCCGGATGCCGCCCGGCGCGAAGCGCACGCCCTGCGCAGTGAGCCATTCGACAGCCCTGGGCAGGTCGTCGATCCACAGGCCCACGTGGTTCAGCGGCGTCGTGTGGACGGCGGGTTTCTTCTCGGGGTCCAGCGGCTGCATCAGGTCGACCTCGACCTTGAACGGGCCCGCGCCCATCGCGCAGATGTCCTCGTCGACGTTCTCGCGCTCGCTCTTGAAGGTGCCGGTGACCTCGAGCCCCAGCATGTCGACCCACAGCTTCTGCAGCCGCAGCTTGTCCGGCCCTCCGATAGCGATCTGCTGGATGCCCAGCACCTTGAAGGGACGCTTGGTGACGGCGGTCATGCTGCGCACCCTTCCGCCTGCTCCTGCACCTGGCGCGCATTCAGGCCGAGCTTGCGCAGCAGCACCGTGTCGGCCTCGACGTCGGGGTTGCCGGTGACGAGCAGCTTGTCGCCGTAGAAGATCGAATTGGCACCCGCCATGAAGCACAGCGCCTGCACCGCATCGCCCATCTGCTGGCGGCCGGCGGACAGACGCACGCGCGCGGTCGGCATCGTGATGCGCGCGACGGCGATCATGCGCACGAAGTCGAAGGGATCGACCGGCTCCGAGTCGGCCAGCGGCGTGCCGGGCACGCGCACCAGGCTGTTGATGGGGACCGATTCCGGGTACGGATTCAGGTTGGCCAGCTGCGCGATCAGCCCTGCGCGGTGCACCGGCTGCTCGCCCATGCCGACGATGCCGCCGCAGCACACGCTGATGCCGGCGCTGCGCACGTTGGCCAGCGTGTCGAGACGGTCCTGGTAGGTACGCGTGTCGACCACGTCGGTGTAGTACTCGGGCGCGGTGTCGAGGTTGTGGTTGTAGTAGTCGAGGCCGGCGGCCTTGAGCTGGTGCGCGTGGTGCGGCTCCAGCATGCCCAGCGTGGCGCAGGTCTGCATGCCGAGGCCTTTGACGGCCTCGACGAGCACGGCGACCTTCTCGACGTCGCGGTCCTTCGGTGCGCGCCATGCGGCGCCCATGCAGAAGCGCGTGGCACCGGCGTCCTTGGCCGCCTGCGCGGCGCGGACCACCTCTTCGACCTCCATGAGCTTCTGCGCCTTCACGCCGGTGTCGAACTCGGCCGACTGCGGGCAGTAGCCGCAGTTCTCGGGGCAGCCGCCGGTCTTCACCGACAGCAGCGTGGCCAGCTCGATGTCGCCTTCGGGGAAATGCTGGCGGTGCACGGTCTGCGCCTCGAACAGCAATTCCATCAGCGGCTTGTCGAGCAGCGCCTGGATCGCCTCGACGGACCACGGACCTTGCGGCGTCGCGATCTTCGCGGGCCGGTGGAGCGTGACTGCTTGTTGGAAGTCGTTGGCACCCATCAGTTGAACTCCAGAATGATCTGATCGACGGCGAGCGATTCGCCCTTGTTCGCCGAAATCTTGCCCACCACGCCGTCCTGCGCAGCGAAGAGCACGTTCTCCATCTTCATGGCTTCGATGACGGCCAGCTTCTCGCCGGCGCGCACCTGCTGCCCCGGCTGCACCGACACCTCCACCAGCAGCCCCGGCATCGGCGACATCAGGAACTTGCTGAGGTCCGGCGGCGCCTTGTACGGCATGAGCTCGAGCAGCCGCGCGCCCAGCGGCGACAGCACCATCGCCTCGATCTGCGTGCCGTCGTGCGACACGCGCAGCGCCAGCGGGCTCTTGCCCGCGCCGCGCTCCACCTGCGCCGTGAAGGGCTTGTCGTTGGCGATGCCCTGCACGCGGATCGCACCCAGGGTGGAGTTGCTGTCGATCTTGTAGGTCTTGCCGGCCACGGTCACCGAGCTCGCGCCGGTCTTGCCGTGGAAGTCGGTCACCGAGACCGGGTGATGCACGTGCTTGCCTTCGGGCCCCAGCTCGACCACCACGAACTGCTCGCCCACCTTCACGCCGTGCCCTTCGAGCTGCCCGCTGATGCCCGACGCCCGCGCGCGGTAGCGGCGATGCACGTAGGCCGCCAGCGCGACCAGGAACGAGGGATCAGCGTGCGGCACGTCCTCGGCGTGGAAGCCCTTGCCGTAGTGCTCGGCGATGAAGCCGGTGTTGAAGTCGCCCGAGACGAACTTCGGATGCGCCAGCAGTGCCGCCTGGAACGGGATGTTGCTGCTGATGCCGCGGATCACGAAGCCGTTGAGCGCCTCGCGCATGCGGGCGATCGCATGCTGGCGGTCCTTTCCGTGCACGATGAGCTTGGCGATCATCGAGTCGTAGTACATCGGGATCTCGCCGCCCTCGTACACGCCGGTGTCCACGCGCACGCCGTTCAGGTGCTGCGTGTCGCTCGCGAACATGGTCTCGCCCGGCGGCTGGAACTTCACCAGCCGGCCGGTGGAAGGCAGGAAATTGCGGAACGGGTCCTCGGCATTGATGCGGCACTCGATGGCCCAGCCCTCGCGCTTCACCTGCTCCTGCGTCAGCGGCAGCTTCTCGCCGGCGGCCACGCGGATCATCAATTCGACCAGGTCGAGGCCGGTGATGCACTCCGTCACCGGGTGCTCCACCTGCAGGCGGGTGTTCATCTCGAGGAAGTAGAAGCTCTGGTCCTTGCCGACCACGAACTCCACCGTGCCCGCGCTCTGGTACTTCACCGCCTTGGCCAGCGCCACGGCCTGCTCGCCCATCGCCTTGCGCGTGGCGTCGCTGATGAAGGGCGACGGCGCCTCCTCGATCACCTTCTGGTGGCGGCGCTGGATGGAGCACTCGCGCTCGTTCAGGTAGATGACATTGCCATGCGAGTCGCCCAGCACCTGGATCTCGATGTGGCGCGGCTCCTCGACGAACTTCTCGATGAACACGCGGTCGTCGCCGAAGCTGTTGCGCGCCTCGTTGCGGCAGGATGTGAAGCCCTCGAAGGCCTCCTTGTCGTTGAAGGCCACGCGCAGGCCCTTGCCGCCGCCGCCGGCCGAGGCCTTGATCATCACCGGGTAGCCGATGTCCTTGGCGATCTCGACCGCACGCTCCGCCGTCTCGATGGCGTCGTTCCAGCCCGGAATGGTGTTGACCTTGGCCTCGTTCGCGAGCTTCTTGGAGGCGATCTTGTCGCCCATGGCCGCGATCGAGTAGTGCTTGGGCCCGATGAAGGCGATGCCCTCTTCCTCGACCTGCCGCGCGAAGGCTTCGTTCTCCGACAGGAAGCCATAGCCCGGGTGCACGGCCTCGGCGCCGGTCTTCTTGCAGGCCGCGATGATGCGATCGGCCTGCAGGTAGCTCTCGCGGCTGGGCGCGGCGCCGATGTGCACGGCCTCGTCGGCGAGCTCGACGTGGCGGGCCTCCTTGTCGGCGTCGGAATAGACGGCGACTGTGAGGATGCCCATCTTCTTGGCCGTCTGAATCACACGGCAGGCGATCTCACCGCGGTTGGCAATCAGGATTTTCTTGAACATGCTATTTACGTCCAATGTCTTTCAAGGGAACACCGCGGAACCGGCTTTGCCGGGCCGCCGGTGTCGCCCCCGGTAGGGGGTTGGCGAAGCGACACGAAGTGCGCGAAGACTGGGGGCGAGCCATTTAGAGCGGAATGTTCCCGTGCTTGCGCCACGGGTTCTCGAGCTTCTTCTCGCGCAGCATCACCAGCGAGCGGCAGATGCGCTTGCGCGTCTCGTGCGGGAGGATCACGTCGTCGATGTAGCCGCGCGCGCCCGCCACGTAGGGGTTGGCGAAGCGGGCCTTGTACTCGGCCTCGCGGGCGGCGAGCTTCTCGGGGTCGTTCTTGTCCTCGCGGAAGATGATCTCCACCGCGCCCTTGGCGCCCATCACCGCGATCTCGGCGCGCGGCCAGGCCAGGTTGACGTCGCCGCGCAGGTGCTTGGAGGCCATCACGTCGTAGGCGCCGCCGTAGGCCTTGCGGGTGATGACGGTGATCTTCGGCACCGTGCATTCCGCGTACGCGTAGAGCAGCTTGGCGCCGTGCTTGATGATGCCGCCGTACTCCTGGCCGGTGCCGGGCATGAAGCCGGGCACGTCGACGAAGGTGACGACAGGGATGTTGAAGGCATCGCAGAAGCGCACGAAGCGCGCGGCCTTGATGCTGCTCTTGATGTCGAGGCAGCCCGCCAGCACCAGCGGCTGGTTGGCGACGATGCCGATGGTCTGGCCTTCCATGCGGGCGAAGCCGATCACGATGTTCTTCGCGTAGTCGGGCTGCAGCTCGAAGAAGTCGCCGTCGTCCACCACCTTCAGGATCAGCTCCTTGATGTCGTAGGGCTTGTTGGGGTTGTCGGGCACGAGCGTGTCGAGCGAGTAGTCGAGCCGGTCGGCCGGGTCGCCCAGGCCGTTGTTGCCCAGGCGTACCGGCGGCTTCTCGCGGTTGTTCAAAGGCAGGTAGTTGTAGAGGCGGCGCAGCATCATCAGCGCCTCCACGTCGTTCTCGAAGGCCATGTCGGCCACGCCGCTGCGCGTGGTGTGGGTGATGGCGCCACCGAGCTCCTCGGCGGTCACGCTTTCGTGCGTGACGGTCTTCACCACCTCGGGGCCTGTGACGAACATGTAGCTGGAGTCCTTCACCATGAAGATGAAGTCAGTCATGGCGGGCGAATACACGGCACCGCCGGCGCAGGGGCCCATGATCATGCTGATCTGCGGCACCACGCCCGAGGCCATCACGTTGCGCTGGAACACGTCGGCATAGCCGCCGAGCGAGGCCACGCCTTCCTGGATGCGCGCGCCGCCCGAGTCGTTGAGGCCGATGACCGGTGCGCCGACCTTCATGGCCTGGTCCATCACCTTGCAGATCTTCTCGGCATGCGCCTCGCTGAGCGCGCCGCCGAAGACGGTGAAGTCCTGGCTGAACACGAACACCAGGCGGCCATTGATCATGCCGTAGCCGGTGACCACGCCGTCGCCGGGCACCTTCTGCTCGGCCATGCCGAAGTCGACCGAGCGGTGCTCGACGAACATGTCCCACTCTTCGAAGGTGTTGTCGTCGAGCAGCAGCTCGATGCGCTCGCGCGCCGTGAGCTTGCCCTTGGCATGCTGCGCGTCGATGCGCTTCTGCCCGCCGCCGAGACGCGCCTGGGCACGGCGCTTTTCGAGTTGTTCGATCAGTTCTTGCATGGTGTGCTTTCGAAGCTGTGGTCCTGGATTGCGTGTCTTTTCTTCATGGTCCGGCCGCGACGGCGGCCGCGGCAAGCAGGTTGCGCGCGGCCGTGGAGGCCGGCAACGTTCCCTGCGCCACCTGCTGCGTGAGCTGCGGCAGCAGCTCGCGCACCTGGGGGTGATGCCTGAATGCCTGCTTGAGGCCGGCGTCGATGCGCTCCCACATCCACGCGGTGGCCTGCTTCTCGCGGCGCTTCGCGAGGCGGCCGTTGGCGGTCTGCAGTTGCCTGAACTGCGTGACGGCGTCCCAGAAGGCGTCGACGCCGGTGTTGGCCAGCGCGCTGAGCTGCAGCACCCTGGGCAGCCAGAAGCGCACTTCGGCGCCGCTGTGCGCGTCATGCACGGCATGCGCGTGCTCGGGGTTGCCCTGGTGGCCGAAGAGCCGCAACGCCGAAGTGATCTGCGCCTGCGCGCGGGTGGCGGCGTCCTTGTCGATGTCGGCCTTGTTGATGACGACGAGGTCGGCCAGCTCCATCACGCCCTTCTTGATGGCCTGAAGGTCGTCGCCCGCGTTGGGCAGCTGCATGAGCACGAACATGTCGGTCATGCCGGCCACCGCGGTTTCGCTCTGGCCCACGCCGACGGTCTCGACGATCACGATGTCGTAGCCGGCGGCCTCGCACACCAGCATGGCCTCGCGCGTCTTCTCGGCCACGCCGCCCAGTGTGCCGCTCGACGGGCTGGGCCGGATGTAGGCGCGCTCGTGCACCGACAGGCGCTCCATGCGCGTCTTGTCGCCGAGGATGGAGCCACCCGACACGGTCGATGACGGATCGATGGTGAGCACCGCCACGCGATGCCCCTCGCCGATCAGCAGCAGGCCCAGCGTCTCGATGAAGGTCGACTTGCCGACGCCCGGCACGCCCGAGATACCGAGGCGGAACGAATTGCCGGTGCGCGGCAGCAGCGCCGTGAGCAGCTCGTCGGCCTGCGCGCGGTGGTCGCCGCGCGTCGATTCGAGCAGCGTGATGGCCTTGGCGATGGCGCGCCGCTGCGGCATGCCTTCTGTGCCGGCGATCGCGTTCTCGAGGGACTTTGCCTTGTCGCTCAGCACGCAGCCTCCGACGCCACGCGCCAGCGGTAATGCAGGTCGACGCCCTCGCCGCCTTCGAGCACGAAGCCGTGGCGCAGGTAGAAGCGGTTGGCGTCGCTCTTGACGAGCGCGGTGAGCTTGATGTCCAGCCGCTGCTCGCGCGCCTGCGACTTGGCCCATTCGAGCACCCATTCGCCGATGCCCAGGCCCTGGAAGCCGGTGCGCAGGTAGAGATGGTCGAGGCGCAGCGCGTCGCTGTCCTCGGGCTTCAGCGTGACGAAGCCGATGCGCTGGTCGCCATCGAGCACGATGTGGTGCATGTACGGAACGACGAAGCCCGCGCTCAGGCGCTCGCGCGAGCGCGCCATGTCGAAGCGGCCGACGCGCTCCAGGCTCGGGCGCATCGCGTCGATGCGCAGGGCCAGCATGGCCTCGAAATCGCTGGAATCCACCGGCTGCATCGACAGCCGCGACAAGAGATCGCTCACGACGGCGCGCCTCAGGCCGTGACCGCCGCGCGAATCTGCTCCAGCACGTCCTTGGCGCTGGCGGGAATGGGCGTGCCCGGACCGTAGATGCCCTTGACGCCGGCGTCGTACAGGAACTCGTAGTCCTGCCGCGGAATGACGCCGCCGACGAACACGATGATGTCGTCCGCGCCCTGCTTGCGCAGCTCGTCGATGATGGCGGGCACCAGCGTCTTGTGGCCGGCCGCGAGCGTGCTCACGCCGACGGCGTGCACGTCGTTCTCGATGGCCTGGCGCGCGCATTCTTCCGGCGTCTGGAAGAGCGGGCCCATGTCCACGTCGAAGCCCAGGTCGGCGAAGGCCGTGGCCACCACCTTGGCGCCACGGTCGTGGCCGTCCTGGCCAAGCTTGGAGATCATGACGCGCGGGCGGCGGCCCTGCTCCTCGGCGAAGGCGTTGATCTCCGTCTTGAGCGTTTCCCAGCCCTCGGCGGAGTCGTAGGCCGCGGCATAGACGCCGGTGACCTTCTGCGTGTCGGCACGGTGGCGGCCGAACGATTTTTCGAGCGCATCGGAGATCTCGCCCACCGTGGCGCGCAGGCGCACCGCATCGATGCTCAGCGCCAGTAGGTTGCCGGTATTGTTCTCGGCGGCCTCGGTAAGCGCGTCGAGCGCAGCCTGCACCTTGGCGCCGTCGCGCGAGGCACGGATCTTCTGCAGGCGCGCGACCTGCTGCTCGCGCACCTTCACGTTGTCGATGGAGAGGATCTCCACCGGGTCTTCATTCTTGAGCTTGTACTTGTTGACGCCGACGATCACGTCCTTGCCCGAGTCGATGCGCGCCTGCTTCTCCGCGGCGGCAGCTTCGATCTTGAGCTTGGCCCAGCCGCTGTCGACCGCCTTGGTCATGCCGCCCATGGCCTCGACTTCCTCGATGATGGCCCAGGCCGCGTCGGCCATGTCCTGCGTGAGCTTCTCCATCATGTAGCTGCCGGCCCAGGGGTCGATCACGTTGGTGATGTGGGTCTCTTCCTGGATGATGAGCTGCGTGTTGCGCGCGATGCGGGCGCTGAACTCGGTGGGCAGCGCGATGGCTTCGTCGAGAGCATTGGTGTGCAGGCTCTGCGTGCCGCCGAACACCGCGGCCATCGCCTCGATGGTGGTGCGCACCACGTTGTTGTACGGGTCCTGCTCGGTGAGGCTCCAGCCCGAGGTCTGGCAGTGGGTGCGCAGCATCAGGCTCTTGGGGTTCTTGGGCTCGAACTCCTTCATGATGCGGCACCACAAGAGGCGCGCCGCGCGCATCTTGGCGACTTCGAGATAGAAGTTCATGCCGATGGCCCAGAAGAAGCTCAGGCGGCCGGCGAAGCCGTCGACGTCGAGGCCCTTGGCCAGCGCGGTCTTCACGTATTCCTTGCCGTCGGCCAGAGTGAAGGCGAGTTCGAGCGCCTGGTTGGCGCCGGCTTCCTGCATGTGGTAGCCGCTGATCGAGATCGAGTTGAACTTGGGCATCTTCTGCGCCGTGTACTCGATGATGTCGCCGATGATCCGCATGCTCGGTGCGGGCGGGAAGATGTAGGTGTTGCGGACCATGAACTCCTTGAGGATGTCGTTCTGGATGGTTCCGCTGAGCTGGTCCTGCGCCACGCCCTGCTCCTCCGCCGCGACCACGTAGCCCGCGAGCACCGGCAGCACGGCGCCGTTCATCGTCATGGACACGCTCACCTTGTCGAGCGGGATCTGGTCGAACAGGATCTTCATGTCCTCGACCGAGTCGATCGCCACGCCTGCCTTGCCGACGTCGCCGGTCACGCGCGGGTGGTCGCTGTCGTAGCCCCGGTGGGTGGCGAGGTCGAAGGCCACGCTCACGCCCTGCCCGCCTGCGGCTAGCGCCTTGCGGTAGAAGGCGTTCGACTCCTCTGCGGTGGAGAAGCCGGCGTACTGGCGGATGGTCCAGGGGCGCACCGAGTACATGGTGGCCTGCGGGCCGCGCAGGTAGGGCTCGAAGCCGGGAAGCGTGTCGGTGTACTTGAGGCCCTGCAGGTCGGCGGCGGTGTACAGCGGCTTGACCGTGATGCCGTCTGGCGTGATCCAGTTCAGTGCGCTCAGGTCGCCGCCGGGTGCGGACTTGGCTGCGGCCTTGGCCCAGGCTTCGAGATCGGCTTGCTTGTAGGAGGGTTCGGGTTTGCTGCTCATGAAGGGGCCGTTCGCAGTGTCTTGCAGGGTGTTCGCAAATTCGCCTGCAGGGATCTGCAAGCCGGCCGCGAGTCTAACCGATCCATAATTATTAATTCAAACGCCATTTTTGAAGTACAGTCCGGCCCATGTCCGCCGTCACCCTCACCCCCCGCGCCCTCTACGAAGAGGTCGCTGAACTGCTGCGCCAGCGGATCTTTCGCCGCGAGCTGGAGCCCGGCAGCTGGATCGACGAACTCAAGCTGGCCGAGGAATACGGCATCAGCCGCACCCCGCTGCGCGAGGCGCTGAAGGTGCTGGCCGCCGAAGGCCTGGTGACGATGAAGGTACGCCGCGGCGCCTACGTGACCGAGGTGTCGGAACAGGACCTGGCCGACGTCTATCACCTGCTCTCGCTGCTGGAGAGCGACGCCGCCGGCGTGGTGGCCGAGCGCGCCACCGACGCCCAGCGGGCCGAACTGAAGGCGCTGCACGCCGAGCTGGAGGCCGCGGCCTCGCTCGAGGACAGGGAACATTTTTTCGCCGTGAACGAGCGCTTCCACATGCGCCTGCTGGCCATCGCCAACAACAAGTGGCGCGACCAGATGGTGGCCGACCTGCGCAAGGTGATGAAGCTCAACCGGCACAACTCGCTGCTGAAGGCGGGCCGCATCGGCGAATCGCTGGCCGAGCACCGCTCCGTGATGGCAGCCATCGAGGCGCGCGATGCGCAAGCGGCCATGGCGCGCATGCGCGAACACTTCAAGAACGGGCTGGAAGCGGCGAATTAGGCCCACCCCCAGGCTTTGCGCACTTCGTGTCGCTTCGCCACCCCCTCACGGGGGCGATACCGGCGGCCCGGCAGAGCCGGTTCCGCGGTATCACGACCACCCCCAGGCTTCGCGCACTTCGTGTCGCTTCGCCAGCCCCCTCACGGGGGCGATACCGGCGGCCCGGCAAAGCCGGTTCCGCGGTGATCACGACCACCCCCAGGCTTCGCGCACTTCGTGTCGCTTCGCCAGCCCCCTCACGGGGGCGATACCGGCGGCCCGGCAAAGCCGGTTCCGCGGTGATCACGACCACCCCCAGGCTTCGCGCACTTCGTGTCGCTTCGCCACCCCCTCACGGGGGCGATACCGGCGGCCCGGCAAAGCCGGTTCCGCCGTATCCCGCGAATTTGGGGATCGCTTCGCTTCCCCTCTATTCATGATTCGAAACAAGTCCGCTGGGCTCGGATCGGGTCAATCTATGTTGAGCGTGCCGGTTTCGTTGGCCAGGTGCTGGGCGGTTTCGAGCAGGAGCGGGGCTATGCGGGTCACCATGGTGTCCTTGGGCAGCAGGTAGGCGGGGCCGCCGCAGCTGACCGAATAACGTTCGCCGCGCGGGCCCTCCAGTGCGAAGCCGATGGCGTGGATGTGGGGGTTCCATTCGCCGAAGGAGCCGCAGTAGCCGAGGCGGGCGTACTCGTCCAGGCCAGCCATCAGGCTCGACTCGATGGCCTCCCAGTTCTCTCCGCTCTCGACGCGAATCTGCGCCAGCAGTTCGGCCTGCTCGGCCGGGGGCAGTGCCGCCAGATAGGCGCGGCCGCCAGCCGAGGTGGCGATAGTCATGCGCGTGCCCACCTCGATGCGGGAGCTGATGACCACGGAGCGCGGCCGCAGCGAATCGATGACGAGCATGTCGAGCTCGTCGCGCACGCCGAGGTGCACGCTCACGCCCGCCGCCTCCGAAAGCGCCGCCAGATGCGGTCGCGCCACGGTACGCAGGTCGAAATGGCGAAGGTAGCGGCTGCTCATGTCGAGCAGCGCAGGACCGAGGCTGAAGCGCTCGCTGTCCTGTGACTGTCGCAAATACCCCGCACTCACCAGGGTTGCGGTGAGTCTCGACACCGTGGCCTTGGGGATGCCCGTGGTGTCTGCCAGTTCGCGATTGCCTATCGGTGCCGAGGCCATGCCGATGACTCTCAGGAGAGCCAGTCCTCTGGCGAGCGCACTTACTTCTTCTTTGCCGCCAATCGCGTCACTCATGTATCCAAACCTTTTTTATGTCCCTGACGTCCTCATTTTTCAGCAAAAAACGGTTGACGCGCTACTTATCGTGAAGTAGTGTTTTTCGGAACATCGTTTCAGGAAAGGCTTGGCGACCGATCGCGGCTCTGGCGCCTGATCGCAAGAGGCGCGCGGCGCGCCCGATTCAGGCTGCGTACGCGGCGGCAGGCTCGCGCGCGAGCGCCATCACTTCGTGCGCAGGCAGCGTCTTGAGCCGGTGGTCGCTCCAGACCTGCCGCCAGCGGCGTGCGCCCGGCAGGCCGTTGCGCAAACCCAGCATGTGGCGGGCGATCGGCCACCAGTGGGTGCCGTGCTCGGCCGCCTCGCGGGCCATGTAGTCGCACATCAGCGACTCGACCTCTTCGCGCGTCAGCGTCTGCTCGCCGGCGCCGAAGAACTCGGCGTCCCATTCGGCGAGCCACCAGGGGTTGTGGTACGCCTCGCGCCCCACCATCACGCCATCGAGCAGCCGCAAATGCTCATGCACCTGCGCGTTGACCGTGATGCCGCCGTTGATGGCGATGTGCAGGTCCGGAAACTCGTGCTTCAGCCGGTGCACCAGCTCGTAGCGCAGCGGCGGGATCTCGCGGTTCTGCTTCGGGCTCAGCCCCTGCAGCCAGGCGTTGCGCGCATGCACGATGAAAGTGTTGCAGCCGGCTTCGCTGACCTTGCCGACGAAGTCGCGCACGAACTCGTAGCTCTCGATCTTGTCGATGCCGATGCGGTGCTTGACGGTCACCGGGATGCCGACCACGTCGACCATCGCTTTCACGCAATCGGCCACCAACTGCGGCTCGTTCATCAGACAGGCCCCGAAGGCGCCGCGCTGCACCCGCTCGCTGGGGCAGCCGCAGTTGAGGTTGATCTCGTCGTAGCCCCACTCCTCGCCAAGCTTCGCGCAGTGCGCCAGGTCGGCCGGCTCGCTGCCGCCCAATTGAAGTGCAACAGGATGCTCCTCGGCGTTGAAGCGCAGGTGGCGCGGCACGTCGCCGTGCACCAGCGCGCCGGTCGTGACCATCTCGGTGTAGAGCAGCGCGTGGCGTGACAGCAGGCGATGGAGGTAGCGACAGTGCCTGTCGGTCCAGTCCATCATGGGTGCAACGGAGACGACCTTCTCTTCCAAAACGCGGGATTCCTGTGGTTGGCGGGGGGGCCCTGACCTCGATCGGGCCGGGCTGGCAAGCCCGCTAGTTTCTCACGCGCCCCTTTCCACGCGCTCTCGCCCGGCCATGTAGTTGCCCGGGGTGACCCCGAAGCAGCGGCGGAACCAGCGCGAGAAGTGTGCCTGGTCGGTGAAGCCGCACTGCGCCGCCACATCCGCTGCCGCGTGGCCGTCGCGCAGCAGCGCCTTGGCCCGGCCGATGCGCGCCAGACGCGCGTAGTGGGCCGGCGTCATGCCGACGGCCGTGCGGAACAGGCGATGGAAATGCTCGCGCGAAACGCCGACCCGCCTGGCGAGCGCGCCCGGATCGATGCGGCATGCGTCTTCGGTCGCCAACGCTTCGCAGACGGCCTCCACCCGCGCATCGCCCGCACGGCGTTCGACCGCGACCAGTTCTCCGCCGGCCTGCGCTCGAAGGATCTCTTCCAGGAGCCGGCCGGCTTGCGCGCCGTCCTGCGCCTGCGCCGCAGCGGCCAGTGCGCCAGCCATCGCCGCGTCGCGCCACACCCCCCGGTGCAGCCCACCCCGCTGCCCGGGCGGCCAACCGAGGCGCGCGCTCGCCCAGGCATGCGGCACATACAGCATCACCATGCGGAAGCCCTGCGCGCTCACGCCGGCCGTGTGCAGCATGAATGGCGCCATCAGCACGATGTCGCCCGCCCGCGCCACCTGCCGCTCGCCGACGCAGGTGAATTCGCAGCGGCCTTCGAGGATGGCGCCCACGCTCCACTCTGCATGCCAGTGCAGCTCGAAGCGTGCCTTGGGGTCGGCCGTGAACATCGCCTCGACCTGGATTCCGTCCGCCATAGTCAGGCCGGTCACGCGCGAGGCGGCAGGAGGGCTTGCGGGCAGCGTGGTCATCCCGCGAAGGTTAGCGCCATCGACAACCGACAACCTGATCACGCAGCGAACGCGCCCCGCACCGTGATGCCCATCCAACCCGCGCTGGCGTCGGTGGCCTGCACGGGGCCGAGCAGCGCCAGCTCTTCCACGGGGTGGTCGTGGAACTGCAACGTCGCTCGGCCGCCGGTCCAACCCGGCTCCACGCGATCGATGATGTCGGCGCGCAGATAACGCGGTACCGCCGCGATACCCGGCTGCGTCAGGTCGGGCCAGCCGATGGCGCCCACGGTCGCAGCGGAAAGAAAACCCAGCCGCCCGGTCTGCTCGCCCGACAGCGTGACCGAGGCATCCACCAACCGGCGCTCCTTCACGCTGAGACTGGCGCCGAGCCTGCTTCCAGCCGCGATGGGCGCGGCCGCCGGATGGATCAGCGGCATGCTGCGCGTGAGCCAGGTCTGCCCGATCTTCTTGGGCCAGCCCTGGAGCCAGCCGCGCAGCAGCGAGATGTCCTGGTCGACGTAGATCAGCGGGCAATAGAAGCGCGTGTCGCCGGCTGGCTTCGGCTCGATCTCCAACACGACGATGGTCTCGCGGTACTGCGCGTACACCGGGTCGAGCAGTTCGCGGCCGTCGTCGCCGCAGGACTGCCAATCGGCGAAATGCACGCAGCCCTTGCCGGTGGCCACGCCGAGTTCGGCCGGCACCAGCGCGGCGCCTCGCTCGGCATCGAATTCGAAGGCCACGTTGACGAGCCAGCCCGCGTAGTGCCAGGGCGGCGCCTGCACCAGCGCGCTGCGGCCGGAGGATGTGAAAGGAGGCGTAAAAGATTGCGGCGTGGCCATATGTACTGTGCGGGCGAGGTCGTTGTTGATGAAGACCTCCCCACGATATGGCCGCGCATGCCGACGGGTCTTGTACGCTGGTGATCCGCCAGCGCAGGGTTCTACGGCAGATGAAGGCGTTGTCCGACTCGATGCGCCGCAGCCGCAGGGACAATGCCCGCATCGGTCCGAGACAAACCGACGACAAGCGAAACCAGCACAGAACGAGAAGCCCTCACTGCGAACAAATGACCCGCATCTATCTGATAGAAGACAACCCCCTGATCGCCACCACACTGTCCGATGGCCTGCAGGAATTCGCCGATTGCGACGTGATCGGCACCGCTTCCACTTCGGGTGGCGCGATCGACTGGCTCAAGAACAACCCCCAGGAATGGGATGCGGCGGTCATCGACATCTTCCTGGCCGAGGGCAACGGCCTCACCGTGGCGCAGTACCTGCAGGAACACAAGTCGCCGACGCAGCGCACCGTGGTGCTGATGAACCACGCCACCTCCGAGGTGCGCGAGGGCGCCCTCTCTGCAGGCGTGGACGCGGTGTTCGACAAGTCGCTGGAGCTCGAGGCCTTCTACGACTTCTGCAAGAAGCTGAACATCTCGCCAAGGCGCTGAGCGCCCAAAGCCGATACGACACGACGCAACGCGCCGCTTCAGTCCCCCAGCACGCCCGTCACCCGCTGTTCGACCAGGTCGCTGGCGCGGCTGAGGTGCCGGCGCATGTGTTGAGCCGCGGCCTCTTGGTCGCCGCGCTCCACCGCATCCAGAATTTCCAGGTGCTCGTGGCAGGACTTGTGCAGCAGGTCGATGTTCACGAGCGGATAGTCCGAGAGGTCGGACATGCGCCGCAGCCGGTTCTGCTGCTGCACCGCGTCGAGAAAGAAGCGGTTGCCCGATGCGCTGGCCAGCAGTTCGTGGAACTGCGCATTGGCCTCGAAAAAATCCATCCATGAATAACGCGACGCCTGCGTGAGCAGCCCCTGCTGGCGCTCGCGGCAGGCGCGCAGCCTCTGAATGTCGACCCGGAAACCCGGCTCGCGCAGCCCGGCGCATTCGACGGTCAGGCGAAACCGGTAGCTCTCGCGCTCGCTCTCGACCGAATCCAGCGTCTCGGTGAACTCCCAGCGCTGGTAGTGGCGCCCGCGCAGCACGCCGTCTTGCAGCAGCGTGGTGAGCACGGTGCGCAGCAGCGGACGCGGCACGGCATAGGCCTGCGCCAGTTCCAGTTCGTTGACGCGCGTCGGCAGCTTGCCGCTGAGGCGGTCGCGCAGCAAGCGGTAATAGAGGGTCTTCTCCTCGTCCTCGGGCATCTCGCGCCGGGCGCGTGCCAGTGCGTGTCGATCGCCGAGCAGGGTGTAGCCGCGGTTCGGCGTGTGTGCGAGCAGCGCCCGTTCGTGCAGGAAGCGCAGCGCCGCGCGCACCGGGGTGCGGGAGATGCCGAGCCGGCTGGCGAGCTCGGATTCGGTGAGGTGATGCCCGCTCTCGTAGCCGCCGGCCAGCGCCTGGTCGAGCACATAGCGGCTCACCCGCTGGACCAGCGGAGCGATCGTGGGCGATGCGGTGGGTCGGTCGTCCGTCTGGGATGCCATCCAGGGTCTCCGGAATCGCGGGTGGAAGTTCAGGGGCCGATCATCACCCGGCTTTTGTATTTTTGCCCTGAAAAAACCATGTACAACCCGCGCCAAAAATACAATCCGAGTTTCAAGATCGGCCCCACGACGACCCAGGAGCCGGGTCGCTTTCCCAACGGAGAACCATCTCGTGGCCCTTGCCGACACCCTCGCCTCCCCCGCGTCGCTCGACGCGTTCTGGATGCCCTTCACCCCCAACCGCAAGTTCAAGCAGTCGCCGCGCCTCATCGTCGGCGGCGAAGGCCTGCACTACGACCTGGCCGACGGCCGCCGCGTGCTCGACGCGATCGCCGGCCTGTGGTGCGTGAACGCCGGGCACCGCCACCCGCGCATCAGCGCCGCGATGAAGGCGCAGATCGACGTGCTCGACTACGCCTCCAACTTCCAGATCGGCCACCCGGGCGCCTTCGTGCTCGCGCAGCGCCTGGCCGAGATGGCGCCGGCCGGCATGAACCACGTGTTCTTCACCAATTCAGGCTCCGAGTCGGTCGACACCGCGCTGAAGATCGCGCTGGCCTACCACCGCGCGCGGGGCGACGCCGCCCGCTACCGCCTCATCGGCCGCGAGCGCGCCTATCACGGCGTGGGCTTCGGCGGCATCTCGGTGGGCGGCATCGGACGCCAGCGCAGCACCTTCGGCCCGCTGCTCAACGGCGTGGACCATCTGCCGCACACGCTCGACCTGGCGCGCAACGCCTTCTCGCGCGGAGAGCCGGCGCACGGCATCGAGAAGGCCGACGCGCTGGAGGCACTGCTCGCGCTGCACGACGCCTCTACCGTCGCGGCCGTGATCGTCGAACCGGTGGCCGGCTCCACCGGCGTGCTGCCGCCGCCGCGCGGCTACCTCAAGCGCCTGCGCGAGATCTGCGACAAGCACGGCATCCTGCTGATCTTCGATGAGGTCATCACCGGCTTCGGCCGCCTGGGTACCAACTTCGCGGCCGACCTGTTCGGCGTGACGCCCGACCTCATCACCACCGCCAAGGGCCTGACCAACGGCGCGGTGCCCATGGGTGCGGTGCTGTTGCGCGACGAAGTGCACGACGCCTTCATGCAGGGCAGCGTGAGCGGCATCGAGCTTTCGCATGGCTACACCTACTCGGGCCATCCGCTGGCCTGCTCCGCGGCGATGGCCACGCTCGACGCCTATACGCAGGACGGCCTGATCGCCCAGGCGGCCGCCACGGCGCCCTACTTCGAGGAATGCCTGCACGCCCTGCGCGGCCTGCCGGGCGTGATCGACGTGCGCAACGTCGGCCTGCTGGCCGGCATCGAGCTGCAGCCCTGGACCGAGGGCGCAGGCACCCACGCGCAGGCAGTCGCCCAGCACTGCCTGGACAAGGGCGGAGTGCTGGTGCGCTCGGTGGGCGACACCATCGCGCTGTCTCCGCCCTTCACGCTCGAGCGCCAGCACGTCGACCAGATCGTCGACAGCCTGCGCGCCGCCATCGCGCAAACCGCCCGGCCCACCGACGCCGCTGCCTGAACACACACGAAAGCACCAGATGGACATCGAATCGTTCCCCCTCTACGACATCGAAGGCGACGCCCGCCAGTGCGGCCAGCAGTACGGCCGCGCGGCCGGCGACCGCATCGACCTGAGCCTGCGCACCTACCGCGCCGCCTTCGAGCGCGTCGGTCTCAGCTGGGAGCGCACCCGCGCGCTGGCGCGCCGCTTCATGCCGGTGGTCGAGGCCTTCGACGCGGGCATGCTGCGCGAGATCGAAGGCGTGGCCGAAGGCGCAGGCGTGCCGCCGGAGGACATCGTGGCGCTGAACGCGCGCAGCGAGATGCTGTACGCCTTCCAGCAGCTCGAAGCCACCGAGCCGCCCGACGGCTGCACCGGCGTGGTGGTGATGCCTTCGGCCTCGCGCGAGGGCCGGCTCATCCACGCGCAGAACTGGGACTGGCGCGTGGAGAGCCTGGAGCTGGGCATCGTGCTGCGCATCCAGCCCGCCAAGGGACCGTCGATGCTGACCTTCGCCGAAGCGGGCACGCTCGCGCGCGCCGGCCTCAACAGCGCGGGCATCGCCGTCACCGGCAACTTCATCAAGGCCGACAGCGACGGCAGGCAGCAGGGCGTGCCGCTGGCGCTGATCCGCCGCGGCATCCTGCAGTCGGAGCTCTATGCCAACGCGCTGGGCGTGGTGTGCCGCACCGCACGTTCCATCTCCAACAACATGATCGTCACGCACGCCGAGGGCGAGGCCGTGAGCCTGGAGACCTGCCCCGAGCAGGTGTTCTGGCAGCAGCCCGAGGGCGGCATCCTGGTGCATGCCAACCACTTCAAGACGCCGGCCGCCCTCGCGCGCGTGGTGGACCGCAGCCTGGAAACCACGCCCGACTCGCTCTACCGCGACCGCCGCGTGACCGAGGCGCTGCACAACCGGCGCGCCGCGGGCCCGCTGGGCGAGCAGGACGTGATCGACGCGCTGCAGGACCGCTTCGGCGCACCGCGCGCGGTGTGCCGCAGCCCGAGCGCGGGGCCTGGCGGCGCCTCGTCGGCCACCGTGGCGACCATCGTCATGGACCCGGCGGCACGGAAGATGCGCATCGCCCCGGCGCCCTTCAAGGCCCATCGCTTCACCGAATATTCCCTCTGACCCCGAACGCCCTACCGCTGCCGAGCCCGCCCACGCCAGGAGTGTTGCCATGAAGAAAGTACCCGTTCCTCCGTCTCGCCCACCCTCCACATCGCCAGCATCGCTGATCGCCGCCCTGGCGTTCGGCCTGGCAGCCGCGGCTCCCGCGCTCGCCCAGCCGGCCGTGGGCGCGGGCCAGACGCTGCGCATCCAGATGAACTCCGACATCCGCAGCACCGACCCGGGCGGCAACCGCGACGACAACACCGACAACGTGCTGCTGCACGTGGCAGAAGGGCTGGTCGCGCTGCGCGAGGACACCTCGGTGGGCCCGATGCTGGCGAGCAAAGTCGACACCTCGGCCGACGGCCTGACCTACACCTTCACGCTGCGCGACGGCGTGAAGTTCCAGAATGGCGCCACGCTCACGGCCGACGACGTGGTCTGGAACTGGCAGCGCTACCTGAAGCCCGCCAGCGGCTGGCGCTGCCTGCCCGAGTTCGACGGCAAGGGCATGACCAGGGTGCTCTCGGTGGAAGCGCCCAATCCGAAGACGGTGGTGTTCAAGCTGGAGCGCGCGAGCGCCCTCTTCCTCACGATGATGGCCCGGCCCGACTGCGGCGGAGCGGCCATCCTGCATCGCAGCTCGGTCGGCCCCGACGGCCAGTGGAAGGAGCCCGTGGGCACGGGCCCCTACAAACTCAAGGAGTGGAAGCGAGGGCAGTACGTGGAACTCACGCGCTTCGACGGCTACACCTCGCGTGCCGAACCGCGCGACGGTCTGGCCGGCGGCAAGAAGGCCGAGATCGAGAACCTGCGCTTCGTCGTCATTCCCGATTCCGCCGCAGCCAAGGCCGCGCTCTACAGCGGCGGCATCGACGCATTCGTCAACCCCAGTCCGGCCGACGTGGTCGAGATGCGCAAGCGCTCCGACGTTCTGGTCGACACCACGCCGGTGATGTCGATGGTCGCCCTGCTTCTGCAGACCGGCGACCCGGTGCTCAAGGACGTGCGCATCCGCCGCGCGCTGGCGCTGTCGCTCGACACGCCCGAGATCGCACGCTCCGTCACCGAGGGCCTCTCGCCGGTCAACAACTCGGTGGTGCCTTCGTCCAGCCCCTACTACGACGGGGTGCAGGCCGGCGGCTTCAGGCGTGACCTCGCCGCCGCGAAGAAGCTGCTGGCCGAGGCCGGCTACCGCAACCAGCCGATCCGCATGATCGCCAACAAGCGCTACGAGGCCCTGTACTCGGCCGCGGTGCTGGTGCAGGCCATGGCCTCCGAGGCGGGCATCAACATCGAGCTGGAGGTGCTCGACTGGGCCACGCAGCTCGACCGCTACACCAAGGGCCAGTACCAGAGCATGGCCTTCATCTACTCGGCGCGCATCGACCCCTCGCTCAATTTCGAGATGGTGTCCGGCGACAAGGCCGCGCAGCCGCGCAAGGTCTGGGACAGCGCCTACGCCCAGCCGCGGCTGGCCGAGTCGATGGTCACGCGCGACAAGGCGCGCCGCCAGGTGCTGTTCGACGAGATGCACAGGCAGATGCTGCAGGACGTGCCGATGATCGTGCTCTTCAACGCCAGCGACGCCACCGCCATGCGCAAGAACGTGGTCGGCTTCAAGGGCTGGGCGCCGGCCAAGCCGAGGTTCTGGAACGTGCGGCTGGCCGCTGCCGGCTGAACGGAGCCGCGCGAGCAATGCCCGCCTATCTCCTGCGCCGGATCGCGATGACGATCCCGACGCTGCTGCTGGTCTCCATCGCGGTGTTCACCCTGATGCGGCTGATTCCGGGCGACCCGGTGCTGCTCATGCTGGGCGAAGGCGCCGACCCCGCCCAGCTGGCGCTCATGCGCCACCAGATGGGGCTGGACCAGCCCCTGCCCGCGCAATACCTCGTGTGGCTGAAGCACGCGCTGGCCGGCGACCTGGGCGCGTCGACCACCAACGGCCTGCCGGTGCTGCCGCTGATCTGGGAGCGCTTTCACGTCAGCGCGGTCATCGTGCTCGTCGCGGTGGCGCTGGCCTCGCTGATCGCCGTGCCCGCCGGCCTCGTCGCCGCCTGGCGCAAGGACAAGCCCACCGACCTCGCCATCATCGGCGCCGCGACGCTGATGCTCTCGGTGCCCAGCTTCTGGCTGGGCCTGCTGCTGCTGATGTTCTTCGGCCAGTACCTGGGCTGGCTGCCGGTGGTGGGCTACGTGCCGATGTCGGAGAGCTTCTCGCAGGGCGTGCTCTACGTCGTGCTTCCGATCGCCACGCTGCTGCTGGTGGAGACCGGCGTGCTCACGCGCATGTCGCGCGCCAGCACCATCGAGATCCTGCGGCTCGAATACGTGACGCATGCGCGCGCCAAGGGCGTGCCCGAATCGCAGGTGCTGCGCCGCCACGTGCTGCCCAATGCCTTCAACCCGACGCTCACCATGATCGGGCTGATCCTCGGGCACCTGCTCAGCGGCATCGCGGTGCTGGAGACGGTGTTCACCCTGCCGGGCCTGGGGAGGCTGATGATCGATTCGATCTTCGCGCGCGACTACCCGGTGCTGCAGGGCTGCCTGCTGTTCACCGCCTGCATCTACGTCGTGATCAACCTGATCGTCGACATGTGCTACCCCCTCTTCGACCCGCGGGTGACTGTGCAGTGAAGACGAAGTTCAAGACCCATACCCTCATCGGCGGCGCGCTCGTCGCGGTGCTGCTGGCCATCGCCGTGGCCGCGGCGCTGTGGACGCCCTACAACCCGCTGGGCATCGACCTGCGCTCCAAGCTGCAGCCTCCCTCGGCCGCCCACTGGCTGGGCACCGACGAATTCGGCCGTGACGTGGCCAGCCGCGCGATGCAGGGCGCCTCCACCAGCTGCCTGGTGGCGCTGCTCACCGTGACGCTGGCCACCGCCATGGGCCTGGTGGTCGGCGTGGTCGCGGGCTTCGTGCGCGGCTGGACCGACCGCGTGCTGATGGCCTTCAACGACACGCTGCTGGCCTTCCCTGGCCTGCTGCTGGCGCTGGGCGTGATGGTGATCGTGGGCGCCAACAAGTGGGGCATCGTGCTGGCGCTGAGCATGGCCTATGCGCCCTCCGTGGTGCGCGTGGTGCGCGGCACGGTGCTGTCGCTGCGCGAGCGCGAGTACGTGGAGGCCTCGCGCATGATCGGCAACGGCGAGCTCTACACCATGTGGCGCCACGTGCTGCCCAACTGCATGGCGCCGGTGGCGGTGCTCGCCACCAGCATGTTCGGCTGGGTGCTGCTTTCGGAAAGTGCACTGAGCTTCCTGGGCCTGGGCGTGCCGCCGCCCGCGCCCACCTGGGGCAACATGCTCGCGAGCGCGCGTCCCTACATGGCCTCGGCCGTGTGGCTGTGCGTGGTGCCCGGGCTGTGCATCGCGCTCACGCTGCTGGGCATCAACCTGCTGGGCGAGTCGCTGCGCGACCGGCTCGATCCACGGACGGAGAAGCCATGAACGCCGCATCGAACCCCACCGTGCTGTCGGTGGAGCACCTGAAGATCGAATTGCGCAACGGCGCCCAGCCGCTGGTGCACGACCTGTCGTTCGAAGTGAAGGCGGGCGAGTTCCTCGCAGTGGTGGGCGAATCGGGCAGCGGCAAGACGATGGCGGCGCGCGCCATCCTGCAGCTGCTGCCGCCGGGCATCTCGCAGACCGGCGGGCGCATCGTGTTCGACGGGCAGGACCTGGCCGCGTACGCCGCGAAGGCCATGCGCCCCATCCGCGGGCCGGGCATCGGCATGGTGTTCCAGGAGCCGATGATCTCGCTCAACCCGGTGCACCGCATCGGCGAGCAGATGGCCGAAGGGCTGCGCATGCACACGCAGCTGCCGGCCGCGCAGATCCGCGAACGCATCGTCGACATGCTGCGCCGCGTGCAGATCGCCGACCCCGAGCGCTGCATGCACGCCTACCCGCACGAGTTCTCCGGCGGCATGCGCCAGCGCATCATGCTGGCCAGCGTGATGCTGCTGAAGCCGCGCATGCTGATCGCCGACGAGCCGACCACCGCGCTGGACACGCTGAGCCAGCGCGAGGTGCTCGACCTGATGGTGGGCCTGGCGCGCGACAACGGCACCGCCGTGCTGCTCATCACGCACAACCTCGGCCTCGTGGGGCGCTATGCGCAGCGCGCCATCGTGCTGGAGAAGGGCCGGCTGGTGGAGACCGGCGAGGTACCGGGCATCCTGCTGGCGCCGAAGCAGCCCTACACCCGCAAGCTGGTCGATGCGCTGCCGCGGCGCCAAGAGGCCAAGCCGGCGCCGGCGCAAGCGCAGCAGCCGCTGGTGCAGGTGCGCGGCCTGTGCGTGAGCTACCCCGGCGCGCGCGCCGGCTTCTTCAGGCGGCATGCGCCGGTCCGCGTGATCGACTCGCTCGACCTCGACATCCACCCGGGCGAGATGGTCGCGCTGGTGGGCGGCAGCGGCTCGGGCAAGACCACGCTGGGCCGCGCCATCCTGCGGCTCGCACCTTCGCAGGCAGGGCAGATCCTGTTCCGCGGCGAGGACGTCCGCAGCGCCGGCCGCACGGCGCTGCACCGCTTCAGGCTGGCCTGCCAGCTGGTCTTCCAGGACCCGTTCTCCTCGCTCGATCCGCGCATGCGCGTGTGGGACATCGTGGCCGAGCCGCTGCGCCATCTGCCCGAACTCGACGCGGCGGCACGCACGCGGCGCGTGAAGGAGACGCTGGACGAGGTCGGCCTGGACGGCCTCGGCGCGCGCTACCCGCACGAGCTCTCGGGCGGCCAGCGCCAGCGGGTGGCGATCGCCCGCGCGCTGGTGCGGCGCCCCGCCTTCGTGGTGGCCGACGAGCCGGTGTCGGCGCTCGACATGACGATCCAGGCGCAGGTGCTCAGGCTGTTCCAGAGCCTGCAGAAGCACCATGGCTTCGCATGCCTGTTCATCAGCCACGACCTCGCGGCGGTGGAGCAGATCGCCGACAGAGTCATCGTGATGGAGCGCGGGCGCATCGTCGAGCAAGGCGCACGCGACGCGGTGTTCGACGACCCGCGCCATCCCTACACGCAGGCGCTGCTCGCGGCCACGCCGCGGCCGCTGATGACGATGGACGTGGCGCTCGATGCGGCCCAGTCAATGCCCCAGGCGGAACGGGCAGTCGCGTGAACGCGAGCGGCACAGCGGCACGACGGCACAATGGGCTGCGTGCCGCTCATCCGACATCACCTTCCCGCCGCCCTCCTCGCACTGACTCTCGCCTCCGCCGCGCCCATGGCGCAAGCGGCGGAGCCGGTGCTGCTCGTCACTTCGCCTGCAGCGCTGCAGGCGGCCGAGAAATCCGGCGCCGGCTTCGCGCGCTGGATGAACGGTGAGTCTGCGCCGTCCGCCGATGGCGTCGCCACCAACGATGCGCTGACGCGCACGCCTGCCTGGCGCTCGATCGCCGAGCCGCTGGGCGCGAGCCTCGCCGGCATCCAGCGTCGCGACAAGCAGGCGGGCGTGGGCATCTCGCGCTATCCGCATCGGCTGTTCGATGCGCGCTGGCTCGCGAGTCCCGACGCCTTCTTCGAGCTGGTCGGCGTCGCCAATCGCATGGACCGCCGGCCCTTCCAGGACGGCGCCTGCGGAGAGACGCGGCTGGTGTACCGGCTGGCCTACCGCACGGCCGCGATGCAGTCGCGCCTGCCGATGACGGTCAACGTCGAACTGCGCGGCGATGCGCCCGACGCCGACGGCAGCTGCGCCACGGCCGCGAAGCGCTGGCAGCCACCGCAGTCCGCGATGGGCGACGAGGTGCTGGGCCGCTGGCTCACATCGGCCGACGGCCCGCTGGCGCCCAAGCGGCTGGAGCACGCGCGCATCGCGCAGGTCACGACCAACCTGCAGAGCGTGCGCTGGCCCTCGGCGGTGCGGCCCGACCTGGGCGGCCATGCCGAATACATGCTGCGGGCCTTCCGCTGGAATGCGCGCGCCGGGCGCTTCGACGTGGCACCGCTGGAGAACACGCCCGACGTCGCGAAGCTCAAGGCCAGCGCCGCGCTGCGCAAGGAACTGCAGCAATGGCTGCAGCAGCCCGCCAACCTGCGCGCGCTGGACGAGGCCACGCTGCAGATTCCCGACAGGTTCCTCGCGACCGAGGCCATCTCGGTCGCGCCGCGCGGGCTGGAGCGCCTTGCCAACCGGCCCTTCGAGCAGATCTTCCCGGCCGGCGAATGGAAGGCCGTGCCCGGCAGCCGCACGCTGCAGTCGCCGCAGGCGGTGCTTCGCCGCCTCGACGACCTGAGCTGCATGGGCTGCCACCAGAGCCGCGCCGTTGCGGGCTTCCACCTCCTGGGCGTCGACCGGCGCGGCGCATCGCGGACATTCACGACCGGCAACGCGCTCGCGGTGCCGCATTCCCCGCACGTGCAGGACGAACTGGCGCGGCGCGAAATCTACGTGCGGGCCGCGCTCACCACGCCGCGGCCCGATCCTTTCCGCCCTCTGGCCGAACCGCTGGCGACGGACGCGCCCGCCGAGCACGCAACAGTGGGGGCGCGCTGCGAGCCCACGCGCATCACGCAGTCGGCCAACGCGTGGCTCGACCGCGCCGAGAAGCTGCCGCGAATCTCCTGCGAAGGCCCAGCATCGGTCTGCGAGAAGACCTCGGTCGGCTTTCCGGGCGGCATGTGCTCCGGCCCCTGCGACCCCAAGGACCCGAACGGCACCTGCGGCGGCATCGCGATCCTCAGCGACTTCAACAGCTGCCTGGCCGCGAAGAAGCCTTTTGGCGAATGCCTGGCGAAGCACACGCGCCCCGGCAACCTGCGCACCTGCTCCGCGCAGCAGTCCTGCCGCGACGACTACATCTGCGCCCAGGCCGAGGGCCGGCCCGAGGGGCAAGGCGCCTGCATACCGCCCTACTTCCTGTTCCAGATGCGGGTGGACGGGCACTCCTGAGCGCCCCGCCCTCCCGCGCCGATGCGCTGACGACGAAGGGGCCCGCCACGGGCCCCTTGCCATTTGCCGGGCTGCAGGAGCCCACCTTCCGGCGACCTCTTAGTATTCGGGACAAACAACACCAAGACAGAGGCCCCGATGGACGTCTTCGAGAACGTGCTCGTCATGCTGATCGCCGCCTGCCTGCTGCTGCAGCTGTCGCGGCGTCTCGCACTGCCCTACCCCTCGATGCTGGCGCTGGCCGGTGTGTGCCTGGGCGCGATGCCCTGGGTGCCGCACGTGAGCCTCGATCCGCAGCTGGTGCTCGCGCTGTTCATCGCGCCCGCGCTGCTCGACTCGGCCTTCGACACCTCGCCGCGCGAGCTGCGCCGCAACTGGATGTCGCTGGTCTCGCTGGTGCTGGTGGCGGTGCTGCTGACCACGGCCGTGGTCGCGTGGGCGGGCTGGGCTTTCGCGGGACTGCCGCTGGCAGCGGCGATCACGCTCGGCGCCATCGTCGCGCCGCCCGACGCGGTGGCCGCGGCGGCGGTGATGCAGCAGTTCCGCATCCCGCGGCGCACGCTGTCGATCATCAACGGCGAGAGCCTGCTCAATGACGCGGTGGCGCTGCTGGTGTTCGGCGTGGCGGTGTCCGCGGCGGGCGCCGCGCACGTGCCGATGACGAGTTCGCTGCCGATGCTGCTGGTGGCGGTGCCGGGCGGCGCGCTGGTGGGCTTCGCGTTCGCCAAGCTCAACATCCACTTCGGCGCGCCGCTCTTCGCAGGCACGCGCTCGGCCATCATCTTCCAGTTCGTGATGACCTTCGGCGCCTGGATCGTGGCCGAGCGGCTGCACCTGTCGCCCATCATCTCGGTGGTGGCCTTCGGCATGACGCTGGGCCAGTACGCACCGAGGCGCCATGCGCCGCGCGACCGCGTGCACTCCTATGCGGTGTGGGGCGCCGTGGTGTTCACGCTCAACGTGCTGGCCTTCTTCCTCATGGGGCTGCAGGCGCGCGGCATCCTCACGCGGCTGTCGGGGCCGCAGCTCACGCATGCGCTGGAGTTCGCCGCCCTCGTGCTGGCGCTGGTCATCGGGGTGCGGGTAGCGTGGTTGCTGATCTACGGCGCCGCGATGCGCAGGTACAAGCTGCGGCTGATCGCGCGCGGGCGCAAGGTGCCGCTGCCCTCCAGGCGCATCAACCTGCTGGTCGGCTGGTCGGGCATGCGCGGGCTGGTGACGCTGGCCACCGCCTTCGCGCTGCCGGCGGAGTTTCCGGGGCGCGACCTCATCGTGCTCAGCGCGTTCGCGGTGGTGCTGGGCACGCTGGTGATCCAGGGCTTCACCATCGGGCCGCTGATCAGGATGCTGAAGATCGAGCCCGACGATTCCCAGGACGAAGAAATCTCGCTCGCCCGCACCGCGATGATGGACGCGGCCCTCGCAGCCATCGAAGCCGAGCACGGGCGCGAGGCCGATGCGGTGCGCGACGAATACCGCGCTGCGCGCGCGCTTGCCCAGGACAGGCACCATACGCAGGCCAAGACGGCGCAAGACAGACTGCGCACCGTGGCCATCCGCGCGCAGCGGGAGGCGCTCGACTCGCTGCGCCAGGCGGGCAGGATCGAGGACGACACCTATCACCAGCTGGAGGAGGAGATGGACTGGGCCGAGCTCAACGCCATGCCGGCGAACGACGTGCGGCTGCAGAGCGTCTGAGGCCATCGGCCTGCACGTCGAGGCCGCGCGTCATAGACGGCGCAGCGCCCTTACCCCAGCCCTCTCCCCAGCCCTCTCCCAGAGGGAGAGGGGACAAGACTTTCAGACCTCCTCGTACCACCGGTCCTTCGCCAGCATCACCCGATGGTGCCCATGGCCCGAGGGCATCATCGGGAAGCAGTTCTCCTGCGCTTCGACCTGCACGTCGAGGAAGAACGGCCCCTCGCTGGCAAGGCACTCGGCCAGCGCGTCCTCCAACTCCGCCGGGTCGCTCACCCGCCTCGCGCCCCAGCCGAAGGCCTTGGCCAGCGCGACGAAGTCGGGCAGCGCCTCGTTCCAGCTGTGGCTCAGGCGGTTGCCGTGGTTCAGTTCCTGCCACTGGCGCACCATGCCCATGTAGCCGTTGTTGCTCAGCACCAGCTTCACCGGCACGCGGTGCTGCACTGCCGTGGAGAGCTCCTGGATGTTCATCAGCACCGAGGCATCGCCGCTCACGCACACCGTGAGCGCGCCGGGGTGGCCGATCTGCGCGCCGATGGCAGCGGGCAGCCCATAGCCCATGGTGCCGGCACCGCCGGAGGTGAGCCAGCGGCGCGGGCTGTCGAAGCGCAGGTACTGCGCGGCCCACATCTGGTGCTGGCCCACGTCGGTCGACACGATGGCGTTGCGCCCGGCAACGGCGCGCTGCAGCGACGACATCAGCTGCTGCGGCAGGATCGAACCGGCCTTCGGCTCGAAGGCCAGGCAGTCGACGGCGCGCCAGCGTTCGATGCGCTCCCACCACGCAGCCACCCGCTCGGGCGCGAAGCCCTCGGTGGGCAGCAGCGCGAGCAGGCTCTCGAGGATCGCGGCGCAGTCGCCCACCATCGGCACGTCAACGCGCACCACCTTGTTGATGCTGCCGGGGTCGATGTCGATGTGGATCTTGCGGGCGTGCGGGCAGAACTCGTCGAGCTTGCCGGTCACGCGGTCGTCGAAGCGCGCGCCGATGCAGACGACCAGGTCGGCCTCGTGCATCGCCAGGTTGGCCTCGAGCGTGCCGTGCATGCCCAGCATGCCGATGAACTTCGGGTCGGACGCCGGGAAGGCGCCCAGCCCCATCAGCGTGAGCGTGCACGGCGCATGCATCAGGTCGACCAGCCTGGTGAAGGCTTCGCAGGCAGCCGGGCCCGAATTGACGAGTCCGCCGCCGCCATAGATGACGGGCCGGCGCGCGGTGGAAAGCAGATCGGCCGCGCGCTGCACCATGGCCTTCGGCGGCAGTGCGGTGCGGCTGGTGCGCAGGGGGCGCAGCGGCGCTGCCTCGGGGGCGCGGCCCAGGCGCTGCAGCTGGATGTCCTTCGGCACGTCGAGCAGCACCGGGCCGGGTCGGCCGGTCGATGCGATCTCCAGCGCGCGGCGCACCAGGGCGGGCACGTCGTCGGCGGCACGAACCTGGCGGTTCCACTTCGTCACGGGGCGCGACATGCCCAGCGCGTCGCTTTCCTGGAACGCCTGCGTACCGATGACGGCCGTGGCGACCTGCCCGCTGATGCACAGCACCGGCACCGAATCGCTCATCGCGTCCAGCAGCCCGGTGATGGTGTTGCCCACGCCCGGCCCCGAGGTGACCAGCACCACGCCCACCCGGCCGGTGCTGCGCGCATAACCCTCGGCCGCGTGCACGGCCGCCTGCTCGTGGCGCACCAGCACGTGGCGCAGCCGGGGTTCGCCGTGCAGTGCGTCGTACAGCGGCAGCGCCGCCCCGCCGGGGTAGCCGAAGATGGTGTCCACGCCGCATTCGACCAGCGTGTCGAGCAGGGCCTCGGCGCCGTTGCGGATGCGAACCGGCTTCGTGTCAGGGTGGAGGGACGGGGAGGACGTGGGGGGTAGGTCGAGCAGTCGCATGCCGTCAATTCTTCCGTTTCGGGCGCAGAATATGCATCTTTCTTTTGGCTCTTTAAGCTCGATTCATGAAAACCAATCGGCAAACACCGAGCGACAGCGAAGGATCTTTCGACAAGACCGACCTGGCGATCCTGCGGGTGCTCCTGCTGGACTCGCGCAAGACCCTGCAGGAGATCGGCAACGAGGTCGGCCTCTCGCCCACCAGCTGCTGGACGCGTATCAAGAAACTGGAAGCCACGGGCGTCATCAAGCGCTATACGGTCGATGTCGACCCGGCCAGGCTCGGCTACCACGACTCGGTGATCGTGCAGGTCACGCTGGAGAGCCACACCGACGAGACGCTCTACGACTTCGGTCGCACGCTCGCCACCATCCCCGAGATCCAGGAGGCCTACCTGGTCTCGGGCGACTACGACTACTACATCCGCATCGCCGTGCGCGACACGCGCGACTACGAGCGGCTGCTGCGCGAGAAGCTCTACAAGATCCCGGGCATCCGCCACAGCAAGTCGCACTTCGTGCTGCGGGTTCTGAAGGAAGCGAGCGTGCCCATCATCTGAGGCACGCCGCCGTGGCCGGGCTCAGAGGCGGATCAGCTCCACCCGGCGGTTTTTCGCCCGCCCCGCCTCGCTGTCGTTCGGCGCCACCGGCTCCGAGGCTCCGGCACCGCGGGTGGTGAAGCGCCGCGGGTCCACGCCCGCCTTCACCAGCACGGCGATCACCGCCAGCGCCCGGCGCTTCGACAGGTCGTCGTTGTGCCTGGCGTCGCCCTGCGCGTCTGTGTGGCCCACCACCGACAGCTTCAGCGGCGGGTTGTTGCGCATGAGCTTGGTCATCTCGTCGAGCGTGGGCTGCGACTCGGGGCGGATCACGTCCTTGTCGAGGTCGAACAGGATGCCGTAGAGATTGACGCGCCCCGTCTCCGCCAGGCTCTTCTGCATGGCCGTGGCGTCGAGGAACACGATCTTGTTCTCCTCCATCGCCTTGCTCTCCACCACCCGCACGAAGGCGTGGTTGCCGACCTCGGCGTTGTGCTCGGCCAGCGCGATGCTGGCGTAGACGGTGCCCGAGGGGCCGGTCTTTCTGGCGAGCAGGTAGCGTCCGCTCACCGAGAAGTAGTTGCGCGCGTAGTCGCCCCGGCTGCCCAGGCGCGGCCACTCGGGCTCGTCGAAGGCCAGCGCGAAGTCGTAGGGCGTGGTGGTATCCACGCGGCCGTCGCGCGGCTTGTAGCAGGAGCCATTGGCGGTGCCGCAGCTGAACAGCACCTCGAAGCCCTTGGCCTTGAGGCTGGACTCGTAGTTGCGCTGCACCTCCAGCAGCGAGCGCTCCTTGGGCAGCCTGTATAGATAGAGCGTGACCTTGCCCTCGACCTTGAGCAGGTCGGGCTTGCCGCCGCCCCAGTTCTGGAACGGCTCCTTGATGAGGCCGACTTCGTCATAGGCAGCCGCCTTGTAACCGTCGAGCACCGAGCCCTCGTAGCGGCCGATCAGCGGGTTGTCCTTGGCCGGCTCGGCGGCGAACGAGCCGGCGGCGGTCGAGAGCAGTGCGCCTGCCGCCAGGCGGGCAACGAGAACCATGAACGCGGACTGTTTCATCGGCAGGGCCTGCAATAGGAAGGGAGCGGGCGCGGGCGCGGAACGCGGAGTTCCGTCCATGCTAGGGAATGCCGCCACCGCTGTGCATTCGACGGACGGCCTATGCCGCGCCCCCCGCCGGAGGCCCCCGCAGACACGGCCCGCCCCGGGGTCGCGGCCGTGTTAACAGGCGTAATCGCACCAATATTCGACGGGGAACATAATCGCGCCCGTCTCGCGAGGGCGGGATCCGGGCTCCACGGCCCGAAGCCGTAAAGCAACGGTTTCGGGCCGTTGCAAATCACAAAGAAGCGACTTCCAAGGCAGAGCGATCTATGAGGCTTGGCAGCAAGAGCTGTTGGCGAATCGGCAGGTGGATCGCAAAGCTTTTGCTGGCCGCCGCGCCGGCACTCCTGTCTTTCGCAAACGCCGCCGAGCCCGCGGCGGGGCAATCGCCGCACGAAGCCGAGGCCGTTCACATCACGCGGGTCGAGCTGCTTTCCGTCCCGGGCAACGGCTATACCGCGCCTCCCCGCGACGTGCAGGACGCCGCGCTGCCCGAAAAAGGCTGGAGAAAGGTCAACCTCCCGCACACGGTGGGACGCGAGCTGGTGCCCGACGAAGGCAGCGGCGCACGCACCGTGACCGACTGGTACCGCATCGACCTGTCCGCCAGGGCTTCGGTGCGCGAGCCTCAGCTGCTCTATCTCCCGCGCTGGAAGACGCTGGGCCACATCGCGGTGTACGGCGACGGCGCCCTGCTCTACCAGTCGCACGGCAGCCCGATCCACAACGGCTACAACCACCCTCTGCTGATCCCGCTGAACGCCGCGGCCGGCACGCCCCCGCCCAGCACGGTGCTGATCCGCGTGAACCGCCTGCGCAACAGCGGCAGCGGCTTCTCCACGGTCTGGGTCGGCAGCGAGGCCTCGCTGAGCTGGCGCTACCAGATCCGCCAGCTGCTGCAGGTGCAGCTTCCCTTCATGGGCAGCGCAGCCTTCCTGGCGGTGGGCGCCTTCGCCTTCGCCGTCTGGATGGGGCGGCGGCGCGAACTGCTCTACCTGCTGTTCTTCGCGATCTCCGCGCTCGCCTTCTTCCGGACGCTGCACTACTACGCGGGCGGCAGCTACATCCCCATTTCCGACGAGTGGTTCGAATGGATGACCGTATCGAGCCTGCTGTGGCTGGTCATCCTCATCCACCTGTTCCTGCAGCGCCTGCACCAGCAGCCCTCCGTGTGGCTGACCCGCATCGCGGTGACGCTGGCCGTGGCCTGCAGCATCTCGACGCTGCCGCACGTGTCGGAGAAGATCGTCAGCCTCTATCTGTTCACGCCGCTGCTCAACCTCGCGGTGCTGCCGGTGGCGGTGCTGATCTTCACCGTCAACTTGCGCAAGTCGCTGCACAACCAGCAGAGCGAAGGCCGGCTGGTGGCGGTCTGGACCGTGTTCGCGCTCGCGCTCACGTCGTACGACGGGCTGCTGCAGAACAACCTGGTGAGCCCGGAGAGCGTGTACATGTCGCCCTACGCGATCATCAGCCTGTTCTTCGTCTTCTCGTACATCATGTTCCAGCGCTACACCGGCGCCTTCGCCGAGGTGGGCCGGCTCAACAGAGGGCTGGCGCAGCGCCTGAGGGAGCGCGAGGCCGAACTCGAGCAGAGCTACCAGCGCCTTCGCGCGAGCGAGAACCAGCACATGCTCAGCGCCGAGCGCCGCCGCCTGATGCAGGACATGCACGACGGCCTGGGCTCATCGCTGATCAGCGCGATCCGCTCGGTGGAACGCGGCGCCATGACGGAGGCCGAGATCTCCGAGGTGCTCAAGGGCTGCATGGAAGACCTGCGGCTGGTGATCGACTCCATGGAAAGTGTCGATGCCGACCTGCTCCTGCTGCTGGCGACCATGCGCTTCCGCCTGGCGCCGCGCATCGAGAGCGCCGGCATCGCGCTGCAGTGGGAGGTGCAGCCGGTTCCCGCGCTCAACTGGCTCGACCCCGACGGCGCGCTGCACATCCTGCGCATCGTGCAGGAGTGCGTGGCCAACGTGCTGCGCCACACGCGCGCCACCACCATCTGCGTGAGTACCTCCGTGGCCGACGAGGGCGTTTGCGTGGTCGTCGAGGACAACGGCGGCGGCTTCGACGTGAGCGCGGCCATGAGGCGCGGCGGCCGCGGGCTGCGCAACCAGCAGCGGCGGGCGCAGGAGATCGGCGGCACGGTGAGCTGGGAGGCAGGCACCGCCGGCACGCGCTTCGTACTGTGGCTTCCGCTGGAACGGCAGGCCGGGGTCGGCAAGGCCCTGGGCGTGGCCTGAACGCGGCGCAGGTTCAGAGAAAGGCTCAGAGGCTGGCCGCGATCTGCTCGCGCAGCCACTTGTGCGCCGGATCGCGATGCCGGCGCTCGTGCCAGAGCATCGCCATCTCGTAGCCCGGCACCTCCAGCGGCGCCTCCACCTGGCGCAATCCGGGCGCGGTGCGCGCCAGCCGCTCGGGCAGCATCGCGACCATGTCGGTGCCCGCCACCGCCGACATCATGAAAAGGAAGTGCGGCACCGACAGCACCACCTTGCGCGTCAACCCCTGCTGCGCCAGTGCCTCGTCGGTGGGCCCTGCGAAGCCGCCGCCGGCCGGCGACACGACCACATGCTCCAGCGCGCAGAACTGCGCCAGCGTCGGCCGGCGCTTAAGGCGCGGATGGCCCGCGCGGCCCACGAGCACATAGCGCTCCTGGAAGAGCACCCGCGCATGCAGGCCCGGCGGCGCGCCCACGCTGGTGTGGAAGAACAGGTCGATCTCGCCGCTTTCGAGCTGCCGCGCCATGCGCGAAGGCACGGCCTCCACCACCGCCAGCCGGGTGTTCGGTGCGCCGGCGCGCAGCCCGGCCAGCGCCGGCAGCAGGATGGCCGACTCGGCGTAGTCGGCCGCCGCGACGCGCCAGGTGGTGCCCGCCTCGGCCGGCTCGAAGGGCCGCGTCGGCGCGACCGCCCGGCCCAGCGCCTCCAGGGCCTCGCGCAACGGCTCGCGCAATTCGTCGGCCCGCGCAGTGGGCCGCATGCCGCGCTGCGCAGGCAGCAGCAGCGGATCGCCGAACACTTCGCGCAGCTTTGCCAGCTGCACGCTTACCGAAGGCTGCGACAGGTTCAGCCGCTCGGCGGCGCGGGTGACGTTGCGCTCGGCCAGCAGGGTGTCGAGCGTGACCAGCAGGTTCAGGTCGAGGCGGCTGAAATTGTTCATGGCAATTCCTGGAATTCAGACTATTCATTTCCAATATATCGCCAGCGTACCTAACCTGAGGGCATCTCCACTCGAACCCTCAAGAAATCATGAACGTCCTCCTGGTCCTGGCCCATCCCGAACCCGCCTCGCTCAATGGCTCGCTGCACCGCTTCATGGTCGATCGCCTCACGGCCAACGGCCATTCCGTGCGCGTGTCCGACCTCTACGCCATGCGCTGGAAGCCCGCGCTGGACGCCGGCGACTTCCCGGCACGCGACGCCGCCGCGCAATTCGACCCGATCCTGGATTCGCAACGGGCCTTCGAGGCCGGCACGCAGACAGCCGACATCGCCGCCGAGCAGGAGAAGCTGCTCTGGGCCGACGCGGTGATCCTGCAGTTTCCGCTCTGGTGGTACTCGATGCCCGCCATCCTCAAGGGCTGGGTCGAGCGCATCTACGCCTACGGCTTCGCCTATGGCGTGGGCGAGCATTCGGACCGGCACTGGGGCGACCGCTTCGGCGAAGGCGTCATGGTGGGCAAGCGCGCCATGCTGGTGGTGACCGCCGGCGGCTGGGCCTCGCACTACGCGCCGCGCGGCGTCAACGGTCCGATCGAAGAACTGCTCTTCCCGATCCAGCACGGCATCCTCTACTACCCCGGCTTCGACGTGCTGCCGCCCTACGTCGTGTATCGCACCGACAAGGTCGACGAGCCCGCATACGCGCGCATCACGCAGGAGCTGGGCGAGCGGCTCGACACGCTCTTCAGCGTCGAGCCGATTCCGTTCCGCCGCCAGAACGGAGGCGACTACGAGATTCCCGCCCTCACCCTGCGCGAGCACATCGCGCCGGGCAGGACGGGCTTCGCGGTGCACACCGCAAGTTGACGCAGTCTCAGGGAAGCACCGGGTTCGCCGCCGCGTTGGCGATGGCCGCATCGGCGTCCACGCGCAGCATGAAGCGCTTCGCCACCAGGTCGTCGGCGGCCGCGGTCACCGCCGCCACGTAGCCAGCCTGGTCGGTGTAGCGCTCCTGCAGCGAGGGCCGCGGATCGGCACCGCGCAGCGCGGCCGTCTTCGCGAAAGGGAAGTACGAGCCGAAGAGGCCCGCCTGGTCGATGCGGCCCGGCACGCTCGTGTAGTTCCAGCCGGTGTTGGTACCCAGCGGCACGGCCACGTCGAGGCTGCGGATGCCGGCGACGTCGTTGCCGTCGGCGTCCACCTGCGGCACCAGGATCGCGTAGTCGCGGCCCAGGTAGGCCGGCGGTACCTGGGTGGCGATGCCGCTCTCGTCCTGCGGACGGTAGTTCGGGCCCCAGTCGAGCAGCGAGTAGTTGTTGACCAGCCCCGTGTAGTTCACGCCGGGAATGGAAGGGAACTTGACCTGCTGCGGCCGCACCAGCGTGGCATCGGCGATCTTCGGCACCTGGCTGTCGGGCGGCGTGGTGCCCTTGACGACCCAGTCTTCCAGGTTCTGGTACAGCGCGCGCACCACCGGGATCACGCCGGCATTGCCGTTGGTCGCATAGAGCGCGCCGGCGCTCGAGCCCGGCAGCGAAGCCAGGCCCAGCAGATGGTGCGTGCTGGCGTAGTAGTAGACGCGGGCGTTCGCAGGCTGCACGAGGTCGGTCGTACCCCACGCATCGGTCAGCAGCGGCGAGCCCTGCAGCACGTAGAACTCGGTACCGCTGAAGCCGATGAAGAGCTTGGGGCAGGTGCCGCTGGCCTCGCAGCGCGACAGGATGCCGCCGCGGCGCTGCGCCACGTCGTCCACGTAGTCCTTCGAGAGCCCGCGCGTGCCCGCCTGTCCGAAGGCCGTGTGGTCGGCGCGCACGCCGCCGCCGCCGCCGGGAATGGCGAAGCGCATGTTGATGTTGGTCTGCCGCGCCGCGATCTGCGCGAACACGCCGTCGAACACCTGCTGCCCTGCCCGGTCCTCGTTGAAGCCGAGGTGCACGAAGGTCTTCATGAAGTTGCCGCACTGCGAGACGCCGGAGGCGATCGTGTTCCTGATCGCGGCGGCCACCGGATTGGCCGTGCCGGCCGAGTCGCTGGCATCGCGATGGAAGAAGGTGATCATGTCGCGCAGCGCCGCGAGGCCCAGGCCCATGACCTTCGGGTCCTTCGCGACGTAGACCAGCTCGTACAGATAGGCCGGGTCCCATTTGTCCTTCAGGCACACGCTCGTCTCGTCGGGCGTACCCGGAAACGGCGTAGCGGCGCTGCACTTCGCGAACTTCCACTCGCTCGCGGGAATGAGCTGCCGCGCATCGCCCTCGTTGATGCGGCGCGTGAGCACATAGCCGGGTTTGGTGTTGTCGAGGCTCGCGGTCGGGTAGGCCTGCATCGCGGCATTGAACGGACCGCCGGGCAGCGGCAGCGAATCGTTGGTGGCCGCGGTGGGCAGCAGCTCGGCGCGATAGGTGCCGGTGATGCTGCTGCCGTCGGCGTTCTTCGCGACCGGCACCTTCAGCGTGAGCTTGCCGGCTGCGGCCGGCACGTCGCCCTGCCACGCAGCCGTGAGGAACACGTAGCCGCGCGAGGCGAAGTACGGATCGAGGTTGACGATGTTGCCGCGGTTGGGCGCGTCGTAGCGCAGCACGCCGCTGGCCTTGCTCATGTCCTTGGGCTTGAAGAGCACGAAGTCGGAGGTGTACTCGACCTTGCCGTTGGCGTTGAGCGGCGCGAGCTGCAGGTCCTGGATGATCGCGTTGCGCGCGTCCTTCGGATCGACCTCGCCGGTGAAGGTGCCGGTGATCTTCTCGTAGGTACCGACGCTGCCGAAGGTGCCGGCGACGTCTTCCGTGGCGGTGATGGCGAGCTTGTACTTCGGGGCGGCGGCCGCCGCGGGCGGGGGCGCGGGCGTCGACGGGGTTCCGGTGGAAGGCGGCGGCAGGATCAGCCCGCCCCCTCCTCCTCCGCCGCTCCCGCCGCAGGCGCTCAGAAGAAAAAGGGCGGCCGAAGCCACCGTGGCAGCCCTGAGGCTCCAGCGTTTCATGGTTTGTCTCCTTCGTTGTGGATCTTTTGTATGTATGCGGCGCCGATCCCCGCTACGGCGTGCAGGCCGTCAGCTCACTCGGCCTCGATGCCGGCAGCCTTCACGATGCGGCCCCATTTCTGCGATTCGCCGGCCTGGAACTTCGCCAGTTCTTCCGGCGAGCTGGTGAACACCTCGGTGCCGGTCGGTTCGTAGAAGGCGGTCTTCGCAGCCTCGCTCTTCGCGGCCTTGACCAGCAGCTCGTTGAGCCGCTTGACCACGGCCGGCGGGGTCTTCGCGGGCGCGTAGGCCGCGAACCAGTAGCCCATCTCGTAGCCCTTCACGCCGGCCTCGGCGATGGTGGGCACGTCGGGCGCGAGCGTCGAGCGCGTGGAACTGGAGAAGCCCAGCGCGCGCAGCTTGCCGGCCTTGACCTGGGGAAGGCCGGTGGCGGTGTCGGTGATCATCATGTTGATCTGCCCGCCCAGCAGGTCGGTCACGGCGAGCGTGTTGCTCTTGTAGGGCACGTGCAAGAGCTTGATGTCGGCCATCTGCTGCAGCAGCTCGCCCGCCATGCGGCTCGACGAACTGCCGCTGCCGAAGCTGTACTTGCCGGGTTCCTTCTTCGCGAGCGCGATGAATTCGGCCACGCTCTTCGCGGGGAAGGTGGGGTTCACCACCATGATCTGCCCGCCCTTGCCAAGTGCTGCGACGGGCGAGAAGTCCTTGACCGGGTCGTAGGGCAGCTTCTTGAACAGGTGCTCGTTGGCCGCGTGCGTGGTGTTGGTGGTGATGAGCACCGTGTAGCCGTCGGCCGGCGCCTTGGCCACGCTCTGCGAGGCGATGAAGCCGCTGGCGCCCGCCTTGTTGTCGATGACCACGGCCTGCTTGGTCTCCGCGGTGATCTGGGTGCCGAGCGCACGCGCGATCTGGTCGGTGGCCGTGCCGGCCGCGAAGGGCACGACGAAGGTGATCGGCTTCTCGGGAAAGGCCTGCGCCTGGGCCAGCAGCGGCACCACGGCCAGCGCGGCGGTCAGGATGGTGAGGGGAAATCGCTTCATTGTCTTGTCTCCGTATGGAATGGCTTGGGAAGGAAAAAAAGATTTGCGGCTACGGCCCGGCCAGTAGCGGCACCAGCTCGCGCGGCACGCGCACCGGCATGTCGAGCAGCAGGAAGGAAAGCGCCTTGCCGTGCGCGTCGAGGTTCAGCGCGTCGTTGACGCCGCCGTCGAGCACCGCATCGAGCACGAAGTTCATCGCATTGAGCTTCGGCAGCAGGAAACGCTGCACCTGCGATGGCGCGCGGTGATGGAACTGCGCCGCCACCCGCTCGGGCGTGAGCTGCTCCACCAGCACGGGATAGAGCTGCGCATGCCAGGCGATGACGCTGATGTTGGAGCGGTCGCCCTTGTCGCCGGTGCGGCCGTGGGCGGCGCGGTACAGCGGCACTTCGATGGTGTCTGCCGCGTTCTTCATGCCAGTTCCTCCTGCGAAAGCAGCGCGAAGCGCACCGGGATCGCCTCTCGCGGCAACAGGCACGACAGCGTGTTGAGCCGCGGCGTGAGCGCGGTGCGCACGCCGCCCCCGCCCGCCGGGCCGCAGGTGTAGAGCGCCATCACCTCGCGCGCCAGCCGCTCGGCCTGCGCGCGCTCCGTGTGCGAGGCCGCGACGCGCAGGCGCACGTCACGCAGGCCGGCATCGGGTGTGTCCGCCAGCGCGCGGCCGGCGTCGTCGCCGAAGATGCTCAGCGCGCCGATCAGGTCCACGCGCAGCGAGAGGCCGTCGAGCCGTTTGCCGAGCACCTCCGCCGCGAGCCGCGCACGGGCCTCGGCGCGCGGGCCGGCATAGGAGATCTCGCCCTCGGCCAGCCAGCCGCCTTCATGGCACACGTTGACCTTGTAGCGGTCCGGCCGCGCATGGCCGCGCACGCCGGAAAGCGCCACGCGGTCGGCGCAGTCCAGCGCCTGCACCTCGGCGTCGGAGATGTCGGCGACCACGTCGGGCGTCAGGTAGGCGGCCGGGTCGTGCACCTCGTAGAGCAGCTGTTCCTTCACCGTGGCCTCGCTCACGAGGCCGCCGGTGCCGTCGGCCTTGCCGATGGTGCAGCGGCCTTCGGCGTCGATCTCGGTGATGGGAAAGCCGACGGACTCCAGGCCGGGCACGTCCTTGTAGCCCGGGTCGGCGAAGTAGCCGCCGCACACCTGCGCGCCGCATTCGAGCAGGTGGCCCGCCATGGTCGCGCGGGCCAGCCTGTTCCAGTCGTCGGCGCGCCAGCCGAAGTGCGACATGGCCGGGCCTACCGTGAGCGACGGGTCGGCCACGCGGCCGCACACCACGATCTGCGCGCCCGCGTCGAGCGCAGCGGCGATGGGCTCGGCACCGATGTAGGCATTGGCGCTCACCACGCGCAGGCCTTCCATTTGCGCGCCCAGTGCCTCCTGCAGCATCGCGCGGTGCTCGGGCCCCGACAGGTCGTCGCCCTCCACCACCGCGATGCGCGGCGCGCTCTCGCCCAGCTCGCGCGCCATGCGTGCGATGTGCCGGGCAGCGGCGCGCGGATTGGCAGCACCGAAGTTGCTCACGATGCGGATGCCGTGCGCCAGGCAGCGCGCGAGCACGGGCCGCAGCATGGGGTCGAGCAGCGGCTCGTAGCCTGCCTCGGGGTTGTCGCGGCGACGCAGCTGGGCCAGCGCGAGCGTACGTTCGGCCAGCGTCTCGAAGATCAGGAAGGCGCGCCGCCCCTTCGGACCGTGGGCCAGCCGCGCGATCAGCGTGTCGACCACCGGGCCGGCGGCGTCGGTGCGGTCGCCCGAGAAGCCCGCGGCGCAGCCGATCAGCAGCGTTGGCGTGTCAGTGAGATTCATCGCGGTGCACTGTAGGCAGCGCCCGCTCATCCGTAAAATCGAAAATACGGATCGATTGATCTGCTTTTCAAATAAGAAGCCACTACGGCACGGAGACGAGACCTAAATGCGAAAGACGCCCGACCTTTCCACGCGGCAGCTGCGCGCCTTTCTCGCGCTGGCCGAGCACCGCAACTTCACGCGCGCGGCGCAGGGCAGCCATCTCTCGCAGCCCGCATTCAGCGCGCTGATCCGCACGCTCGAAGACGCCGTCGGCACGCGCCTGTTCGACCGCGACACGCGCAGCGTGCAACTCACGCCCGAAGGCCGGTTGTTCGAGAGTTCGGCGCGCCGGCTGCTCGACGACATGGGCAGCGCCATGGACGACCTCGCCGATCACGTGGAGCGCCGCAAGGGCCGTGTGCGCGTGGCCGCGCTGCCCTCGCTCGCGGCCGGCTGGCTGCCTTCGGTGTTCGCCGAGTTCATGCGGGCATGGCCCGGCATCCGCGTCGACCTGGACGACGCGCTGTCGGACGCCTGCATCGCACTCGTGCGCAGCGGCCAGGCCGACTTCGCGCTCGCCGCCTCGGGCGCGGGCGGCACGGCCGACAGCGACCTGCGCGCGAGCAGGCTGTGCACCGACCGCTTCCATCTCGTCTGCCGCGCCGACCATCCGCTCGCGCAGGAACCGCGCCTGACGCTGAAGAAGATCGCGCCCTACCCGTTCATCCAGATGACGCGCAACAGCAGCGTGCGCCAGGCGCTCGACGCGGCGCTGCATCCGCAGCGGCTGAACTCGGTGTTCGAGGTGGAGCACCTCGCCACGGTGATGGGGCTCGTCGAGGCCGGGCTGGGCATCAGCGTGGTGCCCGCGCTCACGCTCTTCCATTTCCAGCGCGAGACGCTGGTGACGCGGCCGCTGCCGCTTCCCACTCTCACGCGCACGCTCTATATGGTGCAGCGGCGCGAGGGCAGCCTGTCGGTGGCGGCGCAGACGCTGCACGACCTGATCGTCGAACGGCTCGGGTCGCTGCGTCTGGACTGAAGGCCGGTCGGCGTCGCTCGACTCGCTCCCGAGCGGACATGCAAGCGGCGCTCGCCGCCTCGGGACGAATCGGGAAACTGTTCAGGCCGGTTCCGCGCCCGCTTCGGCCCCCGTCCCTGCAGCCTTGTCCGTTGCCTTCCCGGTCGCCGCCACCGCCTCCACTGCGGCTTCCACCACCGACTCCACAGCGGCCTCCGCCTGCGCCTTCATCGCGGCGAGCGCGGTCGGGTTCGGCGTGGGTTCGCCGATCTTGTGCATGGTGTTGCGGTCGGTGTGGCTGAAGGGCTCGGCCTTGCCGAAGACCTGGAGCACCGTCTCGATCTCGTAGGACCAGCTGCCGTCGTCGTGCACCGTCACGTCGATGCCGTAGCGCAGTGTCTTGAACGCGTGGTCCAGGAAGGGGTTGTCCACGATGCCGTTGTTCTCGCTGCCGCGCACGGCTTCGAGCCTGAAGCTGCGGTCGTCGGCCTTCGCGCGGCCGGTGGCCATGGCGGTGAGGCCGCGCGGAATGCTGAGCGTCTGGATCAGCGCGCCGGTTGCGGGCTCCCAGAGCCAGTAGCCGACCTGGTCGTGGAAGGTCTCGACGTCGTCGGGCTTGACGATGCGCAGGTGGTAGCGCAGGCCGTAGAAGATCTGCGGGCCGTTGGTCTGCGCGTCGATGGGCTGGAACTCCGCGTTCTCGATATAGGCCTCCGCCTCCGGGCCGTCTTCCTTCGGGCTCACGTCGTGGCCGGCGGAGCCGGTCCAGACGCCGGCCAGCGCCGCGAGCGGGCCCAGGTTGGCAAGGGTGTTCGGATCGGGTTCCGGCTCGGTGTAGATGTCGCGCGGAAATTGCGTCGCGGGTTGTTGCTGTTCCATGTTCTTCTCTCCTCGATGGGGCTTGCTGTATGGGGCAGGAGTGTCGCTCAACGATTTTCGGCTTTCCTGACTCGCCCGAAGCTCACTGGTCGAGCCGGATGCCGACCTTCGCGATGATCGCGCCCCACTTGCGACCTTCGGCATCGATGAAGGCCCTGAACTCCTCGGACGAACCGCCGCCTGCCACCAGCCCCTGATTGGCAAGCAATTCGCGCACCACCGGCTCCTGCAGCACCGCGTTGACGTCGGCGTTGATGCGCTGGACCACCTCGGGCGGGGTGCCGGCCGCGGTGAACAGGCCGTTCCATGCCAGCGACTCGAAGCCGGGATAGCCCGACTCGGCCACCGTGGGCAGGTCCTTCATGAGCTCCGATCGCTTCGCGCTGGTGATGGCGATGAGCTTCACCCGATGGCCCTGGATGAGCGGCAGCAGCGCGGGCGCCACCGCGAACAGCGCCTGCGTGTCGCCGGCCGCCAGCGAAAGCCCGGCAGGCGGCGAGCCCGAGAACGGCACGTGCACCGCCTCGATGTGCGTTGCGCTGCGAAAGAGCTCCATCGTGAGGTGCGACGAACTGCCCGCGCCCACCGAGGCATAGCTGAACCGGTTGCCGCGCGACCTCGCCCATTCGACGAACTCGGGCAGCGTGTTCGCGGGGTTGTCGGCCTGCACCGCGAGCACGTTGGGCTGCGAGGTGGTGAGCACGATCGGTGCGAGGTCACGCGCCGGTGCGTACGGCATGCGGGCGTACATGTAGGGGCCGAAGGCGATCGGGCCGTTGAAGCCGATGCCCAGCGTGTAGCCGTCGTGCGGCGCCTTGGCGACCGTGTCCATGCCGATCAGGCCGCCGGCGCCGGCCTTGGTCTCGATCACCACGGGCTGCTTCCACATCACGCGCAGGCGGTCTGCGAGCGTGCGGGCGATCAGGTCGAGCGAGCTGCCGGCCGGCGCGGGCACGATCACGCGCACCGGCTTGGAGGGCCACGCCTGTTGCGATTGCTGTTGCGCCCAGGCGCCTGCGGCGAGCAAACCGGCTGCAAGAAAGACGGCCAGGGTTGCGAGCGGGTTCTTCTTCACCTTGTGGCCTCCTCTCGCGCGGCATCGATCTGCGCATGGTTGGCCTCTGCCCAGCGGTCGACCGCGATCAGCGTCCTGCTCAGCGACAAGCCCAGCGGACTCAGCCTGTACTCGACATGCGGGGGCACGGTCTGGCGGTCTTCGCGCAGCACCAGGCCATTGAGCTCCAGCTCGCGAAGCGTCTGCGTGAGCATCTTCTGAGATATGCCGCCCACCTTGCGCAGCAGCTCGTTGTTGCGCTGCGGCTTGCCGCGCAGCAGCGGAATCAGCAGCAGCGCCCACTTGTTGGCGATGAGCTCCAGCACGCGGCGCGAGGGGCAGTCAACACTCCACACGTCGGCGCTCGTCGCATCGGCACCTGGCTCTGCCACATCCGGCTTCCTCTTCGTCGGCATCTTTGAATTTCCCATGGTTACCAGAAGGTGCGTACTTGTTGATCGGTGCCCGGACCGGAATTATCCGGTTCCTCTTTTCCGCAACGAACGACAACGAAGGAGTTTTTTCATGGGTTGGCTATTTCTGCTGGCAGCGGGTCTGGTCGAGATCGCGATGGCCGCCGCGCTCAAGCAATCGGAGGACTGGTCGCGGCTCGTGCCGTCGGTGATCGGCGTTCTGACCGCGCTGTTGAGCATCTACCTGCTGGCAAGGGCCCTGCGCTATCTGCCGCTGGGGCCAGCCTACGCGATCTGGACCGGCATCGGCTCCGTGGGCGTGGTGCTGATGGGCGTGTTCTTCTTCGGCGAAGCGCTCTCGGCCGCGCGAATTGCATGCATCGCGATGGTGATCGGCGGCACCGTAGGCCTGCGCATGGTCCATGGCTGATGCGTAAACGAAACAGAATCGTGACCACACGCATCGTGCATCCACGGAAGTCGTTTCGACAGTTCCGCCCGGGTAACGAAATGAATAAGAAAGGCTTCCAGAGCCGTTCCGATGGGCATCGACTGTTTAACCACGTCGACAATGGGCTGATTCGCCGGGGACTTCAAATCGACATGCGCTCGCGGCAATATCCGCATCCCCCGATTCCGTGCCATCCGATCTGACCTGAGGACGAAGGAGCTTTCCATGTTCGCTACAGCAGAGCGCGCCATCAAGATCCCCGGCCCCGACCATCCCATCACCATCACACCGAACCCGCTGCGCGTGGTGGTGTCGGTCGATGGCTGCGTCATCGCCGATACCCGCGAGGCACTGACGGTGCGCGAAGCCCATTTCGGCACCGTGCACTACTTCCCTCGCAAGGACGTGAAGATGTCTCTGCTGGAGCGCACCTCGCATGCGACCTACTGCCCCTACAAGGGCGAATGCAACTACTACAGCATTCCGGCCGGCGGCGAACGCTCGGTGAATGCGGTGTGGACCTACGAGACACCGTACGAGTCGTTCTCGCAGCTCAAGGACTACGTGGCCTTCTATCCCGATCGCGTCGGCCCCATCGAAGAACGCGTCTACTGACAGCGACGGCGGCAGAAGGGCACGAAGCCCCGGCCGAATCGAACAAAAGCCGGGCCCCGCTTTCGCAGGGCCCGGCTTCTTATTTCTTCGGCGCCTTCAGCGCCAGCGTCTTCTATTACAGCGGCAGTGCGTCACCGCGAGCCGCCGCGCGGGCAGCGGCACGCACGGCGGAGCGATCGAGGCCGCTGGCCAGGACCGGTGCCACGCGCGAGGTCACGCCTTCGGCATACGGGTTCTCGCTGTGGGCAGCAGCCACTGCTTCGGCACGGACGGCAGCGCGGCTGGTGGTGGAAGCGATCAGCTGCACCGGACCCTGGTTGGCACCGTCTGCATACGGGTTGCCGCTGCGTGCTGCAACGACGGCCTGGCTGGCGACGTCGGCGCGGCTTGCGGCCGAGGTCAGCTGATGCACGCCGTCATAGCTTTCGGCATGGGCGGCGCCGGCAGCAGCCAGCAGGGCGATGGAGATGGCGGAGAGGAGCTTCGAGGCGGTCATTTGGATTTCCTTCAGTTCAGTTCTTTGCATACGGGATGGTTTCGAACCGGTCTTGGGTGGGGCACCGTCCCTTTCGGGGGCGGCCACCTCGCTCGGGGCCTGTTCATCCAGACTGGCTTGCTTGATTGATGTCGGCTGGTCTGTGGGATGAATTGTGAGCCTGCGGATAGGTAAAAACCCGGAGCAAAAAGAACCGCGGTGTTCATGCGGCGGAAACAATCACCGGGGGGTGGCCTGCGCCACGTTCACCACGCCCTTCATGCCCGCGTCGTAGTGCCCGGGCTGCAGGCAGCCGAAATCGACCTTTCCTGCCTTGGTGAACTGCCAGACCACTTCACCGGTCATGCCCGGCGCCAGCGTCACCATGTTCGGCTCGGCATGCTCCATCTCGGGGTTCTTCATCATCGCGGCGTAGTGCGACTTCAGTTCCTGCGCGGTGCCGAGCACCAGTTCGTGCTTGAGCCTGCCCGAGTTCCTCACGACGAAGCGAACGGTCTCGCCCTTCTTCACGCTGATGTCCGAAGGCGTGAAGCGCATGCTGTCCGTCATGTCGACCTCCACCGTGCGGGTCGCCTTGGCGGCCACGCCGGGCTTGCCGATGGCATCGTCGTGCGAGCCCGAGGCAGAGGTGCCTGCGGCGTACGTAGAGAGCAGCGCCGCGAACGCGGAAGTAGCGAGGAATGCGTGTTTCATGAGTCGATGCTCCGTGAATGAATAAGAAAGAAGTCAAAAGAGGCCAGGCCGATGCCTCTCATTCTGGAAAGCCCATCCGGCCATGGCCTTTCGCGCGGATTACAAGGGCGTAATGGCGGCACCGGCCCGTAAGATGGCGCAGCCCTGCCCTCGGGTCTTCATGGAGAGAAGAAGAACAAGATGTCCCATCCCGTCTACCTTTCCAGCTCGAAACTGCCGCGCATGCCCGAAGGCAGCCGCAACGAATGGCGCGGCTTCTTCGGCCATGGCGCGGAGCTGGAGGCCAATGCCTTCTTTCCGCTGTTCTGGCGCGCGCTCTTCGGCGAAGGCGACATCCGCCGCGCCCGCTTCGTCGAGGCCTACGACGTCGACGACGAAGACAGCGCCGTCGAGCGCGAGGAGTGCCTGGAAGACCTCGGTGCCGAAGCCGCCTACCCCTACCTCGTCACCGACAGGGCCACGGCGCTTTCACGGCTCGCGGCACGGCGTGAAGCCATCGTCGCCGCCATCGGCGAGCGCTACCGGCCGCTCTACGAGGGCTTCGAGGCATGGGCCGCTCAAGGCTTCGACGACCACATCCTGATGCGCACCGAAGGGCTGCCCGATGCCGCAGATGCAGAGCCGTGGCTGCGCTCCGAGCTGGCCTTCATCGAGCGGCTGGACGACGCCAAGGCGCTCGCCGGCCTCATGTCGGACCTCTCGCGCCATGACACCGATCCGGTCTGGCAGCTGGCGGGCATCGGCGCTTCGCCGCACGGTCCGTGGCCCACGCCGGAGCTGCGAGCTCTGTTTCCCAATCCGAGGCAGCGACAGGCGCGCAAGCAAGCGAGCGCCCCGCGAGCCGAAGAACGCAAGAAAAGGCCCACGAGCTGGATCGACCCGGCGCTCGAATGGCTGGCCGTCGCGCTGTCCGCGGGCGCGGCGCTGGGCACCTTTGCGTTCACCCGCTCGATCTGGCCGACCCTGATCGTGTTTCTCTGCGTGGCCGTGGCGCTGGGCTTCGGCGTGGCCAGGCTGCGCGGGCCGAGGTCATGACGAAGGCAAGGGAAACTATCGGGGCCGGCCATGGTCCCAGGCAGCACAAGGAATCCGTCCAACCATGCGCACACTCGCCGCGAGCGCCTTCTTCTGCCTCGTCTCCCTGCTGCATTCCCCGGCCGCATCGGCCCAGTCGCTGAGCTGCGGCGGCACGCTCTCCGGCGTGGGCGACTCCAAGGTCTCGGTGATCCAGAAATGCGGCGAGCCGATTTCCAAGGAATTCGTCTGCGTGCCGCGTCCGCAGGTCGCCTGGGTGCTTTCTCCCTATCCCGGCGGCCCGGCGCAGCAGGTGGTGACGCAGCAGTGCGTGCCGATGGAAGACTGGGTCTACTACCGCGGCCAGGGCAACTTCCTCGGCATCGTGAGGTTCTACAACGGCGCGATCGAGTCGGTGCGCGATGGCGAGAAGATGCGCTAGCGGCCGGGCGCTATCGCGGCAGCCTGCCGATCAGGGCGGCAGCACCAGCGGCCCGCAGTTCTCCTCGGTGACGAACACCGACACCAGCCTGGCGTGCTTCACCGGATCGGGGTTCTCCGCGAACAGATGCAGCGTGCCGGGCGGCTCGAAGAAGGTCTCGCCCGTCCTGTAGTCGCCCGGCGGTCCGCCTGCCAGCTGCGAGCGCACCGTGCCTTCGAGGATGATCGCCGTCACCGAGCCCGGGTGCCGGTGTGCCGGCGAATAGGCCATCGGCGGAAAGTCGACGATGGCGGTTGTCACCGATTTGCCCGGCACGTGGGGCAGCGCTTCGCATGAGATCACTTTCACCGAGGTGCGGGGTCGCGCCGCGGCTGCGGAGCCTTCCGGTGCAGGCGCCGACGAGAACATCGGGCGGCTCAACGTGCTGCAGACGTCGTCGATGAGCTGCGCCGTCGATTGCTTGCTCGCATGCGGCAGCAAGGCCCAACCCATCGACGCGAACGCCAGCACGGCAAAGCCGATGCCCATGGCGCGGTGCATTGGAAGCGGCACCGCGTTCAAGGCGTTGCTCCCCGTTGCGCATCTGCCTGCCAGCCCAGCATCCGCTTCGCCTTCTCGCTGCTGACTTCGACGCCGTCCTCGGCGATATTGAAGATGCCGCCCGGCGAGCGCTGCAGTGCAAGCAAGGCGGCGTGCGCGGCGTCCTTCACATGCAACGGGCTCGAGCCCTTGGGCGTCGGCGTCGACGTGTTCGGCCCGTAGAGCTGCCCGTAGCGCAGCACGGTGGCCGTCATGCCCCGCGCGTCCATCACGCTCTGCTCCAGCGCAGCCACGCCATCCACGCTGACGCGGCGCGCGCCTTCGGCCTGCAGGTCGAGCGGCCGGTCTTCGGTGAAGGGCTTCGGCCCCGGCGCATAGGCCCAGGCGATGCTCTGCGCCACCAGCCGCTTCGCGCCCGCCGCCTGCGCCGCAGCCACGAGGTTGCGAGTGCCCTCGGTGCGCACCCGCGCATTGAGCACGGCGGCTTGCGCCATGCGCGCCGGATCGAGGTCCCTGGGCAGGTCGGTGAGCTGGTGGATCACGCCCCAGGGTGCGATGCGCACCAGCGCGTCGTGCAGGGCCGCCGCATCGAACACGTCGACGACGACCGGGTGCACGCCCATCGCCTCCAGCGCGGCGGCACGGTCCGCACGGCGCGTGGTGCCGTGCACCTCAAAGCCGGCCTCGACCAGCATCGGAACCAGCGCCACGCCCACCGCGCCGGTAGCGCCTGCCAGAAACACCTTCTCGCTCATTGCATTCGTCCTTCCAGGCTGTTCATGTTCACGGGAATGAGCTTAGGTCTACGATGCCCCATCCAAAAGAGCCAAGAATCGCAGGAATGACCAGGCCATGACGCCGCAGCCCCAAGCACCGAAGGACGCACCCGGACTCGACCGGGCGAAGAAGACGCCGCTCTTCCGCCAAGTCTACGAACGCTATCGCAGCGCCATCGAGCAAGGTGCGCTGCGCCCCGGCGACCGGGTCGCCTCCGCGCGCAGCCTGGCGGCCGAGCTCGGCGTGGCACGCGGCACCATCGAGGCCGCCTACGGGCAGCTGATCGGCGAAGGCTATTTCTCCTCTCGCGGACAGGCGGGCACGGTGGTGTCGCCCTCGTTGCCGCCGCATCGGCCGGCAAGGCGGGAACCGCAGCGCCGCAACGACAGGCCGGTGCCCGACACGCTCAAGCAGCCGGGCGAGCCGCCCCTCATGCAACTGGGCATCCCGGCGCTCGATGCGTTTCCGCGCAAGCTGTGGTCGCGGCTGGCCGCCCGCCGCGCGCGGGCCATGAGCGGTGCCGACATGTTCTATGGCGACCCTTGCGGCTACCCGCCGCTGCGCGAGGCGATCGCGGCCTACCTGCGGGTGTCGCGCGGCGTCCCGTGCCATGCCTCGCAGGTGCTGGTGACGGGCGGCTACCGCGCATCGCTCGCGCTCGCAGCACGCACGCTGCTGAAGAGCGGCGATCGCGTCTGGGTGGAGGATCCCGGTTTTCCGCCGACGCAGGAGGTGCTGCGTGCCGCCGGCCATCGCGCGGTGCCGGTGCCGGTGGACGAAGAAGGCCTCGTCGTCGAGCGCGGCCTGCGCAAGGCGCCCCAGGCTCGCATGGCCGTGGTCACGCCCTCGCACCAGGCGCCGCTGGGCGTGTCGATGACGCTCGCGCGGCGGCTTCAGCTGCTCGACTGGGCCTCGAAAGCCGGCGCCTGGATCGTCGAGGACGACTACGACGGCGAATACCGCTATGCCGGCGCGCCGCTGCCCGCGCTCAAGAGCCTGGACAGCCACGACCGCGTGCTGTACGCCGGCAGCTTCTCGAAGGTGCTCTTCCCGGGGCTGGCGCTGGGCTATCTCGTGGTTCCCGAATCGCTGTGCGAGCGCTTCGCGGAAGCGGCATGCGCCTGGTCGAACGGCAGCCCGCAGAGCACGCAGGCGGTGGTGGCCGACTTCATGCGCGAGGGCCACTTCCCGCGTCACCTGAAGAAGATGCGCCTGCTCTACGCGCGCCGCCGCGCGATGCTCGTGGCCGCGTTGCAGAAGACCTTCGGCGACGCGGTGCGCATCGACCTGCGCAACGGCGGCATGCACCTGATCGCGCGTTTCGACGGGCGCGCCGAAGACGATGCGACGCTGGCCCAGCGCGCGCAACTGGCGGGTCTCAACTGCCAGCCGCTGTCAGCACGGGGCATCTCGCGGCCGGGCTCGCAGGGGCTGCTGATGGGCTTCACCAACATCGCCACCGCCGCCGAGGCCGGACGGCTCGCGGCAAGACTGCGCTCGGCGCTGGACTGAGTGGTCGGCTCGCCGCGCATTCCGCGGCGGCCGCTGCCCGCAAACCCCCGCTAAGATGCGCGGCGACACAGAAAGAAGCACAAGCACCAACCGAAGGCAGGGAGGCCTCCGCGTGAAGCGCATTCGCTCAGAGAAATTGATCCGCATGAAGCCCGGCGTGGCAGGCGCCGCCGGCTTCAGCACCGTGGAACTGTTCGTCCTGCCGGAAGACGCCGGCCATGTGGTGCACGTGAGCACCAGCCGCGACGGACTGCAGTGGAGGGAAACGGTCTTCACCCCCTCGCCGCTGCCCTTCGAGGCAGCCAGCATTGCCTTCGAGCATGCCGTCGCGTCGCAGATCGCCCAGGGCTACGTCATCGAAGGCTCCGCCGCTCCGGTTGCCACCGCAATCCCACCCACCTCCGCCATTGCCCACCCCGGGGACGCCGTGCTGCTGGCGGCCATCCGCCCCGACGCATGGCGCCTGCTGCCACCGGTGCGCCGCAGCCGCGTGGTGTGGCGCATCGGCGAGCGCCGGCTCGCGGCCGCGGTGCCGCAACTCATCGACCACATCGAGACCGGCGAGCCGATGCTCGACTACTGCATCGCCTGGGCCATCGGCCGCTGCGGCGACGCGGGCGCCTTCGAGGCGATGCGCGAGCTGTCGCAGCGCGGGCGCACGCCGGTGGTCACGCGCGCCGCCCGCTGGGCCGCACTCGCGCTCTGGCCCGAGGAGCAGCGCGCGGCCGAGGCGGCGCGCATCGTCGACGACTGGCCCGCGCCGCTGCGCCGTGCCTGGGCCGCGATGGGCGAAGCGCCGGCCGCCGAAGCCATGCCGATGCTGCGGCAGCATCTGGCCGACCCTGCGCTCTGGAACGGATTGAAGTACGCGGCCTGGGTCGGGCAGCTCTTCGACCTGTCGCTGCTCGAAGGCCGCCGCGACGACGGGCTTGCGCACGCCGCACTACTGGAGATCGCGCCGACGCTGCAGCTCGCGGCCGGCAGCTTCCGCGCATGGCGGCGCCTGTACAAGGGCGCGGAGTTCGCGGGCGACTATGCCCTGCTCGGCGTGCTGCACCAGCGCCTGGAAACGCAGCGCGCGGCCTACCGCACCGGGGGGCGCTGGGCGCAGGTCAACGGCCGCTACGTGGAGATCGCCAAGGAAGTCGCGCGGCCCGACAGCCGCCTCGCCTACAGCCAGCGCACGCGCGACTACCTGCGCCGCCGCACCTGGCGCAACCTTCGCAGGCTCGCGCTCGCCGGGGCCGCCGACGAAGCCGACTGGCTGCGGCTCGCCATGGGCGTGCTGCTGGCGGCCGACGACGCCGAGGCCGGCACCGCCGGCCAGCAGCGCGAATCGCGCTGGACGCCCGAACCCCGCAGTTGGCACACCGGCCCCTACAGCCGCTGGCTGGTGCTGATGCAGCTTCTGCATCGCCACGACCCCGAATGGGAGGCGCAGCGCGGCGGCCTGCAATGGCGCCGCAGCACGCCGCCGCCCGCGCAGCGCCTGAACCGCACCGAAGCCTGGCCCGAACGCTGGGACCGCCATCCGCAGGCGCTGCTGCAGCTGATGCAGCAGGGCCGGTGCGCAGCGGTGCATGCCTTCGCCGCACGCGCGCTGCAGGACAACAAACCCTTCTGCGAAGCGCTCGATGCGCAGACCGTCCGCGGGCTGCTGGGCAGCACCTGGGAAGACACGGCCCGCTTCGCGCTGGGCATCGCGCGCCAGCGCATCGCAGCGGGCGAAGCTCCCCTGCCCTGGCTGCCGGCGCTGCTGGGCTCGCCGCTGGCCGAGGCACGCACGCTCGCGCTCGAATACATCGGGCAGGACCCGGGCCTCTACAGCCAGCAGGTCGACCTGCTGCTGGCGCTGCTGACCTCCCCCCATGCCGAAGTGCGCCGCGCCTCGCGCCTGCTGCTGCAGGCCGCCGCGCCGAACCTCTCGACGCTCGACGCGCTGGCCTCCGAACTGCTTTCGTGGCTGTCGGCCTGCGACGCCGCGCAGCCCCAGCTCGACGCGATCTGCGAGAACCTGCAGTGGGCGCTGCAGGGCCTGCTGCGCACGGCGGCGGCCAAGGCGCCGCTCGACAGGCTGCTGGCGCTCTTCGAGCATGCGAGCCCCGACGTCGTGCGCACCGCCGCAGAGTGGCTGCTGCTGCATCCGGCCTCGGTGCAGGGCCTGCCGGTTAGCGTGCTCACGCGGCTGCTGCAGTCCGACGACGAGCGGCTGCGCGGCGCCGGCGTGAGGCTCTTCACTTCGCTGCCCGACGAGTCGCTGGTCACCCAGCCCGAACTGTTTGCCGCCTTCTGCAGCAGCCCGATGCCAGCGGTGCGCGCCGCGGTCGCGCCGCGCCTGGCGCAGCTGCTGCCCGCGCACCCGGCCTTCGCCGCCGCGCTGATGCCGCTGCTGCGCGACGAACTGTTCCGCGCCGAATCCGCGGAGGGCATATTCGATTCGCTGCTGCAGTGGCTGTGCGGCCCGCTGGCCGAGCACACGCGCCGCGGCGAGCCCGCCCTCACCCTTCGCCTGCTCGAAGCGCGCAGCAAGGGCGCGCAGCGTCTTGGCGCCTGGCTGCTGCCGCAGCAGGAACCGCTCGACTTCAGCGTGCTGCAGACCGCAAGCCTCGGCCTGGTCGACACCGCCGCCGCTCGCCAGTGGGCTACCGAGCAGCTGGCCGCCAGACCGGAGCGCACGCTCGCCGAGCTCGGCGACGCGCTTCGCATCTTCGACAGCCGCTGGGACGACGCGCGTGACTGGGCGCGCCGGTGGTTCGGCTCCCAGGGCGAATCCAGCCTCTGGACGCCCGCGCTGCTCGTGCGCCTGTGCGACCACAAGGACGCGGGCGCCCAGCGCCTGGGCCGCGAGCTGCTCACCACGCATTTCGACGTGACCGACGTCACCACCTACATGCTGCAGCTGAGCCAGCATCCCTCGCCGGGCATGCAGCTCTTCGTGACCAACTGGCTGGCCTCGGCCGCGAGCCGCAACGCCGACGTGCTCGCCCGGCTTGAGCCCTACTTCCTCAGCGTGCTCTCGCAGGCCAACCGGGGGCGGCTGGCCAAGTCGCGCGTGATGGAGTTCCTGGCCGCACAGGCGGTGCACTCGGAAGACATCGCACGCATCGTTGCGCGCGTGTTCGCGCGGCAGGCCGTCACCGGCGCGATCACCGAGCGCGCGCAATACGTGGCGGGGCTGCGCAGCATCCAGGAAGCCTTCCCCCTGCTGGACACCCCCCTGCAGACCGCGACGGTGCGCAGCATCGCGCCGCGCCGCGCGCCGCTGCCGCCTTCTTCCGCAGCCCGGACCGGAGGGCCCGCCGCATGAGATTCCAGTACCGATATTTCGGCCATTCCGGCGTGCAGCACACGGCCGACAGCACCGCGCTGCAATTCGCGCCCGACACGCTGCGCGCGCCGGTGCACTTCGTCGCCGACATCAACCGCCACCTGCCGTTCCGCGAAGGCATGTCGGCGCTGCACGACGTGGTGGTGGGCGACCTGCGCTTCAAGCCGCGCGACAAGAGCGCGTACCTCGAATGGCTGGCCGGGCAGGAAAGCGAGCTGCTCGCGCAGTTCATGGCGCGCAGCGACGAGCTGAAGGCGCAGATGGAGCCCCTCTCCAAGGAACTGGCCGAGCTGCGCAAGCGCAAGCAGGCGGTGCTGCAGCCCTTCATGAGTGCGCAGAAGCGCTACTTCGACCACATCTACAAGGTCAACCGCGAGGCGTGGTTCGTGCTCGACCCCGTCATCACGGTGCACCCCGACCGCGTGTTCTTCGAGTGCTTCAGCCAGGACGAGTCGAGCTACGGCATGTTCTCGTGCAGCCACGACGTCTTCGACCGGGTGAGCGACCATGCCTGCGGCACCACCAATGTCGACTACTCCGAGTCGCTGTACGACGAGTTCCAGAAGATCCGTGACTACAAGAAGACGCGGCTGGCCATCGACCCCGGCGGCTTCCAGGTCCGGAGCGACAACGACCCGGCCTTCCACGAGCCCAAGATCGACGTGCCCGACAGCTGGGTGCGCGGCTTCCTGCAGGTCAGCAGCGCGATGCTGCTGCCCGCGCACCGGCTGCAGCTGCATCCGATGGACATCCACAACATCTGCCTGGTGCTGCGCCGGCGCAAGGAGCGCGTGGGGCCGCGCTCGCTGCGCTTCGTGCTGCGGCCGGGGCAGCCGGTGCGCATCGTGTTCGAGCCCTGGGGCCACGAGCTGGTGTGCCCGCGCTCGACCCACACCGCCGCCGCCGACATCGACATCCGCGTGTGGGGCCGGCGCCGTCTGCTGCAGCTCGAACGGCTGGTGCCGGTGGCGCAGGGCTTCACCGTGCACCTGCTGGGTACCGGCATGCCGAGCTTCTGGGTCGCGCAGATGCCCGACATGGAATTCACTCTCGGTCTTTCGGGCTGGACCGCCAACGACTGGTCGCGCAACGGCCACTTCGAGCTGCTGCAGCCGCGCCAGACGGTCGACCAGGACAGCCTGCTGCGCGTGTTCTCGGCGCTCGGCGAGCGCTGGCGCGCCACCACCGCCGAGCTGGCGGCGGCCACGGGGCTGTCGACGCTCACCGTCGATGCGGCGCTCGGCGGCTACGTACAGGCAGGCCGCGTGGTTTACGACATCGCGCACGGCGTGTGGCGGCTGCGCGAGCTCAGCCGCGAGCCGCTGCCCATGGACAAGCTGCGCTATGCCAGCCCCGAGGAAGAAGCCGCAGCCGAACTGGTGCGCGCGCGTCGCATCGTCAATGTGAAGACGCAGGCGCGCGCCGACGGCGGCGTCTCGATCAGCGGCAAGGCCAAGGGTTCGAACGGCCAGCGCGAGTACTTCACGAGCCTGCAGCTCGACGGCGACCAGCGCGTGGCCTCGGGCGAATGCCAATGCAGCCACTTCGTGCGCCATCGCATGACCAGGGGTCCGTGCGAGCACATGCTCGCGCTGCGCCTCTCGGCCACGCCGTCCATCGCGGCGAACACGACGACAACAACAACGACAGACCCGGAAAGGAGCACCGCCCACATCGGCTGATACACTGCTTTTTTGCGAACGGAGCGGGAAGGCTCTTGCAATCCGGTCGGCGTATCGCCGCCCTCGCACACAGCACTTCCCAAGCGTCACTGGACGTCTCTTCACTGTGCCGTATGGCCATGGTGACGCGACAACAGTGCGGCTTCCTCGAAGCTCATCGGCGTCACCATGGCCATACGGCGTCGAGTGGAGCCCTCCAGTCCCGAGGCTCTTCGACGAGATTCCCGCTTCGTTCGCAATCTTTCCCTTCTCCAAGCAGTGCATCGGCCGGTGGCGCAGCGCCATGACCATGCAGTCTCCCGCCTCTTCTTCATCTTCCGTGCCCGACTCGGCGCTCACCCGCGAGCAGCTGTACGAGCGCATCCGCAAGAGTTCCAAGCAGGAAGTCGTCCTCGAGGAAATGCAGCGCCTGGGCTTCTGGCCGCGCGACGCGGCGCAGCCGACGGTCGAGGAGCAGCTGATCCGCCGCGAGGGCGAGCTGCAGACCGCGCTCTCGAAGCTCGGCAGCGAACTGCGCGGCATCGAGGACCGCGACCGGGCCCTGAAGATCATGCGCAAGGAGCGCATGGCCCGCGCCCGCGAGCGCCGCGAGGAAACCCGCCAGCGCCTCGCGCAGGGCCGCCATGCGCGCGCCCTGGCCTGGCACGAGCGGCGCAAGCGCGAGCTGCTGTACGTGGGCGACGGCGTCTCCGGCGGCCTGAACGACGCGCACAGCGACAGCCAGGCGCTGGCGCGCAACGCCCTGCCCGCGCTGGACCATGCGGGCGACCTGGCGCAGGCCATGGGCGTCGGCCTGGGTGAGCTGCGCTTCCTGGCATGGCACCGAGAGGTGTCGAGCGTGAGCCACTACCAGCGCTTCACCATGCCCAAGAAGAGCGGCGGCGAGCGCCACATCTCCGCGCCCATGCCGCGACTGAAGCGCGCGCAGTACTGGGTGCTGGACAACATCCTCGGGAAGATGCCGGTGCACGAGGCGGCGCACGGCTTCATGCCGGGCCGCTCGATCCTCACCAACGCGGCGCCGCACGTGGGCCGCGACGTGGTCGTCAACCTCGACCTGAAGGACTTCTTTCCCTCCATCGGCATGCGGCGCGTGCGCGGCGTGTTCCGCCAGCTGGGCTATTCGTCGCAGGTCGCGAGCCTGCTGGCACTGCTGTGCACCGAGGCGCCCACCGACGAGGTGCAGCTCGACGGCAGCCGCTACTTCGTCGCCCGCGGCGAGCGCGTGCTGCCCCAGGGAGCGCCCACCAGCCCGATGATCACCAACCTGCTGTGCCGACGGCTCGATGCACGGCTGGCCGCGAGCGCGGCGAAGCTGGGCTTCCGCTACACGCGCTATGCCGACGACCTGACCTTCTCCGCCGGCCCCGAGCACAGCCGCGACACGGCCAAGCTGCTGTGGCGCGTGAAGCAGATCGTGGCGAGCGAGGGCCTCACGCTGCACCCCGACAAGCAGCAGGTGATGCGCAGGCACCGCCAGCAGCACGTGACGGGCATCGTGGTCAACGACAAGCTCTCGGTCGACCGCGACACGCTGCGGCGCTTCCGCGCGGTGCTGCACCAGGCCGAGCGCCACGGCCCGCAGGGCCTGCAGTGGAACGGCAACAGCGACGTGATCGGCGCGCTGCGCGGCTATGCCAACTTCATCGCGATGGCCGACGCGGCGCGCGCCGAGCCCTACCTGCAGCGCGTGCGCGCGCTGGCGGCGAAGCACGAAGGCGGCGCCAAGCCAGCGACTGAGGCATCGCAGCGCAAGCTCGGCGCGGGCGAGTTCCGCAAGCAGTCCGCAGCGGGCAAGGCGCCATGGCCAGCCTGGTGGCAGCCGGCCGAGGCACCCGCGCCGGTGCTGGAGAAGACCGCCGAGCAACTGGCGGAGGAAAAGAAGGCGCAACGCGAGGCGGCGCGGCCCCAGCCAGCCGTGTCCGCGCCTGCAGCGGTGCGCCCTGCCACAGCGGCACCGCGGCCGTCGGGGCAGGCCGCTGCGCAGTCGCCAACGCCAGCGCCGGCGCCCGCCTCCGCCTTCCGGGTCCGCTGGGGCATCAGCGTGCTGATGCAGGCCGTCTACGTCTTCAGCGTCTTCACCACAAGCGCCAGTCCGCTGATCTGGCTGATGACGGGCGCCGTCACCATCAGCAACATCGTGCAGCGCAAGTCGGGCTGGTTGCGCTTCATCGTGGCGGTCTTCATCTCGTCGGCGCTGGCCTCCCTGGTCCACAGCATGAAGAACTGAGGGCATGCTCAGGGCCGGCGGGCCGACCGGGCCCGCCGGCTCTCGTGTGCCGCCCGCACCACGTTGCACCACGCAGAATCACGCGGCACTTCACAGCAGGCGACCGGGCCGCTACAGTGGCCGCTTCGACAACCACCGCGAAAAGGAGGCACGAGATGGAAGACGCCGTAATTCACGCCCCCACCATCGTGCGGTTTGTCGTGCACCCCACCCGCTGATCGATTGCTGACGCACCTCCCGCGCAGCACGTGCCCCTGACGGGCACGCCCGGTTCGGCACCCGCGGCCTTCTCGCCGCCGCGACAAACAGCCCCGATTCAAACGCCGCCGCCGGCACGCATGTGCCGTCGGCGCCCCGTTCCCTTTCGAATCAAGGCACACCATGTCCGAAGCCAACGCCGCGTATTCGCGGCCCGTTGCAACAACCGCATTCTTCGATCCCCAACGCGCTTCCGAGGCTGAGTGGCGTGATGCCCTCGCCTACTGGCGCCAGCGCAGCGCCGAGGACTTTCCCGACGAACCGTTGACGAGCGACGCCGAGACCCGGCACGGCGTGCTGCAAGGCGCGCCGCTGTACGTCATCCACCGGGTGCTGGCCCTCTACGAGCACGGCAGGCCCGTCGGAAGCCTCAACATGGGCATCCGCCGCGCGGGAACGCCCGACTATGAATCCTTCGCGCCCTTCGTCGATGTCTGGGGCGGCGTGCTGCGCTCGCATCAGCGCCGCGGCGTGGCCAGCACGCTGCTCGGCGCGCTGCTCGCGTTCATGGATGCACAGGGCAAGACCACGGCGACGGTCAAGGCGCACCTCCCCGAGGGCCACGCTTTCCTGCGCGCCATCGGAGCGCAGGAGAGGCACCGCAGCATCGAGAACCGCGCAACCTTCGCCGGCCTCGACTGGCAGGCTCTCTCCCGCTGGGAGGCCGAGGGCTTCGCGCCCGCCCACGGTCTGCGCGCCGAGTTCCATGTCGGGCGCGTGCCCGTCGAGCGGCTCGCGGAACTGCTGCCCGCGCTGTCGACGTTGCTGAACGACGCGCCCACCAGCGCACTGGAGCGAGCGCCCATGCGCTATGAAATGGCAGAGTACCTCGCGTGGTACGCCGAGATCGACCGCCGCGGCGGCGAACACTACCTCGTGCTGCTGCTCGATGGCGACGAGGTCGTCGCGGTGTGCGACGCCAGCTGGAACCAGTTGTTCCCCGACCGCATGTTCCAGCGGCTCACGGCCGTGGCCCGCCACTGGCGCGGCAAGGGCCTGGCCAAGGGCGTCAAGGCCGCGATGCTGCGGCTGGTGCACTCGCGCCACCCGGAGCTGGCGCTGATCTCCACCAGCAACGCGGAGGTCAATGCGCCGATGCTCGCCATCAACCGCCAGCTGGGCTTTGTCGTGCACCGGCAGGAAGGCCTCTACCAGTTCGGGACCGACAGCCTGCGGGCCTACCTCGCCACCCGTTCCATGATCTCCCGGGAGTCCCGCGCATGAAGGCACCGCAAAGACTGCAGGCCCTGATCGACGAAGGCCTGATCGACACCGTGGTGCGCCAGCTCATGAGCGGCAAGGAAGCCATGGTCTACGTCGTGCGCTGCGGCGACGAGACGCGCTGCGCCAAGGTCTACAAGGAGGCCGACAAGCGCAGCTTCCGGCAGGCCGTCGACTACACCGAGAACCGCCGCGTCAAGAACAGCCGCGAGGCGCGCGCCATGGCCAAGGGCACGCGCTTCGGCCGCAAGGTGACCGAGGCCATCTGGCAAAGCGCCGAGGTCGATGCGCTCTACCGGCTTGCCGCCGCCGGCGTGCGCGTGCCGACGCCGCACAACTTCCTGGAGGGCGTGCTGCTGATGGACCTGGTGACCGACGCCAACGGCGACGCCGCGCCCCGCCTGAACGACGTGATGTTCTCGCCGGCGGACGCCATGCGCCACCACGCCAGCCTGCTGCGCGAGGTGATGCGCATGCTGTGCGCGGGCATCGTGCACGGCGACCTCTCGGAGTTCAACGTGCTGCTGGCCGAGGACGGCCCGGTCGTCATCGACCTGCCGCAGGCGGTCGATGCCGCGGGCAACAACCACGCCCGGCGCATGCTGTTGCGCGACGTCGAGAACCTGCGCAATTTCTTCGGCCAGTTCGCGCCCGTGCTGCTGGACACGCATTACGGCGAGGAGATCTGGCACCTCTACGAGCGCGGCCAGCTGCGCCCCGAGACCGAACTCACCGGCGGCTTCGTTCAGGAAACCGGCCCGGTCGACCTGCGCCACGTGATGCGCGAGGTGGACGACGCGCGCGAGGAAGAGGCCGCGCGGCGGCTGCGCCTGCGCACGCCGCGACAATAGGCGGGCCAACGCCCGCCCGCCCGCCGCCTGCCAGATCGATGACCTCCTCCGTCCTGCCGAACCCCGCCCCGCGCCAGCTCCTGTCTTCCGCCGTCCGCCGGGTCGCCAAGGCCGCGGCCTTCGTCGCGCTGGGCTTCGGCCCGGCCGCGCATGCCGCCGGCACGGCCATCCGGCTGGAGGACGACCGGGGCACCACGGTCGATCTGCAGGCGCCGGCCAGGCGCATCGTGTCGCTGATGCCTTCGCTGACCGAGACCGTCTGCGCCCTCGACGCCTGCGACCGGCTGGTGGGCATCGACCGCCACGCCAACTGGCCGGCCTCGGTGAAGGGGCTGCCGCAGGTGGGCGGCATCGACGACGCGAACGTGGAGCGCATCGTCGCGCTCAAGCCCGACCTGGTGCTGCTGCGTCCGCGCAGCCGCGCCGCCGAGCCGCTGGAGCGCCTGGGCCTGAAGGTGCTCGCGCTCGACGCCAAGACCCATGCCGACATGCGCCGCGTGATGGAGACCGTGGCCCGTGCCACCGGCCGCCCCGGCGCGGGCGAGGCCTACTGGCGCAAGCTCGACGCCGGGCTGGACGCGGCCCGTGCCCGCGTGCCGGCCGGCTGGCAGGGCCGGCGCGTGTACTTCGAGGTGCATGGGGGCATGGCCGCGGCCAGCGAGAGCTCCTTCATCGGCGAGACGCTGGCCCGCCTCGGGCTCGGCAACGCGGTGCCCGGCACGCTCGGCCCCTTCCCCAAGATGAGCCCCGAGTTCGTGGTGCGCGCCAATCCCGACGTGCTGATGGTGTCGGCCCTCGGCGAGGTCTCGGCCATGGCCGCGCGGCCGGGCTGGTCCGCCATGTCGGCGATCCAGCGCGGGCGGGTGTGCAGCTTCGCCTCTGCGCGCTTCGACCTCATGATGCGGCCCGGCCCCCGCCTCGACGAAGCAGCCGACGCGATCGTGAGCTGCCTGGCGTCCCTCGGCGACGCGAAGCCCTGAACAGACACAGACACAGACAAGCAGATCGATGACGCGGTACCCGTCTGTCATCCGCCGGATCGGAATGGCGTTGACACTCCGCCAGCCCGACAACGCCAACAGCAACACGCCCCACGGCAGCCACTCTTCTCCCTCATGAAGCACCACAAGCGAACCTCGTCCACGCCCTTCGTCCGCGTAGGCCCCAGCGGCGTGCACGGCCTCGGCGCCTTCGCCACGCGCGACCTGCCGGTCGAATCATTTCTCGGCCTCTACGAGGGCCGCCGCTACACGAAGGCCGAGATCGCCACCAAGGTCTGGGATGACCAGCTCACCTACCTCTTCACGCTGTCGAACGACATGACGATCGACGGTGCCAAGGGCGGCAATGCCACCCGCCACCTCAACCATTCGTGCGAACCCAACTGCGAGGCGGTCGAGGAGTACGACGAAGGCGGCGAGCTGGTGCTGAAGTTCCAGACGCTGGTGGCGGTGGATGCGGGCGACGAGCTGTTCATCGACTATTCACTGACCGCCGACGACGGCTCGCCGGCGTCGAAGTACCCCTGCCATTGCGGGGCGCCGAGCTGCCGGGGCACCATGCTGGCCCCGCCTGAAGACGAAGCCGACGAGCAGGCCGCGCAACCCGCTCAGGCGCTGTCCGCCGGGACGTAGCGCGCATCCCAGCTGTCGGCCAGCCGCCTCGCGCGGTGCAGCGGCAGGCGCGCCGCCTCGAAATCGACCACGCACACCTCGTCGGCCGACTCCGGCCGCTGCGGGCTTTCGCTGCTGCGGCCATCCGTGAGCAGCCACAGCCAGCGCCGGCGCGTGCCGCCGCTCTTCGCGAGCAGCTGGTCGGCGCGCCGCACGCCCAGCGCGAGGGGCGTGCCGCCGCCGGCCGCGATCGGCGCGATCCAGTCGTCGTTCCAGGCGCTGGCGCGCCGCGGCGGCAGGCGCAGCTCGACGATCTCGCCCGCGAAGCAAAGCAGCGCGACGTGGTCCCGGCGCTGGTAGGCCTCCTGCATCAGCGCCAGCAGCAGTCCCTTGGCGCGGGCCAGGTTGCCGTCGTCGCGCATCGAGGCCGAGCAGTCGAGCAGGAAGCAATGCAGCACGCCACTGCGCGCTTCCCGCGGGCGATGGCGCAGATGATCCGCGCGCAGCCGGTCGGCGCCGCGCGCGGCGAAGGTGCGCGGCCAGTCGAAGGCCGCGCCCTGCCTGGCGGCACCGTGCCATGCATCCCTTTGCGGGCCCTGCCTCCGGTCGCCCTGGCGCGATGCGCCAGCGGGCGGTGCGGCGTACCGGAGGCTCAGGCTTTTTTTGGTGCGGCCTGTTGTTGTTGCTGCCGCAACGAAGGGATCAACGGGCGCAGCGGCTTCACGCGGTCGATGCCGACGGGTTCGGGCGGCATGGCGCCCCAGTCGCCGTCGTCCGCGCTGCCTGCGCTGCTTTCCCCGTCCGCGTCGCCGGCGGCCTTGCTGCCGACATCGGGCGGCGCAGTCCGGGGAGCGGCAGCTTCGGCCTCGGGCTTGCTCCGATGCAGCAGCACGGCCTCGGCCACGCGCTGCACGTGCTGGGCGGTGATGGCCGCAGCACCTTCCCATGCCGCAAGGGCGCGGGCCGAACGCAGCATGACCAGGTCGGCGCGCAGCCCGTCGACGGCGGCGGCGATGCACATGGCGCTCACCGCCTCGTGCACCGCGTCGGTGTATGGCAGCGCCGACGCGTCGGCCACGAGCGCACGTGCGCGGACCAGCGACGAAGACAGCTCGGCCTGCGCCTGCGCATGCCGGTCGCGAAAGCCCTGCGGATCGGCATCGAAGGCCAGCCGCGCGCGCACGATGGCCTGCCGCTCGGACGGGTCGTCGATGTTGTGCAGCTGAACGCAAAGGCCGAAGCGGTCGAGCAGTTGAGGGCGCAGCGTGCCCTCCTCCGGATTCATCGTGCCCACGAGCACGAAGCGAGCTGCATGGCGATGCGAGATGCCGTCGCGCTCGACCACGTTGACGCCGCTGGCGGCGGCGTCGAGCAGCGAATCGATCAGCGCGTCGGGCAGCAGGTTGATCTCGTCCACGTAGAGCACGCCGCCGTGTGCGCGCGCCAGCAGGCCGGGTGCGAAGCGAAGCTCATGGCCCGCCATCGCGCGGCCGAGGTCGAGCGTGCCGACGAGGCTCTCCAGGCTCGCGCCCAGCGGCAGGGTGACGAAGGGCGCGTCGGGCAGCAGCTCGGCGAGCGCGCGTGCCGCGGTGGTCTTGGCGGTGCCGCGCGGCCCTTCGATCAGCACGCCGCCCAGGCCCGGATCGACGGCAGCCAGCAGCAGGGCCTGCCGAAGGTGCGGCTGCCCGGCTATGGCGGCAAAGGGAAAGGGCGCCGGCATGGCGGCGGCGGCAGTGGTCGTCATCGGAGGCTTCCTTCCATCCGCTGCTCGTGGTCGAGCAGCAGGTTCTCGAGCCGGGCGCGGTAGTCGCCGGGCGATTGCCAGAGGCCGCGCTGCATGGCTTCGAGCAGGCGGCCGAGCATGTCCTGCAGCGCGCGCGGGTTGTGCTGGTTCACGAAGTCGCGGGTGGCCTCGTCGAGCACGTAGGCGTCAGCCACCATCGCGTACTGGTGGTCGCCGACCACGCGCGCTGTTGCGTCAAAGCCGAAGAGGTAGTCGACCGTCGCGGCCATCTCGAAGGCGCCCTTGTAGCCGTGGCGCTTCACGCCGTCGATCCACTTCGGGTTGACCACGCGGGAGCGCACGACGCGGCCGATCTCTTCCTTCAGCGTGCGAACGCGCGGCGCCTGGGGGTTGCCGTGGTCGCCGTGGTAAATGGCGGGCTGGCGGCCGCTCAGGTGGCGCACGGCGGCGGCCATGCCGCCCTGGAACTGGTAGTAGTCGTTGGAGTCGAGCAGGTCGTGCTCGCGGCTGTCCTGGTTCTGCATGACGACGGTCATCGCGCGCAGCCGGCGCTTCAGCGCGTCGGCCGCCGGCACGCCGTCGCTGCCCTGGCCGTAGGCATGGGCGCTGCCGCCGACGTAGGCCTTCGACAGGTCGTCGTCGCTTTGCCAGTCGCCGCGGTCGAAGAGCGGCTGCAGGCCGCTGCCGTAGCTGCCGGGCGCCGAGCCGAACACGCGCCAGCCGGCCTGCGTGCGTGCGAGCTCGGGCGCCATGCCCCGGGCCTGCAGCGCGGCGGTCTCGCGAAGGATGCGCGCGCGGATCGGGTTGCGCTCCTCGTCCTCGTCTTCCTGTGCCGCCACGGCCTGCACTGCCGCATCGAACATCTGAACGGCATTCGGGAAGGCGTCGCGGAAGAAGCCCGAGATGCGCAGCGTGACGTCGATGCGCGGACGCCCGAGCCCGACCGTGGGCAGCACCTCGAAATCGACCACCCGCTGGCTGCCCGGCGCCCACTTCGGCCGCACGCCGATCAGCGCGAAGGCCTGCGCCAGGTCGTCTCCGCCGGTGCGCATGGTGGCCGTGCCCCAGACCGACAGGCCCAGGGCCGCCGGGTAGTCGCCGTGTTCCTGCATGTGCCGCTCGACCAGCTGCGCGGCCGACTTCAGGCCCAGCATCCAGGCCGTGGGCGTGGGAATGGCGCGGGTGTCGACCGCGTAGAAGTTGCGGCCGGTGGGCAGCACGTCGGGCCGGCCGCGCGAGGGAGAGCCGCTCGGGCCCGGCGGCACGAAGCGGCCCTGCAGGGCGCGCAAGAGCTGGCGCAGCTCCTGCGCACCGCAGGCGTCGAGCGCGGGCGCGAGGCTGCGGTCGATGCGGCTCATCACGGCGGCGGTGCGCGGCAGTTCCGGCGGACATGCGCCCTCTTCCATCAGCCGCTGCGCGAGCAGCTCCAGCCGCTCGCGCGTGTCGCCCTGGTGGCGCCATGCTTCGCTGCTCACCGACAGCAGCAGCGCGGGCCGCGCGCCCTGCCAAGGCCGGGCCGCGTCGATGTCGAGCGGATCGAAGGCGTCGTCGGGCAGCAGGTCTTGCGAGAGCGCACCGAGCAGCCCGGCGTTGCCACCCCCGCCGTCGGCCGCCGGATAGCGCGCCAGCGCCAGCAGCGTGTCGCGCCGCAGCCTCCCGCTCGGCGAAGCGCCGAACACATGCAGCCCGTCGCGTATCTGCGTTTCCTTCAGCTCGCAGAGGTAGGCGTCGACGCGCGCGAGCACGGCGTCGTCTTCCTCCTGCGCGCCGGGCAAGCCCAGTTCCTCGACCAGATGCTGCGCGCGCACGGCTGCGAGGATCTGCGCGCGCAGCACCTTCGCGCGGCGCGCGTCGACCAGCAGCGCGTCGTAGTACTCGTCGACCTGACGCTCCAGGTCCTGCATCGGGCCGTGGTTCTCCGCGCGCGTGAGCGGCGGCATGAGGTGGTCGACGATGACCGCCTGCGTGCGCCGCTTGGCCTGTGCGCCCTCGCCCGGGTCGTTGACGATGAAGGGATACACGTTGGGCATCGGCCCGAGGATCGCGTCGGGCCAGCAGGCCTGCGACAGCGCGATGCTCTTGCCGGGCAGCCATTCGAGGTTGCCGTGCTTGCCCACGTGCACCACCGCGTCGATGGCGAAGGCCTCGCGCAGCCAGAAGTAGAAGGCCAGGTAGCTGTGCGGCGGCACCAGCTCGGCGTCGTGGTAGCTCGCGTAGTCGGCGGCGCCCAGGCTGCCGAGCGCACGCGCGGGCTGGATGCCGACGAACACGCGGCCAAGCCGCAGGCCGGCGATCATGAAGCGGCCGTTGCGCAGCATCGGGTCTTGTTCGGGCGGTCCCCATCGCGCGTCGATGGCCGCGGCCATGCCGTCGGGCAGGCGTGACAGGCATGCCCGGTAGTCGGCCAGCGCGAAGCTCTGCCAGGCGGGCCGCGAAGCCCACTGCGACGGGTCGTTGGCGATGCCTTCCTGCAGCCTGCGCATCAGCGCGTCGCCATCGGCGGGCATCGCGCCGGGATCGCCCAGCGCATAGCCGTCGGCTGCCATGGCGTGCAGGATCGCCATCACCGAGGCCGGCGTGTCCAGCCCCACGCCGCTGCCGATGCGGCCTTCGCTGCCCGGATAGTTGGCGAGGATCAGTGCGATGCGCTTGCCTTCCGCGCGCAGGCTGCGCAGCCGGCACCAGCGCCGAGCCAGCTCGGCCACGAAGGCGACGCGGTCGGGCTCGGGCTGGTAGTTGACCACCTCGGTCTGCGTGAGCTCGCAGCGGTGCGACAGGCCCTTGAAGCTCACGGCGCGCGTGACGATGCGGCCGTCCATCTCGGGCAGCGCGATCTGCATCGCGATGTCGCGCGGGCGCAGGCCCTGGCTGTCGGCCAGCCAGTCTTCCCTGTTGCCCCCGCTCACGATCACCTGCAGCACGGGGGCGTCGCCGGCCAGCTCGACCTCGTCGCTTTGCCCGCCCGGCCCGCCCTGTCCCAGGGCCGCGAAAGCCGTGGTGTTGAGCACCAGCTGCACGTCGTGCTCCGCGCACAGCGCGCGCAGCGTGGAAAGGCACAGCGGATCCTTCAGCGAATCGAGCGCGACGGGCAGCGGATTCAGTCCCTGCGCTGTCAAGGCCGCGGCAAGCGCATCGAAGGCCGCCGTGTTGCCCGACAGCAGGTGCGAGCGATAGAACACCAGCGCCACCACCGGCGCGCCCGCGTGCCAGCCGGCTCGCAGGTCATCGATGCCGGCCACGGTATGCGAAGCGGCCGCGCCGCCCGGCACGTGCAGCGCCACCTGCGGCAGGCTGCGCGGCGGCAACGGGGCCTCGCCATGGTCCAGGCCGTGGAAGGCCACCGCGCGCAGGAACTGCATCGCATTGCCCGCCCCGCCGCTGCGCATGTACTGCCAGAGCTGGCGGCTCACCGCGCGCGACAGCGTGCCGCGCGCGAGCAGGTCTTCGTCTTCCTGCAGGTCGCCCGAGAACATCGCGAGCCGCTGGCCCTTGCGCTTCGCCAGCTTCTCGAGCTGCTGCAACCCGTAGGCCCAGGCCGATTCGGCACCCAGGTGGTCGACCACCACCACGCGCGCATGCTGCAGCACCTCGTCGACGTAGAGGTCGAGCGAGGCCGGCTGGCGCAGGTACATGAGATTGGCCAGCCTGAGCGACGGATAGCCGGGGTCGGTGGCCGCCAGCGCGGTGCGCGCGGCGGCGAGCAGCGCGAGCGTGGTGTCGGCCGAGCTGAGCACCACGATGTCGCCCGGCGTCTGGTCGAGGCGCGTGACGACGCTGTCGTCCTCGACGAAGCGTCCGGGCTGGGTGCTCAGCAGGTGCATGCGCTCGGGGCGTCAGGCCGTGGCGGTGGCGCTCGCCTCTTCGAGCACCTTGCGCAGCGCGCCTTCGTCCAGGTCCTCGCCGATGAACACGAGCCGCGTGCGCTGCGCCTCGCCATCGCGCCAGCGGCGGTCGAAGTGGTGGTCGAAGCGGCGGCCCACGCCCTGCACCAGCAGGCGCATCGGCTTGCCCGGCACGGCGACGAAGCCCTTCACGCGGTAGATGGTGTGCTGCTCGACCAGCCTGCCGAGCGCGGCCAGCAGGCCATCGCGCTCGACGGGCGGCAGCTCGATCACGAGCGAATCGAACTCGTCGTGGTCGTGGTCTTCCTCGTGGTCGTGGTGGCTCTCGCGCAGGTGGATGGTGTCCTCGGCCGCGCGGCCCTGGCCCAGCAGCAGCGCGAGCGGCAGCCGGCCTTCGCTGGCGGCGACGATCTTCACCTCGGGCGGCAGTTCCTCGCGCACCAGCGCCTCGACCTTGGCGCGCGCCGCGTCGTCCATCAGGTCGGTCTTGTTGAGCACCACGAGGTCGGCGGCCGAAAGCTGGTCTTCGAACAGCTCGTGCAGCGGCGATTCGTGGTCGAGGTTGGGGTCGGCGCGGCGGGCTTCATCGACCGCCTGCGGGTTCTCGGCGAACTGGCCCGAGGCGGCGGCCGGCCCGTCGACCACGGTGACGACCGAATCGACGGTGAAGATGTTGGCGATGTCCGGCCACTGGAAGGCCTGCACCAGCGGCTTGGGCAGCGCGAGGCCCGAGGTCTCGATGAGCACCGCGTCGAGTTCGCCGCGCCGCTCGGCCAGCTGCAGCATCACCGGCAGGAACTCCTCCTGCACCGTGCAGCAGACGCAGCCGTTGGCCAGCTCGTAGAGCGCGCCTTCACGCTCGTTGCCTTCGTCGTCGCAGCCGATGCCGCAGCCGCGCAGGATCTCGCCGTCGATGCCGAGCTCGCCGAACTCGTTGACGATCACCGCGATGCGGCGGCCTTCGGCGTTGCCGAGGATGTGGCGCAGCAGCGTGGTCTTGCCGCTGCCGAGGAAGCCCGTGACGATGGTGACGGGGATCTTGGCGTTGCTTGGGGTCATGGGTGGATTCTTTCAGGCGCTCGCGAGCGGGGCGCACCAGCAAGGCGAAAGTGGCGCCGGATGATTCCGGCGCCACCGATGGAAACGGACAGCCTCCCCGAGGCCGGCCCCGGGGAAGCGACGAAGGGAAGCGCTCAGACGCCGCCGTACAGGCGGCGCTCGACGAAGACGGAACCCTGCAGCCGGCGCCACGCCTTGGCGGCAGCCAGCACGCCCAGGTCGACCAGCGGCTCGACCAGCACGACCGTCATGTAGGCAGCGCCGAAGCTGGCGATCTGGCCCATGTTCTCGATGCCGGTGCCGCGTCCGTACAGCGCCCAGAAGCCGACCCACACCACGATGCCGCCCTGGTAGGCCACCGAGAGCTTGAAAGCCTCGCGGTAGCCGATGTCCACGTAGGCCAGCTTCTCGGGGATGATGCGGCGCGCCAGCGCGGAAGTGGCGAACAGCGGCACCAGCAGCGTGGTGACGTTCATGCCGTATTGCGGGATGTCCTGCGGCTCGAAGAACAGGCCCTGGATCAGCAGGCCGCCCGCCAGGCCAATGGCGGCGGGCGCGAGGCCGAACACCAGCAGCAGCGTGGTGCCCAGGATCAGGTGCACCTCCGACACGCCCACAGGGTGGTGCGGAAACACCTCGAAGAAGCAGAACACCAGCGCCACGGCGATGGCGGAGCGCAGCACCAGTGCGGCGGGCCCGTCCTTCATGAGCGTCTGGAACGCGACCTTGCCGGTGTAGGCAAGCGCGGCGGCTGCCGTCGCGTAGCTGAGGAATATCTTGGATCCGTCGACTAGACCTGGTTCGATGTGCATCGAGCACCTCCTGAAATGCACCGCGGTGCGAAAGTTGATTGTTGGTGGATGGGCAGGCTCGCGCAAGCCCCGATCATGAACGCCGCAGCGCAGGCTGCGCGCCCGGCACGGCCGCCGGCTTCGGTTTTCGCCGCAGCCTCCGCCAGCCGATGACGACGCCGCTGGCCGAAGCCACAGCGCCGACGATGGAAAGCAGCCACATCACGAGATCCCAGGCCGGCCGGTACTGGATGAGCCAGGGGAAGTCGAGGCTGTGCGCCGCGTTGAAGAGCCAGCGGCGCAGGCGCGAGCTGGCGTCGCTGCCGCCGGCCACCTGGCCGCTGGAAGGATCGATGTAGATCCAGCTGCGCGCCGGGTCGTCGAACTGCAGGCGCCACACGGGCACGACGCGCTCGCGGTGGTGGCCGTACCAGTGGAAGTCCTCGCGGGTCTGGAGCACCGCTTCGGTGATGTTCGAGCCGGGGCGCAGTCGGGCGGCGGCGCGCAGGACGTCGTCCTTCGCGACGGTGGCCGGTTCGCCGGTGACTGCATCGATCACGCGCACCCGCGCCTTCGCGTCGCGCAGCTGCAGCAGCGGCCTGCCGTCGAACCACAGCAGCGCGGCCTCGCGCGGCGCATCGGCACCCTCGCCTGCCGGCAGCGATGCCGGCGGCCACGGGAACGGCGACCTGCCGGCACCCGTGTAGCTCGCCATCGCCGCCGCATCGCCCGTTCCACGCTGGAACCAGCCATTGGGATTCATCGACAGCCAGCCGCTGACGATCCAGGTCAGCACGAAGAAGCCGCCGACCAGCCCTGCGATGTGGTGCCAGGCCATCCAGCCGCTGTAGGGCGTGACCGCCCCGTTGCGGAAGCGCCGCCGCAGGCGCACCCGGAGGATGCCGATGACGATGCCCGTCACCGCCGAGACGATGCAGGCCGCCGACAGCCACATCACCACGTCGTGCCACAGGGGCGGGTCCGCGCGCAGCGGCGTGAAGTAGATCCAGTGGGGCACCGAGCCCAGCCAGTTCCAGAAGCGTTCGGAGCGCGTGGTGTCGCGCACCACTTCGCCGTTGACCTGCGACACGTAGAGCTCGGTGCCCGCGGCGTCGCCGACTTCGATGCGGTGCAGCGGACGCAGCGGGTTCAGGCCCTGCGGCACGGTCCACTGGTCACGCTCCAGGGTCTCGGCCCAGCGGGCGCCGGCATGGCCGGAAAAATCGCGCGCGATGGCCTCGGCCTGCGCGGCATCGACGGGACCCGGTACGCGGCCGTCGCGGGCCGAGACCGTATGCCGGCCGCCGCGCGCATCGACGATGCGCCAGACGGGGCCGGCGACGGTGCCGCCCTGCATCTCCAGCACCATGCGCCTCGGCGGCTGCGCGTTCGCCTCCTTGGGCAGTGCTTCGAGCGCGGCCGAGGGCGACACCATCCCCCGGTCGAAACGCAGCGGCGAGAGCCCCGCGAGCCGTTCCTCGTCCGTGAGGTTCGGGTACCCCACGTACATCATCACCACGCCCGAGACGAACCACATGACGAACAGCAGGCAGCCGCCGATGCCCAGCCACCGGTGCGTCCAGTAGAGCCAGTGCCGGATGCGCGGCCAGGCGCGGCGCCATGCGGAGGTCATGCGTTCCACCAGACTCCCGGGCCTCTCAGAAGCTGACCAGCGCCGACAGCTCGAAGGAGCGCGGGCGCCCCAGCAGCCACTGGTTGCCGCCATTCGAGAACGACACCGGATAGCGCCGATCAGCCAGGTTGTAGGCGCGCAGCGCGAGCCTGAGCGAGGGGTTCGCCTGCCAGCTCACGCCCGCATCGGCGACCGTGTACGAGCCGATCTTTCGCGAGTTGGCCGCATCGACCTGGCGCGGGCCCACGTAGCGCAGGCCGACGTCGGCCTCCCACTGCGGCAGGAAGCGCCAGGTGAGCCAGAGGTTGGCGGCCTCCTCGGGTACGCCGGTGGGCGTGTTGCCCGCGCGCGAGACCAGCTTGCCGCCGACCAGTTCGTTGAAGTCGTCGTAGCGCGCGCGCAGCTTGGTGGCATTCGCCTCCAGCCGCAGCGTGAAGCTCAGCGCCAGGTCGAGCGTGGCCTCGATGCCTTCGGAAGACTGCTTGCCGACCTGCTGGGTGACGGTCGGATCGATGGCGTCGCGCGACAGCAGCTTGTTCTTGTCGATGCGGTAGGCGGCCACGGTCCAGGCGCCTCGGTTGTCAGCGAGCTGGCGCTTGTAGCCGACCTCGAACTGCCTGCCCGTGCTGAGGTCGAAGGCCGCCTGCGAAGCCGAAGTGGTCACCAGCGAGCCCAGGGGATCGGCCGCGCGCGCCACCTGCGCGTAGAACGACTGCGAGGCGTCCGGTGCGTAGACCACGCCGAGCCGGCCGGTGGCGTACTCGAAGGTCTTGCCGAAGCTGTTGGCGGCGTTCTGCAGGTCGGTGCGTGCGACCTTCGCGTGGTCCCAGCGCAGGCTGCCCACCACCGACCACTGCTCGTCGAAGGCCAGCCTGTCCTCCGCGAAGAAGGCGTAGGTGCTGGTCTTCGTCCTGTAGCGCGGCGTGTAGGCCACGGGCGACGCGTAGTAGCCGGGGCTGAAGACGAAGGGATCGACCACCGATCGGCCGCCGTAGGGCGAGTCGTTGGTGTGCGTGAAGTCGATGCGGTTCACGTCGAAACCCACGAGCACCTGGTTGGCGAGGCCGAACGGCCGGTGCCTGAAGGTGGCGTCGGTGCGATTGCCGATCTGCTCCTGGTCGTGGCCGATCTCCAGGTAGTCGCCGCGCGTCACGCGCCGGGTGGCGGGGCTGTAGGTATAGGTCTCGCTGTTGCGCCAGTGGCGTTTGCTCTCCAGCCGGTAGAGCTGGTTGCGCACCGTCACGGCGTCGCTGGGCGTCCACAGGGTGTCGAGGCGGGTCCACTTGTCGCGGTACTTGATCTCGGCGTCGTCCACGTCGTAGTTCTGGCGCAGCGTCTGGCTGCTGAGGCGGCCGTCGATCAGCGGCACGCCGTAGTAGCGCTGCGGCGACTGGCGGCCCTCGTCGTGCGAGAGCGTAAACTGCAGCTGCGGCGACACGTCCAGCCGCACCGCGGCGCTCACGGCGAGGCTTTCGGCCTCGCCGCGCTGCATGAAGCCGTCGGTGTTGCGCTGGCTGATGTCGAAGCGGTACGAAAGCCTGTCGTCGATCGCCCCGCCGCTGCCGAAGGCCACCTGCCGCGTGGCGTCGGAGCCCAGCGTGACCAGCGCCTCATTGCGGATCGGGCCGCGCGTGGGCTTCTTGGGCACCACGTTGATCGCGCCGCCGATGGCGCCTTCGCCGTACATCACCGAGGCCGCGCCGCGCAGCACCTCGATGCGGTCGGCCGACCAGGTGTCGAAGGGAAAGGTGACGGTGCCCGCGCCCGCGTAGAGGCGCGTGCCGTCGAAGAGCTGCATCACCGAACCGTGACCGAGGAAGCCGCGCGCCACCAGCGCGGTGCCGCCGTTGCCGGGACCGGGCGAGCCGGTGATGCCGGTGGCGCGGGTGACGGCGTCGACCACCGAGACGTCGCCGCGCGCACGGATGGTGTCGCCCGTCAGCACCTCGACGCTGGCCGGTGTTTCGAGCGGCGTGAGGCCGAGACGGCTGCCGGTCTGCGTGGGCTCGTCGATGGCCATGGGCGTATGGCGCTGGGCATCCACCTGAATCGCCCTCAGCGTCTGGCCGTCGGAGGCCTGCGCGAAGACTGCCGCGCACGGTCCCAGGGCGAGGCCCCAGCCCAGCGAAATGCCGGAAAGGCTCGAAAGACCCGAAAAGCGCGGCCGGTGTCGCAGCCGCTTCGGCGACGCGCCCCTGCGATCGCGCTTCGGCGATGCATGACTCATGAAATCTCTCCTCCGGCCTGCGTCCCCGCAGGCTCCTGACCTATGAAGGGCGCGGCGGAAGAGGCGAAGGGGCTGCGGCGGCCCGCGGCGGGCGCGGTAGGCGGCTGGCCCGGACACGCACTCCCGCAGCGTCCGAAGGCGGTTGCGAAGGCCGGTATCCGGGCTTGCGGAGCGCCGCGGCGTGATCTGCGAGAGTCACGCCGCGGCGGAAACCCTCGCCTTCCCACGCCGAAGCGCAGTGGCTGCCCGTGCCGATCGATGAGGCACGAGCCCGAGGGGTTCCAGATCCGCTGACCGTTGCGGGGGCAGCGCAGGAATCGCCGCGCCGGCCGATCTCCGTGGAGAACGACGATGCGGGTTCACCTGCTTCCCGTTTAACCCCGCCGCCATGGATGGCATGTCGTGCGGGGCACCTTCGAACCGTGGTGGTCCGGCCGGGCAGTCGATGAGGCTGCCGCCACCGGAACGGCGGGATTATAGGTAGGGGCCTCCGGTGAGCCCCGCGGGCTCAGGGTGCGGGCCTGCCGTCGGGCCCGAAGAGCCGCCGCATCATCGCCACGCCCGCGACCAGTGCATTCGAATAGGTGGCATAGGGTTCGTGCGCGGCTTCCAGCGGCACGTAGACGTGGGTGGTATCGCCCGGGGCGCCGTCCACCGCCTCCATCAGCACCCAATAGAACTCGCCCGTCTCCAGCTCGTGGACGGTGAGTGCGATGTTCCTGGACGAAGGCATGGAAATGAGGATGACGTTGCTTGCTGACTGCGCCATGAATTGAACAGGCAAGGCAGGCGCGCGGTTGACAGTGCTTTCGGGGTTCTCCTACAGAGCGCCCTGAGAGGGCGGCCTAGCGTCGGACCGATGATCCACACAAGATTCAGGAGGCAGCATGAAGCACTTCACTCTTGAACCGGGCATGCTCTCGAGCATCGGCGGCGCCTTCTATCCCACCGGCTATTCGATGGTGATGTTCCCCGACGCCAAGGACGCCGAGCGCATCGGTCGCGGCCTGATCGAAAAAGGCATGAGCGGCGACGACATCTACCTGATGCCGGCCGAGACCGTGCTGCGCGAGATCGTGCCCACGGTGACGACCGCCGACGACCCACTGCCCTCCGCCGGCACCGATGCGGCCACCGTGCGTGCCTATGCCAAGCTCGCGAAGGAAGGCCACGCCGCCCTGCTCGTCAGGACCGAGGACGGCGCCGCGGCCGAGCAGATGATGGAGCTGGTGCGCACCGTCCCCTACTCCATCGCCCAGCGCTATCGCCCGCTGGTGATCGAAGACCTCTGAAGCGCCCGGGCCGCAAGCCCGGGCGTTCGGGCTTTCGCCGGTCATGCCGGCACGGCCATCGACACTGCGCGCTGGACCACGTCCCTCGCCATCGCCTGGGCGAGTTCATGCTCGCCGAGGAACACGGTGGCCGAGGTTTCCTGCGTGAGCAGGCGAGCCTCCTGCTCGTTGTGGCTGCGGATGACGGTCTGGATCGCCGGGTTGAGCGTGTGCGCCGTTTCCATCATCTGGCGCACGTTCATCGCGTCCGGCGTGGCGACGACCAGCACGCGCGCACGGGCAATATGCGCCTGGATCAGCACCGCCGGGTCGGCCGCATCGCCCCACACGGCGGGCGTACCGGCCTCGCGCAGCTTCTCGACCAGCTCGCGGTTCTGCTCCGCCACCACGTAGGGAATGTCGTTGGCGTCGAGCTCGGCCGCGATGCGGCGCCCGACCCGGCCGTAGCCCACCAGCACCACCTGCCGCGAGAGGTACTTGGCCTCGGTGGTCATCGGCAGCTCGGCCAGCGGGTCTTCTCGCATCTCCAGACCGCGCGCGAACGAGGAATGCGCATGTAGCCATTTCTGCATCGGCGCGATCAGGCTGAACCACAGTGGATTGGTGGCGATGGAAATCAGCGCCCCGGCCAGCACCAGGCTCTGCCCTTCCGCCGGCAGCAGGCCGAGCGACACGCCCAGGCCGGCCAGGATGAAAGAGAACTCGCCGATCTGCGCCAGGCTGGCGCTCACCGTGAGCGCCGTGCCCAGCGGGTAGCGGAACACCAGCACCAGTGCGCAGGCCGCCAGCGACTTGCCCAGCACGATCACCAGCACCACAGCGAGCACCTGCAGCGGCCGGTCGAGCAGCACCGAGGGGTCGAACAGCATGCCGACCGACACGAAGAACAGCACCGCGAAGGCGTCGCGCAGCGGCAATGACTCCTGCGCCGCACGATGGGCGAACTGAGATTCGCGCATGACCATGCCCGCGAAGAAGGCACCCAACGCGAACGACACCCCGAAGAGCGCCGCCGACGCATAGGCGATGCTCACGGCCGCCGCCACCACGCACAGCGTGAACAGCTCGCGCGAGCCGGTGCGCGTGACCTGCCAGAGGATCCACGGGAACACCCGGCGCCCCACCACCAGCATCAACGCCACGAAGCCGCCGACCTGCAGCATCGTGAGGCCCAGCGTCTGCCACAGCGGGTCGGTTCCGCCTGCAGCGCCCTGCACGCCTAGCGTGCCCGCCAGCGGCGGCAGGAGCACCAGCACCAGCACCATCGCGAGGTCTTCCACCACGAGCCAGCCGACCGCGATGCGCCCGGTGAACGAATCGAGGATGCCCAGGCTTTCGAGCGCGCGCAGCAGCACGACCGTGCTCGCCACCGACAGCGCCAGCCCGAACACCAGCGCGGCACCGGGGCTCCAGCCCCACCACATCGCCAGCCCCCCGCCCAGCAGCGTCGCCACCGCGATCTGCGCGAGCGCGCCGGGCAGCGCGATCTTGCGCACCGCCAGCAGGTCGTCGAGGGAGAAATGAAGGCCCACGCCGAACATCAGCAGCATCACGCCGATCTCGGCGAGCTGGGCCGCGATGCCCGCGTCGGCCACGAAGCCCGGGGTGAAGGGGCCGATGATCACGCCCGCCAGCAGGTAGCCGACCAAGGCCGGCAATCGCAGCCGCGCCGCCAGGAATCCAAGCATGAGCGCCAGCCCCAGGCCGGCGGCGATCGTGTTGATGAGGGAGACGCTGTGGGGCATCGTTGCATTTTGCAGGAACGATGCCCGGCCTTTTGGTTCGTCAGGCCATCCGCGGTGCCGCCTCAGCCGGCCATCTTGCCGCTGCGCTCGGCATCGAGCGCCTCGGGCTCCTGTGCCTCCACCCAGGTCTCGTTGTTGAGTCCGGCCTGCAGCCGGGCCTCGTCGAGCTCGTTGGTCCACTTGGCGACCACGATGGTGGCGACGCCGTTGCCGATCAGGTTGGTCAGCGCACGGGCCTCGGACATGAAGCGGTCGATGCCCAGGATGAGCGCCAGCCCCGCCACCGGCACATGGCCCACCGCCGACAGCGTGGCCGCCAGCACGATGAAGCCGCTGCCCGTGACGCCCGCCGCGCCCTTCGAGGTCAGCAGCAGCACCGCAAGCAGCGTGATCTCCTGCGTGAGCGTCATCGGCGTGTTGGTGGCCTGCGCGATGAACACCGCCGCCATCGTCAGGTAGATGGAAGTGCCGTCGAGGTTGAAGGAATAGCCGGTCGGAATGACGAGGCCCACGCAGGTCTTGTTGGCGCCCAGGTTCTCCATCTTCTCCATCATGCGCGGCAGCACCGACTCGCTCGACGAGGTGCCCAGCACGATCAGCAGCTCTTCCTTGATGTACTTGATGAACTTCCAGATGCTGAACCCATGGAAGCGCGCGATGAGCCCGAGCACCACGAAGATGAACAGCAGGCAGGTCAGGTAGAAGGTGCCCATCAGCTTGCCCAGCGAGAACAGGCTGCCCAGCCCGTACTTGCCGATGGTGAAGGCCATGGCGCCGAAGGCGCCGATGGGCGCCAGCTTCATGATGTAGTTGACGATGCCGAAGAGCACGTGCGAGCCCTTCTCGATCACGTCGAACACCAGCGTGCCGCGCCCCCCGAAACGGTGCAGCGCGAAGCCGAACAGCACCGCGATGAGCAGCACCTGCAGGATCTCGCCCTTGGCGAAGGCATCCACGATGGTGTTCGGGATGATGTTCATGATGAAGTCGACCGTGCCGGTCATCTTGCCCGGGCCGGTATAGGCCGCGATGCCCTTGGTGTCGAGCGTGGCCGGGTCGACGTTCATGCCAGCGCCGGGCTTGAGCACGTTCACGAGCACCAGGCCCACGACGAGCGCGATGCTGCTGACGATCTCGAAATACAGCAGCGCGAGGCCGCCGGTCTTGCCGACCTTCTTCATGTCCTCCATGCCGGCGATGCCCACCACCACCGTGCAGAAGATGATCGGCGCGATGATCATCTTGATCAGCTTGATGAAGCCGTCGCCCAGCGGCTTCATCGCCTCGCCCGCGGCCGGATAGAAGTGGCCGAGCAGCACGCCGATGATCACGGCGGTGATCACCTGCACGTAGAGCGAGCGGTACAGCGGGAGCTTTCTGGCGGATGTGCTTGTTGTGCTTTCCATGTTTGCCTCCGGGGGTTGAAAACTGTAGGACGCGCATCCGCGGTTTTCTATCCGTGGAACCCGCATCGTCGAAATGAAAAGACCCGCCGAAGCGGGTCTTGTCGATCAGGTGTAAGTCAGCATGCTTAATGCATGTGCAGGCCGCCGTTGACGGAGAAGTCGGCCCCCGTGCTGTAGCCGCCTTCGTCGGTGGCCAGCCACGAGATGATCGAGGCGATCTCGCTGGGTTCGCCCAGGCGCTTGACCGGGATGGTCGCCACGATCTTGTCGAGCACTTCCTGGCGGATGGCCTTGACCATGTCGGTGCCGATGTAGCCCGGGCTCACGGTGTTGACCGTCACGCCCTTGCTGGCCAGCTCCTGGGCCAGCGCCATGGTGAAGCCGTGCATGCCGGCCTTGGCCGCCGAGTAGTTGGTCTGGCCGGCCTGGCCCTTGGCGCCGTTGACCGAACTGATGTTGATGATTCGGCCCCAGCCCTTTTCAACCATGTCGCCCACCACCTGCTTGGTGACGTTGAACATGCTGTTGAGGTTGGTCTCGATCACTGCGCTCCAGTCCTCGGGGGTCATCTTGAGGAACATGCGGTCCCGGGTGATGCCGGCGTTGTTGACCAGCACGTCGATGGGGCCGTGCGCGGCCTTGGCGGCGGAGAAGGCTTCGACGGTGGATTGCCAGTCGCCGACATTGCCGACCGACGCATGGAACTCGAAGCCTGCGGCTTTCTGTTCGGCCAGCCATTTGGCGTAGTCGCGCGTGGGGCCGCAACCTGCGACCACGGTGAACCCGTCCTTGTACAGACGCTGGCAGATGGCTGTTCCGATGCCACCCATGCCTCCAGTGACATATGCAACTTTCTTGCTCATGAGATTTCCTTTGTGTAATGGCAAAAGCCTGAACGGCCGCCTTCACTCTAGCGAGTTTCAAGCCATGGCCCCTCTCAGGAAAACACTGAGCCAGGCTTGCAACCAGCTGTCACGAAGATTGTCACGAAGCGGCCTCCGTGCTCAGCCTCTATCCTCTCATCCGTGCGTGTCCGCACGAGCCAATCACCCAAGGAGTTCCAAAGTATGAATTTCGGGATCATCGTCTTCCCCGACGTCGAGGAACTCGACTTCGTCGGCCCCTGGGAGATGCTCACCATGTGGAGCAAGCTGGCCGGCGGTCCCGAGCATTGCCTGATCGTGGCCGAGAAGCGCGAGCCGGTGGTCTGCGCCAAGGGCCTGTCGATCAACCCCCACGTCTCCTTCGCCGACTGCCCCCAGCTCGACTGCCTGCTCGTCCCCGGCGGCATGGGCACGCGCCGCGAGGTCGACAACGTCGTCATGACCCGCTTCCTCGCCGACCAGGCGCCCGGATGCACCACGCTGATGTCCGTATGCACCGGCGCCTTCGTGCTGCACGCGGCCGGCCTGCTCTCGGGCAAGACCGCCACCACCCACTGGGGATCGCTCGACCGCCTGCGCGCGCTGGGCGACGTGAAGGTGGTGGAGCAGCGCTTCGTGCAGGACGGCAACGTCTGGACCTCGGCCGGGGTATCGGCCGGTACCGACCTGATGCTGGCCTACATCGCCCACACCGCGGGCGAGGAAGCCGCCGCCAAGGTACAGCTGCAGTCCGAGTACTACCCCGCGGACACCATCTACGGAAGCACCGCCAGCCACGAGCGCGCGCCGGCCTATGTGAAGCGGCCCGGTCCCCGCTTCCAGGCCCGATGAACGCGCCCTCCTTGCCCGAGCCGCTCCCGGTACTCGCTGCACGGGTGGGCGAAGCGCTGCGCGCGCGGGGGCAGACCGTGGCGGTGGTCGAGTCCTCGGCAGGCGGACTGGTGTCTGCCGCCCTGCTCGCCATCGCGGGCGCCTCGGCCTACTTCAAGGGCGGTGCGGTCGTCTATTCGAGGCGCGCGGGCCGCGCGCTGCTGAACCTGACCGCCGAAGACATGGCCGGCCTGCGCGGCGAGACCGAGCCCTACGCCCGGCTCGTCGCGGGCCGGGTGCGCGACACCCACCACTCGGCCTGGGGCATCGCCGAAAGCGGAGCGGCCGGCCCCTCGCCCAGCCCTTACGGCGACGTGCCCGGGCGGGTATGCCTGGCGATCGTCGGCCCCGTCACCGTGAGCCGCACCGTCGAGACCGGCAATGCCGACCGCCCCGCGAACATGGACCTGTTCGCGCGGCACCTGCTCGCGCTGTTCGACGAAACACTGCGCGCCCGGTCGGTCGATTGAAGAACCTCAGTCCGCCTGCACGCCCGCCGCGCGGATCACCTTGCCCCACTTGGCCACCTCCGCCGCGAGGTGCGAGCGAAGGCTCTCGGGTGTCTGCTTCTCTACCGGCACGATCTCCGAGCTGAGTTCGGCCAGGCGGTTCTTCACCATGTCGTCCTGCAGCCCGGCGCGCAGGGCGGCGTTGAGCTTCTCGATCACCGCGGGCGGCGTGCCCTTGGGCGCATAGATGCCGTGCCACACGCGCACGTCGAAGCCTTTGAGGCCCTGCTCGTCCAGCGTCGGGATGTTGGGCAGGCTCGACAGCCGCTGCGGCGTGGTCACGCCGAACACCTTCACCCGGTTGCCGTCCTTGATGACGGGCGCGGTCTGCGTGGTCTGGTCGCACAGCAGGTCGACCTGCCCGCCCATCAGGTCGTTGAGCGCCGGCCCCGCCCCCTTGTAGGGCACGGTGGTCAGCTGCACACCGATCTGGTTCATGAACAGCAGCCCGCACAGCTGCGACACCGCGCCCACGCCCGCGTTGGCCAGCGTCACCTTGTCCTTGTTGGCCTTCACGTAGGCCAGCAGCTCCTGGTAGTTGTTGGCCGGGAAGTCCTTGCGCGACAGCAGCGTCATCGGCACGTCGAGCACCTGGCCGACGTACTCGAAGTCCTTGAGCGGGTCGTAGTTGAGCTTCTTGTAGAGCGCGGGCGCGGTGGCCATGCCCATGTGGTGGATCAGGATGGTGTAGCCGTTGGGCGCCGCCTTCGCCACACGCGCGGGTGCGATGGTGCCGCCCGCGCCCACGGTGTTCTCCACGATCACAGGCTGACCCAGCGACTTGCCCATGGGAATGGCCAGCATGCGCGCCACCACGTCGGTCGGGCCGCCGGCCGAGTACGGCACGACCATCGTCACCGGCTTGTCGGGCCATGCCGCCTGTGCCGAAGCCGGCGCCTGGAAGGCGAGCAGGCAGGCGCCAGCGGAGGCGGCGATCAGGGTCTTCAGTTTCCAGTTTCCGGTTGCTTTCACTTTCTTGTCTCCTTTGGTTGTTCTCTGGTCCGTTCGTCAGGTGTGTTCGTCAGGTGTGTTCGAGTGCGAGCAGGCGCTCGGCCAGCCGCACCACCGGGGCATCGACCATGCGCCCGTCGAGGCTGACGACGCCGCCGCCGGCCTCGCGGATGGCCGCGACCACGCGGCGGGCCCATGCCAGTTCCTGCGCCGAGGGGCCGAGCGCCGCATGCACTGGCGCGACCTGGTCGGGGTGGATGCACAGCTTGGCGCCGAAGCCGCCGCGCCGGGCGCGCGCGGTGTCCGCTGCCAGCCGGGGGGCGTCGCGCCAGTCGGGGGTCACGCCGTCGATGGGCGCGGCAAGGCCGGCGCGGCGCGAGGCCAGCAGCAGTGCGAGGCGCACGGGCACCAGTTCGGCCTCGTCGGCATCGCAGGCCAGGCCCAGGTCGGCCTGGAAATCGAGGTTGCCGAAGGCCAGGCGCAGCACCTGCGGGCGGGCGGCGAGTTCGTCGACCGCGGCGAGGCCGGCGGCCGATTCGATCAGCGGCACCAGCACGGCCGAGGGGCCTGCCGCCGTCGCCAGCCGCGACAGGTCGACCGCCCGTTCCGCCTTCGGCAGCACGATGCCGGCGATCAGCCCCTGGGCGGCGAGCGCTCCGACCTGCGCGCAGTCGTCGTCATGCCACGGCGTGCCGGCGGCGTTGATGCGCACCAGCAGCCGTCGCCGTTCTTCGGCGGGCAGCGCGGCGAACGCGGCACCCAGTTGCTCGCGTGCTTGAACCTTGCGCTCGGGCGCGACGGCGTCTTCGAGGTCGACGATCACGCCGCCCGCCCCGGTGGCCAGCGCGCGCGCATGGCGCTCGGGCCGGTCGGCGGGCACGAAGAGAAAGGCGCGCGCCAGCGAAAGCGGCGGCGCGCTCACACCGCGCCCGCCTCGCGCAGCGCCGCGATGTCCGCCTCGCTGCGCCCGAGGCTGCGCAGGATGGCGTCGGTGTGCTCGCCTACCGCCGGGATCGGGTCCATGCGGTAGTCGAAGGCGCTCTGGCGACCCGCCGGCAGCAGGGCCGGTATGTCGCCCGCCGGCGAGCCCACCTGACGCCAGCGCTCGCGCGCCTGCAATTGGGGATGGGCCCACAGGCCGGCCATGTCGTTCATGCGGGCGTTGGCGATCTGCGCGGCGTCGAGCCGCTCCAGCACCTGCGCCGTCGTCAGCGCGCCGAAGGTCTCGAGGATGATGGCGCGCAGCATCTCGCGGTTCTCGTTGCGCCGCGCGTTGCTGTCGAAGCGCGGGTCGGTGGCCAGCGCTGTCTGCAGCAGCACCTTCTCGCAGAAGGTGCGCCATTCGCGCTCGTTCTGCAGGCCCAGCATCACGGTGCCGCCGTCACCCGCGGGGAAAGGACCGTAGGGATAGATGGTCGCGTGCGAGGCGGCGCTGCGCGGCGGCGGTGGAGCGCCGTCGTAGGCGTAGTACATCGGGTAGCCCATCCACTCGGCCAGCGCCTCGAGCATCGACACGTCGATGTGCGAGCCCCTGCCCGTCTTTCCGCGCTGGAGCAGCGCCGCAAGGATGCCGGTGTACGCATACATGCCGGCCGCGATGTCGGCGATGGAGTTGCCCGACTTGCAGGGCTCCTCGGGCGTGCCCGTCACCGAGAGAAAGCCGGCCTCGCTCTGGATCAGCAGGTCGTAGGCCTTCTTGTCGCGGTACGGGCCGTCCTCGCCGTAGCCCGAGATGTCGCAGACGATGAGCCTCGGGTGCTTTTCGTGCAGGGCCTGCGCGCCCAGCCCCATGCGCGCGGCGGCGCCGGGTGCGAGGTTCTGCACCAGCACGTCGGCATCGGACAGCAGTTCCTGCAGCACCGCCAGCGCGGCGGGCTGCTTGAGGTCGAGCGTGAGGCTTTCCTTCGAGCGGTTCACCCACACGAAGTGCGAGGCCTCGCCGGCCACGCGGGCGTCGTAGGCGCGCGCGAAGTCGCCCGCTCCGGGGCGCTCCACCTTGATGACGCGCGCACCGAGGTCGGCGAGCTGCCGCGTGCAGAACGGCGCGGCGATGGCGTGCTCGAGCGAGATGACGGTGATGCCGTCCAGGGGTCTTGTCATGTGTTCTTCCCTCCCCGCTCAGGCCAGCACGGCCGTGGCCTGCATGGTGAGCCAGCCGTCGGCGTCCTCGCCCCACAGATCGAACGTCTTTCCATCGGCGCCCGGCTTGCCGTGCACGCGGAACGGCGCGATGTCGAAGGTCGGGCGCACCGCGCGGAACTCGAAGCGCGCGAGCTGCGCGCCCGGCACGTTGCGGCGCAGCAGGTCGACCAGCAGCGTCGCGATCAGCGGGCCGTGCACGATCAGGCCCGGATAGCCCTCGACCTGCGTGACGTAGCGGCGGTCGTAGTGGATGCGGTGGCCGTTGAAGGTGAGTGCCGAGTAGCGGAAGAGCAGCACGTCGTCGGGCGCGATGTCGCGGCTGAAGGCGGCGTCCTTCGGGGCGGGCGTGGGTGGCGGGCCGGCCTCGCCCGGCTGGGCGGCGGCGCGGTAGACGATGTCGTGCTCCTCGGTGAGCGCGAGGCCGCGTTCGTTGCGCACCTCGTGGCGCACCAGCACGAACACGAGTTCGCCGGTGCGGCCCGACTTGTGCGTGACCGAGACGATGCGCGAGGTGCGCTCCGCCTTGTCGCCCACATGCAGCGGATTGCCCGGCTCCCATGCGAGCCGGCCGCCCGCCCACATGCGGCGCGGCAGCGGCACCGGCGGCAGGAAGCCGCCGCGCCTGGCGTGGCCGTCCTCGCCGATCTCCGACTGGCGGTGGTGCGGCAGGAAGTAGAGCCAGTGCCACAGCTCGGGCAGGCGGGTGCCGGCCTGCGGCGGCGGGTCGTCGCGGTCGAGCGTGGCGGCGAGCGCGCGCACCTGCGCGGCGGTGACGTCGTCGGCCAGCGTTTCGCTGCGGCCCTGCCAGGCCTGCAGCCTGGCCAGCGCCTCGCTGTCGATGGTGGGAGATGGAGTCTGTGTGTCGTTGCTCATGGGTCTCTTCGTCGTTCAGTCGACCGCGGCGCCGGAGGCCTTGACGATCCGCGCCCACTTGGCGAGATCGTCGTGCAGCAGCGCCGCGAACTGTTCGGGGGTGGTCGGCGCGGCGATCTCCACGCCCTGCTGGTCGAGCTTGTCGCGCAGGTCCTTCGAGGCCAGCGCCTTGCGCGTGGCGTCCTGCAGCGTGGCGAGCACGTCGGGCGGGACGCCCGCGGGGGCGAACAGGCCGATCCACAGCGTGCCGTTGTAGCCGGGCACGGCCTCGGCGATGGCGGGCACGTCGGGCAGCACGGGCGAGCGCTTCTCGCCGCTGACGGCCAGCGCGCGCAGCTTGCCGGCCTTGATGTGCGGCAGCGCCGAAGGCAGGCTCGCGAACACGATCGGCAGCTGCCCGCCCAGCACGTCGTTGAGAGCGGGCGCCACGCCCTTGTAGGGCACGTGCTGCATCGAGATGCCGGCCATGCTGTTGAGCATTTCGCCGAGCAGGTGGTTGAGCGTGCCGTTGCCGGCCGAGGCGTACTGGTAGTTCGCGCCCTTCGCCCGCGCGAGCTTCAGGAACTCGGCGAGGTTCTTCGCCGGGAACGAGGGGTTGACCAGCAGCACGTTGGGCACCGAGCCGATGAGCCCCACGGGCTTGAAGTCGCGCTCGGGGTCGAAGCCCGGGTTCCTGTAGAGCGCCGGGTTGATCGCCTGGCTGCTGCTGATGGTCATGAGCAGCGTGTAGCCGTCCTTCGGGCCCTTGGCCACGAGCTGCGTGCCGATGTTGCCGCCCGCGCCGGGGCGGTTGTCGACCACCACGCTGGCGTTGTTCATCACCTCGCCGAGCTTCTGGCCGACGAGCCGGCCGACGATGTCGTTGGTGCCGCCCGCGGCCTGGGGCACGACGAGCGTGACGGGGCGGGAGGGGTATGCCTCCGCATTCGCCGGGCCGGACTGGACCAGAGCGGCCGCGGCGGTCAGTGCGACCAGGGCCAATGCGCGCAATCTCGTGCCGGCAGCAGGGCGACGGACTTTCAATCCGCTGGCCACCGGCTGGTTTCGTTGGTGTCGTGTTGTCTCCATGGCCCGCATGGTCGGGCGCCCCACCCTCGCGCGCAATCTGCGATTTCGGAACCCAGCCTTCTGCAATGCCGAAGGCTGGCCGCATGCTGGCGCCTACCATCGCTGGATGCTCTTCGACCTTACCGACCTGCGCCTCTTCGTCGCCACGGCCGAACTCGGCAACCTCACGCGGGCGGCCGAGCGCCAGCACCTGTCGCTCGCGGCGGCAAGCGCGCGCATCAAGGCGCTCGAAACTCAGGCCGGGCTGCAGCTGCTGCAGCGCGAGGCCCGAGGCGTGCGGCTGCTGCCGCCGGGCGAAGCCTTCCTGCACCACGCGCGCCTCGTGCTGCACCAGACGGAGCAGCTGCGCGCCGACCTGCTGGAGTACGGCGGCGGCCTGCGCGGCCACCTGCGCGTGTTCGCCAACACCACCGCAGTGACCGACTTCCTGCCCGAGATACTGCCGGGCTTCCTGGCGCACAACCCGCGCATCAACGTCGACCTTCAGGAAAAACCGAATGCTCAGATTCCGCGCGGCGTGCTCGACGGCCGCGCCGACATCGGCATCGTCGCCGGCCGCGTCGACACGCTGGGGCTGGAGGCCATCCACTTCAGCACCGACCGGCTGGTGCTCGCCACCTCGCGCAAGCACCGCTTCGCGAAGCGCAAGAAGATCTCCTTCGCCGAGACGCTGGACGAAGACGCGATCGGCATGCAGCAAGGCAGCACGCTGCAGACCTTTCTCTCGCAGATCACCGACAACCTGGGCAAGCGGCAGAAGCTGCGCATCCAGCTCGGAAGCTTCGACGCCATGTGCCGGATGATCGGCAACGGCGTGGGCATCGGCGTCGTGCCCGAGTCGGCTGCCCGGCGCAACCAGGAAAGCATGCAGCTCGCGCTGATCGACCTCGACGACGCCTGGTGCGTGCGGGAGCGCTACCTGCTCGTGCGCGACCGCGCAGCGCTGCCGATCTACGCACAGGCGCTGGTCGACACGCTATGCCGCCACTACGCCGAACAGCAGGCCTCTTCGCCAACCTGACTGCCGCCAGCACGCAAAAACAGCAACTTGCACGCGATTGCTGAACAACTCGCCCCCGTCCCCATTTTCTGTGGGCAACTTTGGGGGTAACTCATGAGGAGCCTTGTAAAACGAATGCAAGTCGTTGTTTTACAAGGGTATTCCTTAGTTTGCTCAATTTTTGGGCGGTGTACAACTCTGGCCGCCAAAACCGCCTCGTCCAGACCTGAAACAGCCTTTCGACTCCATTTTTCACGGTTTCCGGTGAGCGAAAAACGCCATCGGATCAGCCACTTGCGGCGGGAATGTGGAAAAACCGGCTTCTTCCCCATTTTCAGTGCACAACTTTGGGGATAACTGATGAGGAGCGTTGTAAAAGCAACGTAAGTCGTTGTTTTACAAAGGGAATAGTTAATCTGCTCAAATTTTGGGCGGTGAACAAGCCGCTCCGCGGGACCCTTCCGCGGGCCCTGCCCGATCAGTAAGGCGGCGCCTTGCGCGCCCGCTGTGCGCGCGCCGCCTCGGTCCACCAGGCCAGGTCGTCGGCGAAGCGGCCGAAGGAGCGCTGCAGCGATTCGCCCGCCGGGCCCGTGGGCTTGCCCGCAGCATCCAGCGTCTGCGAGATCGGCCCGACGGCCAGGGTGCTCGACACCACGACCATGCCCATCTCCGACAGGATCGAATGCCACACAGTGCCCGAGCGCACGCCGGAGAAGCGCCCCGCCGAATAGCTCGCGATGGCTGCGGGGCGCCAGAACCACTCCTCCAGGAAGTGGTCGGTGAGGTTCTTCAGGCCGGGCTGCGGGCCCCAGTTGTATTCGCCGGTGACGAAGACGAAGGCGTCGGCCGAGCGGATCTTCCCGGCCAGCGCCTCCATCGCGGCGGGAGCGCTGCCCTTCGGATATTCCTTGTACATGCGGTCGAGCATGGGCAGGTCGACCGCCTTCGCGTCCACCAACTCGGCGTCATCTCCGCGTTCGCGCAGGCCGGCGACGATGAAGTCGGCCAGGCGCACGCCCATGCGGTCGGAGCGGTAGGAGCCGTAGAACACCAGGATCTTGTCGCTCATCGTCGTTGCTCCGGCTGTGTGGATGGTGGGGTGCCGCGTCGTGCTCAGGTCGGCGCCTGCAGCTTGTCCTGCGTGCGGGTGTCGAAGTCGGACGCGTCGTGGCGCTCGTGAAGCTGGCTCATGGGCTGGCCCCAGGTGCGGTTGACCATGCGGCCGCGCTGCACGGCCGGCCGTTTCGCGATCTCGTCGGCCCAGCGCACCACATTCCTGTATTCGCTCACCTGCAGGAACTCGCCCGCTTCGTAGAGCTGCCCCTTGGCCAGCGCGCCGTACCAGGGCCAGACCGCGATGTCGGCAATGGTGTATTCGTCGCCCGCGAGATAGCGGCTTTCGGCCAGGCGGCGGTCGAGCACGTCGAGCTGGCGCTTGGTTTCCATCGCGAAGCGGTCGATGGCGTATTCGATCTTCGTGGGCGCGTAGGCATAGAAATGCCCGAATCCGCCGCCCAGGTAGGGCGCGCTGCCCATCTGCCAGAACAGCCACGACAGACACTCGGCCCGCGCTGCCCGTTCCGTCGGCAGGAAGGCGCTGCCGAACTTCTCGGCCAGGTACTGCAGGATCGCGCCCGACTCGAACACGCGGATCGGCTTGTCGCCGCTGCGGTCCATCAGCGCAGGAATCTTGGAGTTCGGGTTCACCGCGACGAAGCCGCTGCCGAACTGGTCGCCATCGTTGATGCGGATCAGCCAGGCGTCGTACTCTGCGCCGGCATGGCCCAGCGCCAGCAGTTCCTCGAGCATCACCGTCACCTTCACGCCGTTGGGCGTGGCGAGCGAATAGAGTTGCAGGGGATGCCTGCCGACCGGCAGGTCCTTTTCATGCGTGGCGCCTGCGATGGGCCGGTTGATGTTCGCGAAGCGGCCGCCGCTCTCCTTGTTCCATGACCAGACGGTGGGCGGCGTGTAGGCTGTCGTGCCATTCATGCGATGAGTTCCTGGAGTTGAACCGACGATGATCATTCTCTACGACTGTGCCACCGCCCCCAGCCCGCGGCGCGCGCGCATCCTGCTTGCCGAGAAGGGCATTGCACACGAGACCGTGCAGGTCGACCTGGTCCGTGGTGAGCAGCTGGGCGAGGCCTACCGCGCGATCAATCCGCAGTGCACCGTGCCTGCCCTGCGCACCGACGACGAAGACGGCCTGCTGCTGACCGACAACGCCGCCATCGCGGCATGGGTGGAAGCCCGATACCCGCAGCCACCGTTGATGGGCATCACCCCGCGGGAAAAGGCCGAGATCGCGAGCTGGAACTGGCGCATCGAGTTCGAAGGCCTGCTCGCCATCGCCGAGACGCTGCGCAACAGCTCGCCCGCGATGGCGGACCGCGCGCTGCCCGGCCCGGTCAACTACGCGCAGATTCCCGAGCTCGCGCAGCGCGGGCTCGCCCGGATCCAGCATTTCTTCGACACGCTGAACGAACGCCTGGCCGGCCGCGACTTCATCGCCACCGACCGCTTCAGCATTGCCGACATCACCGCCGTGGTGGCGGTGGACTTCGCCCGCGTGGTGCGCGTCAAGCCCGGGGAGCAGCACCCCGAGCTGCTGCGCTGGCGCGCGGCGATGGCTCAGCGGCCGTCGATGGCGATGGCGCGCTGAGCGACGGGCCTTGGCGCCCGTGGACCGGAAGGGTGTGAGAAAACCGCCGCGAACGGCCCGAAGGTCGCACCGAGGACCTGAACCGTAGCCAGCTACGGTAAGGCCCGCAGGTGCGAGATCGGGCTGCGCAGCAGCTTTGTTCGCGCCTTCTCAGCGCTCGATGGTGAGCGCCACGCCCATGCCCCCGCCGATGCACAGCGAAGCGATGCCCTTCTTGGCGTTGCGGCGCTGCATCTCGTGCAGCAGCGTCACCAGGATGCGGCAGCCCGATGCGCCGATGGGGTGGCCGATGGCGATGGCGCCGCCGTTGACGTTCACCTTGTTGATATCCCAGCCCATTTCCTTGTTCACCGCACAGGCCTGGGCCGCGAATGCTTCGTTGATCTCGAGCAGGTCGAGGTCGGCGGCCTTCCAGCCGGCGCGCTGCAGCGCCTTGGTCGATGCGGGCACGGGGCCCATGCCCATGATGGCGGGGTCGAGGCCGGCAGTGGCGTAGCTGGCGATGCGGCCCAGCGGCTTGAGGCCCAGGGCCGCGGCCTTCTTGGCCGTCATGACCATCACGGCTGCCGCGCCATCATTCAGGCCCGACGCGTTGCCTGCCGTCACGCCGCCGGCCTTGTCAAAAGCGGGACGCAGGCCGGCCAGGCCTTCGGCGCTGGTCTTGCGGTTGATGAATTCGTCGGTGTCGAAGACGACGGGGTCGCCCTTCTTCTGCGGAATGCTCACGCCGACGATCTCGTCCTTGAACTTGCCGGCGTCCTGCGCGGCGGCGGCCTTGGTCTGGCTGCCCAGCGCCAGCTCGTCCTGCGCGGCGCGGTCGATGCCGTACTTCTTGGCCACGTTCTCGGCGGTGATGCCCATGTGGTACTGGTTGTAGACGTCCCACAGGCCGTCGACGATCATGGTGTCGACCATCTTCCAGTCGCCCATGCGCTGGCCGTTGCGCGAGTTGGGCAGCACGTGCGGCGCGGCGCTCATGTTCTCCTGGCCGCCGGCAATGACGATCTCGCTGTCGCCCGTGGCCACGGCCTGCGCTGCGAGCATCACGGCCTTCAGGCCCGAGCCGCACACGGCATTGATGGTGAGCGCCGGCGTTTCCTTGGCGCCGCCGCTCTTCAGCCACGCCTGGCGCGCGGGGTTCTGGCCCGCGCCGGCCGCCAGCACCTGGCCCATGATGGCCTCGCCGATCTGGTCGGCCGTGAGGTTGGCGCGCGCAATCACTTCCTTGATGACGGTTGCACCGAGCTCGGTGGCCGGGATGCCGGCGAGCGAGCCGCCGAACTTGCCGACTGCCGTGCGGGCGGCCGAAACGATGACGATGTCTTCCATGAGGTTCTCCGTTGAAGTGATTAAGGAATCTGCGTATCAAAACTGCAGGCGCAACTTGCGCCAAGCCACAGCCCAACCCAGGAACACCGAGGAACCGGCTTTGCCGGGCCGCCGGTGTTGCCCCCTGCAGGGGGGTTGGCGGCCCCACGCAGTGGGCAAGCCTGGGGGTGTGCCATGTTTAGGCCTTGGCCTTGACGTAGCGTCCGGGCGCCGGCTCGATGGCCTTGTAGGCCTTGCCGTTGCCGTACGCCTTGGGCGCGGGGATCTGTTTGCCCGCGTGCCCCTTGAGCCATTGTGCCCAGTCGGTCCACCAGCTGCCCGGGTGCTCCTGCGCGCCGGCCAGCCATTCGGCCTGCGTCCTGGGAAACTTGCCGTCCTCGCGGATCCAGTGGCTGCGCTTCTTCTTGGCGGGCGGGTTGATCACGCCGGCGATGTGGCCCGATGCGCCCATCACGAAGCGCTTCTTGCCCGGCAGCAGCTGCGTGGAGGCATAGGCGCCGCCGATGGGCACGATGTGGTCCTCGCGCGAGCCGTAGATGTAGGCCGGGATGTCGATGCGGCCGAGGTCGATCTTCTCGCCGCACACGGTGAGCGCATTCGGCTTGGCCAGCTTGTTCTCGTGGTACGTGTTGCGCAGATACCAGGCGTAGAAGGGGCCCGGCAGGTTGGTGGCGTCGCTGTTCCAGTACAGCAGGTCGAAGGGCGGCGGGGTCTCGCCCTTGAGGTAGTTGCCGACCACGTAGTTCCACACCAGGTCGTTGGGCCGCAGGAAGCTGAAGGTCGAGGCCAGGTCGCCGCCCGGCAGCAGGCCGCCGTTGCCCAGCTGCATCTCGCGGTACTGCACGAGCTGCTCATCCACGAAGATGTCGAGGATGCCGGTGTCGCTGAAGTCGAGGAAGGTGGTCAGCAGCGTGACCGAGGCGGCCGGCTTCTCGCCGCGCGCCGCGAGCACGGCCAGCGCGGTGCTCAGGATGGTGCCGCCCACGCAGAAGCCCAGCGCGTTGATCTGCTTGCTTGCGCTGATCTCCTGCACCGTGTGGATGGCCTTGATGGCGGCGTTCTCGATGTAGTCGTCCCAGGTGGCCTTGCCCATCGACTCGTCGGGGTTGCGCCAGCTCACCACGAACACGCGGTGGCCCTGCTCGTTCGCATAGCGGATCAGCGAGTTCTCGGGCTGAAGGTCGAGGATGTAGAACTTGTTGATGCAAGGCGGCACCAGCAGGAAGGGCCGCTCATAAACCTTGGGCGTGAGGGGCTTGTATTCGAGAAGCTGGAAGAACTCGTTCTCGAACACCACGGCGCCCTCGGTGGTGGCCACGTTGCGCCCCACTTCGAAGGCGCTCTCGTCGGTCATGCTGAGATGGCCCTGCTTGACGTCGTTCAGCAGGTTCTGGATGCCCTTGGCGATGCTCTCGCCCTGCGTGTCGATGGCCTTCTTCTGCGCCTCGGCGTTGAAGGCCAGCGAATTGCTTGGCGCCGAAGCGGCCATCCATTGCTCGACGGCGAACCGCAGCCGCGCCTTGGTCTTCTGGTCGGCGTCGATAGCCTCGGCCATGCTCAGCATGGTGCGGCCGTTGAGCAGGTAGACGGCCGCCGAGAAGGCGGCCAGCGGATTCTTGTTCCAGGCATCGCCCGCAAAGCGCCTGTCGCCTTCGGGCCTGGCGTCGAAGCCCTGGCGCCAGAGTTCGGTGGCCTCGGCGAGGTATTGCTGCTGGATCGACTGGAGCTTCTCGGGGTCGATGGAAAACCGGGGCATCTGCGGCAGCTCCGGCAATTTCGGCAGCTGCCATAGCGGCGTGCCTCCGATGTCGAAGGCGGAGCCGGCCTGCGCGGTGGACTGCCGGAACGATTCCAGCGCCTGGGTCCATCCTTGCGAAAGAGCCTGCTGGAAGGGCGCGAACGCATCGGCACCCGTTGCTTGTTGCTTCATCTTCTCTCCTGGTCCTCGCCTGAAACGGTACGGATGGCTTGCGTGATTTGAGTATGCTGCATCCCAAGGGCGCTCACAACGCTACCTCCACCACTTACCAACTGAAACTTTCCGTGTTTGTCCATCTGATCGTCATCGGCTGGCTGTATGTCGCCTTGATGATGGCGGTGGCCGAAGCCACCAACACCACCGGCACCGTGCTGGGCGCCATCTTCACATTTCTTTTGTACGGTTTGGCGCCCGTGGCACTGGTGGTTTACCTGATGGGCACGCCCGCACGGCGGCGCGCCATCAGGCAGCGCGAACTCGAGGCACAGGAAGCCGCGCGCCGCGCAGCCGCCGAGGAAGCAAGCCGGCCCACCGGAACTGCGGGGTCAGACCTTCCAGACCAGGGCAGCGAAGCGCCCGCTGATGCCGTCGCGCCGGTGCGAAAAGAACCGTGACGGGTTGCCGACGGTGCACCACGTGTCGCTGCCGTCGTTGCCATGGATCGATTCCACGCCCACAGCGCGCAGCCGCTGGCGCGCCAGCGCGGGCAGGTCGGCCAGCCATTTGCCGGGAGCAGGCCCAGGCCGGAAGCAGGTCGCGGCCTCGGGCGCATGCGCCTCGAAGGCAGCCTTGACCTCGGCGCCCACCTCGAAGGCCTTGGGGCCGATGCACGGCCCCAGCCAGGCAATGACTCCTGGAGCGCCATCGAAAGCCCTCACCGTCTGCTCCAGCACGCCGCCGGCCAGCCCGCGCCAGCCCGCATGCGCCGCCGCCACGCGATGCCCGGCTTCGTCGGTGAAGAGCACCGGCAGGCAATCGGCCACCATGATCGTGCAGGCCAGGCCTGCCGCCGTGGCGGTACAACCGTCTGCAGCCGTGCCGTCGTTCACGATGCCAGGGCCGGCATCGAGTTCGACGACGCCCGTCCCGTGCACCTGCTGGAGAAAGACCGGACGAGCCCCGATGGCCGCGCGCAAACGGTTGCGGTTGTCCGCCACGTGCGAGGGCTCGTCGCCCACGTGGTCGCCGAGGTTCAGGCTCGCGTAGCGCCCCGGCGAGACACCGCCCTCGCGCGTGGTGCACACGGCCCGCACGTTCGGCGGCGCGGGCCATTCGGGCACCAGCCAGCTTGCATCCATCGGCTTCAGGCTTCCGCGTCGGGGGCCTGCGAGGGCTGCGCGCGCTGGAAGGCCTCGTGCTCCATGCAGGCGTCGAAGGCGGCCATGGTGCGCGGCAGGCCGCTGAAGTCGCAGTCGAAGCGGCGGCCGTTGAAGATCTGCGGCACGAGGCAGCAATCGGCCAGCGTCGGCGTGTCGCCCCAGCAGTAGGTGCCGGCGGGGTACTGCGCGAGCTGGCGCTCGAAGGCCAGCAGGCCGTCGCGCACCCAGTGGCGGTACCAGGCGTTCTTGGCTTCCTCGTCGAGCTTGAGGTCCTTCACGAGGTACTTGAGCACGCGCAGGTTGTTCAGCGGATGGATCTCGCAGGCGATCGACTGCGCCAGCGCGCGCACGTGGGCGCGGGCCACCGGGTCGCGCGGCAGCAGCGCGGGCTCGGGATGCGTTTCGTCCAGGTACTCGATGATGGCCATGGACTGCGAGAAGCGCTCGCCGCCGTCTTCGAGCAGCGGCACCAGCCTGTCGGCGGAGATGGCGGCGTAGGGGCCGGTGCGGTGGTCGCCGCGCGCGATGTGCACGGGGATGTATTCGAAATCGAGGCCCTTCAGGTTGAGGGCGATGCGGACGCGGAACGAGGCGGAGGAGCGGAAATAGTTGTGCAGCTTCATGATCCGGCAAGCATAGCGCTCCCTCCGAAGCACAGCGTCAGGAGCGGGCTATAGCCACCAGCACGCAGCGGAAGTCCAGCAGCGCGGCCTTCGGCGAGGTGGCGGCGACGGCCTCGCGCCACTCGCCGAGGATGCGGCGCGCGGCCTCTTCCTCGCGGGCGGCGATGCCGATGCGCCATGGCCCCAGGGTGCCGGGCTCCTCGCCCTCGCCATGGTTGTGCAGGCCTTCGCCGTAGGGCCGGCCCTCGGAGCAGGCGCGGCAGAGCATCTGCATGCTGGTGGTCCAGTTCTCGGCGCTGGCGTCGGCGGCCTCGAAGCGCTTGACCAGCGCGTCGATGTCTTCCCTCGTCGCCTCCTCGATGGTGACTTCGTACGTCGAATAGTCCGACGGCGCGATCAGCTCCAGGGCGTCGAACACCGGCACCTCGCGCTCGCCCCGCAGGCGGTAGCCGTTGGCCGCGCCGTCGTGCAGCACGAGGTCGCCGTAGCGGTGGCCGCAGTCGGGCGTGGGCACGTTGCGCAGGATGGCGCGCGCCGGATCGATGCGGTCGGCCCACACCACCTCGCTGGCCTCGAGGCCATGCACGCGGATGGGCGTGAGCCCGATGAAGAGATCGACCGGCCCGTCGCCCTCGGGCACCTCGATGCCGTACTGCCGCCAGGCGCTGCGCGCGGTGGCCCAGTCGCCCAGGGCCGTGGCCGCGATGCCGAGATTCCAGACCGCGCCCTCGTTGCGCGGGTCGCACTGCACGGCACGGGCGTTGGCCTGCAGCGAGGCGGCCCAGTCGCCGCGGTACTTGTGGATGAGGCCGATGTTGTACCAGGGCGCCGACCAGTTCGGGAGCACGGCGCCGGCCTGCTCATAGGCCTGCAGCGCTGCGTCCTGGTCGCCCTCCTCGTCGAGCCGGCGGCCTAGTTCGTTGAGCGCGTTGGCCTTGCCGGCCTTGCCGATTCGGATGGGCATGGTGGGAAATGAGGGGAATGGAGAAGGAATCCGCCGCGCGGGCCGTCTATTGTGAGCCCCGCGCCTCTGGCACACTGCCGGTTTCCCGCCTGGCTTCCCCCTGAGAAACTGAGAAAAGGACACGTCTCCATGGCCTCCGAGTTCGTCTTCGCCCCGCCCGCCGCCGTTTCGGTTCCGGTGGCCGGCCAGTCCGCCCGCTTCCCGGTGCACCGCATCTACTGCGTGGGCCGCAACTACGAAGATCACGCCAAGGAAATGGGTTTCACCGGCCGCGAACCGCCCTTCTTCTTCATGAAGCCCGCCGACGCGCTGGTGGTGGTCGACGCCGGCCAGACCGGCACCATGGCCTACCCGTCGCTCACCAAGAACCTGCACCACGAGATCGAACTCGTGGTCGCCATCGGCATCGGCGGCAAGAACATCGCCGCTGCCGACGCGCACAAGCACATCTACGGCTACGCGGTCGGCCTCGACATGACCCGTCGCGACCTGCAGAACGACATGAAGAAGCAGGGCCGCCCCTGGGACATCGGCAAGGGCTTCGAGCAGAGCGCACCCATCGGCCCGATCGTGCCCGTGGCGCAGGCCGGCGACGCCGAGAAGGCCGATATCTCGCTGCAGGTCAACGGCGCCGACCGCCAGCGCAGCAACGTGAGCAAGCTGATCTGGAACGTGGCCGAGACCATCGAGCACCTCTCGGCAGCCTGGGAGCTGCAGCCCGGCGACCTGATCTACACCGGCACGCCCGAAGGCGTGGCGGCCGTGGTGGCCGGCGACACGCTCGTGGGCGAGGTCGCGGGCCTGCCCAAGCTGACCGTCAAGGTCGTCTGAAGACGGCGGTCGGTTCATGCTCCTGCGCGTCCCCATCAAGCATTGCAAGAACTGCGGCACCGCGGTGGTCTACCGCGTGCCGGACGACGGCGACACCAAGCAGCGCGCCGTCTGCCCGGCCTGCCACACCATCCACTACGAGAACCCGCTGAACGTGGTCGGCACCATCCCCGTGCTGGGCGACAAGGTGCTGCTGTGCAAGCGCAACATCGAGCCGCGCTGGGGCAAGTGGACGCTGCCGGCCGGCTTCATGGAGCTCGAAGAGACCACCGCCCAGGGCGCGGCCCGCGAGACCGACGAGGAGGCCGGCGCGAACTTCGAACTCGAGGGCCTGTTCTCGGTGATCAGCGTGGTGCGCGTGGGGCAGGTGCACCTGTTCTACCGCGCGCGCCTGCTCGACGACAAGTTCGACCCGGGCCACGAGACCATCGAGGCGCGGCTCTTCACCGAGGAAGAGATTCCCTGGGACGAGATCGCCTTCCGCACGGTGCGCGAGACGCTCGAACACTATTTCGCGGACCGCCGACGCGGCAGCTTCGACCGCGTGCACGAACTCAGCATCGTTTGACCAAATCCATGAACAAGACTCTGCGCGCCACCCTCCTCTGCAGCGCCAGCCTCGGCTTCGCGCTGGCGGCAACGGCAGCCAGGGCGGATGCCGTGGGCGAGGTGGACACCGCCTTCAAGCTCATCGGGCCCGACCACAAGATCGTGATCGAGGCCTACGACGACCCCAAGGTCAACGGCGTGACCTGCTACGTCTCGCGCGCCAAGACCGGCGGCCTGGCAGGCGCCTTCGGCGTGGCCGAGGACAAGGCCGAGGCCTCCATCGCCTGCCGCCAGGTCGGCCCGGTGAGCATCACCCAGCCGCTGCCCAAGCGCGAGGAGGTCTACAGCGAGCGGCTGTCGGTGCTCTTCAAGCGGCTGCGCGTGGTGCGCATGGTCGACCCCAAGCGCAACACCCTGGTCTACCTGACCTACTCCGACCTGCTGATCGACGGCTCGCCGAAGAACAGCGTGACCGCGGTGCCCATCGACCGGGCGACGCCGATCCCGCTCAAGTAGCAGGCACAGGCAGCAAGCACTGGCAGCAAGCATCGGGGGCGGGTGCGGGCCGCCGGCGCGACTCCCGCGCAATGCCCACCTCACAGCCGGTTGCTCTTTCGCAGGGCGCCGCCTCGGTGGTTTGCTAGCATCGCCCGCGTGGCGCACCCTCGGGAGCGCCGGTTTGCAGGAACCCTCCGCAACGAACCCGTTCGAACAGAGCCCATGCACCTTCAGACTTTCGTTTTACGTTTCGGCGCCGCGGCGCTGCTGGCCACGGGCCTCGCGGCCTGTACCACCGTCGATCTCAACACCCCCTGGCCGACGACGCCTCCGGCCGCCAAGCCGCCGGTGCCGCAGCGCCCGGCCGCGCTGTTCATCCGACCGGCCAACGGCCCGACCATCGCGCGCTTCGACGGCGACCGCGTCAAGGGCATCGACATCGGCGGCAACCTCGGCGACCCGATCGTCGCCGCCGCCGACGGGCGCGTGGTGTACGTGGGCAGCGAACTGCCCGCCTACGGCAACATGGTCATCGTCAAGCACAACGAGACCTTCCTGACGGCCTACGCACACCTGCAGACCATCTACGTCAAAGAGAACGCCGTGGTCCGCCAGGGCGACAAGATCGCCGAGATGGGCCGCAGCAACGCCGACCGCGTGAAGCTGCGCTTCGAGATCCGCAAGAACGGCAGCCCGGTCGATCCCGAGCCGTATCTCAGCGGCCGGCTGTTGCAGTAACGGCTGACGGCCGCAGGCCCGGCCGCCGCCAACGAAAAAGCCCCCTTTCGGGGGCTTTCGGCTTTCTGGGGCGCACTGAAAACTGCGCCCCGCGCCTGCGTCACTCCAACACGGTGGCCTTGGTGTCGCGCAGCACGATCTCGCGCCAGCTGCTGTCGTAGGTGCTGACGAACGTGTCGCGGACGGACACCGAGCCCTGCGCCGGCAGATTGAAGCTCTTCGATGCCGTGCCCGTGGCCGAAGGCGCCACGTCGGCCCGGTCTTCCGCGCCGGCCGATGGGCCGGCGATCAGTTTCAGGAAGAACTGGGTCGCGAAGGCGGGGTTCAGGCCCGTGGCGCTGATCGAGAAGTCGGCGCCGCCCGAATAGGAGGCCAGGGCCGGCGTGGTCGTGAAGTCCGGATAGCCGACTGCGGCGGCTTCCGCCAGCGTCAGCGGTCGGCCATGGAAGCGGTGCTTGTAGACGATGTCGAAGCCGTTGAACTTGGCCACCGTCGTGCCGTCGCTCTCGTACGCGGTGAATGTGTACTCGGGCGTGGCGGGGAGCGCGGCGATCGCGCTGTCGGTCAGGCCTGCGTTCTGCCGGCCGTTGCAGTTCGTCGTCAGGTAGTAGTAGTTGAAGTCCGGGCTGCCATCGATCGGCCATGCGCCGCCGCCCGAAGGACGCGAGTGGCGCAGGCCGCCCGGGGGCAGCCCCGGGCCGGTGACCACCACCGACGCGACGTTGCCGCTGTTGCCGGTGCTGATGTCCTGGATCTCGAACTGCAGCGAGCTGCTCACGCAACCGGTCGCCTTCTCCTTGGTGGCATGGACGTGCGGGTTGATGTCCAGCACGCGGCCGTCGCCGCGCAGGCGCCACACGCCGTCGGTGCCCTTGACCACCTGCATGCCCTGCGTGTTGCTGAATGCGATGCCGTTCTTGTCCTTGTGCGTGAACTCGACGAAGGCGCGCGGGCTCGTGTTGTTCGCGTCGATGGTGTAGTTGATGCGCTGGATCACCACGTCGGTGAAGCTCGCGCCGATGAGGTTGACGTCGGTCGCCGTCTCGTTCGCGAACTGCGAGGCGGTGAGGTCGGAGAACCTGAAGCCGTAGGTACCGGTGACGGGGTTGGTGCCGTCGGTCATCAGCGGCAGCAGCTGCGACGGCGAGGGAAGACCGGTGGCGAACTTGCCCACGAAGTCGGAGAACACCTTGCGGATCGCCGCGATGTCGTCGGCCGCGGTGCCCATGCCGGAGCCGCTCATCGGCGTGGTGGCGGGTTCGGCCGCAGCCTTCACCGCCAGGTCGTCGGCGATCTGCTGCTGGGTGACGATGTTGGTGATGGTCGCCACGTTGGTGGCCGGATCGACGCTCACCCGCAGCACGTCGAGCGCCTTGTCCAGCGCGCTGGACAGCGGGGTGAAGGCCGTGCGCAGCAGGTCGATGCTGGCGTCCACGCCCATCGCCTGCAGAACCGGCAGCAGCTTGGCCTTCAGCGCGTCGCTCTCGGCCTTGAGCTCGTCCGCGGAGAGCGAGGCGAACTCGCCGCCGTCGAAGTACTGCGACGCCAGCCGGCCGGCAATGTTGGACACCACCAAGTCGGTCAGCGGCGTGATGTTGATGTTGCCGTTGACGTCGGCCGCGGTGGCGGCCGAATGGATCACCGTGCGCTCGCCGGCCACCGTGCCCTCGGCGCGGAAGACGAAGGGCGCGGTCATGCCGCTCACGTCGACGGTGTACTTGCCGTCGACCAGCGGCACGGTCTTGCTGGCGCCCTTGGCGTCCTTGACGGTGACGGTACCCACCAGCGGCAGGCCGGCAGCCGCCGTGCCCGAAAACGTAACAGACGCAGCCGGCGGGTTGCTGGCCGGCGGATTGCTCGCGGGCGGGCTGCTGGGCGGGTTGCTCGAGGCGGGAAAGCCGGCAAAACCTCCGCCACCGCCGCCCCCACCCCCGCCGCAGGCGCCGAGCGAGACCAGGAACGCCACCGCGAATGCGCAGCGCGTTATCTGGAAGAAGGACCGGCCGGGGGCCGCGGGGGTCGCGAAGTTTGTGTTCATGATGGTCTTGGCGGTAAAGGAGCAAACAAAAGAATCAACTCGTAACACGAGCGTTGCGATTCTTCTGGAGGCCCCCGCCTCCGACCATCCTCTGTTTTGAGGATGCGGACCGGCCGGCCCTAGAGCAGGCTCTCGGGCACCAGCGGAGCCAGCAGCTCCAGCTTCCAGCGCGACCAGAAGTCCGTCTCGGGCTCCTGGTGCAGGATGGTGTCGGCCGCGTCGCCCGAGGCCGGGCTCACCCACTCGATGGCGCCCTTCGGCCCCAGCTGCAGCTGGTAGGCGCCATCCAGCCGCATGAAGCCGATCAGGCTGGTGAGCTGCTGGGCGATCTGCGGGCTGAAGATGAAGATGCCGACCTCGGTGTTGTGCAGCATCGAGCGCGGATCGAAGTTCATCGAGCCGATGAATACGATCTTGCGGTCGACCACCGCCGACTTGCCGTGCAGCCGGCCGCTGGCCGAGCCGTACATGCCGAAACGCTTGGTCTGCTCCACCCGCTTGGGGCTCAGCTCGTACAGCTCCACGCCCAGGCGCAGCATCTCGGCGCGATAGCGGCGGTAGCCGATGTGCACCAGCGACTCGTCGGTGGCGGCCAGCGAATTGGTGACGATGGTGTAGCTCACGCCGTTGCCGCGCACCAGGCGGATGGTCTCCATGCCGCCGCGCCCCGGGATCAGGTAGGGCGTGGTCTGCATGATCTCGTTCTCGGCGCCGCGCAGGTAGCGCCGCACGTTGTAGAGCACGCTGTCCTTCGACTCGTCGGCCGGCAGGCCCCGCGCCTCGTCGGTCTGGCCCAGCGCCTTGGCGGGCGGATCGGCATACGCCTCGGCGCGCGCCCAGACCAGCTTCAGCTCGCCGGCAGCAAGGTCCTTGGCCAGCGAGTTGTTGCCCAGCAGGTCGGTGGAGCCGGGTTCCTCGGGGTGCAGCTCTTCAGGCCCGGTGGTGAGGCGGTCGAAGCGTTCGCGCAGCTGCCGGGGCGTCTCGCCGCCCGGCGGCACCAGCGACTCGATGGGATAGACGTACGGGCTGTTCCAGTACATGTCGAACAGCGAGGACAGCTTCGGCACCACCGCTCCGGCCACCAGCGTGTCGATGTCGATGAAGTTCGAGCCCCCGTCGCGCAGGAAGTACTCGTTGGCCATGTTGCGCCCGCCCATCACGCCGATGGTGTTGTCCACCACGTAGAGCTTGTTGTGCATGCGGCGGTGCACGCGGTCGAAGTCCAGGATCGACCATGCCCAGCGCGTGCCGAAGCGGTCGCGCCCGGCGGGAAAGGGATTGAAGAGCCGGACCTCCACGTTGGGATGAGAGGCGAAGCTGGTGAACAGCGGATCGGCGCCGGCCGTGTAGAGGTCGTCCACCAGCAGGCGCACGCGCACGCCCCGGTCGGCCGCGTCGCGCAGGGCGCGCAGCAGGTAGCGGCCGGTCTCGTCGTTCTGCACGAGGTAGTACTGCACGTCGATGGAGCGCTGCGCCCGGCGTGCGAGCTCGATGCGCGCATGCAGCGAGAACTGCGGCATCGGCAGCAGGCGGAACCCGCTGAGCGGCTCGCCCGGCGGCGCCGCGGCCTTCACGAGGCGGCCGAGCGGCGTGTCAGCGCCATCGGCGATGGCCGTGGAGGGCTTGCGCTGCACCTGCGACGGCAGGCCGGCACAGCCCGCCATGAAAAGCGCCGCGATGCCCAGCAGCAGCCAGGCCAGCCATCGGACATGCGGTTGGTCGGCAGTCCGGCGGTGGGATTTCGGCATGGATGGCGGCGCGTGGGTTGGAGCGGGAATCTTGGTTCGGGCCAGTGCCCGGAAAAGCTCGCGGTTTCTACCACGAGCCCGCTCCATGTGCTGCACCGCAGCGGCAGATTCAATATCCGGGGAAGGCCCGCTCAGGAGCCGCGCGCAGGCCCCCACTGCCTGACGAAATGATCGGCCCGCAGCGTGGCCCTCTCGACCGCAGCGTCCCACGACAGCTGCTGGGTGATGACCAGCGCACAGCGCGGGATGCCGCTGAAGCTCAGTTCGGCGATGCCGGCGTAGGTGCCGCTGGGGGTGCGCATGAGCTCGAGCCAGCCGGTCCAGCCGTCCGGAACGCTGAGAGCCAGTCGAGCGCCGTCCATGATGGGATCACCATAGCCCATTTATTTACGCACTTCCATGAATTTAAACCCTAGGTACTACCTTGGGACGGAGGGGTGAGGAGGCTAATGGCTGCGCGCGCCGGGCGCATCACGCGAACATGGGAGGCGTCGGCGCACCGGTCGGCCCACAAACCGGCCGCCCCACCGACACAGGGGCGAACAAGCCGAGGCTGCAGCCCGGCTTTTGGGCAAAGATCGGGAAGCATGAAAGCGAAGAAGACAAGCGCCAACTCCGGCGCCACCCTGGCCCTTTTCGAGGATCCGCCCCGGCCGGCGCGCGAGGCGCTGGGCGCCGGCGCGTTCGTGCTGCCCGGCTTCGCCCTGCCCTTCGTGGACGAACTGCTGCCAGCGATCCGTTCGGTGGCGGAGGCGGCGCCCTTCCGGCACCTCGTCACGCCGGGCGGCTTCACCATGTCGGTCGCGCTCACCAATTGCGGCGCACTGGGCTGGACCAGCGACCGGCGCGGCTATCGCTACAGCGCGACCGATCCCGACAGCGGCAAGCCCTGGCCCGCCATGCCCGAACCCCTGGCGCGGCTGGCACGCGAGGCCGCATCGGCCGCCGGCTTCGACGGCTTCTCGCCCGACGCCTGCCTCGTCAACCGCTACGCCCCTGGCGCGCGGCTTTCGCTGCACCAGGACAAGGACGAGCGCGACTACGGCGCGCCCATCGTCTCGGTGTCGCTGGGCATGCCGGCGGTGTTCCTGTTCGGCGGCCATGTGCGCACCGACAAGGCGGTGCGCGTGCCGCTCGTGCACGGTGACGTGGTGGTCTGGGGCGGCGAGGACCGGCTGCGCTTCCACGGCGTGCTGCCGCTGAAGGACGAGCCTCACCCGCTGCTGGGTGCAGTGCGCATCAACTTCACCTTCCGCAAGGCGGGCTGAGCGGCGGCGCTGATGCGGGCTGGCGCGAAGGACCGCTCAGGCCTGCCCCTGCGCCCCCTGCGTCCTGTCGTGCACCCATCGCATGGCCTGCTGCTCGGCGTGGCGCAGGGCCTCGGCCTCGGTGCCGTAGGAGGCGTTGTCGGTATCGGCAGGCAGTTCGATGTCGTCCTCTCCGGGGGACGCGGCGCGGCAGACCACGACGGGCCTGTAGGTCTGGTCGTCGAGCCGCTCGGCGCGGCACAGGAACAGCCGGCCGCGGTAGCTGAAGGTGACGAGGCGGTCCTCGAAGGCCGAGGGGGTTGCTTGTTGCATGGAATGGGTCCTTTCTTTCTCTTGAGATGCTGGTCAACGGCGTTCCAGGCCTACAGACAGAGCCGGCGTGCAGCACCATGGTGGCGCCATGACACATCCCATCGAACTCACCATCGAGGAGCCGCTGCCGGGCGCCTACGTCTGGCAGCTGCTCGAAACCGACGACCAGGGCACGCATCCGCGCGTCCTGCGCAGGGCCTACGAGCCTGCCGAGAGCTACGAGCTGGCGCTTTCCTCAGGCCAGCGGGCCCTGCAAAGCGAGATCCGGCACCGGACACCGCACGCGCACGGAACGGGCGCGTCGTGATGACGGGCACTCCGGCCTGTGCGGGGTGCGCCCTCTTTCGTTTTGCCTGTGATCAGGCCTGATGCCAATGTGACGGGGTGGCCAGCGCCCCGGCTACGGCTCGGGCCGCCTCGCCTTGTCGGAGAGTTGCCCATGCCCGGCGCGGCAGCCCGCGCGAGCCGTCCGGTACCGGGTGATCCCGTGGACGGCTATCTCGGCTCGGTCAGGCGTGGAGCCCGAAGTCCGTGATGGTGAGCGTGATGGCCTGGTCCGGGGTGGCCCGGTAGCGCGCCACGGCTGCCGGTTCGATGGCGTGGAAGTGGTCCCGGCACGCGCCGAGCAGGTGTTCGCCGATTTCGCGGACGCCGAATTCGTCGTGCAGGGTTTCCTCGGAAATCTGTGCGAGTACGCGCGGGCCCTCGGGCCCCTCGGGATAGAAGGCAAAGCGCACGCTCGCCGTGTCGAAGCAATAGATGCCTTCGAAATTCTTCATCTCAGTCGTCTCCTGTGCCTGCGGCGGTTTCCAGCGGTTTCATTTGTGTCGACGGCGATTGAGCGCGTGCCATCCCGCGTGAAAGCGGAGAAAGCAGCGCATGAGCGCGCAGGAAACGTCCTACAGAGATCGAGGCGAGCGCTTTCACCCTGAATCGACCATGGCTTCGTTTTCCGCGCGCCGATGCGGCGAAGATCGGGCTCTCTCGACTTGCGCTTCGCTGCATGCCTTTTTCTCTCCCGGCCGCAAGGCCAGATCCAACGACCGCAATCCCCACCGGCCCTGCGCGCCCTGCCCGGTCTCGCCTGCATGGCGTCGCGGCCGCGCTGGCCGTCGGCGTCCTCGCCCTCCAGCTCGGCGCGTGCGGCGGGCCCAGCCAGGCTCAGCGGCAGGCCGAGGTGACCTCTGCGCCGCCCACCGACTGCACCGCCTGGGTCGGCACCGACCGCAACGCGATGATGGGCGGCTACCTGCTGCCGAAGAATCCGAAGGACGCCAGAGGCCCGAAGGTCTGCGTGCCGGTGCTGATGACGGCCAACCATCCGCCGGCCGGCTATGCGGGCGGCAACTACTACATCAGCGAGTTCACCGACGACAAGCTCAAGGCACGCTGGCGCGCCTGCAAGCAAGATCCGGCCTGCTTCAAGCGCGTCGACGCCCAGATGCAGCGCTGGCTGCCACCCAACAAGGAGCGCGCCACGCGCTCGACCGGGGTTGTCGATCCGTCCGGGCGCATCGACCCCGACGGCAACGTCGACCTCAGGCAGATCCGCCGCCCCGCCTTCTTCGCCAGGGCGCCCTACCGCGAGGGCATCGCCGAGGCCGACGCGCGCACCTACGTGGTGGAGTTCACCGCGCCGCGCGACACCTTCGAGCGCATCGACCTGAAGATGACGGGCGACATCAAGCTGCGCGGCTGGTACATCGAGGGCGCGGGCGTCGACGACGGCAAGGGAAAGAAGACGCGCGCGCTGGTCGTCATGGCGCCGGGCGGCGGCGGGCAGCTCACGGCGATCCAGCATCCCGACGAGGTGGCGTACCGTATCGACCAGAAGACCGGCAAGACCATGCCGGTGAGCTTCCCCAACGCGACCACCGAGACCATGGGCCAGCGCTGGTGGCGCGAGAACCTGTATGCCCTGAACCAGGCCGGCTTCGACGTGCTGGCCTACGACCGGCGCGGCGAGGGGCTGTCGGGCGGCTTCAGCGACACCAACACGCTGGAGCAAGGCGAGGACGTGTTCCGCGCCCTCACGGCGCTGGAGACCGGGCGCGGCCTGCGCATCCTCACGCCCAAGGGCGAACTGCTGCAGGGCGAGGCCACGCGGGGCCGGCTGCTGGCGGGCATGCCTGCCAGCGAGATCCCGCTGGTGCTCGGCGGCTATTCGCGCGGTTCGATGTCCACCGCCTGGGCGATGACGAAGAACTACGTCGCCCAGTGCAGCTTCGACATGCCCCAGCCCAGCTGCACCCCGCCAAAGGGGCTGCGCAACATCCGCGGCGCGCTGCTGCTGTCGTCGTTTGCGAGCGGCGCGGGCTACGTGGGCGATTCGCCCGACCTGGCCGACCGCAACTTGTTCCTGGGCGGCATGGCGGCGGAGCACCACATCGTGTTCTATCCCAACTCGTCCACGCTCGCGGGCATGGACCGCTGGCCCGCAGCCTTCTTCGGCAAGGGCCTGTGGGACCGCGCGGAAACGCTGGAAGGCACGGTGGCGGCCTACAACCGCATCCGCGGCCTGAAGGAGATCGTGCTCGCGCGCGGCCCGCATTCCATCGAGACATGGCCCGAATCGGACCGAGCCTACCTGCGCGAGCGCATGGTGGTGTTCGCCAAGGGGCTGATCGTCGGCGGGCGCACCATCCCGGGCGCGCGGCCGTGGAAAGACTTCAAGTCGCTGGTGGCGACCACGCCCGACTCGTGGGAGCCGTCGTCGCAGCCGAAGGCGCCGTGATCGCCCTGCGCGATCAATAGCGGCGCGGGTCGTACGGCCGGCGGTCGTAGCGGTCGGGGATGCCGTCGCGGTCGCTGTCGCGGTTGCGCTCGTAGCGGTCGGGAATGCCGTTGTGGTCGCGGTCCCTGTCGTGGCGGTGGCGATCGTGGCCGCAGCCGGCCGCGAGCGCGGCGACGGCGACCAGAAGAATGAGGTGCTTCAAGCTGGTGTCCCCGTGGGCATGGGTGTTGTTGTCGGGAAGCCCAGTGTGGGCAGGCCCGCTGAAGAATCGCTGAGCCTTCGCTGAAGGCTTCGTGAACGCCCGGCGCCGGGTTGAAAACCAGGCGCGCACCGCCATTTCCTTCAGGTTCCGCCGACTGAAAGAAGAGGTACTCCATGGGCGCGCGCGACGAATTCATCCTCGACTCCTACTCGGCCGCCGTCACCCAGGTGGCCCACACCGCGAGCCCCGCGGTCGCCCACATCAAGGTCCGCAAGGCCGCGCAGCGCGGCAACGGTCCTGCAGCCCAGGGCAGCGGCTCGGGCTTCCTGTTCACCCCCGACGGCTTCACGATCACCAACGCCCACGTGGTCGAGGGCGCCGGCGAGCTGCGCGCCGCCTTCGCCGACGGCACCGAGAGCGTGGCGCGCCTGGTCGGGACCGACGCCTCCACCGACATCGCCGTGCTGCGCATCGAGTCGCACCCCAGCGCCTTCCTGCCGCTGGGCAGCTCGGCCGCGCTGCAGCCGGGCCAGCTGGCGGTGGCGGTCGGCAATCCGCTGGGCTTCGACTTCACCGTGACCGCGGGCATCGTGAGTGCGCTGGGCCGCAGCCTGCCCTCGCGCGGCGGCCGGATGATCGAGGACGTGATCCAGACCGACGTGGCGCTCAACCCCGGCAATTCGGGCGGCCCGCTGCTGGACAGCGCCGCGCAGGTCATCGGCGTGAACACGGCGGTGATCCCTTCGGCCCAGGGCCTGAGCTTCGCGGTGGCCATCGACACCGCCCGCTGGGTGGCCGGCGAGCTGATGCGCCACGGCGCCGTGCGGCGCGGCAAGCTCGGCGTGCAGTGCGCGGCGGTGGCCCTGCCGCGGCGCTGGGTGCGCGAGAACGAATGGCCGGTGGCCACCGGCGTGCGGGTGGTCGAAGTGGTGGCCGGCTCGGCCGCCGCGCGCGACGGGCTGCGCAGCGGCGACATCCTCGTCGGCTGCGACGGCGTGCCGCTGGCACAGCTGTCCGACCTGCTCAAGCGGCTGGCGGGCGAAGGCTACGGCAAGCCGCTGCTGCTGAAGCTGCTTCGGCCGGTGGCGGGCACGCTCACGCCCTTCTACCTGACGGTGACGCCCGGAGGCTGAGCCCCCCGGGCCGGCGGAACGACAATAGGCCCCTGCACCGAAGCACCCCCGTCAGGAGAAAAACCTTGTCCACCGTCACCATCACCCCCCAAGTCGCCACCAGCAACGAGGCCCCCTTCGTCCTCTTCGGCGGCGTCAACGTCCTCGAGTCGAAGGACCTCGCCCTGCGCAGTGCCGAGGAATACGTGCGCGTCACGCAGAAGCTGGGCATTCCCTACGTGTTCAAGGGCAGCTTCGACAAGGCCAACCGCTCCTCCATCCACTCGTACCGCGGCCCGGGCCTCGACGAGGGCCTGACGATCCTGCAGGCCGTGAAGGACAGCTTCGGCGTGCCGGTGCTGACCGACGTGCACGAGATCGCCCAGGCGGCGCCCGTGGCCGAGGTGGTCGACGTGCTCCAGCTGCCCGCCTTCCTGGCGCGGCAGACCGACCTGGTGGTGGCGCTGGCGAAGACCGGCCGGGTCATCAACATCAAGAAGCCCCAGTTCCTGAGCCCCTCGCAGATGCTCAACATCGTCGAGAAGTTCAAGGAGGCCGGCAACGACAAGCTGATCCTGTGCGACCGCGGCACCTGCTTCGGCTACGACAACCTCGTGGTCGACATGCTGGGCTTCGGCGTGATGAAGAAGGTGTCGCAGAACCTGCCCATCATCTTCGACGTGACCCACGCGCTGCAGCAGCGCGAGGCCGGCGCCGCCGCATCGGGCGGCCGCCGCGAGCAGGTGGCCGACCTGGCGCGCGCCGGCATGGCGGTCGGCCTGGCCGGCCTCTTCCTCGAAGCCCACCCCGACCCGGCCCAGGCCAAGTGCGACGGCCCGAGCGCCCTGCCGCTGGACAAGCTGGAACCCTTCCTCACGCAGATCAAGGCCCTGGACGACCTGGTCAAGTCGTTCCCGCCGCTGAAGATCTGAGCCGGGAGCCGGCGGGGAACTCCCAGGAGTTTTCTAAAGTTTTCAATTGAACGGCCGATAACCAGCGATGAAGGGCGACCCGACGGTCGCCCTTCGTCCTCTCATTCCTGGTTTCCGGAGTTCGACCATGTTCCTGAGCAACGTCTCAATCGGCAAGCGCCTGGCCATCGTGCTGGGCATCATCCTGGCGCTCTTCGTCGCCACCAGCGCCGCGGCGGTGTGGAAGCTGCACCAGCTCAGCCGCGAGATAGACGCCATGATCGAGGACAACCTGAAGATCGAGCGCGCCGGTTCCGACTGGCTGCGCTACACCACCGCCGGCGTGCAGCGGGCCGCGGCCATCGCCAAGAGCAGCGACCCCAGCCTCGTCGACTACTTCGCGCCGGCCTCTGCAGCGTCGATCAAGAACACCAACGAGCTGCAGAAGTTCGTCGAGGAGAAGCTGGTCAAGCCCGACGAGCGCGCCCTGCTGGAGAAGATCGCCGGCCTGCGCAAGGCCTACCTGGCCGCGCGCGAGGAAGTGAGCAAGCTCAAGCTCGCGGGCGACCTCGAAGGCGCCACCCGCGTCTTCGATGCGCAGTTCCAGCCCACCTCCGTCAGCTACATCGCCGGCGTGCAGCAGGTGGTGGACATGCAGCGCGAACACCTCGACGCCGCCGCCGTGCGCGCCAACGACCTGCGCGCGCAGACCGACACCCTGCTGATCGTGTGCTCCGCCGTGAGCCTGGTGCTCGGCACCCTGCTGGCCTGGATGCTGGCGCGCAGCATCACGCAGCCGCTGCGCCGTGCAGAAAGCATCGCGCAGGCCATCGCCGAGATGGACCTGACGGGCAAGCCCCAGTCCAGCTACGCGGGCGACGAGACCGGCCACCTGCTTCGCGCCCTCGACCAGATGCGCGGCGCCCTGCAAGGCTCGCTCGCGCAGGTGCACGGCGTGGTGGCCAGCGTGTCGACCGCCAGTTCGCAGATCGCCGTGGGCAACCAGGACCTGTCCTCCCGCACCGAAGAGCAGGCCAGCTCGCTGGAACAGACGGCCGCTTCGCTGGAGGAGCTGACCTCGACCGTGAAGCAGAACGCCGACAACGCGCGCCAGGCCAACCAGCTGGCCACCTCCGCATCGGAAGTGGCGGCGCGCGGCGGCAGCGTGGTGTTCCAGGTGGTGGAGACGATGGGCTCGATCAATGCCTCTTCGCGCAAGGTGGTGGACATCATCGGCGTGATCGACGGCATCGCTTTCCAGACCAACATCCTCGCGCTCAACGCGGCCGTCGAGGCGGCCCGCGCGGGCGACCAGGGGCGCGGCTTCGCCGTGGTGGCTTCGGAGGTGCGCAGCCTCGCGCAGCGCTCGGCCGCCGCAGCCAAGGAGATCAAGGCGCTGATCGGCGACTCGGTCGAGAAGGTCGAGGAAGGCAGCCGCCAGGTGGCCGACGCGGGCCGCACCATGGAAGAGATCGTGGGCAGCGTGAAGCGCGTGACGGACATCATGGGCGAGATCAGCGCCGCGAGCCAGGAGCAGACCTCGGGCATCGAGCAGATCAACCAGGCCGTCACGCAGATGGACCAGACCACGCAGCAGAACGCGGCGCTGGTCGAGCAGGCCTCGGCGGCAGCCCAGTCGCTGCAGGAACAGGCGGGCAGCCTGTCGCTGATCGTCGGCAAGTTCAGGCTGGAACAGCGGCATGGTGACGCCCATGCTGCCGAGCCGATGCGCATCGGCGCCGGCCGCCAGCAGCTGATCGCGGCCCACTGAAAGGAAAGAAAGCGAAACAGGCGCAAAGACCGGCAAGCGCGGCGCGGCGGAGAAAGAGGCGAAACTAGGCGCTGCCTTTCTCCCGGAGCACCATTTGTCATCCAAAGCCGCCCGCATCGCCCTTTCCGCTTCGGCCGCAGCCATCGGCAGCATCGCCGCGTACTGGGCGCTGCTTGCCGCGCGCCAGGGCGACATCCTCTTCAACGCCCGCAAGCTGCCGGTCGTTCCGCTCTCCGACGACTTCTCGACCTACTCCCACACCGTACCCGGCGGCATGGTGCGCGGCTATGTCTACCACCCGCAGGGCGAGGAAGCGCTGCAGGATCTCTTCATCTACTTCGCGGGCCGCGGCGAAGACGTACGCGCCACCGCGCAGACGCTGCACTGGCTGCCCGAAGGCTTCGGCTTCGCGGCCGTCAACTACCGCGGCGTGGCCGACTCGCAGGGGCACCCTTCGGAGATCGCCTCGGTGCAGGACGCCTGCCAGTTCGCCAGGCACCTGCGCAAGGCTTTCCCGCAGGCCCGCCTGCACGTGGTCGGCCGCAGCCTGGGCACCGGCGTGGCCATCCAGCTCGTCGCACGGCAGGAGTTCACGAGCCTGCAGCTGGTGACGCCCTACGACTCGATGCTGGAAGTGGCGAAGAAGCGCTTTCCGCTCGTGCCGCTGTCGCTGCTGCTGCGGCACCAGTTCAACTCGCTCGAGCACTGCAAGGAGGTCGCGGCCAAGACCCACGTGCTGCTGGCCGAGAGCGACGACGTGGTGCTGCCCGAGCGCTCGCAGAAGCTCATCGCGGCGTGGCCCACGCCGGTCAGCGTGACGACCGTTGCGAAATCGGACCACCACAACATCATGGGCCTCGAGGAGACCTGGCTGCACCTCGTCGACTTCGCGCTGACCTCGGTGCTTCCGGAGCTGAAGGAGGCGTAGCCGGCTCCGGCGCTGCTACCGGTAGTAGCCCGCCATGAAGTCGATGAAGGCGCGTACCGCCGGCTGCACATGCCGCGTGCGCGGATACAGCGCCGCGTAGGTGCGCCGCCCGAGCGTGACCTCGGGCAGCACGCGGACCAGGGCACCCGACTGCAGGTCGGAGCGCACCGTGTGCCATGTCAGCGCGGCAATGCCGAGCCCGCATTTCGCGGCCGAATACAGCGCGGTGATCGTGTCGCAGGCAAGGCGCGCTTCCGGCCTGAACGTCTGCTGCCGACCATCGGGCATGTGCAGCGTCCAGTGCGCGGGGCTCTCCGGACCGTTGTGGAGCAGGCATTCGTGCTCCGACAGCGCCTGAGGCGTCATGGGCAGGCCGTGGTCCGCCAGGTAGCGTGGCGCCGCGACGAGGACCATGTCCGAAACCGCCAGCGTCCTGGCCATCATCGAGGCATCCTCGAGCTCTGCGCTGATGCGCAGGGCGACGTCGATGCCTTCGGCAACCAGCTTCGTGAATCGATCGGTGCAGACCACCTCCAGCCTGATACCGGCATGGCGAGCCTGGAAGGCCGGCAGCCACCCGGGCAGGTCGAGCGTCGCGATCGCCAGCGGCATGCTCACCTTCAGCGTGCCCGAGGGCGCCTTGCCGTCGGCCGCGACCTCCGCCTGGGCGGCGTCGAGCCTTGAAAGGATGTCGGTGCAGGCGGCGTAGTAGCGGCTGCCCGCCTCCGTCAGCGTGATGCCGCGCGTATCGCGCCGCACCAGCTGTGCGCCCAGCGATTTCTCGAGCGCCTGCAGCTGGCGCGAGAGGCTGGAGTGCGTCGTGTCCAGTGACTGCGCGGCCGCCGACAGGCTCTTTGCCTGCGCGATGCGTTGAAAGGCCCGCATCGCTTTCACCTGGTCCATGCGCCGCCTCCCGCGGGTGCTTCAGAGGCTGCGCATTTTCCGTCAGGCGACCGGCAGGGCCAGGATCTGCGCGGTGGTCAGCACGTCGCCGAAGGCGTCCTCGATCTCCGCCAGCGCCGCGCGGTGCAGGCTGTCGTGCGACACGACGTCGCCGTTCTCGCGGCGGACCGCGCGGGTGGCCGTGGCATCGGAAGACACCACCACGTCGAAGCCCTGCGGCCCGGCGTCGCGCGCCGCCCCGGCCACGCAGGCATGGGTCATGAGGCCGGCAATCACGAGCGTCTGCACACCGGAAGAACGCAGCTGCTGCGCGATGTCGGTGCTCGCGAAGACGCTGACGGTCGTCTTCTGCACGACCTTGTCGCGCGGGCGGGGCTGCATGTCGGGATGGAACCTGACGGTACTGCCGTCCCTGGCGAAGGTGGCGGATCCTTCGGGCGCAATGTGCTGGATCTGGAAGACCGGCATCGCATGCCGATCGGCCCATGCCAGCAGCCGCCTCGTCTGGGCCGCCGCACTCGCGCCGTCGGCAATCGGCATCCGGCCGGTGAAGTATTCGTTCTGGAAGTCGATCACCAGCAATGCCGTAGCGCCGCGGCGCAGCTGTTGCACCGGCTTTGCGCCCGACATGGCGCGGATGGTGGGTGTGGGCAATCCCGTCGCTGCTGCTGCGGCCGAGGAGGTGCCGACAATGCCGGCCGCGTACGGTGCGACGAGCGCGCCCATGAGCCCGCGGCGGGAGAGTCCTGATGAGAAAGACATGCTTGCTGTTCCTGTAGGTCCATCGAAAGTGATGGAGGAAAGTCTAGGAACGGCCCTCCTTCGCGCCTAGGCTCGCGCGGCGACAAGTGTTGTGCGGGCTGCGCACGGCGCCCCTCGACTTTCAGGGCGGCGCTGGCCCTGCAGGCCGCCATCAAGATAATCCGCCTTCATGGACTCCCTCATCGCCGCCTCCGCCCGCGCCCTTGCCGCCGGCGATGCACTCGGCGCCCTCAAGCGGGTCGCCCTGCGCGACGACCCGCCGGCGCTGGCGCTGCGCGGCATCGCGATGGCGCAGCTCGGCGAGCATCCGCGGGCGCGCGAGCTGCTGCGGCGTGCCGCTCGGGGCTTCGGCGCGCATGAGGAGCTCTCTCGCGCGCGCTGCATCGTCGCCGAGGCCGAAGTCGCGCTGGCGATGCGCGATCTCGGCGGATCGACGCGCTCGTTGACGCATGCCGCCGCCGCGCTGGAGGCCCACGACGACCACGCCAACGCGGTGCAGGCCCGGCTGATCGCGGCGCGCCGGCTGCTGCTACTGGGCCGGCTCGAAGACGCGGAAGAGGCCCTCGCGCATCTCGACACGCGCGGCCTGCCGCCGACGCTGGCGGCCGTTGCCGAACTGGCTGCTGCCGAGTTGTCGCTTCGCTCCCTGCGCGTTGTGCCGGCGAAGTCAGCACTGGGCCGTGCGCACGAAGCCGCGGTTCGCGCGCGCGTGCCCGCCCTGCTCGCCGAAGTGACGGAGGCGAAAGCCGCCTTCGACCGCCCCGCCGCCCGGCGGATCGGCTCGGACGGCGAACAGCCGCTGCGCCTGGACGAGGTCGCCGCCCTCCTCGCCTCCGACACGCTGGTGGTCGATGCCTGCCGCCGTGGCCTCGGCGCCGGCGATGCCTGGCGGCCGCTGGCGCGGCGGCCGGTGCTGTTCTCGCTGGCGCGCTCGCTGGCCGAGGCATGGCCGGGCGACGTCGATCGCGAAGCGCTGATCGAGAGCGCCTTCCGCACCCGTCACCCCGACGAGACGCACCGCGCGCGGCTGCGCGTGGAGATCGGCCGGCTGCGCGCGCTCGTCTCCGCGATGGCGGGCATCGAGGCCACGCCGCGCGGGTTCGTGCTCAGGCCGCACGGCGGACGCGGCGTGGCCGTGCTGGCACCGCCCATCGATGGCGAGCAGGCCTCGCTGGTGGCGCTGCTGTCCGATGGCGCCGCATGGTCCACCTCGGCGCTCGCGCTCGCACTGGGGGCCAGCCAGCGCACGGTGCAGCGCGCGCTGGTCGAACTGGAGGCGCAGGGCCGCGTGCGTTCCATCGGCAAGGCGCGGTCGCAGAAGTGGCTCGCGCCGCCGCTGGCCGGATTCACGACGATCTTGTTACTCCCCGCCGCGCTGCCCATTGAATAGAGTTGCCTCCAGGCGCCTGTTTCGGGGCGCTTCATACAAGGAGCCGACGATGAGCAGCAAGACAGGCAAAAGCAATCCCACGGTACGCGCCGCCGAGATCGTGCGCGAATACGGCCCGTTCGGCGGTGCCGGCCAGGTCCACGGCGTGACGCACGACGGCCGCCGCGTCTGGGCCGCCACCGGCGCGAAGCTGGTGGCCTTCGACCCTTCCAGCGGCGAAACCAGCCAGACGCTCGACGTCGCCTGCGATGCCGGCACCGCCTTCGACGGCAAGTACCTCTACCAGATCGCCGAATCGCGCATCGACAAGATCGACCCGGCCACCGGCAAGGTGCTGGCGTCGATTCCCGCGCCGGGCAACGGCTACGACTCGGGCCTGACGTGGGCCGAAGGCAGCCTGTGGGTGGGCCAGTACCGCGACCGCAAGATCCACCAGGTCGACCCCGAGACCGGCGCCGTGGTGCGCACCATCGAGTCGAACCGCTTCGTCACCGGCGTGACCTGGGTCGAAGGCGAGCTCTGGCACGGCACCTGGGAAGCGGAAGAAAGCGACATCCGCCGCATCGACCCGCAGACCGGCGCCGTGCTGGAGCGGCTCGAAATGCCGCGCGGCGCGGGCGTGAGCGGGCTCGAGTCCGACGGCGCCGATCTCTTCTACGCAGGCGGCGGCGCGAGCGGCAAGGTCCGCGCGGTGCGCCGGCCCCATTCCAGCCAACGGCAGTAAGCAGTGATCCAGGAGGCCAGCATGAACACCACGACCATCGACAGAGCCGAAACGACGAACCACCGCGTCGTCTCCAGCGAGCAGTGGCTCGCCGAGCGCAAGGCATTCCTTGCGCGCGAGAAGGAGCTCACGCACCTGCGCGACCAGATCGCGCGCGAGCGCCGCTCGCTTCCATGGGAGCGCGTGCAGAAGAACTACGTCTTCGACACGCCCGAGGGCAGGCGCACGCTGGCCGAACTCTTCAAGGGACGCAGCCAGCTGCTGGTGCAGCACTTCATGCTCGGGCCCGACTGGGAGCAAGGCTGCCAGAGCTGCTCCTTCATGGCCGACCACACCGACGGCATGAATGTGCACCTCGCGCACCGCGACATCACGCTGGTGGCCGTCTCGCGAGCGCCGCTCGCACGCATCATGCAGTTCCGCGAGCGCATGGGCTGGCGCTTCGACTGGGTGTCGTCGAACGGCAGCGACTTCAACCTCGACTTCCACGTCAGCTTCACGCCCGAGGAACTGGCCACCGGCGAGGTCTACTACAACTACGGCAAGCTGCCCTTCCCGCACGACGAGGCGCCCGGCATCAGCGCGTTCTACAGGAACGAAGCCGGCGAGGTGTTCCATACCTACTCGACCTACGGCCGCGGCGTGGAAGTGATGATGGGTGCCTACAACCTGATGGACCTCATGCCCAAGGGCCGCGACGAGCGCGAGGTGCCCTACAAGATGGAATGGGTGCGCCACCACGACCGCTACGAGCAGCAGGCTGACGCCCCCGCCATCGGCGCGTGCTGCTGCGACAAGCGCGCCTGAGACGCGACCGGCGACAGCTTCGAGGCGTGAAGGCGACGCATCATGGCAAGCCTCTGGCCATGGCTCGCGGTCGCGGGGGTCGGCGCGCTGCATGGCCTGAACCCGGCCACCGGATGGGCCTTCGCGGCCGCTCTGGGAGTCGGTTCGCGCGGTCGGTCGCGGGTGCTGCGGGCGCTGGTGCCGATCGCCGTCGGACATGCTGCGTCCGTCGCGCTGGTGGCTGCCGCGGTCCTGTTCGCTCCATCGATGGATCGCATCGTCCTGCAGTGGGCAGCGGGGGCGATGCTCGTCGCCGTTGTCGCGCATCACCTGTGTCGCGGCCGGAAGGCCGGCCATGCCGGGCTCGCACTCTGGTCCTTCATGATGTCCACCGCCCACGGCGCCGGACTGATGCTGGTGCCGGCGCTGATCCCGCTGTGCATGAGCGAAGCGCCGGCGACCCGGGAGATCACCGCGTCAGGCTCGCTGGCGCTGGCCTTCGCGGCTGTGGCGGTGCACATGGTGGCGATGCTGGCGGTCACCGGTGCGGCAGCAGTCGGAGCGAGCCGCGGCTTCGACGTCGCGGCCGGGCTGCTCAGGCGACGGCCGCGTACGCGGATGTCAGGAGACACGGCGAGCGCCGACGCTAGCGCTTGCGGGAACCGCCGCCCTCGCCCTTTGCAGCAGTGACCAGCGCCGCGCTCTCCACGAAGCCGTGGATCAGCCTCAGCCGCGGCGATGACCGCATCCACAGGATCCCGAAGCGCCGCGTCTCCGAAGGCAGCGGCAATGGGATCTTCACGATGCGCTGCCCGTCGAGCAGCGGCGAGGCGATATCGGGCACGACCGACACGCCCAGGCCCCGGTCGACCATCATCGCGATCGCCAGCAGCGAGCTGAGCTCGAAGCGCTCCTGCGGCACGATGCCGGCGGCCCGCAGATAGCGGTCGGCCTGCTTGCCGCCGCCGAGGTTGCGGTCGTAGCGGATCAGCGGCGAAGTGCGCAGCAGCTCGTGCGGATCGCGCCGCGCGAGGCGGCCGGGTGCGAGCAGCACCAGCGGCTCCTCGCGCAGCAGCGCCCAGTCGAAGGTCTTGGCGAGGGCGAACGGCGGATACAGGCACACGGCCGCGTCGAGTTCGCCCTGCTGCATCGCCTTGTAGAGCGCGGCGGTGGTGCCCGACTGCAGGAACACCTTGGCGCCCGGATGCGTCTTCACGAAGCGCGCGAGGATGTCCGGCAGCAGGCTGTGCATGGCCGTGTTGATGGTGCCGACGACCAGCTCGCCGCCCGCCGCCTCGCTGCCCACCAGCGCCTTGATGTCGCTCACCTCGCGCAGCAGCGTGCGCGCCCGCTGCACCATCCGGTGCCCGGCCTCGGTGGGCTGCACCGTGCGCCCGGCGCGCGCGAGCAGCGGCGCGTTGAGCTCGCGCTCCAGCGCGCGGATCTGCTGCGCCACCGCGCCGGGCGTCAGGTCGAGCCGGCGCGCAGCCTCGGACATCGAGCCCGACTCCACCACCAGAAGAAAGCTTTGCAGGTAGGCCGTTTCCATGAAGATAGATTTTCTACGATGTGATCGCAGCAAACAGCTGTTTTTCTCTTCTCATGAACTGCCGACACTGCCCTCATGAGAAGCAAACTCTTCGTTCCCGGCACCCGCCCCGAGCTGTTCGCCAAGGCGCTCGCCGGCGAGGCGGACGCCATCAGTCTCGACCTCGAAGACGCCGTGTCCGAGCCGCGCAAGGACGAGGCGCGCGAGACCGTGCGCAGGTTCCTCGAAGGCGGCGAGGCCGCCTCGTCGCGCAAGACGCTGATCGTGCGCGTCAACGCCATGGACACGCCGCACTTCGAAAAAGACATCGCGGCGGTCGCGCGCACCGGTGTGTACCTGATCAACCTGCCCAAGCCGCAGAGCCCCGCGCACGTGCGCACCGCGGCCGACGCCATCGAGCGCGCGGAGCGGGCCAACGGCGTGCAGGCGCCCATCGGCCTGCTGCTGAACATCGAGACGCCCGCCGCCCTGCGCATGGCCGCCGAGCTCGCGGTGGCGCATCCGCGCGTGGCGGGCCTGCAGCTGGGGCTGGGCGACCTGTTCGAGCCGCTGGGCATCGCCCGGCGCGAGCCTTCGGCGATCCGCCATGCGATGTTCGCGGTGCGCATCGCGGCCGGCGAGGCGGGCCTGTATGCCTACGACAGCGCCTTCGCCGACATCCGCGACGCCGAGGGCTTCAGAGCCGAGGCCAAGCTGGCACGCGACCTCGGCTTCCTCGGCAAGACCTGCATCCACCCGAGCCAGATCGCCATCGCCAACGAGGTGTTCCGCCCGACCGACGAGGAGATCGCCCATGCCCGCAAGGTGGTCGAGGCGGCGCGCGAGGCCGATGCCAGGGGCGTCGGCGCCTATGTGGTCGACGGAAAGATGATCGACATCCCCTTCGTGATCCGCGCGCGCGCCATCGTCGAGAGCGCACGCAGCCTGGGGCTGCTTCCGAGTTGAGCCTGGGGCTGCTTCCAGGCTGAGCCTGGGCCTGCTTCCAGGCCGACCTGCCTTCCATCAATAAAAGAAACCGGAGACAAGAAAATGCATTTCCCATCCTTCCTTCGCCCGCGAGCGCTCGCCGTCGTCGCGATTGCCGCATTCGCCGGCGCCGCGTTCGCCCAGGGCGGCTATCCCAACAAGACCATCACCATCGTCGTGCCCTACCCGGCCGGCGGCTCGAACGACACCTTCGCGCGGCAGGTGGCGAAGGAGCTGGGCGACCAGCTCAAGCAGCCGGTCATCATCGACAACCGCCCCGGTGCGAGCGGCAACACGGGCACGGGCCAGGTGGCCAAGGCCGCGCCCGACGGCTACACGCTGGTGGCGGTGTCCTCGAGCATGACGACCAACGCGGCGGTGCAGTCGAAGCTGCCCTTCGACCCGGTCAAGGGCCTCGCGCCGGTGGCGATGTTCGCCAAGGGGCCGTTCATCGTCGCGGTCAACAACGAGTTCCCGGCCAGGACGCCGGCCGAGCTGATCGCCGCCATCAAGGCGAAGCCGGGCCAGTACAACTACGCCTCTTCCGGCTCGGGCAGCGTCAACCAGTTCGGCACCGAGCTGCTCAAAGCCAAGGTGGGCGACCTGCAGATTGCGCACATACCGTACAAGGGCATGGGCCCGGCGGTGACCGACCTTGTCGGCAACCAGACGCAGCTGCTGATCTCCAGCGGCCCCTCGCTGCTGCCGATGGTGCGCGCCGGCAAGCTGCGCGCGGTCGGCATCACCAGCCTGAAGCCGAGCCCCATCGCACCCGACCTCACTCCGATCTCCACCGCCGTGCCCGGCTACGAGTTCGAGCTCTGGTGGGGCCTGCTGGCGCCTGCGGGCACGCCGCCGGACGTGGTCGCCAAGCTGAACGGCGCCGTCAACCAGATCCTGGCCAAGCCCGAGATCAGCGCCAGCTTCCTGCGCGAAGGCGCCATCGCCACGCCGCTCACGCCCGCGCAGTTCGGCGCCGTCATTGCCGATGACGTCGAGCGCTGGAAGAAGCTGGCCAAGCAACAGAACATCACCGCCGACTGAACGTCATCGCCGATAACGGCAAGAAAGAGAAAGAGCCCATGAGCATCACCGCCCCCGACGACACGCGCCTGCCCGAACGCCGGGGCCCCGCCGGCCCGCTCAGCGGCCTGCGCGTGCTCGACCTGAGCGCCTACATCGCGGGCCCGTACGGCTGCTCGCTGCTGGCCGACCAGGGTGCGGAGGTCATCAAGATCGAGCCGCCCGCCGGCGACAACCTGCGCAAGTACCCCTCGACGCTGGAAGCCGAGAGCCGCGCCTTCATCGGCGTGAACCGCAGCAAGCTGGGCGCTGTGCTCGACCTCAAGAACCCCGAGGACCTGGCTGCGCTGATGGAGCTGGTGCGCGGCGCCGACGTGCTGGTGCACAACTTCAGGCCCAGCGTGCCGCCGCGGCTGGGCATCGCCTACGAGCAGCTGAAGGCGGTGAACCCGCGGCTCATCTACTGCGCGGTCACCGGCTACGGCGAGACCGGTCCGCTGCGCGAGAAGGCCGGCTACGACCAGGTGCTGCAGACCATGACCGGCATGTGCGCGCTGCAGGGCAAGCGCGGCGAGCCGCCCGAGATCATCTACGGCTCGGTGGTCGACTACTACGCCGCGGCGCTGGTGGCCGCGGGCGTCGCCTCGGCGCTGTACGAGCGCGAGAAGAGCGGCGAGGGCCAGTTCGTGGGCGTGTCGCTGCTGCGCTCGGCGCTCACGATGCAGTCGGCGCGCATGGTGTGGGCCGAGGGCGAGCCGAAGGACGTGGGGCGCGACATGCGCTCCGGCGGCATCACCGGCATCCACCCCACGCGCGAGGGGCACATCTACATCTCGGCCAACACGCCGCACTTCTGGCAGGCGCTGTGCGCCAAGGTCGGCCTGGCCGAGCTTGCAGCCGACGAGCGCTACGACTCGGTGCGCAAGCGCGCGCAGCACGCGGCCGAGATCGTGCCGAAGCTGCGCGCCGCGCTGGCCGGGCGCACCGCGCTCGAGTGGGAAGAGATCTTCGGCGAGGAAGTGCCCTGCTCCGCCGCGCGCACCGTGGAAGACATGTTCGACAACGAGCAGGTGCTGGCCGAGGACATGGTCGCGAACATCCCGCACCCCACGCTGGGCTCGTATCGCGGCTTCACCCGCCCGGTGCGCTTCGGCCGCACGCCCGGGCCCGAGCCCTTCGCGGCGCCGACGCTGGGGCAGCACACGGCCGCCGTGCTGGCCAAGCGACGCGCAGGCGACTGAGCCATGGCCGACGAGATCGCAGTGCCTCACAGCGCCGGCACGCGCAAGCCACTCATCGCGGCGCCCGAAGGCGCCTGCGACGCGCACATCCACGTGTACGACCGCCGTTTTCCGATGCACGGCTCGCCCGATGCGATGCTCGACGACGCCACCGCCGGCGACTACCGCCTGCTGCAGCAGCGCACCGGCACGCAGCGCACGGTAATCGTGCAGCCTCGTGTGCACGGCACCGACAACAGCGTGACGCTCGATGCCATCCAGGCGCTGGGTGCAGATCGCACGCGCGGCGTGGCGGTGGTACGTCCCGAGGTGAGCGATGCCGAGCTGAGGCAGCTGCACGAGGGCGGCATCCGGGGCATCCGCTTCACGCTGTACACATCGGCGAACGCAGCGACGGACTTCTCCATGGTCGAGCCGCTGGCCCGTCGCGTTCACGAACTCGGCTGGCATGTGCAATTGCACTGGAGCGCCGACCAGATCGCCGCGCACTCGGCGCTGCTCGATCACCTGCCCTGCACGGTGGTGTTCGACCATCTGGCGCGGCTGCCGCAGCCCGACGGGCCATCGCACCGCGCGTACCGCGTGGTGAGCCGGCTGCTCGACAACGGCCGCACCTGGATCAAGCTTTCGGGCGCGTATCTCGACTCCGCGGCCGGCGCCGAAGGCGGCTACGCAGACACCGTCGACGTCGCCCGGGCCTGGGCGACGCAGGCGCCCGAGCGGGTCGTGTGGGGCAGCGACTGGCCGCACCCCACCGAACGCACGGCCAAGCCCGACGACGCGCAGCTCTTCGACCTGCTGGGCCGATGGGTGCCCGACGAGGCCGCGCGCCGCCGCGTACTGGTCGACAACCCCGCGCAGCTCTACGACTTTCAATGACCCACAAGACCCGAGACATCGAGATGAAGAAGCGACTCCTCCTGAAATCCATCGCCACGCTCACCGCCTGCGCCGTTCCCCTGCTGGGCTGGGCCGCCTGGCCCGACAAGCCGATCCGCATGGTGGTGCCCTACGCGGCAGGCGGCGGCGCCGACAACACGGCGCGCATCGTCGCGCAGCAGATGAGTGCCGCGCTGGGCCAGCAGATCGTGATCGACAACAAGCCGGGCGCCGGCGGCGTGATCGGTGCCGACAACGTCGCCAAGGCAGCGGCCGACGGCTACACCGTGCTCTACGACGCCTCGGCGTTCTCGGTGAATCCATCGCTGCGCAAGCTGCCGTTCGATGCGGCGAAAGACTTCATCCCGGTTTCGCTGGTGGCCACGGCGCCCCAGATCCTCGTGGTGCCCGCGACCGCCCCTTACAAGACCGTGCCGGAGTTCATCGACTACGCACGCAAGAACCCGGGCAGGCTGAGCTTCGCGTCGGCGGGCGGCGGAACCGGCTCGCACCTGGCGGGCGAGGCGCTGAACGAGCAGGCGAAGATCAACCTCATGCACGTGCCCTACAAGGGCGGCGCACCGGCGCTGACCGACGTGATGGGCGAGCAGGTGTCGGCCTACTTCGGCAACGTGGCCTCGACGCTGAGCTATGTGAAGAGCGGCAAGCTGCGCGCGCTGGGCGTGAGCTCCGGCAAGCGCGTGCCGGGGCTGCCCGATGTGCCGACGCTCGCCGAGTCGGGCCTGCCGGGCTACAACGTGGTCGAGTGGAACGGCGTGTTCCTGCCCAAGGGCACGCCGGCCGATATCGTGCAGAAGCTGGGCAAGGCGGTGCAGGCCGCGGTCAACGATCCTGCCGTGCGGCAGAAGCTGCTGCAACTGGGCCTGGAGCCGGCCGGAACCACGCCGGAGGCTTTCGCAAAATTCGTGAAGGACGAAACCGGAAGGGTGAGCGCGCTGGTCCGCTCGCGCAACATCCGGGTCGATTGACCCTCGCATCTGGCGAGGTGTGAAACGTAGTGTGCGGCCTGCGCCCCGCAGATACAGAGGCATACGCAATCCGCTCCACGCACGGGCGGCCCGGCGAAGAATCGGCTTCGTTCATAGACGAACGTCCGTCACTCTTCCGAAGGAACCGCCATGCGCTTTCGCTCTTCCGCCCTCTACTTCGCAGTCGCCATCGCCGCCTCGGCGGCCGCGCTCACGCTGACCTTCGCGGCGCCCTCGCCGTTCGGCGGTGACATCCCTGCTTCGGAAGCCGTCGCGGCGCCCGAATTCCAGAACATCGACACCTGGCTCAACTCGCAGCCGCTCAAGCTGAGCGAACTGCGCGGCAAGGTGGTGCTGGTCGACTTCTGGACCTACACCTGCATCAACTGCCTGAACCACCTTCCCTACGTGAAGGACTGGAACCAGAAGTACAAGGACAAGGGCCTGGTGGTGGTCGGCGTGCACACGCCGGAGTTCGCGTTCGAGAAGTCGACGAAGAACGTGAAGGACGCCATCGAGCGCCTGCAGATCAAGCACGCCGTGGCGCAGGACAACGGCTACGGTACCTGGAAGGCATTCCGGAACCAGTACTGGCCCGCCGTGTACCTGATCGACAAGCAGGGGAAGATCGTCTACTCGCACTTCGGCGAGGGCAGCTACGGCACGACCGAGAAGAAGATCCAGGCGCTGCTGGCCGAGCCCGCACCTGCGCCCGCGGGGACCTGAATCGGCACTGTCGTTCGGGGCGCGATCACGCCGACGGGGTACCTTGCTCCGCGAATGTCCCCCGGCCTTCGGCCTCCTCCTTTATTTCGCTGCGCAAGGCACCCCATCGTCGTGATCGATGAGCGCAGCGCCCGTGCGGCCGGCATCCGCAGAGCGCCCATGTGCACAGGGCGTCGGGTGCTCCCCGCAGCGAAATAAAGACACCGTTCTGCCTGTCAACTACAGACTGCCTTGGGATGATGGTTCACATCGAAGGGCTTGCCCGACCTCAACACCCCGTAT